>JBBQZQ010000047.1:0-32545 GCA_038207565.1 Mycobacteriales bacterium
ATCCCCGTGCGCCCTCCCCGTGATCCCCGTGATCCCCGTGCGCCCTCCCCGTGATCCCCGTGATCCCCGTGCGCCCTCCCCGTGATCCCCGTGATCCCCGTGCGCCCTCCCCGTGATCAAGAGGCCCGAACCGTCGATAGCGAACGGTTCGGGCCTCTTGATCACAGAGGGGGGTCACTAGACGAGTGATTCCAAGCCGTGTCAGTGGTCGTAGGCGACCAGGGATCGTTTGATGGCCGCGCCGATGGTGTCGTTGTGCCAGATGGCGGCGGTGAGGGCGAGCAGGCGCTGCCAGATCCGGGCGAGGACTCCGGCGACGGTGCGTGCGCCGTGGGCTTCGAGGTCGAGTTGGCCCTTGAGGGTGTCGTTGATCGATTCGATGGTTTGGCGCAGGGGCATGAAGAACCGGGAGCCAGGCCGTTCGGGCTCGCCCTTGCGGGCCGAGCGGAGCAGGTGAATGTTGGCCTCGGGCAGGGCGGCTTCGAACTGCGCGCCGAAGTAGTTCTTGTCTCCGATCATGATCTGTCGGGGCCGGTCGGTCAGACCCGGCTGGGCGTGCAGGATCTCCAGCAGTACCAGGCGTTCGTCTGCCTTGGCGCCGGTGAGCGCGAACCCGACCGGTAGGCCGTGCAGGGTGCACAGCAGGTGCAGGCGCAGCCCCCAGAAGTAGCGGGAATGGCTGGCGCAGTAGCCGTACTCGGCGAAGCCGGCCAGCTCCGAACGGCGGGCGGTCTCGCGGGAGCGGCCGCATTCGATCGGGGTGGAGTCGACCACCCACACGTCATCGGTCCACACGCTGGTTTCCCGGGCCAGGGTCGTGATCAGCCAGTTGAGGGTGGACACGAGCTTGCGCAGGCGCTTGTTGTAGCCCGGCTGCTGCGGCAGATACGGGAACAGATGCCGCAGCCGGGCCCGCGCGAAACGCAACCAGTGCGACTCCGAGGTGTGCCCCAGCAACGCGGCCATCACCGCCAGCGTGATCACCTCGGCATCTGAGAGCCGCGGCGCGATCCCGACCTTCGGGCGCCATGGCGCCCGCTCGGGGTGGGACTTCAGCAGATCATCGACACGCACGTAAAGTGCGGTCGAGAGGGTGTCCAGATCGGCGTCCACGATGAGCCTCCTGCTCGACGTTGGGTTGCAACGCCGATCTTGGACACTCTCCCGACTGAATCACATCAGCCACACCAGTCACATGCCTTGGAATTACTCATCTAGGCTTGGTGTCGTGACTGATGCGGTGAGCACGGGTGACGGGGTCGGCTGGATCGACTTGGACGGCGCGGTCAATGTTCGCGACCTCGGCGGGTTGCCGACGGCGGACGGCGGGACCGTGCGCACGGGCCGGCTGATCCGCTCGGACAATCTGCAGGACCTCTCCGAGCGGGACGTGCACCTGTTGGTCGACGAGCTGCACGTGCGCTCCGTCGCCGACCTGCGCACCGGGGTGGAGGTCACCGCTGAGGGCCCCGGACCGCTGGCGGCACTGAACGACGTCGAGATCGTGCACCTGTCGCTGTTCCCCGAGTCGGGGGAGAACACCGACGCAGCGGCCGACGACGCGCCGGTCGTGCTGCCCTGGCAGAGCGATCAGCGCACCGAGCGGGTGCGCAGGCAGGGGGCGTCGGGTGTCTATCTCGGCTACCTCGACGACCGCGCCGACTCGGTGCTCGACGCGCTGCGGCTGATCGCCTACACCGACGGCGCGACCATCGTCCACTGCGCGGCGGGCAAGGATCGCACGGGAGTCGTGGTCGCGCTCGCACTGGCCGAGGTCGGTGTCGAGCGGGACTCGATTGTCGCCGACTACGCCCGCAGCGCCGAGCGCATCGAGGACATCTTCGACCGGCTCCGCGGGACGCGCACCTACGCCGAAGACATGGCACACTCTGACGCCGACAAGCACGCGCCCCGCGCCAGCACCATCGAGCGTCTCTTCAACGCCCTCGACGCAGAGCACAGCGGGCCGGGCGGCTGGCTGCGGGCGAACGGGTGGACCGAGGCCGACGCGGTCGCACTGCGCGCGAAACTGCTGGACCACTGAGCCGGGCTGATCGTGAGCACACGGCATGGCCGAACGGGCGAGGTGAGGCCCGGTCGTGACCGGACGCGCTGATCTTGCAGTCACCGGGTCTCGGATCTGGGTGGGCGACGGGTCCTGGACGCACGCGCTCGCTGTCCGGGGCGACCGCGTCGTCGCACACGGGGACGCCGTTGCCGAGCTCGTCGGTCCGCGTACCGAACTGCTGCACGGCGTCGGCGCGTCGGTCGTCCCTGGATTCCAGGACTCGCACATCCACGCCCCGCAGGCCGGCCGCAATCTGGGCACCGTCGATCTGCGCGACCTCACCGGTCGCGCGGCCTACCTCGAGCGCATCGCCGACTACGCCGCGGCGAATCCCGAACAGCCGTGGATCGTCGGCGGTGGCTGGTCGATGGAGCATTTCCCGGGAGGCTCCCCGCACCGCGACGACCTCGACGCGGTCACCGGCGCTCGCCCCGCCTTCCTGTTCAACCGCGACGTCCACGGTGCCTGGGTGAACTCAGCAGCCCTGCGCATTGCAGGCATCGACGCATCCACCCCCGACCCGTCCGACGGCCGTTACGAGCGCGCAACCGACGGCACCCCGACCGGGATGTTGCACGAAGGCGCCGCATACACCTTCGAGACCAGCTTCGTCCCGATGCCCTCGCGGGAGGCCTGGGAGCAAGCGATCCTTGCTGCGCAGGCGCATCTGCACTCGCTCGGAATCACCGGGTGGCAGGACGCCTGGGTCACGCCGCAGACCCAGGAGGCCTATCGGTCGCTCGTCTCCGCGGGCCGGCTCACGGCGAGGGTGGTCGGCGCCTTGTGGTGGGACCGGCACCGCGGTCTGGAGCAGATCGACGACCTGCGCGAACGACGAACGCTCGAGCCCGGCAACTTCCATCCGACCACCGTCAAGATCATGGTGGACGGGATCATCGAGAACCAGACCAGCTCGATGCTGGCGCCGTTCTGCGACGGCTGCGGCGGCCACACCGACAACCGCGGGCTGGACTACGTTCCGCGCGACGTCCTCGTCGCCGCTCTGAGCGAACTGGACGCGCTCGGCTTCCAGGTGCACATGCACGCGATCGGTGACCGCGCGATACGCAATGCGCTGGACGCGGTCGAGGCGGCACGCACGGCGAACGGCCCGAACGACAATCGCCACCACATCGCGCACGTGCAGGTCGTCCAGCCCCCCGACGTCCCCCGGTTCGCCGAGCTCGGAGTGGTTGCGAACTGCCAGACATTCTGGGCTCAGCATGAACCGCAGATGACCGAGAACACGATCCCGTGGATCGGCCCCGAGCGTGCCGAACTCCAGTACCCGTTCGCCTCGCTCGCGCGGTCTGGCGCGCGGCTGGCGATGGGCAGTGACTGGCCCGTGACGACGGCGGATCCGCTGTTGCAGATGGAGGTCGCCGTCCGGCATGTCGATCCCGGGCACCGCGACAACGAGCCGTTCCTGCCCGGACAGCGGCTGTCGCTGGACGCCGCGCTGACGGGCTTCACCGCGGGGACGGCGTACGTGAACCACGACTCCGACGGTGGGACGCTGCAGGTCGGCAGGCGCGCGGACTTCGCGGTTCTGGACCAGGACCTGTTCCAGCTGGACGGCCGGATCTCCGACGCGAGCGTGGTGAGCACCGTAGCTGCAGGCCACGTCGTGTTCGGGCCAGGCTGATCGAAGCCGACGATCAGCTGTTGCCCTGCACGCGACCGCTGTGCCGTCGGCACGATAGACGTCGCGCTGGTTGCGCGCGGCGGAGGAACCGCATCAGTTGCCGCTGCGCTGCTCGCGGACCAGCATCTGCTTGTGTGCGGCCATCGCGGAGCGGAACGCGTTCTCCGAGAGCGGCGCGATGGGCAGCGGATCCGCGGAGGCGCCGGCCCGCAGCCCGTCCAGCACGACGGCCAGGTAGCGGCGCCACAGCTGCGGCGACTCCGCCCCGGCAAGGTCAGCCGCCTGGCACAGCATCATTGTGACCACGCCGAGATCGGTGGGCTGCACATCGGGTCGCAACGCACCGCTCTGCCGGGCCCGCTCGACGATCTGCGAGAACGGGCCGATCAGCCGGTCGTGCACCTGTTCCATGTCCTTCGAGTCGTGCGCGCCCATGAGGATCTCGCGCAGCCCGCGGTCGGCGGTCTGCGCCTCGAGCAGGCTCTCGAGGAAGCTCACCAGCCCCTGCCAGGGGTCTGTCGCGTCGAGAGCCCGCTCGGCGAAGCCCACCACACCGTCGATGGACTGCTCGAAGATTGCCGTCGCCAGTTCGTACTTGTTGGCGAAATGCCGGTAGGCCGTGCCGACGCCGAGCCCGGCCTGGCGCGCGATGTCGTCCATGCTGGCCTCGAGGCCGCGCTGGGCGAAGACCTCACGCGCCGCGGCTATGAGCAGCTCGCGGTTGCGCACGGCGTCCTTGCGCAGCGGACGGGAGGGCGCGACGGCATCCGTGCTCGTCATCGCGCACCTCCTCCTCCATTCGCTTCTCTGCCGGGTTCAGACTACGACGGTTGACTCGGCGGCGGGGTCGAACTCCGGGACTCCAGAGCGCAGAATCACCGCGGTGAGCACCGCACCCAGTGCGAAGATCGCGGCTGACCAACCGAATGCGGTCGTGTAGCTCTCGATCGCCGCGTTGGCCTGGACGATCCGCAGTGGCGCGCTGGACACGTGGTCGGCGACGTAGGTCGCCGCGGCGGTTGCGGCCAAGGTGTTGAGCAGCGCCGTGCCCACCGATCCGCCGACCTGCTGCATCGTGTTCACGCTGGCCGAGGCGACGCCTGAGTCGTCTGCTTCGACACCGAGGGTCGCCAGGTTCATCGCGGTCGCGAAGACCGCACCCAGCCCGACGCCGAGCAGCAGGGTCGCTGGCAGGACGTCGGCCAGATAGGTGCTGGTGAGGCCCAGGTTGGTCAGCAGGTACATGGCGACCGCGCCGAGCGCCAAGCCGGCGGGGATAAGGATCCGGGGGGAGACCCGGGGCGCCAGCACCGTCGAGATCGTCGCTGCGGTGACGATGAGGAGGCCGCTCATCGGCAGGAAGGCAAGGCCCGTGCGCACTGCGCTGTAGCCGAGGGTCTGCTGCAGGTAGTAGGTGAGGAAGAGGAAGACGCCGAACATGCCTCCGGCGGCGGCGAACATGGACAGGAACGCACCGCCGCGGTTGCGGTCGATGATCACGCGCAGCGGCAGCAACGGGTGCGGGGAGCGCCGCTGGATCGCGACGAAGAGGGTGAGCAGGACGGCCGAGGCGACAAGGAAGGCGATGGTGACGCCGTTGCCCCATCCCGAGGTGTCGGCGTGCGAGAACCCGTAGACCAGCGCGAACAGGCCGGCCGAGACGGTGACCGTGCCGGGCCAGTCGATCATCGGCCGCTTCTCGGCGACGATGTGGCGCAGCAGCAGGGCTCCGCCGACCAGCGCGATGGCCGCGAAGATCACGTTGACGAACATCGTCCAGCGCCAGGAGGCGTACTCGGTGAGCAACCCGCCGAGCAGCAGCCCGAGGGCTGCGCCTGCACCGGCGACCGCTCCGTAGATACCAAAAGCCTTCGCGCGCTCTCTCGGCTCGGTGAACGTGGTGGTCAGCAGCGCGAGCGCGGCCGGGGCGAGCAGCGCCCCGAAGCCGCCCTGGATCGCGCGGGCGGTCACGAGCATGCCGAAGCTGGTTGCAGCGCCGCCGAGCGCGGACGCTGCGGCGAAACCGGCCAGGCCTATCAGGAAGACGCGCTTGCGGCCGACTAGGTCAGCGAGCCGCCCCCCGATGAGCAGCAGGCTGCCGAAGGCGAGGGCGTACGCAGTGACGATCCACTGCCGGTCACTGTCGCTGAATACCAGCGCGCGTTGCGCGGTCGGCAGCGCGATGTTCACGACGGTCGCGTCGAGTACGACCATCAACTGGGCGATTCCCAGCACAGCGAGAATCCACCAGCGGCGGGCGTGCTGGGAATTGCGGGGGGCCTCGGCGGTGCTGCGCACGCGGGGCGGCGCCTCGGTCAGGACATTCTGTGTGCTCATGGCTTACTCCCGAAGTCTGATAACGGAGCTTGTTCCTCCGCTTATCAGCAACGGTAGCAGCTATCCGGAGATTCCTGCTCCGGTTATTTCGCAGAGCTGCTTCACACTGTCGCGACCCGCCAGCTGGCCCGCAAACTTGATCGGCGTCCTCGCGCCACGCCACCCTTGGCGCATCCGCTACCGTCGGCACCCTCGGAGGGCTCGCATAGTGGCCGAGTGCGGCGGTCTTGAAAACCGCTATGGCTGGTGACAGTCATCGTGGGTTCGAATCCCACGCCCTCCGCCGGAGGCCCGATTTCGAGGCCTACAAGAATCACAGGCGCAGGCAGCGGCTTCGGGAGAGGGGTCGCCCTAGGCCTCGCACGCAAGGGTCATAACGTGATCACCGGTACACAGATCTGGCCTCAGGCGTGGAGCTGCGCCAAACCGCCGAGCCCGAGGGGCTGCAGATCGAGGCCATGAAGCTGGACCTGCTCGACGAGATCGACTGGGACCATGCCTTGACCCACGACATCGACGTCCTGTTCAACAACGCGGGGGTCGCCCACCGCGGCAACCTCACCGACCTGCCGATTCGCTGCGACACTGCGTGAGGAACTCGCACACCGCTCGGCGTCCAGGTAGCGGCCATCCAGCCCGGCTTCTACCTCACCGGCTTCAACGACACCGCCATTGAGGCCTCGAGCTACTGGTACGACCCGGCGATCGCCGTCTTTCCCGGCTGGGAAGGCCCGTTCACCTTGCCCGGCCAGGAGGACCCGCAGGCGATGATCGATGAGATGATCAAAGTCATCACCGGCGAATCGGACAAGTACCGGACCGTCACCGAAGTCCATGGAGGACGAGGTCCGCGCCTGGCAGGCCGCCGAGTGGGACAAAACCGTCTAGGCACGAACGCGAGAAGACTCCTGGCAACGATTCGCCGCTAGAGCGTCCGGGAATCAAACGAAGTCGGCCGACCATGGTGCGGCGACTTCGGTGCTGGTGGCCACCTTGTCGGTCGTCGCGGCTACGGTTCTGACGAACCAAAGGAGCGCGGATGCTCGCCCAGGGGCACGGCAGCATCGTCAACATCGGCTCGACCGTGATCGTGCGCGGCAGCGCCCGCGCCCCCCAGTACGCGGCCGCGAAATACGGCATTCTCGGCGCGACCAAGTCCTACGCGCAGGCCTTTGCGCCGACCGTGCGCGTGAACGTCTTCGCTCCCGGCTTCATCGAGACCGACGCAACCCTGGGCCGCGACGACTGGAAATCCGGGCGCGGTGACCAGATCCGCAAGCTGACCCCCATGGGACGCATCCCGGGTCCGGCCGAACTCGCCGGCACCGCATTGTTCCTGGCCAGCGACGACGCGGCGCACATGACCGGGGGTTACCTGGTCGCCGACGGCGGATACAACATGGTGGGCGCGTGATCGCCGGAGTATCGGATGCTCGTGGGAGACTCGAACCCATCATGAGGAAGCAGCGATGACCGCCCTGCCACGGCCCGGCCGGCTGCTCACCATCGCCGACTACGCATCGCTTGACGAAGACGACCGCCACCGATGGGAGCTCTTGGAGGGCAACCTGATCATGTCGCCGAGCGCCACGCCGGATCACATGATCGCCATCGGGGAACTGCATGTGCAGCTGCGGACGCAAGTGCCGCACGACCACCGTGTCGTCCTAGATTTCGACATCGATCTGCAGCTGGCCGGTGAGTTGCGGCCAGGGACGTCACGACGGCCGGATCTAGTTGTCGTCGGCCGTCCCGAGATAGATCGGGTGCGGGCCGAGGGCGGTCTGCTGCGTGCGGACGCGGTGCAGCTGGTCGTCGAGATCATCTCACCCGGGTCACGTCGGACGGACGTCGTCATCAAGCGCGGCGAGTACGCCGACGCCGGTATCCCGCACTACTGGATCATCGATCTGGAGCCACGGGCCTCGCTGGTCGCGTGCCACCTCGCTGGCGGTTTCGGGTATCTCGACGCGCCGGCGCTCGAAGGCGCGTTCGAAAGCGCCGAGCCGTTCGCGTTCCGCATCGACCTGGACGCCCTGGCCTGACTGGTCACGGATGGGAAAGCCATCCCATCAGGTCGCAGAAGGTCCCGGAAACGGTCAACGCGGCGAGACCTCACCCATGCGCGACCAGCCCTGCGCGTCCGGGATCTCAACATTCAGGATCTCGGGGGTATCTGCGACGACGTCAGGAATCCAGTCGATCGCGGTCTTGAAGTGATCGGAACCGACGTGCGCGGCGCCGGCGTCGCCGTCCGCGAACGCCTCGACGAGGACGAATTGATTCGGGTCGTCGACGCTGCGTGACCACTCGAAGAACAGGTTGCCCGGTTCGGCACGGGTGGACGAGGTGAACTCGGAGACGAGCGAGAGCCACTCGTCGCTGCGCTCAGGGCGGATCGTCCACTTCACGACGATGAAAATCATGCTGTCAGCCTGCCCGATCCGCGCCCTCCCGTCACGCCCCGCCTCGCGCCACCCGCTCGGCCGCGAGTAGACAAACAGTTGTGAGGGGCATGACTGTTGCCGAGATGGTCGAGCCGCTGGTCCACGCGACGCTGGGCACCCGTGTCCCCCTCGACATCACCTGCTGGGACGGCAGCCGGATCGGCTCGGGTGATGCTGTCCTGCGGCTCCATTTCCGCAACCGCCGCGCGTTGCGCAGGGTGCTGTGGGCGCCGAACGAGCTCGGCTTCGCGCGCGCCTACGTGTCCGGCGACGTGGACGTCGAGGGCGACCTGCTGGCCGGTCTCGACGCCTTCGAGCGGGTGGCAGCACCGGAGAACGGCCCGGGGATCATCGTCGGCGCCGCGACCAAGTGGACCGTCGCGCGCACCGTCGCGCGGCTCGGAATCCTCGGGCCGCCCCCGAAACCGCCGGTCGAGGAGGCGAGGCTCACGGGTCGCTTGCACAGCAGACATCGGGACGCCGACGCGATCTCGCACCACTACGACGTCGGCAACGACTTGTACCGGATCGTGCTGGGCGAGTCCATGACGTACTCCTGCGCATACTGGTCCCACGAGGACGCGACCCTGGAAGATGCACAGTTCGCCAAGTGCGACCTCGTGGCGCGCAAGCTCGGACTCGAACCGGGCATGCGGGTGCTCGACGTCGGTTGCGGCTGGGGGACGTTCGCCCTCCACGCCGCGCGCACCTACGGTGCCGCCGTGGTCGGGATCACCCTGTCGCACGAGCAAGCTGTCTTCGCCCGGGACCGCATGAAGGCGGAAGGGCTCGCGGACCTGGTCGAGATCCGCGTGCAGGACTATCGCGACGTCGGGGACTCCCCGTACGACGCGATCTCGAGCATCGGCATGGCCGAGCACGTCGGGGCAAGAATGCTGCCGGTCTACGCGGGCGAACTGTTCGCGCTGCTGCGTCCGGGCGCTCGCCTGCTCAACCACGCGATAGCACGGCGCCCCGGCCCGCGGCCCAAGTTCTCCAAGACCTCGTTCATCGACAGGTACGTGTTCCCCGATGGGGAGCTGGAGCCGGTGGCCACGATGATCGAGGCGATCGAGGGCGCCGGATTCGAAGTGCGTGACGTGCAGTCGCTGCGCGAGCACTACGGCCGCACCCTGCGCGCCTGGGTCGCGAACCTGGAAGCGTCGTGGGACGAGGCGATCGCGGTCTCGAGCCCGGGCCGCGCCCGCATCTGGCGGCTGTACATGGCCGGGTCCGCGCTGGCGTTCGAGGCCAACCGCATCGGGGTGCACCAGGTGCTCGCCGTCAAGCCGACGGCACGGGGCCACAGCGGCATGCCGGCGACGCGCGGAGCGTTCCTCGCTTGACCTGCGAGTAACCCCCGGGCGAGCGACTGCGCAGCGATTCGTAACCCTCGGGAAACGCCGAACGTGCCAGAGTGTCGCCATGGCGAGTTCGACCGTGTTGCAACCGGTCCTCCACGATCCTGATCGTGACTACGGCGCCAAGGTCGTCGCGGTCGAACCCGGCGGAATCGAGTTCATCCCGCTCGACGAGCGCCACGGCCGCCCGTTGCAACTGTTGTGGACGTGGACCTCGCCGAACATGGAGTTCGCGACGATCGGCGTCGGCATCCTGGGGCCGCTGTTCTTCGGACTGTCGTTCTGGCAGTCCCTACTGGCGATCGTCCTGGGCACCGCACTCGGGTCGGCCACACACGGCGTGCTGTCGAGCTGGGGTCCGGGCCACGGCCTCGCGCAGATGGTCATCAGTCGCAGCGGCTTCGGCTTCCTGGGCAACATCCTCCCGGCCGGGATCAACGCGCTCGTCGCCGGCGTCGGCTGGTTCGCCGTGAACAGTGTCAGCGGCGCGCTGGCGCTGCACGCACTCGTCGACGCACTGCCGAAGCCCGCCTGTCTGGTCATCGTCGTCACCGCCCAGATGCTCATCGCCTTCTTCGGCCACAATCTCGTCCACGCATTCGAGAAGTACGCCTTCCCGGTGCTCGCTGTGGTGTTCGTCATCGCGGCGGTCGTCGTGCTGAGCAAGTCGCATCCCGGTGCGGCGTCGGGTGGTGGCGGGATCGGGGGATTCCTGGTGATGACCGGGGCGACCTTCGGCTACGCGGCCGGGTGGAACCCGTACGCGGCGGACTACACGCGCTACCTGCCCCCGGACACCCCGAAGCGCCCGGTCGCGCTATACGCCGGACTCGGTGTGTTCCTCTCCTGCGTCCTGCTCGAGGTCGCAGGTTCCGCTGTAGTCACCGCGGGCGGCAAGGAGCTGGCACCTGCATCCTTCACCGACCTGCTGCCGACGTGGCTCGGCAAGCTGGCGCTACTGTGCATCTGCCTCGGGGCGGTCGCCGCCAACGCGATCAACATCTACTCCGGGTCGCTGTCGTTCATGGCCGTCGGCATCCGCCTGCCCACGCACATCGCGCGAGCGTCCGTGGCGCTCGTGTTCGGCGCGGTCGGTTTCCTGGTGGCCCTCGGCGGGATCAAGAACGCCGGTGCGACCTACGAGGCGTTCCTGCTCATCATCAGTTATTGGATCGGACCGTGGCTCGGCGTCGTCTTCACCGACCGGTGGCTGCGCCGGGGCACGCGAGTCGACGAGGTCCTCGCAGCGGCCGGGCACCGCAACTCCTCCGAGCAGGCCGGCGTCGTGCCGATGATCATCGGGGTGGTCATCTCGATCTGGTTGTTCGCCAACCAGACCGACTATGTCGGCATTGTGCCCAAGCATCACCCGGCATTCGGCGATCTCGCCTTCGAGACGGGATTCCTGATCTCGGCCGTTCTCTATTGGGCGCTGTTCAGACTTGCCCGGTCGCGTCCCGTCCCGCAATGACCTTCGATCCCCATGCCTGGCTGGCCATCGCTGTCGAAGAGGCGCAGGCCGGGCTGGCCGAGGGCGGTATCCCGATCGGCGGCGCGCTGATCGGCGCGGAGGGGACAGTGCTGGGCCGCGGGCACAACCGCCGCGTCCAGGACGACGACCCGTCCATGCACGGAGAGACTTCCGCCTTCCGCAATGCCGGGCGGCAGTCGTCCTACCGCGGGACGACGATGGTGACGACGTTGTCGCCGTGCTGGTTCTGCAGCGGGCTGGTCCGGCAGTTTGGAATCTCGCGGCTGGTGATCGGCGAGGCACGCACGTTCTACGGTGGACACGACTGGCTGGCGCAGCACGGCGTGGAGGTCGTGCTGCTCGACGACGAGGGGTGCGTGCGGATGATGACCGACTTCATCGCGGCAAACCCGGACATCTGGAACGAGGACATCGGGGTGGCCGAGTGACACCGTCGGGACCGGACAACGTTCCTGTGATCGACATCGCACCGTGGCTAGCGGGCGATCGCAGCGTCGCCGCCGAGGTGGACGACGCGCTGCGGCGGGTCGGCTTCTTCCTCATCACCGGACACGGGGTGCCGGCGGCCTCGCGCGCAGCCGTCCGTTCGGCCGCACGGGACTTCTTCGCGCTGCCGGACGAGGCCAAGCAGCGTTACGCGGTCACCGTCGCCGGACGCGGTTGGCTGCCGCCCGGGGTCGAGGCCAACGGCTACGCCGAGGGGACGCAGACGTCGCCCGATCTGAAGGAGTCCTATTCCGTCGGCGCCGACTCGAGCACGGCACCGCTGGACGGTTACTGGTTCCAGGACAACGTGTTCCCGGCCGAGGTGCCCGCTTTGGAGACGGCCGTTCGCGACTACCTCGCCCTGATGAAGGCATTGTCGGACGAACTGCTCCGACTCTGCGCGGCCGCGCTGAGTTCAGACGGGGAGCGGGTCGACGTCGATTTCTTCACTCGGTACACGACGCGGGCCACGCACACGATGAACATCAACTGGTACCCACCGATGGCGCACACCGGCTCGCCCGAGGACGCGCAGTTCCGCATCGGCCCGCATACCGACTTCGGCACGGTGACCGTCCTCGATCGTGAACCGGGCAAGGGCGGGCTGCAGGTCTGGACCGAGTCCGACGGGTGGGCCGACGCGCCGTTCGTCCCCGGTGCCTTCACCATCAACACCGGAGACCTGCTCGCCCGCTGGAGTGGCGATCGGTGGAAGTCCAACCGGCACCGGGTGCTGCCACCGCAGGCCGACGCTCCGGACGAGGATCTCCTCTCGCTCGTCTACTTCTACGAGGCCGACCGCGACGCCGTGATCGAGGCGCTGCGGCCGCCGATCGGAAAGCCCAACGACTACGCGCCGGTCGTCTCCTCGCAATTCCTGCGCGAGCGGCTGGACGCGATCACCGTCGGCTGAGTGGCCGTTGCACCCCGCACGTCGCACACCCGAATCTGCGGCTTCAGAGTGGAGCCCTTGCCGGGCCGGATAGCGTCGCAGCATGCAGGACCGCACCCCGCGACCGGACGATCTCGACCCGATCGAGCGCGCCTCGCTCGACGAACTGCGCGCGCTGCAGTTGCCCCGGCTGCAGTGGTCGCTGCGCCATGCCTACGACAACGTGCCGCACTACACACGCGCGTTCGACGCCGCCGGCGTGCGTCCCGACGACTGCCGGTCTCTCGAGGACCTGGTCCGGTTCCCCTTCACCGCAAAGGCGGACCTGCGCGAGAACTATCCCTTCGGCATGTTCGCGGTGCCTCGCGAGCAGGTGTCGCGCATCCACGCCTCGTCCGGGACGACCGGCCGCGCCACCGTCGTCGGCTACACCGCCAACGACATCGCCACCTGGTCGGCGGTGATGGCGCGCTCGATCCGCGCGTCCGGCGGACGGCCGGGCGACAAGGTCCACGTCGCCTACGGCTACGGCCTGTTCACCGGCGGGCTCGGTGCCCATTACGGCGCCGAGGCTCTCGGCTGCACCGTGATCCCGGTGTCAGGAGGCATGACCGAGCGGCAGGTCACGCTCATCCGCGACTTCGAGCCGGACGTGATCATGGTGACGCCGTCCTACATGCTGGCGATCGTGGACGAGATGCAGCGGCAGGGGGTCGACCCGCGAACCACGTCGCTCGCCGTCGGGATCTTCGGCGCCGAGCCCTGGACGAACGACATGCGCCGGGAGATGGAGCAGCGCTTGGACATGCATGCCGTCGACATCTACGGCCTGTCCGAGGTGATGGGCCCCGGCATCGCGAACGAGTGCATCGAGACCAAGGACGGGCTGCACATCTGGGAGGACCATTTCTACCCCGAGGTGATCGATCCCGAGACCGGCGCGGTGCTGCCGGACGGATCCGAGGGTGAACTGGTGTTCACCTCGCTCACCAAAGAGGCCATGCCGGTGGTGCGCTACCGGACGCGCGACCTGACCCGGCTGCTGCCGGGCACCGCTCGCCCGATGCGCCGGATGGAGAAGATCACCGGACGGACCGACGACATGATCATCCTGCGCGGGGTCAACCTGTTCCCCACGCAGATCGAGGAGCTCATCCTCCGCACGCCCGCCCTCTCGCCGCACTTCCAGTGCGTGCTGTCGCGGGAGGGGCGCCTGGACGAGCTGGCGGTACGGGTCGAGCGGCGCACCGACGCCTCGGCCACCGACGCAGCGGCGGCAGGTGAACAGCTGCGAACCCTGGTGAAGAACACCATCGGCGTCAGCGTCGCCGTGCAGGTGCTCGAGCCCGACGGTGTCGAACGATCCATGGGCAAGATGCGCCGCATCGTCGACGAGCGGCCCCGGTGACCGCCTGCGCGATGCCGACGGTCGCAGGTCGCCTCAGAGCCAGCCGCGGCGCTTGAATGCGGTGAACAGCGCGACCGAGAGCAGCAGCATCAGGGTCAGGGCGAACGGGTAGCCGAAATACCAGCTCAGCTCCGGCATGTTGTCGAAGTTCATGCCGTAGACCGAGGCGACGAAGGTCGGCGCGAAGAAGATGGCCGCCCACGCAGAGATCTTCTTGACCTCCTCGTTCTGCGTCAGGCTGGTCTCGGTCATCGCGCGCATCTCCTCGTTCTGCCGCTGACCGACGAGTGTCGACTGCACGGTGAGCGCGTTCTGCAGCAGCGCGCGGAACGCGTCGGCGGCCTGGACGACGCGGATCACGTGGTCGTGCACATCACGCAAGGAGCGGCGCAATTCGACGTCCACCTGGTACTTGTCGAAGCCGCCCTCGAGCGCGGTGAACATCCCCAGCAGCGGATGCGTGGCGCGCTGGAACTCGATGACTTCGCGCGAGAGCTCGTAGATGCGCCGGGACACCGACGGATCGCCCTGGAACAGTTGGTCCTCGATCTCGTCCATGTCGTTCTGCAGGCCGGCGACGACCGGCTCGTACTCGTCCACGACCTGGTCGAGGATCGCGTACAGGATCGCCTCCGGGCCCATGCACAGCAGCTCGGGCGACTTCTCCAAGCGTTCCCGCACCCGTCCGAGGTCGGGGGACTCGGCATGGCGGATGGTGACGACGAAGTCCGCGCCGGTGAACACGTGCAGCTCGCCGAATTCGACCCGCTCGTCGGCGTCGATGTAGCGCGCGGGCCGCAGCACGGTGAACAGCACCGAGTCGTAGCGCTCGAGCTTCGCGCGCTGGTGCGCGGATACGGCGTCCTCGACGGCGAGGCGATGGAGACTGAACTCCGCGGCGACCGACTCGATCTCCGACGCGTCGGGCCGGTACAGCCCGATCCAGGCCATACCGTGGCGCTCGCGCAGCAGCGCGTAGGTCTCGTCGAGGCTGCGCGGGTCGGCGCTGCGTTTGCCGTCGACATAGACGGCATTGTCGCGCAGCGCCATCACTTCAACGCCGCGGCGACGATCTCCTGGGCTTCGGCCTGGATGCGTTCGAGATGCTCGCCGCCCCGGAACGATTCGGCGTAGAGCTTGTAGACGTCTTCCGTGCCCGAGGGCCGGGCCGCGAACCAGCCGTGCTCGGTCGTCACCTTCAGCCCGCCGATGCCGGCCCCGTTGCCGGGCGCGGAGGTCAGCCGCGCCGTGATCGGATCACCTGCCAGCGAGTCCGCGGCGACGTCGTCGGGCGACAGCTTGCCCAGCGCCGCCTTCTCCTCCCGGGTGGCAGGGGAGTCGATGCGGGCGTAGGCGGGGTCACCGAACTTGGCGGTCAGCTCGCGATACAGCTCGGACGGGGACGAGCCGGTGACCGCGGTGATCTCGGACGCGAGCAGGCACAGGATGATGCCGTCCTTGTCGGTCGTCCACACCGATCCGTCCCGGCGCAGGAAGGATGCTCCGGCGCTCTCTTCACCACCGAATGCGACCGATCCGTCCAACAGGCCGGGCACGAACCACTTGAAGCCGACCGGCACCTCGAGCAGCGTGCGGCCGAGCGACTCGGCGACGTGGTCGATCATCGACGAGCTGACCAACGTCTTGCCAACGGCCGCGCTCACCGGCCACTGCGAGCGGTGCGAGTAGAGGTAGTTGATCGCCACAGCAAGGTAATGGTTGGGGTTCATCAGCCCGGCGTCGGGAGTGACGATGCCGTGCCGGTCGGAGTCGGTGTCGTTGCCGGTGGCGATGTCGAAGTCGCCGCCGGAGTTCATCACCGCGATGAGCGACGCCATGGCGGACGGGGAGGAGCAGTCCATCCGGATCTTGGCGTCCCAATCGAGTGTCATGAAGCCGAAGGTCTTATCCACCAGCGGGTTCACGACGGTGAGGTCCAGCCCGTAGCGCGAACCGATCTCACCCCAGTACCCGACCGAGGCTCCGCCGAGCGGATCGGCTCCGATGCGCACCCCGGCCTCGCGGATCGCATCGAGGTCGACCACCGACGGCAGGGCCGCGACGTACTCGTCGAGGAAGTCGTAGGTACCGGCGGTGTCGCGAGCACGCGAGTACGGGACGCGCTTGACGCCGTCGAGTCCGGCTGCGAGCAGCTCGTTGGCGCGGTCCTGGATCCAGCCGGTGATCTCGGTGCCGGCCGGGCCGCCGTCCGGCGGGTTGTATTTGAATCCGCCGTCGCCCGGCGGATTGTGCGACGGCGTGACGACGATGCCGTCGGCCTGGTGCGCCGGCCGGGACTCGTTGTGCGCGAGAATCGCCCGCGACACCGCGGGGGTCGGGGTGTAACCGCCGCGGGAGTCGACGAGAACGGTGACGTCGTTGGCGATGAGTACCTCGAGTGCCGACACGGACGCGGGCTCGGACAGCGCGTGCGTGTCGGCGCCGAGGAAGAGCGGCCCGTCGATGCCGTGCTGCGCGCGGTACTCGCAGATCGCCTGGCTCGTGGCCACGATGTGGTCCTCGTTGAACGTGGACGAGAAGGCCGACCCGCGGTGTCCGGACGTGCCGAACGAGACGCGCTGCTCGGGACGCGAGACGTCGGGATGCTCGGCGTAGTACGCGGTGACCAGGGTTGCGATGTCGACGAGGTCGGCGGGACGGGCGGGGGTTCCTGCACGCGAATCGGGCATGGGCCTCATCCTGGCACCGCATTACGGTCTCTGGAATGCCGGGCACCGGCCGCCGCCGCCCGCCGCCGCCCGCGATGACGGTCGGCCTCCGCAGCCGGGTCGGTGCGGCCCGTGGGCGAGGTGGCTCGGACTACGACATCACCGACGGCAGCGGGGGCGCCGGCCCGCCGATCACGTCGGACCGCCGACGTCGAGGTGACCCGTCCGTGCGGCGATGACGCCGGCCTGGAACCGGCTCGTCGCGCCGACCTGCGCCATGTAGTCGGCGATCTGACGGCGGCAGGTGCGCACCGAGATGGACAGCCGCCGCGAGATGGCTTCGTCCTTCTCGCCCTCGGCCATCAGGCGCAGGATGGCGACCCGGGTCTGGTCCATCTCCGCGCCGTCCTGCTGACGGGACAGCGCGTCCTCGAGGGTTTGCGCCTCGGTCCACAGCTGTTCGAACGTCGCGACCACCCAGGCCACGACATTGGGTTCGTGGACGATGGCCAGGCCCATCTTGGACGGGTCAGCTGCAGGGATCGGCAGCAGGGCGACGGCGCGGTCGATGACCAGGCTGCGCCCGGGGACGGAGGTGGCGAAGCGGATCCTGGCGCCGTTGTCTGCATACTCCGCCAGGTAGCTGCGGGTGTGCCGATCACGCAGCGCAGCGTGTTGGTAGAGCATTCGCGTCCGGATACCGCGGCGCAAGGAGTACAGGTTGGCCATGCGGGTGCGGCTGTCGATGCGCGTCTTGGGCAACCGGCCGGGTGCGACGGACAGCAACTCGTTCTGCGCACTCTCGGCGTAGTGCATGAGGACATTGCTGATCTCGCGCTGATCGGTGATCACCTCGATGGCGCTTTCCGGCTGGTTCGGCGAGAGCGCCTCGTTCCAGTGCACGACCAGGCGGCGGATCGCGTTGCGGCGGGTCTCGACCGACGCGCGGCGGGCACCGAGGTCGAGGTCCTCGGCGCCGAGCACGGTGGCTTCCGCGAGCATCGGGCTGACGGCGGTGACCAGCTCGTGGTCGTCGACGCGGAGCAGTCCCATTTCGCTCAGGCGCTTGGCGGGCTTGTCCAGTTCCTCCGGGCCACGCTCGACGGCGCCCGCAAGGACCTCCAGGGAACTGGCGGGTAGGGTCAGCGCGGCGCGATAGAGGGCGACCTCGAGAGGGCCGAGTTCCTCCACATCTGCCATTTACATCGTCCGCAATTCGTGCCATGCAGCTAGCTGCCAGCCGGTGAGTTGCCTTTTCTGCGCCTTGGGGGCGATCCTAGGGCTACGCGGAGGCGATTTCGGTCGCGGTCCACCATTTTCCTGGCCTATTCGCGCAAAACAACATGAAGGGTACAATCCGGTGGCTAACCCCCTGCTAAAGCTGCTCGGTGTCGTCGTCATGGCAATAGGTATCAGCGCGTCGGTGGGTGCTGTCGATGCGTCGGCAGCAACTCCTGCCACCGCTGGACACCTCTCGCCCTCGTCAACCACCGTGCTCCATCCAAGTACTGCCGGCGGCGTCGTGACGCCGAAGGACTGGTGGTGGTAACCGGACTGCCGGTGCGTTGAGGCCGCTGCCCTGTCGTTCGTCAATCCCGCCATCGTCAATACCGCGGCAGCGTCCGTCGACACGCGGGCACCCGCGACGGGATCGGCGTCGAATATTGGCCACGCCCTCTCATCGCCCGGAACTCGTCGGTCTTGAGCCGTCCGTGCGGGCGGTTCGTGGCGCTCTGCGAGGATCGCGCGCATGACTGAGCTCGCCGAACCAGGTATGCCCCGGGTGCACGGCGGAAAAGTGCGCGATTTGTATCGCACCCAGGACGGAATGCTCGTAATGGTCGCGTCCGACCGCATTTCTGCCTTTGATTTCGTGTTGCAGACCACCATTCCGGATAAGGGCCGAATTCTCACCGCATTGTCGGTCTGGTGGTTCGAGCAGTTGGGCTCTGTGGTCGCCAATCATCTGATCAGCACCGACGACCACCGCATACCCGCGCAATGGCGCGGCCGTGCCCTGTTGTGCAGACCGCTGTCGATGGTGCCGGTCGAGGCCGTGGCCCGGGGCTACCTCACCGGGTCGGGTCTGCTCGATTACCAGGCCACCGGTTCGGTGTGCGGCATTGCGCTGCCGGCCGGTCTCATCGACGGTGATCGCCTGCCGGAACCGATCTTCACCCCTGCGACCAAAGCCGCGCTCGGTGAGCACGACGAGAATGTCTCGGTCGAGGCCGCCGCTGCGGCGGTCGGCGAGGCCACGGTGCGCGAGGTGCAGGACGTGACCCTGCGCCTGTACCGCCGAGCCGCGGAGATTGCAGCGGAGCAAGGGATCATCGTCGCCGACACCAAGTTCGAGTTCGGTCGAGATCGACGCACCGGCGGGCTCGTCCTCGGCGACGAGGTACTGACCCCCGACTCGTCCCGGTTCTGGCCGGCCGATGGGTGGCGTCCGGGACGGGCGCAGCCGAGCTTCGACAAGCAGTACGTTCGCAACTGGCTGCTCTCCTCGGCGTCCGGATGGGAACGCGCATCCGGCCAGGCGCCGCCCTCCTTGCCCGACGAGGTCGTCGACGCCACGCGGTCGCGCTACATCGAGGCCTATGAGCGCCTCAGTGGCCTGCGCTTCATCGACTGGCCAGGCTAAGCCGACTGGCCAGGCTAAGCCGACTGGCCCGCCAGCTTCGACCGGTCGGGCTCGGTCGCGTCCACGCAGTCCTCGCCGAAGTGGGCTGCCACCTTCTCGCCGATCGAGGTCAACGCGGCGATCTCGGCATCGTCGAGCAGGTCGATCAGATGGGCGCGGACCGAGGCGACGTGGGCCGGCGCCGCAGCGCGGATCGCGTTCCAGCCGTGGTCGCTGAGCATGATGAAGGCGCCGCGCTGATCGTCGCTGCACTCGGCACGGGTGACGAGATCGCGCTGCTGCATGCGCGTGACGTGGTGTGACAGCCGGCTCGCCGACCATTGCATTCGCGCTGCGAGCTCGGTGAGCCGCCGCCGGTGGCCTTCGGCCTCGGACAGGGCCGACAGCACCTGGTAGTCGGGCATCGACAGGGCGGACTGCTGGCCGAGTTCGCGGGCGACGGCGGAGTCGACGAGCAGCACCATGCGCCGGTAGGCGCGCCAGGCGCGCTGTTCGTCCTCATCGAGCCATCCGGGCATGCTCTCAGGATAGCGCTTTCTTGACGTGTCACCTACTTTATCCCCGCGCGCCCGGACCCTTGGCCCCGTAGCAGGCCCGCGCGCGGCGTGTCGCCCTGCTGCGGGGCCAACGCGGTGCGCAGATCGAGCGGGAGGTGGCCCATCATGGGGACATGACAGCCACGGACACCCCTCGGCTCACGGCGACGCTCCCGCGCATCCTGCAGGGTTGCCGCGCGAAGGAGCTCATCGCGCAGGTGCCGTGCACGTCCACAGCAACGCTGGACACCTTCGCCCCGTACAGCGGCGCACGGCTGGCCACACTGCCGCAGTGCAGTGCCGAGGACGTGGCCGCTGCCTTCGCCCGCGCCAGGATCGCCCAGCAGAGGTGGGCGGCGACGCCCGTCCGCGCGCGGGTCATGGTGTTGCTGAAACTGCACGATCTCGTTCTCGAACGGCAGGACGAGGTCATGGATCTCGTCCAGGCCGAGAACGGCAAGTCGCGCCGCGACGCCTTCCTCGAGGTCGCCGACATCGCCAACACCGCGCGCTACTACTCCCGCGTTGCCAGCGGCCTGTTGCGCGACAAGCGGCGCACCGGCCTGCTGCCAGGTCTGACTGCGACACGCGAGTTGCGCCACCCCAAGGGTGTCGTCACCGTCGTCTCGCCGTGGAATTATCCGCTGGCGCTCGGCCTGGGCGACACGATCCCGGCGCTGATCGCCGGTAATGCGGTCGTCCAGAAGCCGGACAATCAGGCGGCCCTCACCGCACTCTGGGCGCTCGCAGCGGCGCGGGAGGCCGGCCTACCGGCCGACCTGTGGCAGGTGGTGCTCGGGCGGGCCTCGGGCATCGGCGACGCGCTCATGGACGGCGCCGACTACCTCATGTTCACCGGTTCCACCGCGAGCGGAAAGCGCATCGCCGAGCGGGCCGGTGCCCGGCTCATCGGCTGCTCGGCCGAACTCGGCGGCAAGAACGCGATGCTGGTGCTCGACGACGCCGACCTCGACCGCGCCGTCGAGGGTGCCATCCGCGCGTGCTTCTCCTCCAGCGGCCAGCTGTGCATCTCGATCGAGCGGATGTACGTGCACGAGCGTGTCTACGACCGGTTCGTGCCCCGGTTCGTCCAGACCGTCCGGGACATGAAGTTAGGCGCCGGCTACGACTACCGCTATGACATGGGCTCGCTGACCAACGCCGATCAGCTCGCTGTCGTGACAGCACACGTCGAGGATGCGGTCGCACACGGCGCGACGGCGCTGGCCGGAGGCAGGGCGCGTCCCGACCTCGGGCCGCTGTTCTTCGAACCGACCGTGCTCACCGGCGTCACCCCGGCGTCGACCTGCTTCGGCGCGGAAACGTTCGGTCCGCTGGTGTCGATCTACCGGTTCGCCTCGCTCGACGACGCGATCGCCCAGGCCAACGATACGGCCTACGGGCTCAATGCCTCGGTGTGGACGAAGAGCGTGCGGCGCGGGCGCGAGGTCGGTGCCCGCCTGCGCGCCGGGACGGTCAACATCAACGAGGGTTACGTCACCGCCTGGGGCTCGGTGGACGCGCCGATGGGTGGCATGGGTGAATCGGGTGTGGGTAGGCGCCACGGGAGCGAGGGCCTGCTGAAGTACACCGAGGCGCAGACGCTGAGCAGGCAGCGGCTGCTGAATGTCGCGCCGCCAGCGAGGGTCGGCCACGCGCGCTTCGCCAAGATCATGACGGTGTCGCTGGCGTTGTTGAAGCGGATCGGTTGGCGGTGATCGCTTACCGGCCCGCGGGTTGTTTTCCCCGGGCGTGACCGGTCTGCGGGTTGTTTTCCCCGGGCGTGACCGGTCCGCGGGTTGTTTTCCCCGGGCGTGACCGGTCCACGGGTCGGCAACCGGTCACGAGCGGGGAAAAGGGGCGACGGGAGCCGGGCTGGTAACTCGCTAGGCTCGAGCCGCCCATGCTTACCGATCGTCTGGAGTTGCCGTGCCCCGCGTGGTCGTCGACGTCGTGCTGAAGCCCGAGATCCTCGATCCGCAGGGGCAGGCCATCGTGGGGGCCCTGACCCGGCTCGGCGTCACGGGCGTGAGCGATGTGCGACAGGGCAAGCACTTCGAACTCGAGGTCGACGACACCGTCGATGACGAGGGGCTGACCAGGCTCGCCGACACGCTGCTGTCCAATCCGGTGATCGAGAACTTCACCATCCACCGCTGAGCCGTCACCGCAGGACGACCGGCCCGCGCGGCGTTGTCAGCCGCGCGAGCAGCCCGCCGACCGGTGCTGCGATCACCGTCACCCCGAGCCCCAGCGCGGCAAGCTGCGAAGCGACCACAGCCGGCCCGTGGACCTCGAATGCCGTCAGCTCGACGGCCGGGAGCCCAGCGGTCGTGGGATGCGGCGTGTCGAGCCAGTCGATGAGGAAGGGCACGGGGCCGGTGTCGACACCGTCCGGCGCCAGCGTCAACTGCCAGCGCAGCAACTCGCCCGTCGGGGTGCGGCGCGACATCTCCCGAGCCCGGCCCGGGTCGTAGCCGCCACGCCGCGCCGCCGCCACGTCGACGCCGAGATCTGTCGAACGGACGGCCCAGGTGACCAGTCGCGGTTCGCGCAGGTCGTCGACTGCGAACGGACGCCGGCCCTCAGGCGGGGGTCCGTACGGGTCCGGTCCGACGATCTCCAGGTAGCCGGCCCCGCCGAGCCCGACCAGGGCGTTGGCGGTGCCCAGGCCGACATGCCGGCCTCCCGGCGCGGGCGTCACGCCGGTCAAGGTTGCGAACTGCGCGCTGGCCTCGTCCATGTCGGGCACGGCGAGGACGAGATGGTCGAGGCGAGCGAGCACCGTGCCAGGTTAAGCGGCCCGGTAGCCTGGCGGAGTGCCTGTTCGCATTGGTGTGGTGACCTTTCCGGGCAGTCTCGACGACCGCGACGCACTGCGCGCGGTCCGCCTCGCGGGGGGCGAACCGGTATCGCTGTGGCACGCCGATCCGTCGCTGCACGACGTGAGCGCGGTGATTCTGCCCGGCGGGTTCTCCTACGGCGACTACCTGCGCTGTGGCGCGATCGCCCGGTTCTCACCGGTCATGGACAGTGTGATCGAGGGCGCGCGGGAGGGCCTGCCTGTCCTCGGCATCTGCAACGGCTTCCAGGTGCTGTGCGAGTCGCACCTACTGCCGGGCGCGCTCATCCGTAACGACCACCGGAAGTTCATCTGCAAGCAACAGCGCCTGCGCGTCGAGAGCACCGCTTCGGTGTGGACCGCCGGCTACCGCGAGGGCCAGGAGATCGTCGTCCCGCTGAAGAACGGTGAGGGCGCTTACGTCGCCGACGAACGGACGTTGGCCGAGCTGGAGGAGGCCGGACGGGTCGTCGTCCGCTACCTGGACGGCAATCCCAACGGTAGCTATCGCGAGATCGCCGGCATCCGCAACGAGGCCGGCAACGTGGTCGGACTGATGCCACACCCTGAGCACGCGGTCGAGGCGCTCACCGGCCCGGGCACCGACGGGCTGGTGTTCTTCCTGGGTGTCTGCGGCGTGCTCCAGGCGGACCCTGAGGCCGTGTTGGCCAAGTCCGCCCGATGAACCTCGACACGGTCCAGGTCGCCGAGCAGTCGCCTGACCAGTCGCAGCCGTGGAAGGAGCTCGGCCTCGCCGACGACGAGTACCGCCAGTTGCACGAGATCCTCGGCCGACGTCCCACCTCCGCCGAGCTTGCGATCTACAGCGTCATGTGGAGCGAGCACTGCTCCTACAAGTCGTCCAAGGTGCATCTCAAGCAGTTCGGCGAGAAGGCACCCAGGACCGATGCGCTGCTCGTGGGCATGGGCGAGAACGCGGGCGTGGTCGACGCGGGCGACGGCTGGGCGGTGACCTTCAAGATCGAGTCCCATAACCACCCGTCCTACGTCGAGCCGTACCAGGGCGCGGCGACGGGCGTGGGCGGCATCGTCCGCGACATCCTGACCATGGGCGCCCGCCCGATCGCCGTCCTGGACTCGTTGCGCTTCGGCCGCCTGGACGCCCCGGACACCGCGCGCGTCCTGCCTGGGGTCGTGGCAGGCGTCGGCGGTTACGGCAACTGCCTCGGCCTGCCCAACATCGGCGGCGAGATCTACTTCGACGAGTGCTATACCGGCAATCCGCTGGTGAACGCGCTCTGCGTCGGCGCGATGCGCACGGACGGCATTAAGCTCGCCAAAGCCGACGGGCCGGGCAATAAGGTCGTCCTCTTCGGTGCGCGTACCGGCGGCGACGGCATCGGTGGTGCGTCGGTGCTGGCTAGCGCGACGTTCGACGACGCCAAGCCTGCCAAGCGACCGAGCGTGCAGGTCGGCGACCCCTTTGCCGAGAAGGTGCTCATCGAGTGCTGCCTGGAGATCTTCGCCGCCGACCTCGTCGTCGGCATCCAGGATCTCGGTGCCGCCGGGTTGTCGTGCGCGACCACCGAACTCGCTGCCGCGGGGACGGGTGGGATGGACGTCGACCTCGACCTCGTCCCGCTGCGCGACCCGACGCTCACGCCCGAAGAGATCCTGATGAGCGAGTCGCAGGAACGCATGATGGCCGTGGTGACGCCCGAGCGCCTCGACGCGTTCCTCAGCGTCTGCGCGAAGTGGGACGTCACGGCCACCGTGGTGGGCACTGTCACCGACAGCGCTCGCCTGCGGATGCGTTGGCGCGGTGAGCTCATCGTCGACCTGCCGCCGCGGACGGCTGCGCACCACGGGCCGGTATACGAGCGTCCCATCGAGCGCCCGGCCGACCAGGACATCCTGATCGAGCGCGACGGGCAGGGTCTGCCGCGCCCGCGCACCGGCGCCGAGCTTCGCGCGACGCTGCTGCGGATGGTCGCCTCGCCCAATCTCGCCGACAAGTCCTGGGTAACCGATCAATACGACCGCTTCGTGCTCGGCAACACCGTGCTGGCGCAGCCCGAGGACGCGGGGATGATCCGGCTGGACGAGTCGACGAACCGCGGCATCGCGCTGTCGGTCGACGGCAACAGCCGCTACACCCGCCTCGACCCGTACGCGGGTGCGCAACTCGCACTCGCCGAGGCGTACCGCAACGTCGCGACCACAGGTGCGCGTCCCCTTGCCGTCTCGGACTGCCTCAACTTCGGTTCGCCCGAGGACCCGGAAGTCATGTGGCAGTTCGCGGAGGCGGTGCGCGGCCTTGCTGACGGTTGCCTTGCGCTCGGCACGCCCGTGACCGGCGGCAATGTCAGCTTCTACAACCAGACCGGGACGACGCCGATCCTGCCGACACCCGTCATCGGCGTGCTCGGCGTCATCGACGACGTCACGCGGCGTACGCGCACCGGGTTGTACACCGACGGCGCGCTGATCTACCTGCTCGGCGACACGCATGACGAGTTCGGCGGCTCGGAGTGGGCGCGAGTCACCCACGGATTCCTCGGCGGGCGCCCACCGGCGGTCGACTTCGACCGGGAGAGGCTGCTCGCCGACATCTTGATCAACTCCTCGCGCGACGGGCTCATCGATTCTGCGCACGACCTGGCCGAGGGCGGGTTGGCGCAGGCGCTGGTCGAGTCGTGCCTGCACGGTGTCGCAGGCGCGCGCGTGGTCCTGCCCGACGGCGTCGATCCCTTCGTCGCGCTCTTCAGCGAGTCGGCCGGCCGCGCGATCGTGTCCGTGCCGCGCAGCGAAGAGGTCCGCTTCACCGACATGTGTAACGCTCGAGCGCTGCCGCACGCCCGCATCGGAGTCGTCGACGTGCTCGAGATCAACCTGGACATCCAGGGGCAGTTCGCCATCGGGTTGCGCGAGCTGCGCGCCGCGTGGTGGGCGACCATCCGCGAGCGTTTCGAGCCGTGAGCGGGCGCCTCGCGACGCAGGTGGACGTCTACGCGGAGCAGGGCATCGCCTTGGCTGACTGGTCGGCGACGCACCTCGCCGAGGCCACTCTCGACGCGAGCACGGTGCTCGCGGGCTGGGACGTGCGCACCATGCTCGCCCACATCGTCGCGAGCATGGATGGGCTCGTCAGGTATCTGGGTGTCCCGTCCTCGGCCCGGCCGATGCCGGCGGCCACCTACGTGCGCGCCTATGCAGCCGCTGCCGCAGACATCAGCGCCCAGAGCGCCGCGGCCGCCGCGGCGCGCACCTACCCGCAGTTGCTGGCACGGTTGCGCGAGCCGCTACGCGTCCCCGATCTCGCCGATACCGCACCGGTCGCCGGACCACGTGGGACGATCACGGCGCTCGACTTCGTTCGCACCCGCATCGTGGACCTCGTGGTGCACTGCGACGACCTGTCCTGCTCGGTTCCGTCCGCCGATCCCGTTGCCTTGCTCCGCCCGGCGCTGGCGGCCGCGGTGCGGACGCTGGCCGAGATCCTGGCCGCGCAGGCGCCGGGGCGTTCGGTCGAGGTGCGGGTACCGCCGTTCGTGGCCGTGCAGGCAATCGCCGGGCCCCGGCACACCAGGGGCACTCCACCCAATGTCGTCGAGACCGACCCGGTCACCTGGCTGCGCCTCGCAACAGGGCGGGTCGCCTTCGCCGATGGCGTGACGAGCGGGGCGGTGCGCGCCAGCGGCAACCGGGCCGACCTCACCGCGTACCTGCCCGTGCTCGCCTGAGGCCGCTCGACACCACGACGTCCGCGCGCACGCGGGAGCGCGGGTCACGCCGCGTCGGCCGGGTGGGCGTTCGCATCGTCGTGCTGCCCGTACAGTGAAGAAGTGGCTCCACGCGGCGACGGCAAGCTGACCCACGACCTCAACCCGCACGACAAGGGACCGCAGGATGCCTGCGGGGTCTTCGGCGTGTGGGCCGCCGGTGAACAGGTCGCCAAGCTCACCTATTTCGGGCTGTACGCGCTGCAGCACCGGGGTCAGGAAGCGGCGGGGATCGCCGTCAGCGACGGCTCGTCGCTCGTGGTCTACAAGGACCTCGGACTGGTCTCGCAGGTCTTCGACGAGGCCACCCTTGCAACACTCGAAGGCAACATCGCGGTCGGCCACACGCGCTACTCCACGACCGGGTCCACCACGTGGGAGAACGCCCAGCCGAGCTTTCGCACCACTCCCGCCGGCACCGGGATCGCGCTGGGACACAACGGCAACCTGGTGAACACCGTCGAGCTGTTCGCGCAAGCGCGCGCCGACGGCATCCTGGGTTCGCAGTTCGGCGGCACCACCGACTCCGACCTGCTGACCGCCATGCTCGCCGCTCGTCCGGACCTGTCCGTGGAACAGGCTGCGATGGACGTGCTGCCCAAGCTCAGGGGCGCCTTCTCCCTCGTCTTCATGGACGAGCACACCCTCTACGCCGCGCGCGACCCGCAAGGTGTGCGTCCCCTCGTGCTGGGTCGGCTCGAACGCGGTTGGATCGTCACCTCCGAGACTGCAGCTCTCGACATCGTCGGCGCCAGCTTCGTGCGGGAGATCGAACCCGGCGAGCTGCTCGCGATCGATGACGACGGCCTGCGCTCGCAACATTTCGCCGCCTCCGAGCCGAAGGGCTGCCTGTTCGAGTACGTCTATCTGGCCCGTCCCGACACGACCATCGCCGGACGCAGCGTGCACTCGGCGCGCGTCGAGGTCGGCCGTCGCCTGGCCAGGGAACACCCCGCCGAGGCCGATCTGGTCATCCCGGTCCCGGAGTCCGGCACCCCGGCCGCGATCGGCTTCGCCGAGGAGTCCGGGATTCCCTACGGCCTCGGCCTGGTGAAGAACGCCTACGTCGGACGGACGTTCATCCAGCCGTCGCAGACCATCCGTCAGCTGGGCATCCGGCTGAAGCTCAACCCGCTGCGCGACGTCATTCGCGGCAAGCGCCTGGTCGTGGTCGACGACTCCATCGTGCGCGGCAACACGCAGCGGGCGCTGGTTCGCATGCTGCGCGAGGCGGGCGCTGTCGAGGTGCACGTGCGCATCTCGTCCCCGCCGGTGAAGTGGCCGTGTTTCTACGGCATCGACTTCGCCTCGAAGGCGGAACTGATCGCTAGCGGGTTGGACGCCGAGGGCATCCGGCACTCGGTCGGTGCGGATTCACTCGGTTTCGTGTCGCTCGAGGGGCTCGTGGCGGCCACCGAGCAACCGCGCACCCGGCTCTGCATGGCGTGCTTCGACGGGAAGTACCCCATCGCGCTGCCCGATCTCGTCGGCAAGCACGTGCTCGAGGGCATCGAGAAATCGGCGGCGCGTGAGCCCGAACAGGCTGCCGCTTACCTCGCCGGAGACGCCCTCAGCCGCCCATGACCGGATCGTCGTACGCCGGCGCGGGCGTGGACATCGCTGCCGGCGAGCGCGCCGTCGAACTGATGAAGGCCTCGGTCAGCCGGACGACGCGTCCTGGGGTGCTCGGTGGTCTGGGTGGTTTCGCCGGGCTGTTCCAGCTGGATCTCGCGAAGTACCCGCAGCCCGTGCTGGCCAGCTCGACCGACGGTGTCGGGACGAAGATCGCCATCGCGCAGGCCGTCGATCGGCACGACACGATCGGCATAGACCTGGTGGCCATGGTCGTCGACGACCTTGTCGTGGTCGGCGCCGAGCCATTGTTCTTGACCGACTACATCGCCACCGGCAAGGTCGTCCCGGAGAAGATCGCCGCCATCGTCGATGGCATCGCGCAGGGATGCCAGCAGGCCGGCTGCGCACTCGTGGGTGGCGAGACCGCGGAACATCCCGGCGTCATGCGACCGGACGAATACGACGTGTCCGGCACCGGCGTCGGTGTCGTCAATGCCAACGCCGTCCTCGGCCCCGACCGGGTACGGCCCGGCGACATGCTCGTCGCGCTCGGATCGTCGGGCCTGCACTCCAACGGCTTCTCACTCGTCCGCCACGTGCTGCTCGAGAGGGCCGGGCTGGCCCTCGGCTCCCGACCCGAGCAGTTGGCGGGCCGGACGCTCGCCGACGAGCTGCTCACGCCGACGCGCGTCTACGCCCTCGATTGCCTGGCCCTCGTCGCCGAGGTGGGCGCCCGAGCATTTGCGCACATCACGGGCGGCGGGCTCGCCGGTAATCTGGCGCGCGCTCTCCCCGCCGGGATCGGCGCGCTGGTCGACCGCTCGACTTGGGCGCCCCAGCCGATCTTCGACCTGATCGCCCGGACCGGATCGGTCAGCCGCAGCGAGCTGGAGCTGAGCTTCAACCTCGGCGTGGGGATGATCGCGGTACTCGCTCCGGAACGCCTCGAGCAGGCGCTTGCCCTGCTCGAGGCGCGCGACGTTCCGGCTTGGGTGTGCGGGCAGGTCGGGGGCGCAGACGCGTCCGCGCCGGGGGAGGTGCGACTGGCCGGCGACTACCAGGGCTCGGCGCACAGCTGGGAGTGACGCTGATCGTCCGCGCCGGTGATGATCCGGTTAAATAGACGCCACCCGGCTATTGCGCGCCACTAGGGCGAAGGAATCATCGGCGCGCATTCTCCACCAATGGTGTGCACCGAAGATCAGCGGCGGATGCGGCGGTCGATTACGCGGGCGGTGACCGAGCCGCTGGACCTCAGCCGTGGCCAGACCGCGGTCAACGCCGCGTGGACGCCCAGCTTCCGCCGTCATCCTCAAGGTCGTCGGCGTCGCCCTCGGCGGGCTCCGGGGACGCAGAGTCGCCTCCGAGCTCACGCTGGAGAGCATCGAAGTCTGTGAAGTGGGAGTTATATTTCAGCTCCCGAGCCACTTTTTGCTGCTTTGCCTTGGCACGGCCGCGCCCCATGGCTCGACCCCCTCGCTTACCAGGTAAGCCGGCTCGGGCGGCACCTAGGGCGGCCCTGCCGGGGAACTGTCATCCTCGTGGTTTCCACAGTACCTCGCCGCATATGGTCGTCGCACCGAGGTTCACGGCACATCTTCGCTGCCCGGAATAGGGTGATTCTCTAGGCATGATGTCGTGGACGAACCGGACACGAGCGGCCCGCGTGGCACACAGTGGACACTTCGGCTGCTCTGAGTGGGAATGTTCGCTTGCTGTATGGATACTCGACATGAGGTGCGGACCAGGACCCGTGCTTTGCTCGAGGATCAGGACGCCTCGAGGCCATGTAAAAACCCCGAGAAAGGGGGACCGATGACGACACCTCGTCAACGTCCGGAGTCTGAGCCGCTGCTCACGCCATCTGAGGTTGCGACGCTTTTTCGCGTCGACCCGAAGACCGTGACCCGCTGGGCGAAGGCTGGCAAGCTGACCTCGATTCGCACGCTCGGTGGCCACCGCCGCTACCGTGAGTCCGAGGTTCGCTCGCTGCTCGAAGGCAACACCCTTGCGACGGTCGAGGCCTGAGCCAGACCGATCGCACTTGGCCTAGGTTCGCCGGCGACAGCTCCCGGTGCCACGTCAGGCCGCCCACACTTTCGTACACAGACGCAGCACGATCTCGAGGCGCCGCACCGATTCGGGTGCGGCGCCTCGACGTATCTCCTCCCGTTGGGTCCGTGTCATCGACTCGAACCCGTCCTAGAGTGACGATCCATGACAGCGGCGACGACGACGTCCTATTCCTCCGGAATCTCTGCCAAGCCCCTGCTGGGCGAGACCATCGATGCCAACCTGCGCCGCGCCGTCGCGGCCCACGGTCCGCGGGAGGCGCTCGTCGACGCGGCCAGCGGCGCGCGGCTCTCCTACGCCGAGCTCGATGACGCGGTCGACGCCGTCGCGCGGGGGCTGCTCGCCCGCGGCATCCAACGCGGCGACCGGGTCGGCATCTGGGGCCCGAACTCGGTGCCGTGGTTCCTCGTCCAATACGCCACGGCTCGCATCGGCGCGATCCTGGTCAACATCAACCCCGCCTACCGGACGCACGAGCTCGATTTCGTGCTGCGCCAGGCCGGCATCGCTACGTTGCTCTCGGCCGTCTCGTTCAGGACGAGCGAGTACCGGCAGATGATCGAGGAGGTCCGCGCCGGCTTGCCGGGGCTTCGTGACGTCGTCTACCTCGATGACCCCACCTGGGACGCCTTGCTCGCCGATGGTGAGTCCTCGAGCCGAGCGCAGGTCGCGGAGCGCTCGGCGGTGCTTTCTTTCGACGACCCGATCAACATCCAGTACACGTCCGGGACGACCGGTTTTCCCAAGGGCGCGACACTGAGCCACCACAACATCCTCAACAACGGCTACTTCGTCGGCGAGGGGATGGGCTACAGCGAGCAGGACCGAATCTGTGTGCCGGTGCCGTTCTACCACTGCTTCGGCATGGTGATGGGCAATCTCGCGGCGACCTCGCACGGCGCCTGCATCGTGATCCCGGCGCCCGGGTTCGACCCCGCGGCCACCTTGCAGGCCGTCCAGGACGAGCGGTGCACGTCGCTCTACGGCGTCCCCACCATGTTCATCGCCGAGCTGGCCCTGCCGAACTTCGCCGACTACGACCTGTCGTCGCTGCGCACCGGTTGCATGGCCGGTTCACCCTGCCCAGTCGAGGTGATGAAGCGGGTTATCAGCGAGATGAATATGGAGGAGGTCACGATCGCGTACGGGATGACCGAGACCTCACCGGTCTCCACGCAGACGCGCAAGGACGACTCGCTGGATCGGCGGACCGGGACGGTCGGGCGCGTGCATCCGCACGTCGAGGTGATGGTCGTCGATCCTGAGAGCAACCTGCCCGTGCCCCACGGGTTGACCGGCGAGCTGTGCACCCGTGCCTACTCGGTGATGATCGGGTACTGGGACGAACCGGAGAAGACGGCCGAGGTGCTCCGCCAGGCATGGATGCACACCGGCGACCTGGCCGTGATGGATGAGGAGGGTTACCTCAATATCGTCGGACGGATCAAGGACATGGTCATCCGCGGCGGCGAGAACGTGTACCCGCGCGAGATCGAGGAGTTCCTCTACAGCCACCCCGACATCGTCGATGCGCAGGTGATCGGCGTCCCCGACGAGACCTACGGCGAGGAACTGATGGCGTGGGTGCGGCTGCGGGAGGGCGCGTCGATGGACGCGGACACGCTGCGTGACTTCTGCCGAAATAAGCTCGCGCACTTCAAGATCCCGCGCTACCTCCACGTGGTCGATGATTTCCCGATGACGGTCACCGGCAAGGTACGCAAGGTGCAGATGCGCGAAGAAGCCGTCGAGATCCTGGGTCTGCAGAGCGCGGCGGCCATCAAGAACGCCTGAGCCCCCCTCGTGATCAAGAGGCCCCAACCGTCGGAAATCGTCGATTCGGGCCTCTTGATCACCGAGACGGGGGCGGGCGCGGCGGCGCTACTTGAGGTGGTGGACCTCCTGCAGGCCGTACACCGGAGTATCGATCCCGACCTGACGCGCCTTGAGCTGCAGCGCGAGGTACAACGAATAGTGCCGCGACTGGTGCAGGTTTCCGCCGTGCATCCAGAGCGCCTCGACCTGGGTGGGCTTCCACATGTTGCGCTGCTCGCCCTCCCACGGACCCGGATCCTTGGCGGTGTCCGACCCGAGTCCCCACACCTTGCCCAGCCGGTCCGCGACCTTCGGTGAGATCAGGTCGGCGGCCCACCCGTTCATCGAGCCGTATCCGGTCGCGTAGACCACCAGATCCGCCCGCAGCGACGTCCCGTCCGACAGCACGACCGAGTCCTCGGTCAGGTGGTCGACCTGACCCTTCACCAGGTGCACATCCCCGTTGGCGACGAGATCCGCCGCGCCCACGTCGATGTAGTAGCCCGAGCCGC
>JBBQZQ010000048.1:0-32299 GCA_038207565.1 Mycobacteriales bacterium
CGTCCACCACCGATCAGGATCTGCGCTGTGAGCCGCGGGCCACCGCGGCGTTCTCGTTGTTCCACACAAACAATCGATGCTCGCCCGGTGGCCGCCCCACACCCGGCAGAAACGCTGATCACCGCAGCCCCAGCATCAAAATCACGATCTACGGCTGCAGTACTAGGTGGCGTCGGCATTCTGGTCGTCGTTGCGGGCTCCGATGCCTCCGCCTCGGTCTAGGACCGTGGGCTGTCTGACTGGGATCGGGTATTGAATGTGGACCTGCGGGCAACCTTCCTGCTCTCCCAGGCGGTCTTTGCGGACATGCGGGGGCGTGGTGGTGCCGCGCTGCCACGAACTCATGCCGCGGCAGCTGACGTCCGCGACATTGGCTGGCTGATCGAGGGGTTGCGGGGAGCCTGTGGGCGCAACAGCTGGGGACGTCGCGTCCGGTCAGCGAGCAGCGCATCTATCGCGCGATCGACGCGATCCAGCTGTAGAGCTCGGCCTGTTTTCCCCGCGGGTGGTCGGTTGACGCTGCCGAACCGACCGTCAGCGGGGAAATCAAAGCCGCTGCGGGCAGGTGGCGAGACGATCGTCAACGTGGGGTCGGTCGCGGGGCCGGCGGGTCTGGGTGAATGCCGCGGCTTACTGCTCTGCAGAGCTCGCTCGCACCGGTCTCACCGAGGTGTTGAACGCCGGAGGCCGTCCGCACCGGATCCGCGCGTGCCTGCGGTACCCGGATGCAATGGAACACCAGTTGGGGCGGGTGGTCCCGCACGAGCGCGGCCAGTCAGGCCCCGAGCCCCGAAAAGCGCCAGCGCGACTGCCAGCCCAGGTCGCTGAGTTGATCACCTGGATCGCCCCGGCCCCAAGGACTTGGTCCGCAATGAGGCGACCGTGACGCCGCTGCCATAGTCCGGCTGGCCGTGACACGGCGTGGCCGGCGCACCATGGCGCCCGCCGCCGCGAAGTCATCCAGCTCGTGTCCGGGGCCAGGGCCGTCCTGCGCAGCCATCGACGACGGTGGCTGGCCGGCATGGCGCGGGTCGCTGCGCGGCGGGCAGCTCGCTGCCGGGAAGGGGAGTCGAGGTCAGTGCGGCGTCATCATCTGTGACTGATCTCCCGAGGTGGGGAAGACGTCGAACCAGCTGGGCCCGGTTCCGGCCAGTCCGATAGCGGTAACAGCAAGTATCGCGACAACGGTCAGCGCAACCAGGTGGGCGGAAAGGGGCGGCCTGCGTAGCAGCCATTGGGTGGGCCGCAAGGGGAAGGCGGCGGCGAGCAGGGACCCGATTTCAAGTGCGCAGGCCACGCTGTCGGGCAAGCCGATGGTTTCGGGTGTGCCGGCCGCAGGTCCGAAGGGCATGCCCGCGGTACGGGAATAGAGCCACAGCACAAGCGGGCCGAGGGAAATCGCTGCGGCCGTCAGCAGGACGGCGGGTCGTGGGCGGGTGAGCAGCGCGGCGGCCACGGCGGCTTCGGCGGCGGCAAGGAGTATGAAGAACGCTCCAGCGGCGCCCCATTCGTTCAGATGCTGGGGGATGACGGCAGCGTGAATGCTGGCGGTCGCCAGCAGCGCCGCGGCCAGGAGCAGGCGGACGTCCTTGACCCGGGTGCCGGTGACGACGGTGCCCGGCGTGCGGCCGAAGTGGCGTCGCGGGGTGGTGCTCACCTTGAGCCGGCCGCCGCGTAGGGCAACCAACCAGGCGACAAGCGCCAGGTTGGTGAGCAGGACCCAGCGGCTGACGTAGCCAAAGCCACGGACATGCGCCATCAGCGTCGCGTGTTGTTCTTGGGCGAAACAGCTGGTGGCACAAAGGCTGTGCATCGCGTCCATGTGCCGGAGCTGGGCCGACTGCAGGTGGTAGTCATAGACCGAGCTGGCCACCATTTCCGCCAGGCCGACGATTGTGCCGGCCGCGACGACGAGCAGCACCGTCGCCACGACCGATTTCCAGGTTTGCCGCGCCGGCCCGAACCAGCGCAGCGCTAATGTGAGCGCGCCGAGTACGGCGAAGACAAAGACCGGTAGGACAAGGGTGGATTCCCGCCACCAGCTTGCGAACGGCGTCTGGCTGCGTTCGATGGCGCCGACGGCACCGCGCAACGATGTCAGCCAGAACCCGTCGGCGTAGGCCAGCACCGCGGCCAACGGCACGACCGTCGACCACGGGACGGCCAGCCGGGCCGGTCGACGTCCGCCGGGACGCTGGGCCGTCGGGTGTGCGCCGGTGGCGTCGCCGCCGTCGATCGGCATCGCGTCGATCGGCATCGCGTCGATCGGCATCGCGTTGCTGGGCATGGTGACCTCAGTGATCTCTGCTCGGACGTGATCTCTGGTCAGTAGTGGCCTATGAGCCTGTCGATGGCCCGGTTCAGGGGGTGATCTCCCAGCCGAACATCATGGCGTGGTCTTCGTGGGCCAGATTGTGGCAGTGCGCCACGTAGGGCCCGACGAAATCGCGGAATCCGCGGTAGATGATCACCGCTTCTCCTGGGTCGAGTGCGACCAGGTCTTCCCGCGCGACGTCATCGGGGTGCGACGGATCCCCGCCACTGACGTCTCTGCCGTTGCGCATGACAGTGCGGTGTTCTTCCATGTGGAGGTGGAAGGGGTGCACCCAGCCGCCACCGCCGTTGCGGATCTCCCACAGATTGAAGCTGTTCTTCTTCTAGTGGGCCAGCGGTGTCAGACCGGCCCGGTTCTTCAGGCTGGTGGCCGACACGGTCGCGTCGAAGGGCTTGCCGTTGATCAGCCATTCGGTTTCGCCGGCGACGGCCCCGTGTTGCACCTCGAAGATGAGGCGGTTGTCCAGCATGCTCTGCCAGTTGCTCGGCAACGGCTTGAGCTCACGCATCTGCGAGGGAATCTGGCTGTCGTCGGGTGCGGTGCCGCCGATCACGAACTTCAACACGGGAACCTTGTAGTTCGGGTTGGGCAGGAACCGTGAGGAGTTGGACCACATTCGCCTGTTGGGCATCCGCATGACGTTGGTGAGGTAGACGACGTCGCCCTTGGTTGTTGGCGTGCCGTCCTGGTACCGGCTGAAGTCGATGATGACCTCACGCCGCTTGGCCGGCCACAGCTCGAAGGAGTCCCGCGTTACCGGGAATGGCAGCAGCCCGCCGTCGGAGGCGATCTGGGTGAACTTCATGCACTGCTGGCCGTCGGGAATGCGGTACTGACCCTGCAGGTCGTCACCACCCTGGTACCCCAGCGATCTCGACGACTTCGGCCCCAGCGTCGAGCTCATCAGCTTGAACTCGTAGATCCGGGCGACAGAAGCGTCGAGGAACCGGCAGCGGTACTTGCGCCGCTTCACCTGCAGCACCGGGCTGGCCGTGCCGTTGACGGTGAAGATATCTCCGACGAAACCGTGGCTGGGGAAGTGCTTGAAGAATGTCTTGCCCCACCATGCGGGGTGCGTGGCCGGGTTTTTGGCGGCCGGGAATTCGCCCATCGTGTCGTGTGCGTCCTTGTGCACCGTCACGCCGTCGTCAAGGCGGCAGTCGTAGAACGCCAGCGGAATGTCGTAATCGACGTGGAAGGATCCGTCGGAATGGTCGGTGCGCACGCCGGGCAGCCGATAGCCCTGCCGCTCGTCGCCCATGTCCAGACCGCCCTTGGGGTCATAGATGGGGTAGAGGCCGACCATGCCCTTGTAGACGTTCGAGCCGGTCTGATCCATCCGGTGGTCGTGGAACCAGAAGAAGCTCTGCTTCTCCCGGTCGTCCCCGCCGGCCGGCCAGTTCAGGTGCAGGTTGTCGCAGAACGTCTGCGGCCGGTAGCCCAGGTACTTGGGCCCGTAGGTCATGGAATAGTGCGGGTTTCCGTCGCTCTCGGGCGCGGTGTGCCCATTGTGCAAACGGGTCAGGAATGACAGGTCCGGGGAACCGAAGTCCTGGCGATCCAGGTTGAGCGGGTTCTCGTCGAGGTGGTTCTCGAAACGGACGAGCACCGGCTTGCCGTATTCGGCGTTGATCATCGGCCCGGGGAACGTCCCGTTGAACCCGTAGATGGTGCTCATCGGCAGCGTCCGCCTGGTACCCGCAGCGAATGTCTGTCCCGTGGAGTTGAACGACGTCGTCGCGCGGCCGTTCTTGTCGATCGGTAATACCTGCGAGGTGGTGAATGCGTGCTGCCGCACCAAAAGATCGATCTTGTAAACGATCGGGTCCGGGTAGCCGATCTGGCTCGGCCAGATCTGATGGCGCTCATTTTGCATCGAATTCTGTTGACCGTCCCCCGGTCCGGGCGGCTTCGACCAACCGCTGTACGCCGACTGCGACACCGGCGCGAGCGCCTTGGGAACCGGCAGTTGATCCCGGAACGGGGTCAAGATCAACGGGCTCGTCGGAAACGCTTCGATGTAGACCGCGTCAGTGATCACCAGGTCTCGGCGGCGAACGCGCCGTCGGCCGAGAGCAGACCCTTCTGCTTGAGATAAGGCGCCCCCACGGCTCGCCCGGTCCCAAGTGCGGCGCCGGCAACCCCTACTGCGCCCACCCGCAACAACGTCCGGCGCGAAATCCCACCACGATCCCTGCGCTCCACCGATTCCACCGCCTCGACCGGCACACCCGCAACCTCTGACCCCACAGACATGCCACTACCCCCACTAGGCGACGAGACGTCGCTGGGCGAAGTGGATTGCTCGGCCGCAGGCCACCCACCATCGCCCCTCCCTGGACTGGTCACGGCGAAGTTATGGTCCGTGCGTCAAACTACTGCAAAATCTCAGGTCCGTACCGCGACCCGAGGGGGCACTGACCAGCGCGCAGGTGACCCTAACTCCGGCAAGAGTGCGCCACGCCGGACGTTGCCCCCGGCCCCTGCGCCGCCGATCGCCGCGAGTAGGGGAGTACCCGGAGCTATCCCGTCCAAGATTGTGATGCGGACGCGATGGCTGCCGTTCTTTACGCGCTGTGTTCGGCGCATCGGCCGGCCAAGCCTCAGCCTGGAGCACCGGCGCCAGAAGCCAATCGCGCGCGGAAGGCCGTTCCCGCACCACACCCTGAGGAGGTCAAGCCCGGGAACGGCCACCGCGTGGAACCGACCCCAGAGGGGGGTTCGTGGAATCGGTTCCAGCACCGTCTTCCGCGGCGCAACCAGAAGCTAAATCGGCCCGGAGGCCGATTGTCAATTGGCCAATGGTCTTAAGACCTGCCGGAATTTTCCACGTCAAATGCGATGCCAGCGCCTTTCACGATTGTTTGACGCGCGGTCTGCATGGTGGCGCCAGGTTCTCAGCAGCGAGACCCGTCCATTGTTCTGGAGGACGCATGTCCCACCAATTCACTCCGCGCAGTCGCCGTGTTGTGACGAGCGTGCTTGCTACCGCGGCACTCAGTGTTGCGGTCCCATTGGTTTCACTAACTACAGCGTCAGCAGCGGTGCTCAACGACCCGCCGGCGAACGGGCACAGCATCATCGTGTTCCCGCAGCGCGACTTCGTCCACGGTGACGGGTTCGCCTTGAACGCGAACCTGCGGGTCGAGATCTGGCGTGGCGCTGTTGAGGTCGGCGTGTCCGACCCCTTCGTCAACAGCGACACGGCCGCCGGATTCGACCTGAACCACCTTGGCGCCCCCTGCTGGGCGAGCGTCACCCCGGACATCATTCCCAACGACATGGTGCAGGTCGTCAATCTCGATAGCGGTGAGATTGATCGCACTGTTACCGCAAATGTCATCGTCACCCAGAAGGCGGCCGCGGGCGCCGGGAATACCGTCGTAATCAAGGGCACGGCCGCTCAAGCGGACGGCACGCAAATCCCGGTAGCGCAACTGGATTCCCGGATCGTGGCCAGCACCGCCAGTCCGTTCTCGGATGGCACCCGAAGTATCCGCACCCAACCGGTCTATGACACCGCGACCGGGAACAGTTGGACTGCGACGTTCAGCCAGACGAAGAACGGCGCGCCGCTCACCGCGGCGGACGTCTCCCTCGCCGTCGCGAGCGAGTCGCGCGGGATGTGGCTCGGGCGTCTCGTCGGCCTGGCTGTGCCACCCGAAACGACGATTTACGAAGCGGGCGCGGTGGGCGGTCCGGCCGCCGGGTGCAACGCTCCGAGCGCGTCGGACGCAGTGACCGGTTCGGCACCCTCAGCGGTCAACGTCGCCGCTGTCCAGGCAGGCGGGAACCTGCAGCTGAGCGGAACGTCGTACAACGCCGCCAACGGCACCGTGTCACTGTCCGACGGGGTAACCGCGACTCCGTTGACGGCGCCGGTGGCGCTGAACCCAGGAGCCGCCTCCACCGACCCGGCGGTCGCGCTGCCCGGGACCCAGACCTGGACCGCAACGATTCCGATGGCTGACGTGGCCGCCAGCCTGGCCGACGGCACCCTGACTGCGAGGGTCTCGTTTACCCGCGTCTTGTCGACCACGCACACCGACACGGCCACGGGAGCCCAGGTGCGCGACACCGGCACGATCGCGGGGGCGTCGCGCACCCTGCTCAAGGACGTCGTCGCCCCGCAACCTCCGACAGCGAGCGTGCCCGGTGGGACCTACTACGACCCGCAGAGCGTCACCCTGAACCCCGCGGACCCCGCACGTGACACCATCCGCTACACGATCGCCAACCCCACCGCGCCCGATCCGACCCAGTTCAGCACCCTGGCCTCCGGCCCGATCCAGGTAACGAGCACTCAGCAGTTGAAGGCTGTGTCCTTCGATCCGGCCGGTAACCCGAGCACTGTCATGACCAGTAACTACGTGATCGCGACCCGCTCTGCGCCCGGGGCTCCGACGGCGGTCAGCGCGGTCGGCGGCGACAGTTCGGCGACCGTGTCGTGGACGGCGCCGGTCAGCGACGGCGGTTCGCCGATCACCACCTACCACGTCGATGTGTTCCAGGGCGGCCTGCTGACTAGCCTGGGTCAGAACGCCGGAACCGCCACCTCCTGGACCATCGGCAGCCTGACGAACGGTACCTCCTACCAGTTCACCGTCCAGGCCGTGAACGGCATCGGTTCCAGCCCGCGCTCCGCCCCGACGACGGCCGTCACCCCGCGCGCCGTACCCGGGGCTCCGACCGCGGTCAGCGCAATCGGCGGCGACGCTTCGGCGAGCGTGTCGTGGACAGCACCGAGCAACGACGGCGGTGCAACGATCACCAACTACCACGTCAACGTGCTCAAGGCCGGCGTCGTGCAACCTCTCCTCGGTCAGGACACCGGCACTGCCACCGCTCGGACGATCACCGGTCTGAGCAACGGTGTCGCCTACCAGTTCTCCGCGATCGCCCAGAACAGCGTCGGATCCAGCGCATCGTCTGCCGCCTCGACGGCCGTGACTCCGATGGCCGTGCCCGGAGCTCCGACCGCGGTCAGCGCGGTGCCCGGCAACGCTACGGCGCGCGTGTCGTGGACGGCACCGGCATCAACGGGCGGTTCGCCGATCACCAACTACCACGTCAACGTATTGCAGGGCGGTGTCGTGCAACCTGGCCTCGGTCAGGACGCCGGGACGCTCAGGGCCTGGACCGTCAGCGGTCTGACCAACGGTGTCGCCTACCAGTTCTCCGTTGTCGCCCAGAACAGCGTCGGGTCCAGCCCATCCTCTGCCGCCTCGACCGCCGTCACCCCGGTGGCCGTACCGGGAGCTCCCACCGCGGTCACCGCGGTGCCCGGCAACGCTACGGCGCGCGTGACGTGGACGGCGCCGGCCAGCACCGGCGGCTCACCAATCACGAACTACCACGTCGATGTCTTCCAGGCCGGCGTCATGCAACCTGGCCTCGGTCAGGACGCCGGCACCGCGACGGCCTGGACCGTCACTGGCCTGACCAACGGTGTGGCCTACCGGTTCACCGTCATCGCCCAGAACAGTGTCGGGTCCAGCCCGCGCTCTGTCGCGTCGGCCGTCGTCACCCCGACGGCGCCCGACACCGTGGCACCGACCATCACTGCCCGGGCACCGGCAGTCAACGCGACGAAGCGAAGCCAAACCACAACGGTGACAGCCACGTTCAGCGAAGCGGTCACCGGCGTCACCACCACGACGTTCACACTGCGCAACACCGCGACCGGCGTGGGCGTAGCCGCCACCGTCACTCGCAACGGCACGACCAACCAGTGGATCCTTACCCCGAGCACCAGCCTGGCCGCGAACACGCGCTACACCGCCACGCTTACCGGCGGCGCAGCGTCCATCCGCGACCTCGCCGGCAACGCGCTCACGAGCTCGACCTGGTCGTTCGCCACCGGCCCCGGCCCGACCCTGCTCAGCAGGTCACCGGGCGTCAATGCGCTGAACGTCAACCGGGTCAGCAACGTGGTGGTCACGTTCAGCGAGTCCGTGCTCGGGGTGAGCACCACAACGTTCGTCCTGCGTGACTCGGCAACGAACGCCGCCATCACCGCAGTCCTCACCCGGACCGCAGGCACCAACACGTGGACGCTCAACCCGAGTGCCACCCTGGCGGCCAACAAGAACTACACCGTCGTTCTCACCGGGTCATCGACAGCAATTCGGGACGCGGCCGGCAACCCGCTCGCCGTGCCGAACTGGAGTTTCACCACCGGCCCGTAGCAACGGCCAGCGACGGGGGGCCGGATCGCCAACAGACCCGGCCCTCCGTCCGCGCGCTCAGGCCACCACGGCAGACAAACTCCCGTTCCTAGCGAAAGCCGCTACCAGTGACACACCAACAGGGCGCTTCCGATTCGGCAAGGGACCGACAACCGGACCTCACGAACGAAGTAGAACGATTCCTCGCCGACCTCGATCTCTCCCGCGGGCTCGTGTCGCCGACGGGTGAGCTGGACCTCGTCACCGCGCCCGCCGTCTTCGACAGCGCACGCATCCTGCGTCACACCGAACATGTAACCATCGACCTGTCCCGGGTGTCCTTCATCGACGCTGGCGGCCTGGGCGCGATCGTTCGCCTGCGCAGCGACTTGATCGCCGCCTGGGGCACCCTCGAGCTGGTCGGCGTCACGCCGCGCCACGCCCGAGTGTTCGCCCTGGGCGGGCTCGCCACCCTGCTATGAACAGCTGATTCGTTATGCACCCCAGCGGCCCCGCGCCCGGGAAACTCGTGTCCTGGCGAGGCTCCCGGGCGCGGTTTAGTCGCGTCGGTGCGACCGCATCTCGGATCGGGTCAGTGGCGCGGATCGCCGGCGCCCATTCCGGACTCGATCTTGGTCACTGCCAGGAACTTGTCGAACTTGACGGTGACCTCGGTGCCATCCGCTTTGGTCATGTGGGCTTCGTAGGTGCCGTCGCCGGCATCACTTTCCACGCGGTACACGGTGCCGCCCGGCACGGCCTTCAACGCTGCCGCCTTGAGGGTGGCCGCCGTCGACCCGCTCACCGCTTTCTCGTCGTCACGGAACGGTGCAGATCCATGATCGTTACCCCGCGCGTGGCCCGGTGCGAAGCCGGGGCAGTTCGGGGTCGCGGTCGACCCGCTCGCTGTCGAGCTGGACGACGTGCTCGCGGTCGTGGCTGAGCCGGACGTCGTTTGGGCACCGGCACCGAATGCCGTTGCCCCAATGACACCGGCGGCGAGCCCCGCCCCGACGAGAGCGATCTTGATTCCCGCACGGGTGCGTTTCGGCGAGCCGTCCGGGGTGGGTTGGACTGCATTCATTGCTTGGCTCCTTCGACAGATCGCCGCCGCAGCGACACGGTTTGTGCGTCCTTGGTGACGCCCACTCACCATGGACCGCACACCGTCATCGCGGCCCCATCGAGGAATCAAGTCGGTCCTAAGTACGCGTGGGAACCTCATGTGGGGCCACAGTCGTTGATCCGCCTGTGGCGGTGGGTGAGCACGGCAGTCAAACAGCACCTGACGGCGCCCGCCTTGTCAGAGGCGCGCAGTGGGCGGCCCCCGTACGAATTTGTAACGGGTAGCGCTTCAGTCCGTGACGAACCAGATCGCGCGGACGAGCTCGCCGGCGCAGAACGCCTCGACGCCGGGGAACTGCGCCTCGAAGGGCGCTGGGCAAGCGGTGGACGATCCCCGAAGCGGTGCAGAGCGGGGTTTTCTACGTCCCGCCCGAGCGAGCCACCGACTCCCTGTTCGCCAACGGATCGGTCCGCTCCAACATCTCCATCGGCTTCCTCGACCTGATCCGCTCGCGCTCCACTCGGTTGCTGAACCTGCCTGCCGAACGCCGCACGGCCGCGCAGCTCGCGCGGCAGTTCAACGTCAAGACACCTCGCTCGCTACGTCCATCGGCGAGCTGTCCGGCGGCAACCAGCAGAAGGCCGTGTTCGCCCGCTGGCTCGCGCGCGATTGCCGGCTGCTGGTGCTCGACGACCCAACCCGCGGAATCGACGTGGGCACCAGCGAGGAGATCTACGAGTAGATCCGATCGCTCGCGGCCCGCCGAGTCGGCGTCCTGCTCTGCACCGAGTCGCTCAAGGAGATCATCGGCCTGTCCGACCGGATCGTCCTCAAGGACGGCGTGATAACCGCGCGGATCCCCGCTCCCCCGACCGCCAAGCCAACCTGGGATCAGATGATCGACATCAATCTCACCGGCGTGTGGCGAACCTGCAAGGCCGTGATCGCCCACCTGATCGAGGGGGGCCGGGGCGGCTCGATCGTGCTCACCAGTTCCGTGGCAGGCCTGCGTTCCTACAGCGGTGTATCGCACTACGTGTCCGCCGAGCACGGCCTCGTCGGGTTGATGAAGACTCTCGCCCAGGAACTCGCGCCGCACTCGATCCGGGTCAACACGGTGAACCCGACGCAGGTCGACACCGCGATGATCCAGAACGAGAGCATGTACCGACTGTTCTGCCCCGACACCGAACACCCGACCCGCCAAGACTTCGGCGCCGCGTCGGCCGCAACCATCCTGCTACCGGTGGACTGGGTCGAGTCGATCGATGTCAGCAATACGGTGCTGTTCGTGGCCTCCGACGAGGCCCGCTACATCACCGGGGTCGCATTACCGATCGACGCCGGTGCGCTCATTGTCTGAGGGCACGGTTGACCGGACCTGACAGAGCAGCGCAAAGCCGACCGGTGAGCGGACCGGCACCCTTGCGGGCGAACTCTCCGCCATCACTGACGCCTATGCCAGGCGAACGTCCTCACACGTTCCGCTCTTGTTCGCGCGAGTGCCGTGCAGCCACCTGGGCTGCTCGATCAGCTGTCCGGCCGCCGGGGTCATCCTCGGGCTATAGCCAGGCAAGTTCGACAACGCAGCCACTGGCACCATTCCTAGGATCAGTTGCCACCGACGCGGTTGGCAAGGCAGGCCAGGGACAAGGAGCCCCCATGCGACCAATACTTCTCTTCGACGTCAACGAAACGCTGCTGGACCTGCGGGCCCTCGACCCGCTGTTCGACGACGTCCTCGGCGATGCCGCGCTGCGGCCTGCGTGGTTCGCGCAAATGCTGCAGCTCTCCTTCGTCGGCGGTCTTACCGGTGAGTACGTAAACTTCACGGCTGCACAGACTGCTGCGCTCACAATGATCGCGCAACGCGCCGGGGTCCACGTCGCCGCGGACAGGGCCGCGTTGATCGTCGACGCGATGTCGAACCTGCCGCCCCATCATGAAGTGCCGGATGCATTGTCCCGCCTGAGCGGGGCCGGTTTTCGCATGGCGACGCTGACGAACTCCGTCGGGTCCGTCGCGAAGGCGCAGATTGAGAACGCAGGCATTCGGGACCACTTCGAGTTCGTGCTGTCGGCAGACACGGTCAGCATCCTGAAGCCGAATCCTGCTCCATACCGCATGGCTGCGGGCGAGTTCGGGGTAACCACGTCGGACACGTGCCTGATTGCGGCCCACTCCTGGGACATCTCCGGTGCGCTCGCCGCAGGTTGTCGGGCCGCGTTCGTCCAACGACCGGGAGCAGTGTTGAGTCCGATCGGCGCGCAACCGGAACTCATCGGCCAGAACCTGACCGACGTTGCTGAGCTGCTCGTCAAGCGGTGGCTTTGACTGGGTGCGCAGGAAGGCCAACCCCCGGTGTCGTGAGCCCGCGGCCGGGCGCACACCGTGTTCGCGCCGAGTGTGAACTGAGGTTGCGCCGGATGCGAGGCCAGCTACGTTCCGTGCTCCCCCGTCTGCGGTGGCGCAGCCGAGGTTCGTTTCACCCACAGGCTGGCCAGGGGGTCAGGAGAACGCCGTGATGTGCCGCGCGTGCAGCCCCTGTTCGGGTCAACAATGCTCGGACCGGGCAACCCATCTGGCATGCCGACGCGTCTAACTGGAGTGAACGTTGCGTCAGCGACGGTCGCCGGACACCCGACGAAGGAGTGCCTTCATGAATCGTTTCGTTCTCGCCGCCGTGGGAGTACCGCTGTGTGCGGTTGCGTTGGTGGGCTGCGGGAGCGGCCACACCGCCTCGCCGGCTGCGGCCGCGACGCCGAGATCCGGGTCGACGGCCAACACGATCACGACCCAGGCAACCGGACGCACGATGGCGACGCCGGACGAGGTCACCGTCACTGTGGGTGTGCAAACCTCCGCCACCTCCGCTCGCGCGGCGCTGAGCGCGAACAACACGAAGGCTGCCTCACTGCTGAGCACATTGAAGGGCAGCGGCGTCGCGGAGAAGGACTTGCAAACCGTCGGACTGTCCATCGAACCGACGTATTCGAAAGACGGTGTGCAGATCACCGGCTACAGCGTCAGCAACACCGTGCAGGCGACGTTCCGCGACCTGAAGAACGCCGGCACCGTGATCGATGCGGCCGCGGCCACCGTCGGCAACGCAATTCGAATCCAAGCAATAGCCTTCTCGATCTCCGACGAAGCGGCTGCGCGAGCGACGGCGCGCGCCAATGCGGTCAACCAGGCCCAGGATCAGGCCCGCCAAATCGCCGCCGCCTCCGGTGCAAAACTCGGCCGCATCCGCACCATCGTCGAATCACCGGAGCAGCTGAACCAGCCAATCTTCGACGCAGCCTCGGCCGCGGGGCGAGCGTCCGTGCCCATCCGGGCCGGCCAGCTCGAGATGACCGTGAACATCCAGATCACCTACGACATCAGCTGAAGAACCCGCCGTCACCGATCGCGGGGTTCAGCATCGACGCCGGAACCCCGAACACATGTCGCCCAAGCAGATGCCCAGCGGGTCCCCGCTGCGTCCCGTAGCGCCCCAGCGAAAAATCTTCACCAGGCGGTCTATCGGGACCGCCCCGCATCCGACCCTCGTTGGACCGTGGCCGAGCGCCAGCTCGTCCCGCTCGTAGACATTGTTCCGACTCTGTTGCCCCGTCACGTCGATTCGATCAGAACGACGGGTGAATTAGCACACCCAAGGGCGCGCGCCCACCGGACGAACAGATCTTGATCAAGTGTGGGCCTGGGTGGGAAGCAGCACGGACCGTAGCGCTTCGAGCACTGCGGGGTCTTCGATGGTCGATGGGATGGCAGGCTCGCGTCCGTCGGCGATCTGGCGCATGGTCTTGCGTAGCACTTTGCCGGAGCGAGTTTTGGGCAGACCGTCGACCACAGTGACGCGTCGGAATGCAGCGACGGGTCCGATGTCGCGCCGCACGGCAGCGACGATTTCGGTGCGCAGCGTACCTTCGTCGATATCTGCTCCGACTTTTAGGACTACGAACGCGCTCGGGATTTGGCCTTTGAGCGGATCTGCGACACCGATGACGGCGCATTCTGCGACCGCTGGGTGTGTCGCCACGGCGGCTTCGATCGAACCGGTCGACAGTCGGTGGCCGGCGACATTGATGACGTCGTCCGTCCTGCCCATGACGAAGAGGTAGCCGTCTTCGTCGAGGTAGCCGCTGTCGCCGGTCAGATAGTGGCCTGGGAAGGTTTCGAGGTAGGAGCGGACGTACCAGTCGTCGTCGCCCCACAATGTCGAGAGTGTTCCTGGCGGCAACGGAAGCCTGATCGCGATGGCCCCGTCGATTCCAGTGGGCATTGGCGAGCCGTCTTCGCCGAGCACGCGGACGTCGTAACCCGGCATGGGCACGGAGGGGGAGCCGGCCTTGATCGCCAGATCGGTCAGCCCGACCGGGTTTGCACAGATCGACCAGCCGGTCTCTGTCTGCCACCAGTGGTCGACCACCGGCACGCCCAACAAGTCGCTGGCCCATCGGAAGGTTTCGGGATCGAGCCGCTCGCCAGCAAGGAAGACGGTGGCTAGGCTGCTGATGTCGGTGACACCGAGGAATTTACCGTCGGGATCGACACGCTTAATCGCCCGGAGAGCAGTGGGCGCTGTGAACAAGGCCTTTACTCGGTGCTGGTCGATCACTCGCCAGAACGCTCCGGCGTCCGGAGTGCCTACCGGCTTGCCCTCGTAGAGGACTGTCGTGGCTCCGGCGAGCAACGGCGCGTACACAATGTACGAATGCCCGACGACCCAGCCGATATCCGATGCGGTGAAGAAGGTGTCGCCCGGGCCAATGTCGTAGATATTGCGCAAGGACCAGAGCAGAGCCACGGCGTGTCCGCCGTTGTCGCGCACCACTCCTTTGGGCCGGCCGGTCGTCCCAGACGTATAGAGGATGTAGAGAGGGTCGGTCGCCGCGACGATGGTTGGCTCGACGGGCACAGCAGCCGACATCGCGGCGTGCCAGTCCAAGTCCCGAGCAGTGAGCGCTGCGGTCGCTTGTTCACGTTGCAGGACGATGCACCGGGCGGGCGAGTGGGTGCTGAGTTCGAGGGCGTTGTCGACGATCGGTTTGTATTCGATGACCCGGCTGGGCTCAATCCCGCAGGACGCGAGAACGACGACTTTCGGTGTGGCGTCATTGATGCGCGCAGCCAACTCTGGCGCAGCAAAGCCGCCGAACACGACAGAATGCACGGCACCTAGCCGAGCACAGGCGAGCATCGCCACAGCAGCCTCGGGAATCATTGGCATGTAGATGATCACCCGGTCGCCGTGAGCGACCCCCTGGTCCTTCAGCGCCCCGGCGAATCGGGCTACGTCGTCAAGCAGGGCTCGGTACGAGATTTCGGTCGTACCGGTGTAAGCCGAATGATGGACGATCGCTATACGTTCGCCGTGACCGCTCTCGACGTGTCGATCGAGCGCGTTGTAACAGGTGTTGAGTCTGCCGTCGGAGAACCATCGGTAGAGCGGGGCGTGTGAGTCGTCTAGTGCATGGGAGGGCGCGGTGTCCCAGGTGACGGCGTTGGCGGCCGCGAGCCAGAACGCTTCGGGGTCCGTCAAACTCTGTGTGTACGCGCGCACGTAAGGGTCGTCGTTGACCCGAGACTGTTGAATGTGTGCGGTCAAGGTCGCCCTGTCGGAGGAGAGCCACCCCTTCGTGTCGGCGTATTCCAACATCCCCTGCCATCTTTGCGACCAGTCCTGTGTCTGCTGAGATGTGAAACCTGCCCGCCGCAAGCTTTCCACGTCAAGTTCGGCTTCACGGCCTCGGAGGCGCCCCAGCTCTGCGGCACGCAACGCCGCATCAGTTGCTTCCAAGCCTGTGTCAGTCTCGACGTGCAGGCGCGAGCAGTCGTCGCCTTCCTTGACGATGGCGTTGTTCCCGGTGACGACGATGATCATGGTGAGTCCTCCGGATGTGGAGCGGGTGTCCGCCGTTGTGCGGGTGCCCGATGGCTTCGTGGGGCCGGTGCGTCTGCGCGAGCGGCGTTGTCACGATCCCCGGTCGCATCAACGACGACAATGCCGCAGGTCACCGATCTACGAGATTCGATAGCTGCGGAGTTTGGCGTACAGCGAGGTGCGCGAAATTCCTAGTTCCTTCGCTGCCGTCGACTTGTTGCCATCGTGTTCGTGCAGCACCGACGAGATGACGTCGAACTCCGCTCGTTCCAGCCTTGTGAGCCCACGTCGAGCCGCGGCTGCCCGCACATCGGCCGGAAGCGAGCCGAGCTCGATCACCCCGCTTTTCGCCTGCTTAGCCGCGCTGCGGATGACTTGGGTCAGCTCGAGCACGTTGCCCGGCCAGCCGTAACGCTGAACAGCTCGCATCGCGTCCAACGAGAGGGTGACGCCGGCGCCATTGCGGCGCAGTTCCTGCTGGACGAGCACGACGATCCCACCGGGTTCGTCGCGCAGCGGCGACAACAGGACCGTGCTCGCAGACAGCTTGTCAGTCATCAATGACGCAGGGCGAGACGCCTCGGTTCCGGTCGCAGTGGTAACTGTCAGTCCGATGGGCGGTGTGGTGGGGCGCGCGGTGAGTATCTCTGCGATCGTCTTCGCCTCGTATTCGCCCAGCAAGTCCGCGTGCAGCAGCGCGGTAGGAGCTGCGGAAGGGCTATCGAGGTGCCGAACGAGTCGGGCGGTCCAGCTCTCCAGGCCTTCGGACGTAACGGTTCGAGCGTCGAAGTCGTTCGCCTGGTCGCCGAGTGCGGCGCGGAGCACGGTTCGCTTTCCAGTGCCTGCTTCGCCTTGAACTGCTACGGGCCCGCCGGCGAGAAAAGACCGAGCCGCGGATGTTGCCTCGGTCCACGGGTCGGCTTCCTCGGTGTGCGCCGCGCCGCGCCGCCGCGGGACTTTCACGCCGGCTGGATTGTTCACGGTGAGCACCGCCGCGGTGATGGCGGAACCTTCACGGACGAGGCGAACCTGCGCAGCCACTCCGGCGCTCACGTCGAAAGTCATTCCTTCGGCGCACGCGGACAAAGATCGCACTTCCTCCCAGATGTCGCTATCCCCTAGGCCAAGACTGGCCGCTGCAGGGTTGGCGATGACGAGGCCCTCACCTACGATCGCGACCGGGCCGGTCGTGAGTCGTTGTTCCGTGAGGAACGTATCGAGTAGTCGACGTTCGCGGATGCTGGCCGCGTGCAGCAAGGCCGCCTCCACCTCTTCGACGAGTTTGAGGACGACGGCTGCGAGCAGAGAGTTCGTGTGCTCGACACGGCACGTCATATTGATCGCACCTACGACGCGTCGAGAGATCGGATGCCGCACCGGGGCGGCAACACAGGTGACGTCATGAAAGCGCTGAACGAAGTGTTCGCTGCCTCTCACGATGGCGATCTTGCCGGTTTCGAGCGACGTTCCCAGACCGTTGGTTCCGGCGAACTCTTCGTCGAAGCAAAAGCCTTCATGCACTGACATCAGATCGAGGGTGTGGCGCAACATCGAGTCGGATACCCATCGCCAAATGACCGTGCCGTGCGCATTCGCCAGGGCCAGGCATGAGCTGTCACCGGCTAGAAGCTGGGCCATGCCCTTGATGAGCGGTATGGAGACCCGCGCGAAGTGGCTGTCCACGTCCGCTTCGAGTAACGGGACGTCGACGTGTTCGGGATCGACGCCATTGAGCCTCGAGCGTCGCCAGGACAGTAGGACATCGTCTCGCACGCCAGGTGGCTCGTCGCCACCCTGAAACTTTTCCCACAAGGTTTCGGTCGCCATTGGCCGCCCCCAACCGTGATCTCTGCAACTCTAGTGTTGCACTTGAGCGGTCTGTTCGCGCTGCCTCTGCTGCGTAAGTGCTGTCGCAGACCCCCCGGGTCATTTGTGCTGCCTCGGGAACCCGGACGGTGTGGGAGCACCGTCCAGGCTCACGAAGGGTCAGCTCGTGGCCGAGCGCTCTTGCTCGTACTTCGCCGTCATGTGTTCGACCGCGGCCATCTGGGTGGCGGCGTGGGCCGCACGCGTCCCCAAGGCGCGGTCCTTCGCGGCGATCGTTCCAGCGGACTGGCCCTGAAATTCCGGGAACACGTGCTGGGCGATCAGTTCGTAGGAGCGCTTGGTCGCCTCTGGATTGGCCCATTCGTGACCGAGCAGCAGCATCGCGCCGAAGCCGCCGTTGCTCTGGTCGACCAGTCGCTGGACCTGCGCCTTGGCGTCGTCGACCGTGCCGATCGCGCCGATGCCGGCCTCGTTGACGAAGTCGATCATGCCCTTGACGTCGGCGCTGTCGCCCACGGCCATCTGCGGGAACGCCGCGACCTTCTGGAAGTAGTTGAACCAGTGCTCGATGCCGTACTCGACGTCGCGGTAGGCCTGCTCCTTGGTCTCGGCGATGTGCATCAACCCGACCAGCCGCCATCCAGCACGGTCGGGGGTCGGCTGGCCGAAGTGCGCCGCACGCTCCTCCACGACGCTCCAGTGGTGGGCGAGCGCGTCGAAGCCGTCCTGGGTCAGCGTGGCGCCGATCGAGAGCAGGCCCGTGCCGTACCGCCCCGCGAGTCGAGGGCCGGTGGGCGAGGCCACAGCGGCGACCGCGAGTTCGAAGCAGGGATCGGTGTAGGGGCGCAGCTGCAGCTGTGCGTCGATGAGGTTGTGCGTCCGGGTCTGCTCGGTGACCGTCTCGCCGCGCAGCAGTCGCACGATGATGTCGAGGTTCACGTCGAGCAGCTCGCGGGTGTCGGTCGGGTTCAGCCCGATCATCGAGGAGTCGGTAGGCAGCGACCCCGGCCCGAGACCGAGCATCGTGCGGCCCCGGGTGAGGTGATCGAGCATCACCATGCGATCGGCAACCCAGAGCGGGTTGTGGTAGGAGACCGAGGTGACACCGGTGCCCAGCTTGATGTTCCGTGTGCGCTCGGCCGCGGCGGCGATGAAGATCTCCGGAGAGGCGATGATCTCGCTGCCGGCCGAGTGATGCTCGCCGATCCACGCCTCGTCGTATCCCAGCGCGTCGAGGTGCTGCACGAGTCCGAGGTCTCGTTGCAAGGCCAAGGTCGGGTTCTGTCCGGGGGCGTGGAACGGGGCGAGGAATGTGCCGAATCGCAAGCGGGTCATGCTGGCTCCTTTGATCGGTGGGCAGGGGTGCCTGGTCGCACCGGTGGACGCTCGGTCTCAGCATGACTTGCGTCATGCCATATGTGGTGTGCAGATAGTGGACAGTGGCGAGCTGCGAAAGCCGCTACCAGCCCTCGGGCAGGCTTCGCAGGTCCCGGCGGTAGTAGAGGGCGGCCGCTTTGTCCTCGAGATGCGTACTCAGGACTCGTCCGACAAGGATGCTGTGGTCTCCGCCGGGATGGATAGCGTGGACGGTGCAGCGCAGCGTCACGGCCGCGCGGTCCAAGATGGGCAGTCCGTCGCCGTCGGCAACAAACCAGTCGCCAGCGAATTTGTCGGCTCCCCGTGTGGCAAAGCGTCTCGCTAGGTCGATGTGATCGGGCGGGACGAGGTGTATCGCCCACCGTGAGACGCCCGAGAACGCAGCGTGGCAGTCGGCATTGCGGTCAAGACACACGAGCACGAGCGGTGGGGACAGCGAGACCGAGCAGAACGAACTGGCAGTGAATCCCCACCAGCGGCCATCGGCGTCGCTGGTCGTGACGATTGTGACCCCGCTGGGGAACGCGGCCATCGCGCGCCGGAAGGCCGTCTGCTCGGCGCTCAGCTCGCGGGTCGGTAGCCTCACGAGACATCGCCGGCGGTGCGCGGGAGCTCGAGCAGGTGCTCCATGCGGGATCGCTTGGTGGTCAGATTCGCGAGGTTGTCAGCGTTGGGCGCGACGATCAGTGGTGCACGGTCGGCGATGCGCACGCCGTGGCCTGCGAGGCCTCGGTATTTGGCCGGGTTGTTGGTCATCAGAGTGATCTCGCGGACCCCCAAGTCGTAGAGGATCTGCGCGCCCGCCCCATATTCACGTGAGTCGACGGGCAATCTTTGAGCCAGGTTGGCGTCGACGGTGTCCAGTCCACCGTCTTGCAGGGTGTACGCGCGCAGTTTGTGCGACAGCCCGATGCCGCGCCCCTCATGCCCGCGCAGGTACACGACAACACCTAAACCAGCTCTACCGATGCGTTCCATGGCCAACTGGACCTGCGCTCCGCAGTCGCAGCGTCGCGAGCCGAACACGTCACCGGTCAGGCACTCGGAGTGGACCCGCACGAGAACGGGCTCGCTCGGCCCGGACTCAGCCGTTTGATCGACATTCCCGGCGACAAGCGCGACATGTTCCGCGCCGTCCACGCTGGACCGATAGGTGATCGCGGTGAAGGTGCCATGGTCGGTGGGTACGCGGCCTTCTGCCTCGCGATGGACCAAATGTTGCATGCTGCGGCGGTGCCGAACGAGGTCGGCGACAGTGATGGCTGTCAGACCATGCTCCGCGGCGAAGGCAAGCAGGTCGGGCCGTCGCGCCATCGTGCCGTCCTCGTTGGTGATCTCACACAGCACGCCAGCCGGCCTCAGGCCCGCCAGTCGGCACAAATCGACAGCACTCTCGGTGTGGCCAGCGCGGCGCAGTACCCCGCCGTCGCGCGCGACCAGCGGAAAGATGTGCCCCGGCCGCGAAAGCTGCGCCGGCCGCGTGTCTGGGTCGACCAGGGCACGGATCGTTCGCGCACGGTCGGCCGCCGAAACGCCGGTCGTCGTCGCCTCCTTCAGATCCACCGAGACTGTGAACGCGGTGCCGCGGGGATCATCGCCGTCGGCAACCATGGGCGGCAGCTGCAGTGCCTCCGCCCGATGCCGATCGATGGCCACGCGCACCAGGCCGCTGGTGTGGCGAATGAAGAACGCAAGAGCCTCGGGCGTCGCATGTTCCGCCGCCATGACGAGATCCCCCTCGTCCTCGCGATCCTCGTCGTCGACGACCACAACCATCCGACCCTGGCGCAGATCATGAAGGGCAGCCGCGACTGGAGCGAAAAGCGACGCCGAATGAACCATGAGGTGAAAGTAGGCCTGAATCACCCGTGAGCACTGTTCGCATTATGTACAGCGAGCGGGTCGCTATTGCAGGCGAGGTGAGCGGAGCCTGCGAATCGGGCCCGCGGGTCTGGTGCACGAACTGGTGAGTTCGTTAGGCTCCATGGTCGCCGGCGGGCAACGTTTCTTGCGGTTGTGAGACGAGTAGTGAGACAGTAGTGAAACGGTGTGCACATGGCCGGCCGCGCGAACCCGGGCACGTTCATCGGCTACGCCCGCGTGTCGACCCAGCCGCAGGACGCTCAGCTGCAGCATGACGCCTGATTGGCGCGGGCTGTCACCGCGTGTTTGGGGACAAGAGTTCCAGTCGTATCGACCGGGCCGAGTTGGCCGGCGCGTTGAACTATCTGTGGTCCGGCGACACGCTGAGCCTTCGGAAGCTTCACCGGCTTGGCTGCTCTGTGAAGCGAGTTCTGACGATTGCCGACGATTTGCATGAACGCGGTATCGGATTGCGGACCCTGGTCGGATCGCCCAGCCTGCGCTGCGAACTGGTCGGCCGCGTACTCGCTAGCGCGCCCGGCAGCCGCGTCCAGGACCTGGGAGGCTAGCGTCGAGAACGCGATCCCGGCGATCCCGGCGAGCACGCTGACGCTCGCCCACGTGTGCTGCCGCGCGCCGGTGGCGACGACCACGCTGAATGCCGCCATGACGACTACGACCAGCAGGATTCGCGGCTGGCGCGCTGCGATCGGCATGACGAGTTTGGCGCCGAGCTGGTAGCTCGTGCACCAGGGCATCGCGAACCAGGCCAGCATCGGCGCCAGCCGGACGTGTCGCATGGCCAGATCAAATCGTGGCCTGGGCGACTTCTATGGCAACCAAAAACCCGGCAGGAGTCTCGACGTCCGAATCATCGGAGATGCCAACGGCACCCGCCGTCTACAAGATGCGATCGCGGCCGGCGCCATGGTTGGTCGGCTAGTGTCATCAACCCGCCGTGGGCGGAGCGCGCAACCGCCACCGCCTGCGATCTCAGTAGGCCCGCGACGACGTCTGCGAAAACTGCGCGGGTGTCGCGAGCCGTTACTTCTTCAGTCGGCGGCTGCCGCCGTGCCAGTCCTCCTGGACGCCGACCTGCTCGGGGTCGATGCCGAGGCCGCGTAGCTGAGGGCGTTCCCGCAGGCTCCGCTTGAGTTCGGCGAAGCCGGGAAACGAGGCCAATCCGATGACGTTGTCCCACAACGGGCCGGCCTGGTCCGGGGCGGGTAGGCGGCTGATCACCGGGCCGAAGAACGCCACACCCTCAGGTGGATGGAATTGAATGATCGGGGTTCCGACATCCTTGCCGGTCAGTGCGAGGGCGTCGTCGGTCTCCCGGCGCAGCTCGGCGTCATAGGTCTCGTCGTCGAGCGCGTCCGCGAGCTCGAGCGGCAGCCCGGCTTCGGCGAGGGCGGGTTCGAGGAACTCCCGGGTTCCGCGGTAGCCGCCGTCGCTGTGGTCCGGGTCCGGGTCAGCGGCGGAGTCGAAGATCCTGGCGCCAAGTGCGGCATACAGCGGGCCGATCGCGGTGCGGCCGTGCTCGGCCCGGGTCCGTGCGGCGACGCGCAGCAGTCGCAGTCCGGCGGTGTGGCCGGCTTCGTACCCGGCGGGGAAGTGGGTGTCGTAGTCGATCTCGGAGTTGATCAGTCGCAGCGAAATGAACTGCCAGTCGACGGTGTAGTCGCGCTGGGTCTGCACGAGCCGGACCCATTTGCTGGTCATCCAGGCGAACGGGCAGACCGGGTCGAAGTAGAAGTCGATATCGGCTGCGTTTTCAGTGCGGGTGACGTCGTCGCTCATGGTCGGAGGCTAGCTCTCACGCCGAGGCAGACGAGGTCTGCGAGCGCACGTAGCGGATCATGCCGATCACGTCCTCCGGGACAAGGCGTCCGATCGCGCCACTGGAATACACGCTGATCAGAACCTTGCCGGTCGGGTCCAGGACGAAGCCGGTGGACTGGAGGTAGACCGGGTCGGAGTTGACGAACGCACCGGTCGCCGCCGAGATCGACGCCGCGTCGGCGCTGTGGCCGACCCGGAAGGTCAGGCCGTGCTTGGCGATCGTCGCCGCAGTCTTCGCCTCGTCATCGACCGACAGCGCGACGACCTTGGCGCCGACTTCGGTCAGCTCCTCGGTGGAGCGTTGGAAAGCGCGGAGCTGGGCGTTGCAGTACGGGCACCAGGAGCCGCGGTAGAGCATGACGACACCGAAGGTGCCCGCGAGAGCGTCGGGAAGGGTCAGCTTCTCGCCGCCGCCCACAGGCACACTGATGGTCGGGAATAGGTCACCGGGGTTCAGCAGGGGCATTGTTGATCTCCTTGGGGATCGCGCTGTGGATAAGTATGTGGATGAAGCTGTGGACGCGTTGGCATGTGGATTCGGGCTACTGACTCGTTGGCGGCGCCGCGGCCGGCCAGTCTTACCTCGGCGGCGGACCCGGCTTCTGGGGCGGGCTCCGTACGATCGCATATATGTCCGAAACGCAGTTGCCGGCACCGCTGGCGATGAACTCCGGTCGCGGCTCCGGTGGCGAGTCGCAGCGATTGCTGGCCGTTCTGCGTGAGGATTCGCCGGTGCGGGAGCAGGGCATCGCCGAGTTGCACGGCCTGTTGCTGCGCGCGGCGCGGGCCGAGTTGCATCGGCGCGGCGACCGGCACCGGATCACCGGGCCGGAGCTGGACGATCTGGCCCACCAGGCCGCCGCCGACGCCCTGCTGGCGATCCTGACCAAGCTCGGTCAGTTTCGGGGTGAGAGCCGCTTCACCACGTGGGCCTACAAGTTCGTCATCCTCGAGGTGTCAACCAAGCTCGGCCGACACTTCTGGCGCACCCGAACCGTCGCTCTGCAGTCGGAGGATTGGGAACGACTGCCCGAACGGTTCGGTCTCGATGCAGCCGAGCACAGCGAGGCCCGCGACCTGATCGATGCGCTCCGGCGGGCGGTCGAAGAGGACCTCACGCCCCATCAACGTCGCGTCTTCGTGGCGATCGTCCTCAACTCGATCCCGCTGGACGCCCTGGTCGCCGAGCTCGGCTCCAACCGCAATGCGCTCTACAAAACCATGTTCGACGCCCGAGGTAAGTTACGCGCTGCGCTGGCCGCTAACGGGTATCTGAACGACACGACTCCGAGGCAGGTATGAGCGACTACAGCGCGTTGGAACAGTTCCTGCGAACTGATCCCCGCGACGTCGGCTGTGAGCAGGCGCTGGCTGTGCTGCACATCTACGTCGACCTCGTGCTCGACGAACCATCCGGAAGCCAGGCCGCGCTGCGCTACTCCGGCGTCGCGGCGCACCTGCTCGCCTGCGGGCCCTGCGCGGACGACTTCCACGGCCTGCTGGCCACGAGCGGCGGGGCGGTATTGCCGTGAGCGACTACCCCCAGATGATCGCCCCGGTCAACCACATCGAACCCGTCCCCCGCCGCATCCGCGCGGTTCTGGGCGGCGAGGTTGTGCTGGACACCACTGCGGCAATCTATCTGTGGGAGTGGGCGAACTACCCGCAGTACTACATCGCGCTCACTGACGTCCGAGCGGATCTGCTCGTCGACGAACGCCACGAACAGAAACTGAGCCGCGGCACCGCCCGCCAGCACGGGCTGAAGGTCGGCGACGTGAATCGACCCAAAGCGTTGCGTGTCTACGGCGCTGACGCGCTACCGGGACTGGCCGGCCTCGCCCGCTTCGAATGGGACGCCCTCGATGCCTGGTACGAGGAGGACGAACAGGTCTTCGTCCATCCCCGCAACCCCTACACCCGCGTCGACGCGATCCGCTCCAGCCGCCCAGTTCGGATCGAACTCGACGGGATCGTCCTCGCCGAATCCGCTGCACCGGTCATGGTGTTCGAGACCGGGCTGCCGACCCGCTACTACCTCAACCGAACCGAGATCAACCTCGCCCACCTCGTCCCGAGCGATACCGTGACGGCCTGCCCCTACAAGGGCACGACCAGCGGCTACTGGTCCGTGCAGATCGGCGACACGACCCGCGCCGACCTGGCCTGGAGCTACGACTTCCCAACCCTGCAACTGCTGCCGATCGCGGGCCTAGTCGCGTTCTACAACAAGAAAGTCGACACCTACCTCGACGGCACCCTTCTGGACCGTCCGGTTACCCACTTCGTGCGCTGACCCGAGACGCCGAACCACCCCGATCGGTTGCCACACCCATCCGCACCATCGCATAGCAAAACGGATCGCGTCGTCGGCGTATCTTTCGAACACGATGCCCGGGTACTCCCGGGTCATCCACGCATCGAACGCGTAGTGCAGGAACAGGTTCGCCAACACACGCGAGACCAAAGACCCCTATGAGCAGCGCTGGGTTATGCGTAGCGTCCGGCGTTTGCCGCCGGTGGGGGTGGTCGTGACGACCGAACGCTGCGCATAATCCGGACGCGATCAGAGGGTGGCGAGCCAATCGAGCAGCTCGGGGTTCTGTTTCCCCTCGGCCAGGTCAGCGGTGACGACGACGTCGTCGTAAGCCTTGAACTGCGGACTGAACCTCGACGCTGCTCTGTCACAAAACAGGTCCTCCCTGGCGGGAGTCACTGTCCGAGATCTTCAGGACACCCGAGCTATGGCCGGGCATCAGGGCGGTTTGCCGACGGCGACGAGCGGCGCGAATGAGCCGTCTCTACTTTCTTAGGCGGGCGTGCGACAGTACCCATCACGTCCCATCACGCTGTCCGGCAGGCATCCAGGGAAGGTGAAGGGCTAGTGCGACAGGCGGAGCAGCTCCGGGAGGCCGGTAGGGAAAGGTCGAGGTCTTCGCTGCGTAACTGGTCGTTACGTGCGCGCCTTTTGGTGGGAATGGTCGGGCTGGCTGAAATAGCGCTGGTAGTGACAGGCAGCGTCGGCGTTGCGCTGCTGCGTAATTACCTACTCAATCAGGTCGACGAGCAGTTGGCGGTCGGTGCCGCCGCGTTGTCACGCCCGCCGATCACGGGTCGTCCTCCACGGGCAAGTTTGGATGACCAACTGCCTACACCGTATGTGTTCACCCATCTCGATAATCACGGTGTCGTGCGGCGACAGGTGGGTGGTTCATCTGGCGACGGCAGCCGCCAGCCAGATTGAGCGTATCCACTACTCGGGGCAAGTCCGGAAAACGTAGCGTCAGGGAATGATGTTAGGAGTGGACATTTGAGCTGGCCCCGCCGGCGGGTCACCGGGTGAGAGCTAATCGAGGAAGGCGTCCAGCATTGGCAGTAGCAACTCGGCGCACCGCGTCGCCTGCATGTGTGTCGTGCCGGGAAGCACGGCGAGCTGCGATCCGGGGATCAACTTGAGCATCAGCGCGGCGTGTTCGACGGTGGTGAAGTCGTGATCGCCAACGACGATCAGGGTCGGCGCGGTAATCGCGGCGAGTTGCTCGTCGGTCCAGCCCTGCAGGTCGGCGGCCGATGCGGAGAGCGTCGTGAGGAACTCAGTAAAGTGCTCCGGATGCGGGGACAGCCGCTGGTAGGCCTCGGAGAAGTTGGTGAAGTCCTGTGCCGTCGGCATCCGGGTGGACGTGGCCTGCTTCGCCGGATCCCGGAGGTCCTCGTGCATCCCCTCCGGCCGCACGGACGCCGATATTGGCACCAGCGAGCGCACCCGCTCCGGATGGCTGACGCCGAGCTCAAGGGTTACCGCGGCGCCCATGCTGTGACCCAGCACGTGGGTCCGGTCGATCCCGAGGACGTCGAGCAGCGCGACGACGTCGCTCGCGGAGTTCGCCGGACGGATTTCGCGGTCGATGTCGGCTGTACGCCCGTGACCCTGCAGTTCCACGCCGATCACCGTGTGCTTGCTGGCCAAGGTGGGGATCAGCGTGGCGAAGCTCAGGTCGATAGTCAGCATGCCGCCGTGCAGCAGCACCAGCGGCGAGCCCTGCCCGTGCGTCTCGTAGTACAGATGCAGGCCGTTGACGTCCGCGTATCGGCTGCTGGTCACCATGGCCTACAGACTGTAACCAGCCGCGGGAGACACGGCGCGGAGGACGCGTTGCACGCGGCGCTCGTGGCGGCGCTTGAGGCCGAACCCGGTCTCGCCCATGGTGCACGCAAGCGGATCCGCTGAGACACGCGCTAAGCGTCGGTTGGCCACCGCCGGCAGCGGATAGCGTCGACGTCCACTGCTAGTGGTGGCTGAGCGGCGCGTAGCGCACGTCTCAGCCAGTTCGCCATAGGGCACAGAGAGTTTGCTCGCGTCTCCACACGATCGGCCTGAGACCGGGCCACCGCCGCCGGCCGGGCGGGCGACCTCGTCACCGGCCACGGCGGCTCATCCCGCGTTCGTCTGGCCGACCGCGGCGCTAGATCGTCAGCGACTCGGTAACGTCTAGGAGCCGGCGGCAGCTGCTTCGATCTTGCGAGGTCGAGCTTGCGCATTGGCGTGTATGCCTGAGTTACGCGCTCGAGCAGGGCGGGGTCGTTGGCGGACATCAGCTCGATGAGTCGCGCCGGCACGATCTGCCAGGAGAGCCCGAAGCGATCCTTCAGCCAGCCGCACTGCGACTCCTCGCCGCCGCCATCGAGCAGCCCCTGCCAGTAGCGGTCTACCTCCTGCTGGTCGTCGCAGTGAATCTGAATACTCACGCACTCCGTGAAAGGGAACTGGGGGCCACCGTTGAGACCGACGAATCTCTGCCCGTCGATTGAAAACGGCACCACCAGGGGGTGGCTAGTCTCCCCGGGAGCGGACTTCGATGTCGGGATAGGGGTTTCGACGGTGACCTTCGCGCCGAGCACCCGCTGATAGAGCGCCACCGCTTCGTGGGCGTTGTTGTCGAACCATAGGCAGGTGTAGACGGATTTCATCCCGTCACCTGGCCGCTTGCGAGCAACGTGTCGAGCTTGGCGTAGCCGTCGTTGACGCCCGTCTCCATGCCGCTGGCCAGCCACTGGTCGCGGGCTTCGAAGGAGTCGACGAGTGATTGGGCGTGCATGCGGGTCATGCCGTCGCCGAGGTCCTGGAACGTCATCGTCTCCAATGACACGCCTTCAGGCATGCCTTCCCAGGTGAACGTCTGCACGAGCCGGTCATCGCTGACCTCGTGGAAACACCCGTGAAAGCCCTGCTCGTCGCCGCCGCAGACCGAGACGTATCGCCAGCTGCCGCCGGTGCGAGGGTCCCAGTAGTCGATCTGGGTGCTGCGCTCGTCCGGGCCTACCCATCGCTTGAGCAGGTCCGGATCGGTGTGGGCCTTGACCAGCTGGGCGGCGGTAGCCCGGAAGTCACGCGTGATCCGGATGATCGGCACCGTGGGGTCGGCCTCGATCTGCGCGGTCGCTACTGTCGTCGTGTTCATGATGCCTGTCCCTTCCTTCGGGTACTGCTACTGCTCTGGCTGTCGTTGTTCATCTCGGCCAGCACCGCGTCAAGGCGCGCATACCGCTGTTCGGCCTGCCGCCGGTACTTCTCAATCCACTTCGTCATGAGGTCGAACACCTCGGCATCCACACGGCACGGCCGGCGCTGAGCATCCCTGCTACGCCGGACGAGTCCAGCATGCTCGAGCACCTTCACGTGCTTGCTGATGGCCTGCACGCTCATCGCGTACGGCTCGGCGAGCTCTACGAGTGTCGCGTCGTCGACCGTGAGCCGGGCGACAATGTCTCGTCGCGTCGGATCCGCCAGAGCCGCGAACACCCTCGACAACTCGTCCCCGCCCATCGCCACCTTTTCAACCATTCGGTTGAGCAGAACGGTACGGACCCCATCTCGGTCTTGTCAACCGTTAGGTTGAATAAGTCGCGCGGTAAGCGATATGGCCTCCGTCGGCGCAGACGACCGGTCGCGCATCGTCCCTGCAAGCCGTAGCGACGCACCGCCACCCGCCCCGAACCCTTCGCACGAGCAACTCCCAAAGCCGCACAGCTCATCGGGTCGGGATATCGGGATCAGCCCGGCACCCCGCTGTACGTCTCATCGAAGCTGACGTAGCGAGCCGAGATCGGATTTCGGCACGAGGATCCCTTGACTGGGAGCAGCGCGGGTAATCGGAAAGCTTGGTCATACCTGGTTATACTCACTGTATGAAGACAGCGATCTCGGTGCCTGATGAGACCTTCGAGAAGGCTTCGCGCCGCGCACACGAACTCGGCGTGAGCCGATCAGAGTTCTTCAGCCGTGCAGCCACTCGCTACCTGGACGAACTCGACGCGGAATCGGTAACAGACCAGATCAACCAAGCCGTCGATGCGCAGACGCGGGAAGATGATTCTACGACGGTTGCCGTCGCAGTGGGTCGGCGTGTTCTCGAAGACAGCTCGAACGAGTGGTGATCGAACGCGGGTCGATCTACTGGTCGGACTTGGGTGTGCCAGCAGGCTCACGACCGGCCAAGCGTCGACCGGTGGTGGTGGTCTCGGCGGACACCTACAACGCCAGCAGGTTGGCCACCGTGATCGCCGTCGTCATCACGTCCAACACCACCTTGGCCACGATGCCAGGTAACGTCTTCCTGCCTGCGAAAGCGAGCGGGCTGCCGCAAGACTCGGTCGTCAACGTCACCGCATTGGTGACGCTGAACAAGACGGACCTCGACCAACACACCGGCCGCGCCCCGCTGAGCTTGCTCCGCGAAATCGATCGCGGGCTAAGGACATCCCTCGCCCTGTAGGTGTGCCGCCGAGCTCCTATGACAACCCGCGACGCGGAATACTGATGACCGATTCGCCTGTGGGTGCCGATTACTCATCCGGTGCGTTCGGGCGGCTCTGTATTTGTAGATGAGTCCGCCGGGTACGGGATTGCTCTGGATGGTGGAGCCCGCCGGTGCTCGGATGTCGGGCGCTGGTCGAAGTGGGGAAGCTTGGTCGAGAGCCCTCTCTGGGGGGGGCGGTGCCTGTTGTGGTGCTCGAGGTATGTCTGAAGCACAGTGGCGTAGCTGGGTCGGTCCGAGGATGAGCATCCTTTCGAGGCATTCGCGGCGCACGGACGCGATCCAGCGTTGGGCGTAGGCGTTCGCGACGGGCGCGCGGACCGGTGTCGTGATCACCCGGGCACCCTCGCTGGTCAACGCGGCGTCGAAGGGGTGGGTGAACTTCGCGTCGCGGTCACCGATCAGGATGCGCCAGCCATCACGACCAGAACCGTCGCCACCGGCGGTCTGGTCGTCGATGTCCTCGCCCAGATCTGCCACTAGGTTCCGCGCTTGCTGCGCGAGCCAATCCCCGGCCGGGTTCTCGGTGATCCCGCCCAGGTGCACGCGGCGAATTCGCGGTTCAAGGAAGAACAGCACGTAGCGGTGGCGCAGATCGATCGTGTCGACGGTGAAGAAGTCGCACGCCACGATGCCGCTGGCCTGGGTGCGGAGAAAATCCCGCCACGACTGGCCCGCACGGCGTGGCGCGGGATTGATTCCCGCGCGTTTCAGGATCGCCCCACGGTGCTCGGTGCGACCCGGAAGCCGAGACCGGCACGCTCGCCGTGGATGCGGCGCTAGCCCCAGCTCGGGTTCTCCCCGGCCATCGGTAGCACCGGCTGGCGGATCTCCTCAGCGACTCGGCGGTCGCCCCGGCCTGCAATGCGGGAACGTCCAGTGTTTGGCCACGAGCTGTCGGTGCCAACCCAACACCGTGGCGGGCTTCACCAGGATCAGCCCGCGCATGGCGCCCGGGGACAGTCGCGTCAGGACCGCCAACACTGCGCGGTCCGCGGTATCCAAGCGTGCCCGACCGGCCTGCCGCTGCAACACGAGCAGTTGATGTCCAAGCACCAGAATCTCAGCTTCTTTGCTGACGTCGCGGCGCAGCACCAACGGCATCGACTCGGCACGGCGCCTCAACCCTCGATAGACAAGCCGTCCAAGCATCGGAAGATCATCTCAGAGGGCTCCAACAGCGGCGGATGAGTATTCGGCACCCACAGGTCGAATTAGGCGCCGCTCAATGGCTCGGCGTCTACCCCCGCCGCAGGGAATCGGCGAATACAGACTCCGGCCGGAAACCCTGCCACACAGTGGAAAAGTCCACCACGATCAACTTAGCCGCGAAACTCCCGCTAGGAGCCGGGCGGGGCGTAGCTCACAGCCATCTTCATGGCGTCGTCGATCTCATCTGCGGTGAGGAGTACCACTGTCTCGTACCGGGCAAGCGCTCCCGATGAGCCGACCGCGGCCGCCATCGCCGCCGCCGCGACATTGTTGGGAGCATCCACGGTGACGTACACATCGTCGCCGCCAAAGGCAAAATAGAACGATTCGACCGATCCGTCAACACTCGCGATGGCCTTCTTCACCGCGTCCACTCGAGCGGTACCGCCAGCCCTCATGACGCCCTTAATGCCTTCGGCGCTATAGGACGCCTTGATCAGGTACTTGGCCATCGCGGGCTCCTCGATTATTGGAACCATCAGTTAAGCGCTGAGACGATCCGGCGTCAAGGGCCGCGTCGCACGGTGCAGGGCGGCCATCGAGCGAGCATCCGGTGTTTGTGTGGAACAACGAATCCGGCCCGGTCGCCGCGGCTCATAGCGAAGATCCTGTCCGGTGGCAGACAGCGTTCGGTGCGGTGCTGGATCGCATCGAGTCGCGCGTTGCCCAGGACGTTGGCGCGGAACAGTGCGATACCGAAGACGAACCCGCCGCCCAGGTAGTGAAACAGGTGCCCTTCCGCCGGCGGCGTCAGCCGGTGCTGCCCCGCTCGGTGGCCGCGACGGCGGCCTGCAGCCCGGCGATGTACTGCGCCTCCGAGGCGCCGATCACGATGGTGCGAGGGGGACATCTTCGTGGGCCGAACGTCATCGCCGGCACTCCCGAACACGCCCTCGACTGCGCATGCGGCCTGTATCTCGGCGACGTCACAGCCTGGATCTGAACCTCGACGAACTCACGAATCTGACCACTAAGTTCGGGAGGTGTGCCGGTGCAAGGTCCTTCACCTGCGCGGCAACCGGGGTTCCAATGCTCTACCCGAAGCCGGGGATTGAGTATTGAACATCATGTTGGGCGCGTGGCCGATTCATTGGTAGGCGTGGGGGACGGCATGATGGTTTTGAGCACGGTACGGACAGGTTTGGCTGCGTGGCTGAAAGTCTGCCGTGTTTGGCACCGACGCGAGCGGATCGGATGTCGTGACGGCAGTTCCTCCGTGTTCAAGCATCGACGATGCTGGCCTGCGACTTTTTCCACGTCGACTGCGCGGTCACGCTTCAGCGGATCTATGTGTTCTTCGTGATCGAGATCAACACCCGCCACGTCCACATCCTCGGCACCGCCGCCAACCCCGACGGACCCTGGACTGATGCAGCAGGCCCGCAACCTGATCGCCGACCTTGCCGACCGTGCAGCCGAGTTCGGGTTCATGATTCGCGACCGCGCCAGGCAATTCACCGCATCCATTGACACCGTGTTCGCCGACACCGGCATCACCGTCGCGACGATCCCACCCCGCTGCCCGCAAGCGAACGGATACGCCGAGCGATTCCTCCGCACCGTCAGAGCCGAACTAACCAACCGGATGCCAATCTTCGGACAACACCACCTCCGGCGAACGCTCGCCAAGTACGTCCGTCACTACAACCAGCAACGGCCACACAGAGGCCAAACCCTGCGACCGCCCTCACCGCTCCCAGCACCTACTGACGCGCGATCGGCAATCATCCGCCATCCGATTCTCGGCGGGCCGGGTAGGCCGGGCGGATTGCTGCGTCCGGCCCCCCTCAGAACCGGACTAGCACGTCTCCGCGCATCCGGCTCAAGCAAGCCCTGAAGGCCTTCGGGCAGTCAGAAGGGCTGGCCCCTGTTGCCAGGCGATGTTCCGCGGTTGGCAGTGGGCGTGTA
>JBBQZQ010000049.1:0-31958 GCA_038207565.1 Mycobacteriales bacterium
CAACCGATCGACGACGTAGGCACTCAGCGATTGACGATTGGCCGAGGCCGCCTCCGACAACGCCTCGTATACGTCCTCGGGCACATCGCGCAGGTTCATCCGCTTCATGGTGCCAGTATGGCACCAAACCTCCCCGGCTCGGGTTTCGCCGGACGGCGCCAGTGCTCGAGCATTCCACGTACCATTGCGCGCTACGTTCCTATCGTGGGAGTTCGAGACCTCTGGACGGAGGACTCCGAGGCGCACATCGCTCGCCACGGAGTAACCCCGGGCGAGGTGGAGGACGCGATCTATGCACGGCCCCGCTGGGTCGCAGCCGGCCGGTCGGACACCCGGCTGGTGTTCGCGTGCACCAACGCCGGGGCGGTACCCGCTCGTGGTGCTTGCCGAGGCGCTGGACGGACGCGACTACGTGGTCACGGCCCCGGACATGACCGATAGCGGCGATCCCGACATCACCGCGTTCACCGCGATCACCGCGTTCACCGCGTTCACCGCGTTCACCGCGTTCACCGCGTTCACCGCGTTCACCGCGTTCACCGCCGACGATCTCGAGCACTTCGCCGCCGACGTGCGCGCGTTCCATGTGACCGACGCTGCGCTGGCCGTGTCCCGGATGCGAGCCCGGGCGACCGACCCCAAGCCCCGACCGCCACGCCGCCCAGCAGCCAAGCGCGGCCGCGACCCCCTGCGCTACCTGCTCGACCGGCAGGGCCAAGGGCTCGGGGGCAGCCTGCTCACGACCGTCGAGAGGCAGCTGCTGGCGCGTGTCACCGAGCTCCGGCTGCTCACCGGTGAGCGGCGCGCGGGCAACCTGCGGCTGTATCGGCGGCTCGGCTACAGCGAGACCCCTCGTGAAGAGATCACTCGCCGGCTACGCCCTGGTCCACTTCACCAAGTACCGCGACCGGCAGCAGCTCGACTCACCCTGATCAGGGCAGCAACCGGACGCTTCACAAGCCGATCCATGACCGAGACCGATGAAGGCGTTGGTTGCAGTGTCGCCGGCATGTGCTGGGATGCCGACATGTCATCCTCCGAACGCCCAAGAGTTCGTCTCGCAGCTGTGTCGCTCGACGCGGCAGACCCACTCCCGGAGGCCGAGTTCTGGCGCGATCTGCTTGGGTTGCAGATCATCTGGCAGAACGACGACTTCGTCGCCTTGCGCGGGGCCGCCGTGCTTATCACCGTGCAGCGGGTCGCAGAGCATCGGGTACCTCTGTGGCCCACCGGAGAGGTCCCCAAGCAGTTGCACCTCGAGCTTGCGGTCACCGACCTCGATGACGGCGAGCGGGCCGCCGTCGCCTTGGGAGCCACTCGAGCGTCTGTGCAACCAAGCCCGGATCGTTGGCGCGTGTTGATGGATCCCGCCGGTCATCCGTTCTGCCTGAGCAATCAGATTCCCGAGCCGTAAGCCAACTGGAGATCTGCGCGTGACGCGTCGCAGGTTAGTCGACTGCGTCGGGTGCCTTGAGCTGGAGGAAGAAGCGCACCATTTCGGCCGAGGCGTCGGGTCCCAACGTATCGGTGTAGGACCCGACTGGGTTGCCACCGGACCAGGCGTGCGCGCCGCCGTGGACCGTCCACTGCTCGGCCATGAGCATGCCGTCGCTGTCGCGGTAGACGCGCTGGCTGTAGGGGTGGCGGCCGTGTTGTGGGTCATGGGTCGTGGTCACCGGTTGCGCGGGAGCGCGACCGTTTTCACGCGGCGCCGTGAGACGGGCTGCGATGAGGTGCTGGGCGTTGGCCGGCGCGACGGTGGTGTCGCGGTCGCCGTGGAACACGATGAGCGGGATGTCACCGGCGGGCTTCGGTGCTGCGCGCCTGCCGCGCATTGCCGCGAGCGCGGACGGGATGTCGTGCGCGGCTCCGTAGGCAAGCCCGCTGTGCACGCCGGCGCCGGCGTAGAGATCGGGGTAGGTCGCGGCCATGACGGCGGCCATCGCGCCGCCCGCGGAGAGCCCAGCGACATAGACCCGGGTCGGGTCGACCGCGTGCGCGCGCGTGACCTGACCGGTGATGCCGGCGAGAATCGCCGGCTCGCCGGCGCCGCGGCGCTGGTCACCGGGGCGAAACCAGTTCCAGTAGCGGCCGTTGTTCGCTGCGCTGGACTGCTCGGGATAGGCGACGAGGAAGGTGTGCTGTTCGGCCAGATCGTTCATGCCGGTGCCGGCAGCGAAGTCTTCCGCGTTCTGCGTGCCGCCGTGCAGCATCACCACGAGCGGCACCGGCTGACCGCGATAGCCGGTGGGAAGGTAGAGGTCGTAGTTGCGCGACCCAGTCGGACCGGTGTGACTGAGATGGGAGGTGGTGCCACGGGGCCCCGCAGCCTCCGCGTCGGCACGCGAGCCAACGGGCTGCGGCACGATCCGGCCCGGCCGCCCTGCGCGCGAGCCCGTCGGCAGCCTCGTGAACGCGCCGCCGCTGTGCTGCAGTCCGCTGGGCTCCGTGTCCGGACGGCGGCGTGCGATCCCGGTTGGCATCGGCTGGACCGCGGCGGCGATGGGGGTCCCGCCAAGACCGCGCCGGAGCAGGTCGCCGGCCTCGCTCAGGCGCCCGGCGCGGGTCAGTCGAAGCGCTTCGGCCATGCTGGCATTCGGGTTGTCAATCATGATCGTTCCTTCCGGTTGGTGTGGTGACCGTCGCCGCGGTCGGGCCGTCGGCGCTGCTGGTTACACGGTCCTGGGCGCCAGGGCGGCCTTCACGTCCCGCGAGGCCCGAAACGCCCCGAGAACCTCGACTGAGGCGATCGTCGCGAGCGCGAGCTCCGGCGAGACGTCCTGGGCGACGGTAGCCAACCCCAACACGCGCAGCTCGACCATGCGGTCAGCGGCGCGAAGCTCCTCGAGCTCGCGGCGGCTGAGGTGCTGCGTGCCGAGCGTGAGCGTGCGGCGCTCAATGGTGTCCTCCACCGCACCCGAGCGCATCTCGAGCTGGCGGCGGATTGCGCCACGGATGAAGTCCGTGCGGTTGGCGTAGAACCCCTCGCTCACCAGCAGGTCGATCTGACCTAGATCAACCAGGCCGAGGTTGATCGTGATCTTCTCACTCTTGTCGACCTCGGCCATCGCGCTCCTTCCGACACCGCATCCCGCCCATGTGGTCACCCATCCGCCATCCCACAGGATGGTAGCAGGATGGTTGCCCGAGGGTTGGACAGTCGACTGTCGGACGCCCGTCGCGCTGATCGTTCCGCTTCCGGAATCTCAGTGCGGCGTCGGCATTGGCCCTACGATCGTTTGGACCGGCCCACGACGATGAGTTTTCGTCTCGCGATCGGTCACTAGCTGTGGCTGAGAAGCCTGCAGAAGGACGGAGAGCCCGATGTCAAGCTCAATCGTGAACTTCATCGCGATCATCGTCGGTCGCTGCGGTGGGATGAGCTTGAAGCCATGCTGATCTAGTCGATGGGCGTCTCGGTGGACGGCTTTATCGCCGACCGCGCGGGCGCGTTCGGGTGGACGGTCCCTGACGAGGAGCAGTTTCGTTTCCACATCGCGCAGACACGCGATCTCGGCGGCTATCTGTGCGGCCGCAGGCTTTACGAGACCATGCTGCCATGGGAGACGGATCCGTCGATGCGCGACAACGAGCTCGGGGCCGCGTTCGCCGACGTCTGGTGCGCTATCCCGAAGGTCGTGTTCAGCCGCACGCTCGACAGCGTTTAAGGCAACGCCCGGCTCGCCGAGGCGTCGGTGGCCGAGGAGGCCGCTGCGGCGCTCGACGCGACCGACAAGGACGTCTCGATCGGCGGCGCCGGCCTGACCGCGGCAGCGATCGAGCTCGGCCTCGATGCGCGTCCCGGCGGGTCCTACCGACTGGTCCTCGCGTACGCGGACGCGTCGGCCGCGCGAGAAGTCCGCCGTCGACTCCGACGCGGTCGACGCCATGGGAGGTCACCCCGTCGACGCCCGATCACGCGTCGACAGCGGCGACCATCCGTGTCGTAGCGACGGAGGGTCAGAGCAACCAGCGCCTGATCGAGTTCACCCGCGCCGGCTGCCGCGACACCCTCCGCTACGAACACCGCCTCCCGCGGCTGAACGGCACTGGCTATCCCGGACGCGATCGCCTGGTGCTGGGCCAAGGGTGGGCGACTGGCGCCGACGCATCGAACCGATCGTCACCAACGTCCGAGAAGTCTGAGCAGCCGCCGGACAAGCGCGAAGCCCGAGCGCCACGGTCGTCCGGCCGGGTCTCGGGCTCACTTCCGAAGCTCAACGCAACGGGCTTTACCCAGTGTGTCCGCGTGCCGATCGCTGTCATGCGCATGACTGCAGCGAGCGAGCCGCGACAAGATCGTTCTCGGCGCTAACGGCTCCGTTGTTTCTCAACCCCCGGATCCACCGCGTGCGGGCTAGCCGTGCGGATGCGCGAGCGACAGCGGGATCAGTCGATGATGAGCTGGAAGTTGACTGGTCGGGCGCCGGGGAACGCGAGGTGCCCTGAGGCGTCCACCATCTTGAACCGCACGAAGCAGAAGCCCGGTTTCTTAGGGGCCGTGATCTCGGTGCGGATGTCGACCAGATCGCCGGGGGCCGTGTCGTCGATAGCGATATAGGAGATTGTCTGGCAGTGGTTGTGCTGCTGCGGGAGGTCGAGACGGTGCAGCGAGTACCCCGTCCAGGGCACCGTCCCGGCGTTCTTGAGCCGCCACACTTTGGTGGCCGTCGCGCCGCCGCGGATGTGCGTGCAGTCGGGCAACGTGATGTCGCCGATGAATTGACTCGCATCCCCAGGGTGTGCAGGCCCAGCGGCCGGCGGATTCTTTTGATGCACCGGGCAGTCCGCGGGAGAAAGGTGTCCCTTCAGCGGCTGGCGTGTCCCGGTGCGATTGTCGCCTGGCGAATTCGTGCCGGAGCGGGCGGCGACCACGGCGATGGCCACGGCGATCACGAGGAGGGCTGCCAGCCCCGGCAGCACGAACCGCAGGCGCCTGTCCCGTGGCCCGGGGGAGCCAGGTGCCTCGTCCTCCGCGGCAGCGTCCGGGGGTACGGACGGATGCGTCGACGCCGGTGGGTCGCTCGACGGCCGTGGCGGCGCCGGGGCGGGGTCGATGGCGACGTGGATGGCACGGCGATCCATCACGCCGGCGGCGGGAATCGTCAAGCCGGCGCTCGGCCGGGACCCAAAGTCGCCGGCGGATTCGGCCGGCTGCGAGTTGGCGGCCCGCACCGCCCGATTCGCCTGCTCCCACGGTTCGAGGTACGCGGCCGGGTCTGCGCCGCACGCCTTGACGAACTCCACCGTGGTCGACCAGCTCGGGAGCCGATTGCCCTGAGCACCCTCGTGCAACGTGGTGTGCGAGATAGCCCGCGACCGACCCGACATTTCCCGGAACGACGGGTTTCCCACCGACTCGCGCAGGTCGCGAAGCAGCGCGACGAAGGCCTCGATCGCCTCTGCTCGCGTCCTCGCTGCCTCGTCCGCCACCCATTGCTCCCGCCGTCACGCGACAGCGCCTGCCCGCCGCGAGACCGACGCTACCGCCAGAAGTGGGTCACCCGCAGTCGGAACGACGAACCGAGGGCGCCGCACGGCGGGCACAGCAACGGGGTCGCCCGCCGCCGGTCTGCCGGGGGGCGACCCCTTGTGCGGGAGGGTCAGCTCAGGACGTCAGCACGATCGCGTCGTAGTAGGACCTGAGGATGGTGGAATAGCTGTTGCCCTGGTTGGCCTGGTCACGTGAGCCGTACTGCGACATCCAATCGCCGTCGACCCACGCGCCGCACGCTGTCCGGGTCGAGCAGTAGTGGGCCTGCAGGATGTTGCCGCTGCGGGTCATCCGGGTGCGCCACGTCGCATCTACCGCCGAGCTGGTCGCCACCGCTGAGCCGGGCCGGTAGACCTGGCTCGAGGTGTTGTCGTAGACGTCGAAGCAGTGCCCGCCCGACGTCGTCCGGGTCGAGTGCAGGGCCCAGTACCAGCCGAAGCTCTTGACGGCCATGGCGCCGGACTTCAGCGACTCCGCCGGCCAGCTCGCCACCCACTCGTTGGGTAGGACGTTCTTGACGTAGGCCTTGAAGTCGACCCGCTCGACCCGTCCCAGCGAGACGCGGTACACGAGGATGGTGGTCGGCAGCACGCTGTTCGTGCCGTCGGTCTTGCACCCCGTCGGTGGTGGGGGGCTCAGGAACTCGTGCGAGGCGTTGTTGTTCTTCAAAGTGGCGTTGAGATTGCCCTTGGCGCCGGAGCCGAAGTCCTGATGCGCGCCGGCGAAGTTGCTGTTGAAGTAGACCCGCACCGTCCTGCTGGTGCGGTTCCACACCGACGCGGCGTTGTTCTTGACGCAGACGCCCTTTCCGTTGCCGGCGCCCTTGAACTCGTAGCAGGTCGGCTGCGTGGCGCCGTAGTCGTCGAGTGAGCCGGTGAAGTCCGAGATCGACCCGGCCTCGCCGCTGTTGAAGTAGTAGCAGAACTCACCGCTGTTGCAGATCCCGTCACGGCTCGCCGCAGCCGCCGGTTGGGCCAGTGCGACGCCGGTGACGAGCAACGCCGCGGTGGCGAGCATTGACATGGGTATCGATAAGTGCCTGCGCATGAGTCGGCCTCCTCGCGCTCAGTGGTTCGCCTGGAACCAGGGCTGAGCCCAGCCGAGGTAGGGCTTGCCCCACTTCGACTTGATCTCGGCGATTGTGGTCTGCGTGTACGAGCCGTTGCCGTGGATGTCGTTCGAGATGAACACGCCACCGCCGATGGAGATCATGACGTGCCCGGAACCGCCGCTGAAGAACGCGAGACCGCCGGCGGGGACCGATGTCGAGCCGGCGTGCTTGAAACTTGCCGGGATGTGGGTCCAGTGCGAGTACGCGGTGGTCGAGCCGCTGTGCGACCAGCCGTAGGCGAGCGCGACGAGGTGGTCGCAGAGGTTGTAGTAGCCGGACTGGTAGCCGGAGTGGACGTGGGCCTTCGCCCAGGTCACGGCCTGCGCGCAGGTCTTGGGATCGCCGGTGCCGCTGGTGGAGCACTGCACGCCGCCCGAGGCGAGGAGCTGGTGCGAGGCGTTGTTGTTCTTCAGGGTGGCGTTGAGGTTGCCTTTCGCGCCGGCGGCGAAGTCCTGGTGCGCGCCGGCGTAATTGCTGTTGTAGAACACTCGCACGGTTTTGCTGGTGCGGTTCCACACCGAGGCCGCGTTGTTCTTGACGCACAAGCCCTTACCGTTGCCGGCGCCCTTGAACTCGTAGCAGCTCGGCTGCGTCGAGCCGTAGTCGCCGAGTGACCCGGTGAAGTCCGAGACCGACCCGGCCTCGTAACTGTTGAAGTAGTAGCAGAACTCGCCGCTGTTGCAGACACCGTCCCGTCCGGCTGCGGCGGCCGGACCGGCCAGTACGAGGGCCGGCCCGGCGAGTGCAAATGTGGCGGCGGCCACGGTGAGGGCCTTGCTGAGGGTTTTCATGCTGGTGGTGCTCCTTAGCGTGTGGTGTGGGATGGGAAGAACTCACTGACGCCGGTACTCCTCCCAAGTGCGGATCGGGATGACCTTCGGGCCGTCGTCGGCGGCACCGTTGGCCAGACCGTTCTTGCCGAGGTAGTAGTCGCCGGTCTGGTGCTGGGCTGCGCTGGCGAGGTCCGTGTCGCTGATAGCGGCCGCGTGGATGTGGTATGGCCAGTTGCCCTGGCTGGGCGTGCGGACCCATGCGGCGAAGCCGACGGTGCGCAGAGTTCTCGCGACTGTGACGCGGTAGGCCGCCGTCATGCCCGAAACCGAGACGTCGACGACGCCGCCGCCGTCGTGCGTGCCCGCGGACGAGGGGTCGCCGCCAGGGTTGTAGGAGCCCTGGCTCAGCACGAGAGTGCGGCCGAGGATCTGCTCGGCTGCGGTGAGCATGCTCTTCGTGCGGGTGTTGATGAGGATTCCGCCGCCGATGTCCACCCGGGTGCCGGGACCGATGACGCGGGCGATGGCAAAGCGGCCTGAACCGAGCTTGGTGAGCGAGGTCTTGCCCGGCAGGCCGTTGGCGTCGAGACCGGTGTAACCGAGCGACTTCTGGTACTGCGTGTACGCAGCGACGGTCGTGGTGCCGAAGTAGCCGTCCACCCATCGCGCGTCGAGCAGATGCTTGGCCTGCAGCGCCTGCTCCACGAGGAGCACGCTGCTCTTCGCGCCTGCAGTGAAGACGTGGTCGGCGCGGCGCGGGTCGATCTGCGCCGCCTTCACCGTGGCCTCCATGTTCACGCTCGGGAGGGTTGCGGCGCCGGTCGCCGGGGACGACCCCGCGGACCACGCGGTGACCGGGGCCAGCAGGGCCACGCCGGCCACCACGGCGGCGTAGGACAGCAACTTCATCGGTCCTCCGAGACTCAGACTCACGGCGAGCTACGGGTGGGACCCCGCCACGCGCCGACCTCCGCCCCAGGCGGTGTCTGTCGGGTCCCCACTGTCGGCTGATTACGACGTGTCCGACAGAGTCAACATCGTCCGAAAGTGCGCTGGAAGCCTCCCGCACCCGTGATTGCGGGGAAGAACGGTGTTGTCAGCCTGTGTCCGACTGACAGTTGCGCCCTCGGCTGCCCCGATCTGACACCACCGCCATGATGGCGGCATGCGACCTTTCCGGTTCCTGGCCGGTGTGCACGAGATCGTCAGCGGTGCCGAGCTAGGCTGCCCGCGCTCAGCCCGGGCAGCCAGCTGGGCTATCGCGCTGCCGGATCACCTGCTCGGGCAATTGTCGCCGGTGGTGACGATGGCGACGGTCGCGGCAGCGACTTCGACATTGCGGGTCTCGGCTTTCGTGATGAACAAAACGATTTGCGTCATTCGGCCGTGCTCGCCCAAGATCTGGCAAGCATCGACGTTCTGTCCGGCGGCAGGTTGGATGTCGCGATCGGTGCTGGCTGGAACAAGCCGGAGTCCGAAGCCATCGGTATGACCTTCGACCGCGCTCCGCTCCGGCAGGCGCGCCTAGAGTCAGGGAAATGACCGCAGCGCCACCAGCAGCAGGCGTCGTCCGGTACGGGCAGTCCTCATTGTCGGACGTGATGCCCTCGGTACTGGCTGCACTGGGTGTTCCCGGTGAAGAGAACCCGCTGGACGTCCAGCCGGCGGAGTGCATCGTCGTCCTGCTCATCGATGCCCTCGGGTGGAATCTGCTGCGCAAGAACGCCGACCATGCTCCGTTTCTGTCGAGCCTCGACGCTCGCCCGCTGAGTGCAGGGTTTCCGACGACGACCGCGGCAAGCATCACGTCCATCGGCACCGGTGTACCGCCCGGGCAGCACGGCATCACCGGCTACACGACTCGTGCCGATGGGCTGACGGAGCCGGTCAACTGGTTGACCTGGCGAGGCGCCCACTCCGGCCGTGATCTGACGAGCGAGCTCGCTCCTGAGCACGTCCAGACGCTGGACACGGTGTTCGAGCGAGCCGAGCGGGCGGGCGTCAACGCGACGGTCGTGTCCGCCCCGGCGTTTCGCAACAGCGGCCTGACCCGGGCGGCGCTGCGGGGTGCGCACTATGTCTCGGCGTTCACTGCGGCAGATACCGCAACGTTGGTCGCCGCGGCTGCACGGAGCCGCCGCGGTCTCGTCTATTGCTACAACGCCGACCTCGATCTGATCGGGCACGTCCACGGCTGCGGATCGGACGCCTGGCTGGCCCAGCTGCAGCTGATCGACACAGCGGTCCAGCTGCTGTCAGCTCGACTGCCGCCGCACACCCGGCTGCTCGTCACCGGCGATCACGGCATGCTCGACATCGCGGAGGAAGCCAAGATCGACTACGATGACGAGCCGCAGCTGCGCGAAGCGGTCGAGCTTCTTGCCGGCGAGGCGCGGATGCGATACCTGCACGTCGCACCTGGCGAACTCGACGCCGTCCGCGCTCGCTGGACGCAAGTCCTCGGCGATCGCGTGGCGGTGTTGACCCGCGACGAGGCGGTCGGCCGCGGCTGGTTCGGCCCTTATGTCCACGAGCAGGCGCGCGGCAGGATCGGCGACTTAATCGTGGTGGCCGTGGCCGATGTTGCCGTCGTCCGCCGCACAGCCGAGTCACGGTCCGCGGCGCTGGTCGGCCATCACGGCGCGCTGACCGACGCGGAATTGCTGGTGCCGCTGCTGTCGAGCTAGCTTCGGCCCGCGGACTCGGCGGTCACGTCACATCAACCCTTGGGCAGGGCCTGTAACAACGGGTTCGTGGAGCTGAAGTCGCCCCGGTGCGGGAATCGCGAAGGCGCGCCGCCGGTAGGCAGCATGATCGTCCGCTCGGCTGAATGGAATGTCATGTTTCCCGACTGTTCGCTCGCGCATGGCCACCGAGCCGCCTCAGCCTGGATAGCGAGAGAGGAGCGCACTAGACAGGTTGGACGATGACGCCAAATCATCGCCACTGCAACCGCGAGGACCAGATGGTGCTCGACCGCGTTGCCTCCGAGCGTCGGGTTGAGTCACCAGTCGGTCAAGGGTCAGGTCGTCGGCTCGTAGTAGCCGGGATCGTAAACGTCGGGCACGCCGTTGCCGTTGGCGTCGTCCCCGAACGTCCACGAACCGTTGTACTTCGCGATCAGGATCGGCGCGCCACCGACGCCGTCCCGAAGAGGCTCGCCGCCGATGACGCCCACCGCGGTCAACGGGGGCGTACCACCGATGACGCCCACCGCGGTCAACGGGGGCGTACCACCGATGACGCCGTAGCCGCCGTCGGAGCCGGTGACCGCGTCGGTCGTGTCGTAGCCGGTCGTGTCGTAGCCGGTCGTGTCGTAGCCGGTCGTGTCGTAGCCGGTCGTGTCGTAGCCGGTCGTGTCGTAGCCGGTCGTGTCGTAGCCGGTCGTGTCGCATCCGGTCGTGTCGCAGCCGGTCGTGTCGCATCCGGTCGTGTCGCATCCGGTGGTGTCGTAGTCGGTCATTTTGTCCTCGGTCCAGTGAACGTGGTTTGCGGTTGCGTGCACAGTAGGGCCGGCCCGGGGTGGTAAACCTCCCCCATCCGTGCCAATCGGCAATTCCGATCCACTCACACGACTGTGACCCGGCGCAGCATGCTCGACGCAATTACCCTGCCTGCACACGCTGCGTGACACGATCGCGGCGTGACCGATTCCCGGCGCAGGGCGCGTGGTTGCCTGCCGTGCCCTCCGCGCGCATTGCCGAAGTCGGCGCGGCCGCCGCGGGACGCGATGCCAATGCCCAGCTCGTCGAGCTCGATCGGCTGTGGGGCGTCAATCGCGACATCTATCGGCGGGACGCCCTGAATCTGAATCTGGCCACGAACATCATGAATCCGCGGGCCGAGGGGATGCTTCGCGCCGGGCTCGGCTCGCGTCCCTCGCTGGGCTTCCGGGGGACAAGTACGAGGCCGGCCTGGAGGCTATCGAGCAGATCGAGGTCATCGCCGCCCATCTGGCCACCCAGGTCTTCGGCGCCCGCTACGCGGAAGTGCGAGTCGGCTCGGGAGCGCTGAGCAACCTGTACGCGTTCATGGCCACATGCCGCCCCGCGGCACGATCATCGCTCCGCCCGCTGAGGCCGTCGCGTCTGAGGCTCCCTCCAAAGCGAAAGTCCGAAAGGCCGAATTCATGGTCGAGCTGACCAAACGTGAATCCGACGACAAATCAACAAGGGCAATGTCACGGCTTCGTGCGGTGATCTCGCCGGCAAGGCGGGCGGCGTCAGTCCACCCTTCGGTCGGTGGTGCAGGGAGGGCTTGACTTCATCGAGCACGCTGGCTCGTTGCAGTGCCTTGCCGCTGGGACGAGCTCGTTGATCACTCGCGGGTAGACCGGCCCCGGTCGGTGTTGACCTCGACCGGCGAAGCTCCGACGCGCAGCGCGCGAGTGAAGAACTCCCGCGAAGCAGCGCCATCGCCGCGGGTCGAGACCAGCACATGCTCAGAGGGGCGAGTCAATGTCTTCGCCGACAATCCGCGCTCTGGTGAAGAAGCGCAGTACTTCGGCGTCGCCGTGGCCGCCGATGCCGGCGCCGTACCAGAATGCCTGCGTTGAACGGTCACTCATGTCGAGCAGGCTGGTTCCGTTGATCTTGACTTCGCCGGCCGGTAACTGCGCTCCGACGCGTTGTCCCTCGGATATGTTGCGGGTGAATACGTACGCCGCGAGCCCGTTGGCGAGCTCGTAGCACTCGTCGATTGCCTGGGTTACGTCGTCGATCGTGCGGATCACCAGTACCGGACCGAACGTCTCGTCTCGCGCAAGTTCGGCGGGCGGGTCGATGATTAGCGTTGGTGCGATCCATCGCCCGTAGGTTGGCGTCGTCTCGACGGACACGACCTCGGCGCGCGCGTCCGCGAACTCGTGGATTCGGTGCCGGAGTGTCGAATATTGCGCCGGATTGGCCTGAGGCCCGAAGTTCGCGTTCTCATCGAGCGGCTCGCCGATCCGAAGCTCGGCCAGTCCGGACAGTATTTCGTGTTTGAGCTCGACACGCAGTGCCGACGGCACGAACACCGTGCCAGGGCTCTCGCACCATGCTCCGTTGAGCTTCGTCATCCCGGCCGCGAGCGCGGACGCGGTCGGGGGGACGTTCGCGTCGGCCAAGACGATCGCCGGGTTGTTGCTGCCCAATTCCGGCTGTAAACGCTGCGACCTCGCGCGCTGCCGTCGCCGCCACGGCCCGGCCGCCGCTGCAACTGCCGGTGAAGCTGATTGCCCTAACCTGAGGCGCGCCAGCCAAGGCTTGCCCGGTTGGCGCGCCGCCGAAGACGAGTTGGACGGCTGCTGACGGCAGCCCTGCTTCCCGTGCCGCCTGGTGCATCGCGGCGACGACGAGTGTCGTTCCGTTCGGCGACCAGGGTGATGGCTTAATTCTGACCGGGCAGCCGGCCGCCCAGGCGAACGCGGCTTTCTTGCCAGCCACCGCAGTCGGTACGTTCCACGGCGCGAGTACTGCAACGGGACCGAGCGGAAGGTGGTGCATCCGCACGACGCGCCCGTCGACGCTTAAGTCGTCCTCGCCGAGGCTGTCGATCCGGTCGGCGGCCGCGCGAAATGTCCCCGACAACGAACCGGCGAACAGCCGGGTGATCGTGATCGGCACGCCAGAATTCATGCTGTCCTGCACCGCGATCACGTCCGCGATCTCGTCGAGTCTCTCGGCCGCCAGCTTCAGCGCCGAGACGCGTTGCTCGGCTGGTCCGATTCCCGCAGGCGCCGATCGATGGTCACGCCACGCTGCTGCGATCGCACGCTCGACGTTGGCGGTCGACGTTTCGACCTGGTTCTGCAGCGCGACGCCCGATGCCGGGTCGGTGAGCTGCTCAGGAAGTTGCCCGTCAGCATCGCGCGGCGCGCCGCGACGCCGATCACCGGCGCCACGATGATCACGCCGATAGCGGGTCCGAGATGGCTGATCGCCTGGAAGATCACCTCGCGCACGCCGAGGGCTCCGCAGTTCAGGGCATGCTCGTGTTGGGCCGGTGCGGTGGTCGACGTGCTGTGATTCATCGGACCTCATCTCGAATGGTGGCGGACGGGCGTAGAACGTGCGGTGGTCAAATGCTGTCCAGATAGCGGTCTCGGTCCCAATCACTCACGGCGGTCAGGAATGTCGACCACTCGTGCTGGCCCACCGCGGCGTAGTGGTCGACGACGGCGTCGCCGAAGCACTCCCGGGCAGTCGCGCTGTCACGGAAAGACTGCGCCGCCTCGCCCAGCGTGCGGGGGATCACGGGCGAGGGGTCGCGCCGATAGCCGTTCCCGACCAACGCGGGGCCAGGATCGAGGTTGCGGTCGATCCCGATCCGCACCGAGGCGAGTACCGCCGCGATTGCGAGGTACGGGTTGGTGTCGGCGCCGGGCAGCCGCATCTCCAGACGACTGATCATCGGTGCTCCCGTGACCAAGCGGCACGTTGTGGTGCGGTTGTCGTAGCCCCAGGTGAGCCCGTTCCCGGCGAAGTCCTACGTCAGGATGCGGCGCATCGAGTCGACGGTCGGGGCGTACCAGAGCATCAGCTCCGGCCTCTTCGCACGTCTCGGGCGCGCGTGGCCGTTCTGAAGCGGTCAGAAGGGTGTTTTCGGCGTCCACCGCAGGGCGATTCAACTCGGTCGTGGACGCGCTATCTGAAGCGGTGTCCACGACGTGAGTACGGCGATTCTTCCTTCGCTGCAGTCATTGCCTGCGCGCGACCGCGACGCGACTCGGCGTCGACGACATGTCCACAACGGTGAACCCCTTGATTCTTAGCTCGCCGCTACCACGGCGCGGAGGTCCGTCCCCCCGGGCGGCATCCTGAGCCGGCCGGACCTGTCGGCGCTACGCTCGGCGCGTGGCAGGAGTCGACCGGCTCGTCGCGCGGGAGGACTTGCGCGCCCGGCTCGACACGATCCTCACCTTCGGCGCACCGCCGTCCGCGACCCGGCTCGTCGGTCCCGCCGGCATCGGCAAGACGGCGCTGTGGGAGTACGCCGTGAGCCGGGTCGAGGCTGCCGGCTGGCACGTGCTCGCCGTCCGCGCGGCGGCGAGCGAGATCGCGCTGGCGTGGGTTGGCCTCACCGATCTGTTGGCCCGGTTGGACGACAGCGTGCTCGCCGAGCTGCCCGAACCGCAACGTGACGCAATCCGTGCGGCGACACTGCGCACCTCGACCGGCCCGACACCACCGGACGAGCGCACCCTCGGCACCGCGCTGCTCGCGACGTTGCACCGGCTCGCGGCGAGCGCGCCGGTGCTCGTCGCGCTCGACGATGCCGCGCATCTTGACCCGGCGAGCGCGAGGACGCTGCAGTTCGCACTGCGCCGGCTCGAGGCGCAGCCGGTCCACGTCCTCGCCACCGCCCGGGGCGGGCCGGACAGCGTGCCGGACGGCGACCAGCTCACGCTGGAGGTCGGGCCGATGTCGATCGCGAGCTTGTTCCAGCTGGTCCGCGACCGGGTGGGTCTGACGTTCCCCCGTCCCACGCTGGTACGCATCCACGACACGTCGGGCGGCAATCCGCTGTACGCGCTGGAACTGGCACGCGCGCTCGGACGAAGCGAGATCCGAGCCGAACCCGGCACCCCGCTCGAACTGCCTGGGTCGCTACGCAGCCTCGTCGCCGACCGTGTCGCCGTGCTCGATCCTGCGGTGCGCCTGCTTCTCGCTGCGGCTGCGGCGAGTCCGCGGCTGCCCGCGGACGGCGAGGACGCCACCATCCTGGCGCTCGCCGTCGCCCAAGCGCTCGTCGTCATCGCTGACGGCATGATCCGTCCCGCGCATCCACTCGTCGCGGCGACCGCGTACGGTTCGCTCGATCCTGTCGAGCGCGCGGCACTGCACCGTCGGCTCGCGTCGGCGAGCACGGATCCGATCGAGCGGGCCCGACATCTCGCGATCGCATTCCCGGAGATCGACCCCGACGTCGCGCAGTCGCTGGAAGAAGGCGCCGCTCTCGCGGCCGACCGAGGCGCGGTCGAGGCCGCGACGGACCTGGCTCGGCTGGCGGTCTCGCGCACCGCCGACGACGATCCGCGACGGCTCGCGCGCGTGGAGCAGCTCGCCAGCCTGTTGTTCGAGGCCGGCGACACTGCCGGCGCGGCGGCGCAGCAGCGTGCGGCGGTCACGTTGTGCCCACCCGGCAGTGTGCGCGGCCGGGCGCAGATCCGGTTGGCCGAGCTCATCGTCGAGTCCGAGGGCTGGTCGGCGGCGATCCCGCACCTGCAACGGGCCCTCGCCGACGCGTACGACGACTCCGAGCTGGCGGCCGAGGTGCACCTGACGTGGTCCGCGGTCTGTTACGACGACGCCGACGAGTCCTACGAGCAAGCTGCGCAAGCGGTTGCGCTGCTCGCCGGCATCGCCGACCCGGACCCGGCCATCCTCGGCGGTGCGCTGTGCCAGGCGGCGAGCGCTCAGTTCCGCGCCGGCCGTGGGCTCGATCACGAGCGGCTGCTGCGCGCGATCGAACTCGAGCAGGCGCACCCCACCCGCCGACTGTCGGACCGGGCGGACGCCGCTTACGCGGCGTTGCTGAAGTACGCCGACGAGCTCGAAGAGGCCGATCGGCGGTTTGCGGTCTTGCTCGCGGAGGCGCAGTCGTCCGGTGATGTCTCCTCACTGTCCTACGTCCACTCGCACCTGCCCCAGCTGGCGCTGTGGCGCGGCAACGTCGCGCAGGCGCGCGAACTGGCCGAGCAACATCTCGCACTCGCCGAGGCGGCCGGCATGGCCGCGCAGGCCGACGGCGCCCGCTTCCTCTGCGCGCTCGTCGCGACTGTCGATGGACGCGCCGACGGCATCGAGGCAACGATGGCGGCGGATCTGGTCGCGGCGACGGCCGCGGGCGCCGCGTGGGACACGCAACGACTGCACGGTGTGCTCGGGATGCTCGCCTGGTCGCGCGGCGACACCGTCGTCGCGCTCGGGCACTTCGATGCCTGGTGCGCCGTGCTCGTGCGGATCGGCCTGAGGGAGCCCGGCTATACCCGCTACCACCTCGACTACGCCGAGGCGCTCGTGTCCGGTGGGCGGCTGGCCGATGCCCGGACATTCCTGGACGACCTGGCCGCGAAGGCTGAGCTCTCCGGCCGCGGTTACGCGCACGCCGTGGTGTCGGCGGGCCGAGCCCTGGTACTGGCGGCAGAGGGCGACGTGGTCGGCGCGCGCGCCGAGGCACAGGCGGCGTTACGGCGGCACAAAACCCTGCCGTTGCGCTTCGACCGCGCACGCTGCCTGCTCATCCTCGGCCAGGTGTGCCGCCGCGCCAAGGCGAAACTCTCAGCGCGCGAAGCACTCACCGAAGCCCTCGCGGAATTCGCGGCGATGGGCGCGGCACCGTGGCACGCCCGCGCCGCCGCCGAGCTGGCTCGCGTCAACATACGCCCCGCCGCGTCGGACGAGTTGACCGTGACCGAGCACCGGGTAGCCGAGCTCGCGGCCGCCGGACTGACGAACCGGCAGGTGGCCGAGCGGTTGTTTCTGGCGACCAAAACCGTCGAGGCGAACCTGGCGCGGGTGTATCGAAAGCTGGGCATCGAGTCGCGCGCCGAGCTCGGCGCCCGGTTCGGCGGGGCTCAGGCCGGGTAGGCACGTGCGCTGAGCAGCCGGTCGAACTGTGCGCCCGCCCGCTCGTTGAGCCACACCACCGCGTCTGCGTCGTCGGACTCGAATCGGCACTGCACTACGTCGTCGCCGACGAGCAGCACGCTGCCCAGGTAGCGAATCGGCTCGCCCTGGGCCGCCAGCCGGCCGGCAGCGGCGCGCAACCGCACCGCCAGCGCGTCGACGTCGGCGTCGCACACCCCTGGCCAATACCGTTCCACCACGTAGACGCCCACCACGCCACGCTATGGCCGGTTCGGCGCCGTGGGCATACCCCGCTCCCATGTCGAGGGTTTCCCCCGATTCCGCCGCGCGACGATCTTCCTAGCGTCGACGCCATGACCATTCGACTGATCGCCGCCGCATTCTGCGCCAGCGTCCTCGCCGCGTGTTCCTCGTCCACCTCGGGCGGGCCGGCTCACCCGAGCAGCGCCCCGACGAGCGCAGCCATCACAAGCGCACCGCCGACGACCGCACCCTCCACCGTGGCGGCATCGGCGACGCCCTCGGCCGTGCCGGTGATCACGCCGGTGTCTGCCGAGTTGTGGTGGAACCAGTTCGCGATCGCGCTGACCAAGACGACGTTCACGCCGGACGGCAACGGCGCGGCCGGCGGCACGCTGACCGTGACCGGCACGATCAAGAACCTCACCGACCAGGCGCGACAGCTCGCCGGCCAGTCCGACCAGCCGTCGCTGACCGTGTCAGGAACGGCTGTAGCGCTGCAGAACCCGCAGTTCGAGTCCATCTCCGCCAAGGGGACGGCCGACCTCAGCCTGAGCTTCCGCACCGACACGGCCGCCGAACCGGCGAACTCGACACTGACCTTCGGCAGTACCGACGAGTTGCAGTCCAGCGCCGTGCTCACGTCGGGCGGCGCGGTGCACACCGTCGAGCCGAAGACGGTGTCCGGCGGCGCCAAGGGCACCACGCCGGTGCTGGCACTCGCGGTCACGGGCGGCACGGCCGACGCGAGCTATCGCGCGCTCGAGAAGGGCAAGTACGAGCTGCGCGTGGCGATCGACGCGACCTACTCCGGCAACGCCAGCGGCGGCTATTACCTCGCCGCGACGCAGTTCAGCGTGGCCGTCGGCGGGGCGAAGATCGTTTCGACACCGCGTGAGCCGGACGACCTGTCCGCGACGCCCATCCCCGCAAACGCAGCCACCGTGCACACGTTCGTCTCGTTCCTGCTTGCGGGTGCGCCGCCCGCGTCGGTCACCGTCAGCTACGACGGGGCGGCGGGCAACGGGGTCACCGGCTCCGTGGCGCTGAAGGTGGTCATCGGATGAGAACCGCCCTCGCGGCCCCGGCCGTCCTGTGGCCTGCCGTCGTCGGCTGCACCACCGACGGTCACGCACTGTGCAATCGGGCGCAGCGGCTGCCCCGGCGACAGCATCGAATGCAGCGCCCTTCACTCCCGCCGAGACGGCGCCGGACCCGCCAGCGTGCTCGGCAGCGCCGCTACCAACCCGAAGAATGCTGCGACCGAGCCCTTTTTCGGTTGCGCGACGATCAGCCTTGCGCCGTCTTTGCCCGTTGCCGACACGGCGTGGCCGACAGGGACGGACGACAGGGCGGCGAGGACGGTGCCGGCCGGCGCCTGCGGATGCGGATGCGGCGGCCAGGATGTGCGGCGAGTCACGGCCATGAGTCACTGCTTTCCTCGGGCATAGCGGGACGGCGAGCTGTCGGTGGCATCGGGGCTCAGCGCCTCGGCGGCAGGAAGTACCGGTAGCTGCCGACCAGGGCTCCGGCGACGGCGACATGCATGATCATCAGTGTTGCGACACCGGCCCAGGTGGTGTGCGGCATGGACTTGGTCAGGCCGATGAGGATGTCCGGTGTCATGCTGACGAGGACGACGGCAGGGACCAGCCGGGTCAGGATGAGTGACGGCTGGTCGGCGCGGGTTCGCACGATGTTCCAGCCGATCGCGCCGGCGATGGCCGCGATGACCACAAGCGCGGTGAAACTGGTGAACTGCAGCGGCTGGAACGCCGCCGGGACGCCCGCCGCGTGCGCAAGCGCCGCGATAACGGCACACGCTGCGATGCTCACAACGGCGCCGGCGGCGATCGAGGCGAGGGTGGCACGCAGCCCTCCTCCCTCGCGAGACTTAACGGACAACGAGGCTGTGCTGGTCATGGCGTCTCCTCCGGTCAGGTGATGATTGAAAAGTCAAACATGCCAACACGTCTCCATTCGTGAACTTTCAAGTGTTCAGCAGATACTCTCAGCTGATGGCGCCGCACTGGTTGGACCCATCCGAACAGCAGGCATGGCTCGGTTTGCTGTCCGCCACAGCATTGCTTGACTCCGCACTGGATCAACAGTTACGTCGCGATGTCGGCATCACGCACACGACCTACGCGATTCTCGCGGTACTCGGCGAGGCGCCCGAACGCACGCTGCACATGCAGAAGCTGTCGGTGCTCGTTAGCAGTTCGCCCAGCCGCCTGTCCCACGCCATATCCCGGTTGGAACAGCACGGATACGTGCGGCGTTCGCCATGCCCGCGCGACCGTAAGGCTGTGCACGCGACCCTGACCGATGCCGGTGCAAAAGTCATGCGGTCCGCGGCCCCTGGGCACGTGGCGAGCGTCCGGCAGCTCGTGTTCGATCAGCTCACGCCCACCCAGGTCCGGCAGCTAACCAAGATTACCGCCGCGATCCTCGATGCACTCGCCCGAGCGGGGCGATCCGTACCGGATCTGTCCCAAATCGAGTGACTCGCAGCCCCTTCGCCGGAATCTATGACAAACACCGCCGGACTTCGTTAGCGAGATAGACCTAGACGCGGGCCGGACATCCAGCGCCGTTCGGTTGACCGAGGTTGCAAAGGCGATATGCCACCCGCTGCGCGCCCCGGGAGCGACTTTGACCCGCAGCCGGCCGCCGAGCATCAGTCACCGAATTTGAAGAGTTGAATCGGACGATCTCGATGATCTTGTCCGGAGCCATCCTACGAAATGCCCCTGTGGCGATCCCGCGGTCGCGACATTGGACTGAACGCGAGTGCGCCACGAAGCTCTACGCAATCGAGTGGAGGTGAGAGACCTACACCGCCGGGTCGTCGCAGCGGCCTGGTGAAGCTGGGGGCAGCCGGATCCGGGGAACGCCGGTGAGAGTGGTGAGCAGCCCCGACAACGGCGGTGTGCCGGCACTTGCAGACTGGTGCTCGTCCGTGTCAGACGGTGTAACGAGAGTGAACCAGTGGTTGAAGCTCCGTAAGAGTTCAGCCGGCTCAAACCTGGTAGATACGGGCCGGTGTGCAGCGCGTGACCCTTTGCCGAGAGACGAGGGTCAAACCCCGAAGCCGGGTTCGTGTTCCGGTGGGGAGGCACGGTGAAGGCCTGCGGCGTAGCCGTGGCGATGCTGTCGGAGTAGAGCTGGGCGCCTCGCTGACCGATCGAGTGCGTGGGGCACGTGGGAACCATCCGCGGTCGCCCGACCAGCCGGGCAGCCAGTCCGGTGGGCAGGTTCGTTGTCGACCCAGGGCCGCGTGATGGGGCGGAGGCCTCGTAGTAGTCGCCGAAGTAATGCCCCGCCACGGAGATCGGGAAAGCCGGTCACAGGGCCAAGCGGGCCAGCAAGTCAGCAGTGGACGTGACCGGAATGTCAGGAGGTCATCGCTGGTGGAAACCGACGAACTGGAGCGCGCCGTCCTCGAGGCAAAACTCCGGGTACTGAAGAACCAGACCAAGCTGCACCGTTGGGCTCGTGATGATCCTCATCGCCAGTTCGACGATCCGTTCAATCTCGTCGCCGATCCCGCGTTCCTTCTGGTGGCGTGGGTTCGGGTGCGGGGCAACAAGGGTGCCCGCACGGCCGGGGTGAACGGGCACACGGCCCGCTAGATGACGTCGGTGCGTCGGTAGACGAGGCGCCGGCCGAGGCGGAAGCCGAGCGGCCCGGCGCCGAGGTGGCGCCAGTAGCGCAGCGTCGCCACCGGCGCGCGAACGAGGTGTGCGGCTTCGTTGACGGTCAGCAGTTGGTGCTGGTCGCTCATGACGCATCTCCATGCTGTGCCTTGGCCTGAATAGGTTCCTCCGTTACACGTAGGTGCGTTGGCCGGTTCGCATCGAATCTTTCAAGCGTCAGGTGTCGGCAAGGAGAGCTGCCGTAGGTATTGCCGCTGCGGCGGTGACAGTGCGTGCTTCGAGGCCTTCGTCCAAGCTGTGGCAGCGGCAGTGGTGTCGCCGCTCGCCGCGAGCAGGTGGGCATGCGCGGCATGAAGATTCACCGATGCGTCGAGCAGGGGCTGGTTCAGTAGCGGTTGCAAGACGCGCAGCCCGGCCTGCGGGCCGCGGGCCCGGCCGGCGGCTACGGCATAGTTGATGGTGATCATGGGTGACACATCGAGGTGCCCGAGGATCTCGTACAGCGCTGCTATCGTGGCCCAGTCGGGCCCGTTGGCCTCGGTCGGGGTGGTGTGCAGCACGGCTATGGCCGCTTGGACCTGGTAGGGACCCAGCCTGGGCGTTCGGGTCGTTCGGCCTAACAGGGTGCGAGCGTCAGCGATGGCGTCCTGGTCGTAGAGGGTGCGGTCATGTGCGTCATGCGGAATTGGCCAGTTGTGGCTGTCAGTGCGGGCCGGTGAGCGTGCGTGGTGCAGGAGCAGCAGCGCTAGGAGACCGGCACTTTCGTTGTCATTGGGGCTCAGTCGGTGGAGCTGGCGGGCGAGCCAGATCGCGTCTTCGCGTTGGGCCCGGGCGCTGGCGTCGTCCAGGTTGCTGGAGCTGTATCCCTGAGTGAACAGCAGGTAGGTGACGGTGCGCGCCGCGTCCAGCCGCGCCGGCAGAGTTGCCGGCTCGGGCAGCTCAAAGGAGATACCGCTGTCGCGAATCTTCATTCGCGCTCGGACGAGGCGCTTGGTCATTGCCGCCGGGGTAACCAGCATCCGGGCGGCTGCCTGGGTGTCGTTGAGACCGGCGACGTGACGCAGGGTGAGGGCGACCTGGGAGGGGAGGCTGAGCGCCGGGTGACAGCACAGCAGGACGAGAGCGAGTAGGTCGTCGTTGCAGGTGACGATCTCCATGCTGCTCTTGGCTGCCTCGTCAAGGGGTGGGTCGGTGGTCGGCCACCGGCTGGGTGGTGTGGCGAGCCTTGAATGGATATCGGTGGAGCGGTCCCTGCGGATCGCGTCGAGCGCCTTGCGCCACGCTGTGGTCGTCAACCACGCGGCGGGGCGAGCGGGTATCCCGTCACCTGGCCAGTGCTGCGCGGCCGCGGCGAAGGCGTCCTGCACCGCGTCCTCTGCGAGCTGCAGGTCGCGCACGCGCCGGGCCACCGTCGCGAGGACGGCGGCCCGGTCGTCTCGAAAGCACCGTTCAAGGGCCCGCTGCGCGTCGCGCGGCGCCGCGCTGGTCACCGAAGATGGGCCTTCTGGCCGGCGACATCCGCGTCCGGGGTCCGCCCGCCGCTGCCACGTGGCTGGAGCATGAGATGCGCCTCCGACCCGGGTTGCATCGGCCGCACCTCCACCGACCCGGTCCTGACGTTCGGAACCCGGGCGGCCCATTCGAGGGCCGTGTCCAGGTCGGGGACGTCAATGATGTAGTAACCGACGAGGTGTTCCTCAGTGTCGGCGAACGGGCCGTCAGTGACAAGTCGCTGGCCGTCCCTGACCCGGACCGTGGTGGCGATGCCGGGGCCGTGCAGAGCTGCCCCGTCAATGAGCACCCCTGCGGCGTCAAGTGCGCGGGTGTACGTGGCCCAGTCGTCGATTACTCGGTCATCAGCGGTCCCTGAACGCCGGTCCGGCGGGCTCCACGCATCTGGGGCGTTCACTGGTAGCAGCATGTACTTCACAACGACTCCTTGGCTTGATCTCGACAGCTTCTCAGTTGGTCACAACGTCGTTGCGGTCCCTCGGTTAGGGAATTAGGACCGTTTTCCCTGTTGTGGCCCGCGTCTCGAGCCGCTCGTGCGCCTCGGCGGCGTCCTCGAGCGCGAAGCGCTCAGAGACATCCACGGACACGGCACCATCGGCAACCCAGCCAATCAAACGGCCCAACGCCGCCCCAGCGATATCCGGCTTCAGGCCGAAGTGCAGTCCGAGGTTGAACACGGTCAGGGTGGGGCTCAGCGACGGACGGTAAAGCAAGTGCTCGAGGGTGGACTGCTGGATGTGACCGGGGCTTCCGCTGGCCATCCCGTAGACCACCGCCCTACCGAACGGCGCCAGTGTAGTTAGCGTTCGGTCCAGGCTGTCCCCGCCCGCTGCCTCTAATGCGACGTCGACACCTCGGCCGGCCGTGCGCTCTCGCACCTGCCGTGGCCAGGTCGGGTCGGTGGGGTCGACGACGTGGTGAGCCCCCAGCGCCCTGGCCCTGCCCCGCTTCATCGGGGTGCTCGCCGCAGCGATGATCGTGCCGACGCTGAGCAGCGTCGCGATCTGCACCAGGAAGCTGCCCACGCCTCCCGCGGCGGCAGGAATCAGCAGGGTCGTTGCCGGGCCGACGGGTGCGACATCGGTCAGCAGCAACGTCGCCGTGACACCCTCGATGACGACCCCAGCCGCGTGTGCCGGGTCGACCCCGGGTGGGATCGGTGCCACGTTGCGCGCGGAGGCAAGCGCGAGTTCTGCGTAGCCGCCGCGACCATCCGCGCCGGCCAACCCGAACACCGGCGTGCCGATCGCAAGATCCCCAACGTCAGAACCTACGGCTTCGATCGTGCCGGCCACCTCACCTCCGAGGACGAACGGCAAAGGTGTCGGAAACGGGTACAGCGCACCGCTGCGGCGGGCAACATCGGAGAAGTTGACCGAGGCGGCCGCCACCCGAATGAGCACCTCCCCCGGCCCTGGGGTCGGGTCGGGAAGGTCGACCACCTTCAGCACCTCAGGTGCACCCTGCTCAACAATCTGAACCGCTCTCACGTGAACCCCTGCCAATCCTCCCAGCGCGACCCTCGCGCCTGTCTAGACGACGCGCGGAGTGGACGTCTGAGGACATCCCAGCGAGGCGACTTCAGATCCCGTGAAACCGCATGCCCTGAGGACGTCGCCGCCCCGAGGTAATGCAGCGCCTCCCTCGACCAAGCGGACTCCAACCTTGCGTCCGTCAGCACAAGGGGGGCGTGCCGAGACTCAGCTCGCGGCGGCCAGGTGCGCTCCAGGTCCGGCGACGGGCCCGACGTCGCGCAGGGCCAGCGGCTGGTGTCCGTCTAAGCATTGGATGACGGCGCGTACGGGCTCACCACAGTTCGCGTGCTGGAGGACGACGGGTGGGCCAGCGGGGGCGGCGAGGTGGGCGTTCCCCATTGCAGCAGGGCGACCAGGACGGGAAAGAGCTGGCGACCGGGGTCGGTGAGGCAGTACTCGTGTCGAGTGCGGGCGCCGGTGTCTCGCGGAGAAGTCCAAGCGCGTCTACCGGCTCGGGGTCGAGAACTACGTGAAGCCCACCCTCGGCGGGCTCGCGCTGCGCGAGGTCGATGTGATGGCTCTGGGCCGCGCGCTGCAGGGGGTGAAACAGCATCACGGCGCCGGGGCGGCGAAGACCGCACGGTCGGTCCTGTCCGGCGTGTTCGCTCTCGCCGTACGTCGCGGCGCGGTCGGGTCGAACCCGGTTAGGGACACGACATCGATTCCACACGTCAAGCGAACGGTTCGCGCCCTTACCGCCCGGCGACGTCAACGATCTGATCCACAGGCTGCGAGCACACGAACGCGCGCTCGAGCTGGACGTCCCCGATCTCGTCGACTTCATGCTCGGCACGGGGACGCGCATCGGCGAGACGTGCGCCGTCCGACCTGGCACGAACGCCGATGGTCTGCCACTTCTCGACCGAGATGCGGGAACGTTCGAGGTCAACGCGACGGTGGTCCGCGTCAAGCAACGAGGCCTCCTCATCCAGGAGCGCTCGAAGAGCGCTGCCGGATGGCGCGTCCTGGCGCTGCCGCCGTACGTCCTGTCGATGCTCGATCGGCGCCAGGGCGAGCTCCGGCGCCAGGCACCAGGCGGGATCGTGTTCGGCTCTCCGCTCGGGCAGGTGCGCGACCCCAGCAACACCTCCGCCGATCTACGGCACATCCTCGATGGCATCGGCTGCGCCGAGTGCGGTGAGCGAGGCCACCTGATCCATGGCCGGGCGCGGATTCGATGCCAGGCCGGGCCGTATTCCTGTGTCACCAGTCATGTGTTCCGCAAGACCGGCGCCACCCGCCTGGATGCGGCCGGGCTAAGCGCACGCCAGATCGCGGACCAGCTCGGACACGAGAAACCGTCCATGACACAGGACGTCTACATGGGCCGCAAGGTCGTGTCCGCCCGTGCGGCGGAGGTGCTCCACCGAGAATAATCGTTCGTTTGTTGTTCTTTGATCTTGGGAGGAGCGGCTACACCCCCGTACTGGCTCCCCCGACTGGACTCGAACCAGTAACCCTTCGAGTTGATCTTAAACAGTTGATCATCGTTGAAAATTCGCTACACCGCCTGCCGTGTAGGGGATTCAATGACATTCATTCATGATCATAATCGTTTGTAATCGGTCATTAAAGATGAGTAAAGATGAGTAAAAGATGAGTCTGGTTCGGATGATCTTGAAATCGAACGCTCACTGTCGATCTTGATTTAACCATCGGAGCCACCCGGCACGGTCTTCCCACGACGCATCCCGCCCGTTGCGCACGGAGGTTACCGCGTCCTCGATCGAGACACCCGTGTCGGTTGCCGGCGGACGCGAGGCGAGGCAGTCGCGCAGGTGGGCCGCTCGTATCGCAATAGTCTGCCGAGCCGCCGCTGCCGCTTCGTCCCCCCCGGATGTGTCAGGCACTGGCGAGGGGGCGGATGCCATCGAGTGCGCCGGCGAGTCGATCGCGTTCGACCTCGATGTCGTGGCGCCCCTGCAGGTTCATCCAGTAGCGCTCGGAGGTTCCGAAGTACCGAGCCAGCCGCAACGCAGTGTCGGCGCTGATCCGTCGTTTGCCGTGGACAATCTCGTTGATGCGCCGCGGCGGCACGCCGATGGCGACCGCGAGCTTGTGCTGCGTGATGCCGAGTGGGCCCAGGTACTCCTCGGCGAGAATTTCGCCGGGGTGGATCGGTGCCATGAATGCCGTGCTCATGCGGTCCTCCTTATCAGTGATAGTCGACGATCTCGACGTCTTCTGGCCCGGCGGTCGTCCACCGGAAGCAGATCCGCCACTGCTGGTTCACGCGGACGCTGTGCTGGCCGGCCCGATCACCTCGGAGCTTTTCCAAGCGGTTCCCCGGCGGGATCCGCGCGTCGTTCAGAGTGTCGGCAGCATCGAGGATCAGCAGCTTGCGCAGGGCCGCTCGTTGAGTTGTCGGGTCGAGCCGGCGTGATCTCTCACGGCGCCACACCCGCTTGGTGTCTTTCTCGGCGAACGAGCGCAGCACACCAGCACTATAACGCGTAACGTTATGAACGCGTCACGTTATGCTGGCCGGCTGTGCTCCAGGAGTCAGGCCGCGTGTGGTCCGTGGTCGTGGTGATCGTTGATCCAGCTGCTGGGTCGTCGTAGCGGTAGAGGACGCGGCGGCCGAGGCGGAAGCTGCGCGGTCCGGTGCCGAGGTGGCGCCAGTAGCGCAAGGTGGCGACGGGTGCGCGCACGATGTCGGCGGCTTCGGTGATGGTGAGTAGTTTCTGGTCGCGGTGGTCGGGGTCGCTGCTGGCGGGGTCGCTGCTGCGGGGTTGCTGTTGGCGTGGGTGGTCATGGGGTGCTCCTGTCGTTGAGCGGTACGGGTTGGTGTGGTGCTGGTGGTGCTCTCTCGCCCGGGTAGGGCGCTTTTCTGGGTGCGGACCGGAAGTGCCGACGCCGGTTGTTATTGATTTGTGATGGTCAGACCGGTTGGCGTGCGGTGTTCGGCGGCGGCTCCTCTGGGTGGGTGTCGGCGGTGCTGGCGTGTTAGGGGCAAGTGAGTTGGGCGGGGTCGATTACGACAGCCGGCGACGATTCGTGACGGTTTCGTGATGAGGGGTTGGTCGTCGGGGTTGCTGTCTGCCCTTCCGGGTACGGGTGTGCGGTGGGTGGTTGTCTCTGAGTGACGTGCGCGCTGCGGGGTGGAAAGGGACACCCGGCGCAGGATTTCTTTTCCTCGGTCGCGGCAGCGCAGAGCGTGCGTGCGTCGTTCGGTCACATGCTCGAATCGATCGTGGCGAACTCCGGGAAGGTCCCGAGTGGGACGGCTCGGTGTCCCCGGCGGGCGCCGGAGATCGACGCCACCGCGCGTGCGAACGGGTCAACCTCCAACGCAGCGCGGGTGTTCAAGACGCGCAGCACCGTCACACGATGCGCGTCAGGATGGCCCAGACGGTCGGTGCCGGACCCACACGCTGCCACCACCGCAAACAAGAGCACCGCCGGCCCCAGCTGAGAAACCCGCGACCTGCTCGTCGCGGACCCCACTACTGCGTCTCTCGTCGCCCCTCGTCGCATCAGATTAGTCATCGGGCCCCCAAAGCCGTAGACCTGCCGAAAACGCGAACCTAGCTCGAATGATCGGGACCGGAATCGGGGAGCAGCCCCACATGATAGGGGCCCACCCCCATCCCCGAGCGTCGCCGCCAGCCCGGTCGTCGCACATACGGTGAGCATCCGCGCGCGTGTCCAAACCGCTTGTCGTACTCCTCCGCCGCCGCTTCCTCGCGGCCCGGGCGAGGTGGCGTATGCCGACGAGCCGGAGCAGACGCCTCGCGCGAAGCGATACCGCAGGCCGTCGCGGTCCTCGCCTATCCGACCTCGCAGCCGGTCGAGGCGATCCCCCTGGGCACCCTGGCCGCACGCTTCACCGGCAACGCGCACCGCCTGGACGCCGACACGCTTGCCTCGACGCTCGTGCTTCGCGGCCCGACCATGACAGGAAGCACACCGCCCGCGTCGTCCGCCGCCGAACGGCGTCAAATCTGGGTCGAGGCGGGAGTCACCACAGACGACGTGTCGGGCACCGTCATCACGTGGGCGCTGCGACCGCCCGGCAATGACGGTTGGTCGCGGATGATGCGCGACCGCGCCGACCTCGCCCTGGTCACCCACCTCACCGCCCGAGAACTCCGCACGGCCGCCACGTTGGCCACCGGGCGGATATTCGCGACCGAGAACCACCGATCCTCCAGGCAGCAACCGACGCCGACACCACAGCCGCAATCGTCTCCTTCGCCGGCCAGCCGTCGCTCGCCGGCGCCCTGCAGCTGCCATCCACGAGGAATCCGTCATGGACACCCTGCTCGCCGACCTCAACGTCGGTGAACGATCGCGACGACGTCCGCTCATCACTCTCACGCTGGGCCGATGCGACAATCGCTAACCCAGCACGATTCAGCGCACGCCGAGCCGTCGATCTCGCAGACTGTTGGAGATATAGAGGCGCTCACATCGGTCCGTATGGCCTTCGTCCAGATCAGGTCGATAGTGGCATCGCATCACTCGCTGGACGGCACCGATTATGTCGGGATGTGCGATTGTCCCGCAGCGGTCAGGTCAAGTCGTCGCGACCCCGGGGCTTTTACGACGCGGAACCGTTCGTAGAGCCCCGGTAACCGGGATTTCTCCGGACGGGGCATCTGGGACGCCCGATCACGCGCAGGCACGCCGAGCTGCGGTGTTCCCACCTGGGGTTTCCCGACCGGGACGAGCCCGGCGGTGCGCCCGTCCCACCCAATATGGGCGTGTACTGCAGGGTACGGAATACCGGCCCAGCAGGGCGTTCCACGAGACCCACCACCCGTTGAATGCAGCAGGTCACGGATCTGGGCGGGTTATCTCGTTTCGGCGCGGTTGACCCGGGTTGACTCTCGCGCACGGTAGCTATAAACCGAGCAGACGCGGTGTCGGCTGATGAAGGAGTCCTATGACGGACTGGCTGGAGCATCCCCTGTCCACGCTCGCCGACATCGAGCGGTTCGAGACCGCGGTCCCGCTCGTGGAGCGGATCCCGCAGCGATCGGTGTATGACGTGCTGGTGCGGGCGGCTGCACTGCACGGTGATCGTACGGCGCTGACCATGGTGATGACCGGCGGCGACGAGGAGGAGCCGCGGCGGGTCTCCTTCGGTGAGCTGCTGGGTCTGGTGACTCGCACCGCGAACCTCTTCACCAGCCTGGGCGGTGAGCACCCTGGCGTGGCCTACCTCCTGCCGACACTGGTCGAGACGCACGCCGTGCTGTGGGGTGCCGAAACCGCCGGGTATGCGGTACCGATGAATTTCCTGCTCCAGCCCGACGATCTCCACGGCCTGCTGGAGGCCAGCGGGGCCACCGTGCTGGTCGCGCTGGGTCCGCACCCGGTCCTAGACATCTGGGAGAAGGCGGTCGAGCTACGGCGGCGGCTCCCGGGGTTGACGTTGGTGCGGGTGGCGCCTCCGGACACCCCCAGCGTCGAGGGCGTCGTCGACCTGACCGCGATCGCGGACCAGCCCGGCGATCGGCTGCTCGCCCCGCCACCCGAGACTGGCGAGGAGGTCGCGGCTTATTTTCACACCGGCGGCACGACCGGGGTGCCTAAGCTGGCCGCGCACACGCATCGCGGCCAGCTCGTGGCGGCGTACGGCTGCGCGGCCCTGATCGACATCGGTCCCGACGACGTCGTCACCGGCACCCTGCCGATGTTCCACGTCGCGGGCACGATCCTGATGGGCGTCAGCACCTTCCTCAGCGGCGCCCAGCTGCTGCTCCTCTCACCCGGCGGGCTGCGCAACCCGGTGATGGTCGAGCGGTTCTGGCGTCTGTGTGAGAGGTACGGCGTCACGGTCGCGGTCGGTGTCCCGACCTCGCTCGGCGCCCTCGCCGAGGTCCCCACCGACGGCGCCGACCTGCACCGGCTACGGGTTGTCCTTACCGGCGCCTCACCGCTACCGGCCGCGGTGCGGGACCGGTTCGAGGAGGTCACCGGACTGACGGTGAAGGAGGGCTACGGCATGACCGAGGCCTCCGGGCTGATCTCGTTCAACCCGGCCCGCGCCACGGGCGGCAGCGGTTCGGTCGGCCTGCGCTTCCCCTACACGCGCGTCGCGTGTCGGCGGCTCGGCGAGGACGGCGGGGTGGGGGAAGTCTGTGACCCGGGCGAGGTCGGGGTCGTCACGGTCAGCGGTCCCACCGTCTCGCCCGGCTACCGCGACCCGGCGCAGGGGGCGGATACGTTCCAGGGCGGGGCTCTGGTCACCGGCGACCTGGGCCGCCTAGACCACGAGGGCCGTCTCGTGATCGAAGGGCGGTCCAAGGACCTGATCATCCGCAGCGGTCACAACATCGACCCGCAGATGATCGAGAGCGCGCTCCAGCGCCACCCCGACGTCGTGCTGGCGGCCGCGGTGGGCCGGCCCGACGCCTACGCCGGCGAGGTGCCGGTCTGCTACGTGGAGCTGAGACCGGGAAGCGACGTCTCCGAGGGCGAGCTACGCCATTTCGCCGAGCAGGAGATCAGCGAGCGCCCGGCCTGGCCGCGACAGGTACATGTCGTGGCCCAAGTACCCCTCACTGCCGTCGGCAAGATCTTCAAGCCCAGCCTGCGACAGGACGCCGTCGAGCAGGTCGTCCGCGCCCTGCTCGACGAGGATGGCCTCAGCGGCTCGGTGACCGCCTCAGGGGGCGGTCGTGGCTTGCGCGGGCTGCGGGTCGAGATCACCCTGCACGACGCCTCCCCCGCCGACCGCACCCGCCTGCAGGGACTCCTCGACGGCTACCTGATGGCCTCCACCGTCACGCTGTGACGCCGGCGCCTGGGATACGACCTGACCCCACCCGACGTGCAGTGCACTCTCGACGCGGCCCATCGGAGATCAGCATGATGGAGACGCGGACCGGGTCGGCGAGGTGTAGCAGGTACAAGGAGTCAGGACCTTCGCGATTAGTAGCGACAAAGCCAGCTGACAAAAGAAGACCCTGACGTGAGTAACTGTATGTGTGTTCCCGGCGTGCCGTAGTGCGCCCAGACTGATGAACTCTTCGGTGTCGAGTGAACCTCGGGTCGACCGCCCTCGATGAAGTTTGCCGGCGCGTGCAGCAGGAAACCTTGAAGCGGAGAGGCACAAGGATGACGAGCTTTATCGGATCCGACGGATCCTGATGACCGGCGCCGAGCACCTCACCGACCGGCAGCGGGCTCGCCTCGCCAACATCTCCCGGCCGGTGATCCGAACGCCGAGGTCCACCTCGCGTGGCAGGCTCATCAACGCCTCCGGGCGATCTACCACGCGACCAGCCCCGAGACAGGAAGGCGGCTCGCCGAGTAGCTCATCGACGTCCTGCCCATCTGCCCGATCCCCGAGCTCGCCCCGCCTCGGGCAGACCCTGTGTCAACCGGCTGCTCGCCAACGCAGTCGCCGCCCCAGCGGGAGGCCAAAATGCGCTTTCTGAACTGATCAGGGCGCGCGAACCTCGCGGCTTAACACTCTCCGGTGGCTACGGACCAACGACGACCAGGAACCTCACCTCACCAGCACCCAGCACTGCGAGGTGTTCGGGGCTTCGACGTTTGTCTCGCAGGTCAGACGACCGCCATTTGTCGATCACCGCGCGACCATGCCGCTTCGCCGCAGGTTCGTCGACGCGCGCGACCCGTCGATCTGCGCGCGGACCGCGATCCCGATGTTTGCGCAGACGGATCGTTTGGCATTGATCAACACCATTCTTTTTGACGGGGACCCGGTAGCCCGTTGGCGGTTTCGCTCGGCGAAGGCTTGAAGGGACGCTCTGGCCGCACCTGCAATCGGACGACGCCGTCACCGTCGGGGATTCGTTCACCGGCGCACGGTCCGCGGTGCCCGCAGGGATCCCGACTCTTGGTCTGTTGTGCTTCGTCGACGCCGCCGAACGCGCGCAGCGTTCTCGCGAACTGTTCCGACGCCGGAGTCGTAGCGGTGGCGGGTTCGTAGGCGGACCTGCTTCAGCGGATGCAGCTTGGTGAAAACCGGACGGTCAATCGGTCGCCACGCCCAGCCGTACCCTCGGTGAAGTGAGCGTCGCGCCGCCAACCACCGTCGTGCTGGGCAACGTCTTCGCCCGCGAGCTGCCCGAGCTCGCCGTCC
>JBBQZQ010000050.1:0-31233 GCA_038207565.1 Mycobacteriales bacterium
GCGCCCAGCCAATCCCGCATATCCGGCGGCAACAAGAACGGCTGATCCCGATCTACCGGCCGAAACCCCTTCGCCATCACAAGATCTTTTAACAATTCGTGATCAACACGCGGAGGCTCGCCGATTATGCGACAGGCTCCCCAGCTCGCGTTTCGCCGTGTTGATGAAGAAATGAGACCCTACGGGACGCGGCGTCCCGGCTTGCCGGGCCGGTACAGCCACACGTCGAAGAAGTGGTTCAGTTCGCTGCCGGACATCTTCTCGGCATACGCGGTGAACTGCTCGACCGTCGCATTGCCGTACGCGTGCGCCGCGACCCAACCCCGCATGATCGAGAAGAACATGCGCTCACCCAGTTTCTCGCGCAGGGCCTGCAGAGCGCCCGCCCCGCGGTCGTACACCGACCTTGCGAACACGTCCTGCGCGCGTCCCGGGTTGGCGGGCGGCGGGTTCCATACGGGGTCGTCCGCGGCTTGGCTCAGCAGGTCGTCCAGAAACGAGGCCGCGGATTTCTGGCCCTGATGCTCGAGCCAGAGCCAGGACGCGAACTGCGCGAAGCCCTCGCTGAGCCAGATGTCGCGCCAGCGCCGCGAGGTGACATCGTCGCCGTACCACTGGTGCGCGAGTTCATGGGCGAGGGTGAACTCGTCCGGCGCCCGGTCGAACAGGGGGCGCGTCGCCGTCTCCAGGGCGTACCCGACGAGCGCGTCGTCGACGATCGCACCGGTCGTGCCGAACGGGTAGCTGCCGAACTTCGCGGTGAAGTAAGCGATGATCGCCGGAAGTTTCGCGAGCACCGGTGTCGCAGCACGAGCCTCGGACGGATCGACGGCGACGAGGTAGGGCAGGCCGCTGTCGGTGGTGCCGGTCGTGACGTCGAATGTCCCGATCGTCGCCGTGACGAGATAGCTGGGGACGCGACGCGCCAGGTGCCAGCGCCACGTCGTGCGACCGCCCACAGTGGTGCGCCCGAGCAGCGCGCCGTTCGAGATCGCGGCAAGCTCCTTCGGCACCGTGATCGTGACGTCGTAGCTCGCCTTGTCGACCGGCGTGTCGTTCACCGGGAACCAGGTCGGCGCACCCTGCGGCTCGCCGGCGACGAACGCACCGTCGTCGGTGCGGATCCACCCGGTGGCGAGACCGTCGCCGCGTACCGGTTCGGGTACGCCTGTATAGGCGACGTCTACCGTGAAGTCGGCGCCATCGGCGATCGGGCTCACCGGAGTGATCACCAACTCCTGCTCAGCGGCCACGGGTTGCGCCGCCTTGGCGCGCGCACCGTTCACCCGTACCGAGCTCACGTGCATGTTTCGACGTAGGTCGAGATCGAAACGCGAGAGGGCCTGGGTCGCCTGTGCCCGGATCCGGGCCTGCCCGCTGAGCTGGCTGGCCGACGGGGTGTACGCGATCGTCAGTGCGTAGTGGTCGACGTCGTAGCCCCCGTTGCCCTGCCGGGGGAAGTAGGGGTCACCGGCACCGCCGGCTCCTGGGCGCCCTACCGCGTGCGGTGTGGCCGGGCTACCCGAACATGCGCCCAGCGCCCCCGCGGCCACGAGCGCTGCGGCCACCAGCGCGCGAGACCGGGTGGTCGATGCGGGGTGCCGCGGGCTCATCCGGTCATGCAATCACGCTGGCGGACACTCGGCTCGAGCGTCGCGCGGAAAACTGCGATCTGGGCAACGGGTGTAGTCGAGGTATGCACGACAGAACTACGTGGCGCGGCAGGCAGGCGAAAGGCCCCGCGGCATTCGCGGGGCCTTTCGAGCGTGCATTCGACGTGCGTGTGGAGGTGGCGGGAATCGAACCCGCGTCCTCCGTCGCTTCAACAGGACTTCTCCGGGCGCAGTGCGCGCTGTCCCTACTCGGCCCCACCGGTCATGCGCACAAGCCGGTGCGACGGGCCCAGCCGCTGTGAGTTGTCCCGTCCTCCCCCGCGACCGGCGAGGACGGTGAGCCACCTAGCTGATGCCAGCGACCGGGCCGGTGACGTGCCCGGGCTGACAGACCTGCTCCGGCTGCTTAGGCAGCGAGAGCGAGATCGGCGCGACTGTTGTCGGCGCTTATTTTTTGTACGTCGCTTTTTTTGCGAGGTCAGCAACGCAATCCTCGGCCCGCTTCTCCTGTCTCGACGTCCGGAGTCGAGACCATTCACCCCCTGGGGTTTCGTTACCTCGTCAGCGTACCGGCAGGGGAAAGCCCGAATAGTCCTACACCGTTGTCCCAGCAGACTGCGCGCAGCCAGTCGGCGCCGAGGTCGAAGCGCTCCAACGCCGTGAGCTGCTCGGCGTAGGCATATGGGATGTTGGGAAAGTCCGTCCCCAGGAGGATCCGCTCGCGCAGCTCGCCGAAGCGCGCGATCACGGCGGCAGGGACGGCCGCAAATGCGTTGGTGAAGTCGGTGCCGACCATCGTGGTGTCCAGGTAAACGTTCGGGTAGCTCTCGACCAGGTCGCAGTGCTCGTGGAACTCGGGCATGCCGGCGTGCGCGATGACCGCGACCAGCCGGGGGTGCGCCGCCAGCACCTCGCCGAACGGTCCCGGCCCCGTGTGCGCCCCGGGCACCGGCCCGCTGCCGCAGTGCACGACGACCGGCACGGCCGCCTCGGCGAGCATGCCCCAGACGTCGTCGAGCAGTCCGTCGCGCGGATCGTATCCGCCGACCTGCACGTGCACCTTGAACACCGCGGCGCCCGCTTCGAGAGCGTCGCGCACATAGCTAGCGGCCGACGGCTCGGGAAAGAACGTGGCGCACGGCAGGCACTGCGGTGTCCGCGCGGCGAAGTCGCGAGCCCACTTGTTCAGCCATGCCGCCATGCCCGGCTTGTGCGGGTACACCAGCGCTGTGAAAGTCCGCACGCCGAGGGAGCGCAGCGCGCCGACGCGCTCATCGTCGTCACCGCGGTAGTGCACCGGCCACGGCATGCCGTAGTGCTCGCCCGCATTGTCGAAGAAGCGCCACACGGCAGCCATCACCGACGCGGGCATGAAATGCGTGTGGATGTCGATCAGCCCCGGTAGTCCGAGGCGGGACCACCAGTCCGGGACGTCCTCGTCCAGCAACTACCGGCCCCCCACTACAGACCCTTGTTGCGACGTCCGAGGGCGTTGCGCACCTCGCGGTCGGCGTCGCGGCGAGCAAGATCCTGGCGCTTGTCGAAGGATCGCTTGCCGCGGGCAAGGGCGAGTTCGACCTTCACCTTGCCGGCCGTGAAGTAGAGCGTCAACGGCACGATCGTCAGCCCGCTCTCCTTCGTCTTGCCGATGAGGCGGTCGATCTCGCCCCGGTGCAGCAGCAGCTTGCGGGTGCGCCGCGGCTCGTGGTTGGTCCAGCTGCCCTGCTCGTACTCGGGAATGTGCACGTTGCGGAGAAACATCTCGCCGTCGTCGATGGTCGCGAATCCGTCGACCAGCGAGGCACGTCCGAGTCGCAGCGACTTCACCTCGGTGCCCTTGAGCACCAGCCCGGCCTCGTACACGTCAAGGATCGAGTAATCGTGGCGCGCCTTGCGGTTCTGCGCGATGACCTTGCGCCCGTCGGGTCGATTGCTCGACTGCGACGACTGGGCGGACATGCTCACAACCGTACGTACAGGCGCAACGTGATGAACGCGGTGATGCTCGAGAGCACCACGCCGACGATCAGGCCGGCACCACCCGCGATGAGGATGTCGTTGGCCGACAGGTTCGGTATCACCCCGTTCTTCGTCTGCCCCGCGAATACGCCGTCGAGTACGAAGTGCTTGCCGAGCCCGATGAAGCCGATCGCGATCAGTCCACCCACGACGACCGCGATCACGGTCTCCAGCATGAACGGCAGCTCGGTCATCCAGCGCGAGGCGCCGACCAGACGCATGATGCTCGTTTCGTTGCGTCGCTGGTTCGCGGCCACCTGGATGGTGTTGGCAATCAGCAGGATGGACGCGATCAGCACGACCAGCGCGATCACGATCGAGAACCAACGGGCGCTGTCGATCATCGACAACAACGTCTGGATGGTCGAGATCTGATTGTTCACCTTGTCCACGCCCGGTACCTGGTCGTACTTGGCGGCGAAGGATGTGTAGTCCTTCTGCAGGTCCTTCAGCTTGACGGTGAACGAAGCGGGCAGGTCGCCGAGCCGGAGGAACGCCGCGAGGGTCGGTTGTTGCTGTTTGCCAAGGTCGAGCGCCTTCTGCTGCGAGACGAATGTCGCGGACTGGACGAGTGGATCGGCGTTGAGCATCGCCCGCACCGTCTCGACCTGCGCGCTGGTGCTCGCCGCGTTCTGCTCGCAGGTCACCTTGCGCTGGGGTTGCTTCTCGCGACTGGCCAGCTCGTTCGCCGTCTGCTGCTGGTCGTAGGCGCTGGCCGTGCACAGGTACACCGAAATGTTGATCTTGTCTTCATAGGTGGTCTTGAACTTGCTGATCTCGGTGTTCGCAAGGATCGCGGCACCGACGAAGCCGAGCGCGATGGAGGTGCTCAGGATCAGCGCGATCGTCATCGCGGCGTTGCGGCGGATACCCGCGGCGACACCCGACACTACGAAGTTGGCGCGCATGACTTCCTTACGGTTGGCGGACTTGCGAGTGGTTGCGACGGACGAGCTGGAGGGCGGCTAGCGACCCACCCCGTACACGCCGCGGGCCTGGTCGCGGATGACCTTGCCTAGATCGAGCTCGATCACGCGGCGGCGCATTGCGTCGACGATGTTGTTGTCGTGGGTGGCCATGATGACCGTCGTACCCGTGCGGTTGATGCGCTCGAGCAGGTTCATGATGCCCTGACTGGTGTCCGGGTCCAGGTTCCCCGTCGGCTCGTCGGCCAGCAATACCAGCGGGCGGTTCACGAAAGCACGAGCGATCGCAACCCGTTGCTGCTCGCCGCCGGAGAGCTCGTGCGGCCTCCGCTGCGCCTTGCCGGTGAGCCCCACGAGATCGAGTACCTCCGGCACCGTGCGCTTGATGGACTTCTGCGGCTTGTTGATGACCTCGAGGGCGAAGGCGACGTTCTCGTACACGTTCTTCTTCGGCAGCAGCCGGAAGTCCTGGAACACGCAACCGATCCGGCGGCGCAGATCGGGCACCTTGCGCTTGGCCAGCTTGTTGAGATTGCGGCCGTTGACGGTCACCGTCCCCCCGTCGGACGTCTCCTCACGCAGCAATAGGCGCAACACGGTCGTCTTACCGGATCCGGACTGACCGATGAGGAAGACGAACTCGCCCTTCGCGATGTCCATGGACACCGCGTCCAGCGCCGGCCGCGATCCGGCCGGGTACACCTTGCTGACATTCTCGAGGCTGATCATCGGCGATACCCGTCGCTCATCACGCTGCGCTCGTTCACGTCCGGCCTCGCTTCGCTCGGACCGGCCGGCCAAGCCCGATACCCACTGTTCGCTCGCTGCGCTCGTTCACGTCCGGCGAGTTTACGTGATCGTTACCAGCGCGCCTGCCACGACGAGGCCTACCGCGAGTCGGATCGGAACCGATATTGGGGAGATTTTCGCGTTTACCCGGGGGTCAACCGTGACAAACCGGCGTGACATCGGTTGCTAGCGTGTCTCGACGTGGGGGTGCCGAGGACGGGGATCGACGCGCTGGGCACCGCGACCCCGCCGGGCGCATCGTTGATCACTGCCCGGGCGCTCACCAAACAGTTCGGCGCCTTCACCGCGGTCGACGGCATCGACTTCGAGGTGCACCGGGGCGAGGCGTTCGGTTTCCTAGGCCCGAACGGCGCCGGCAAGAGCTCGACGATGCGAATGATCGGGTGTGTCGCGCCCATCACGTCCGGGCGGCTGGAGATCCTCGGTATGGATCCGGCCACCCAGGGACCGCGGATCCGGGCGCGTCTGGGCGTCGTACCGCAGCAGGACACGCTGGACACCGAGCTCACCGTGCGCGAGAACCTCTACATCTACGGCCGCTATTTCGGGATCTCGCGGGCCGAGCTCGGCCCCAAGGTGGACGAACTGCTCGACTTCGCTCAGTTGAGCGAGCGGGCGAAGGCGAAGGTCGAGCCACTGTCGGGCGGAATGAAGCGCCGGCTCACGATCGCGCGCTCGTTGATCAACGACCCCGAGATCCTGCTGCTGGACGAGCCGACGACCGGCCTCGACCCGCAAGCCCGCCACGTCCTGTGGGACCGGCTGTACCGCCTCAAGCAGAACGGCGTCACGCTCGTGCTCACCACGCATTACATGGACGAGGCCGAACAGCTGTGCGACCGGCTCGTCGTCATGGACGGCGGTCGCATCGTCGCGGAGGGCTCGCCGCTCGGCCTCATCGCCGACCACTCCACCCGCGAGGTCGCCGAGCTGCGCTTCTCACCCGGGCAGAACGGTGCGGCCGCCCGCCAGCTCGCCGGCGTCATCACCGGCGAACGCGAGCGGGTCGAGGAGCTGCCTGACCGCGTGCTGCTCTACGTGAGCGACGGGGAGCACGCGCTGAACCGCTCGCACGAGATCGGCCTGGCCCCCGTCTCCTCGCTGGTGCGGCGCAGCACACTGGAGGACGTCTTCCTGCGCCTGACCGGACGGAGCCTGATCGACTGATGGCTGCGACCACTTCTGTCAAGCACGGTTCTGTCAAGCACGTCGTCGGGCACTCCTCGCGCTGGCAGGTCGTCGAGTACAACATCGCCGCGGCGCGCGCGTTCTGGAAGAGCATCCTCGTCGTCGGCGTGCTGACCCCGCTGCTGTACGTCCTGGCGCTCGGTGTCGGGCTGGGCGCCGTGGTCGACAAAGGCGGCCATCCGCTCGATGTCGCCTACCTCGTCTTCGTCGCACCCGCGTTCCTGACCGCTGCCGCGCTGCAGATCGCAGCAGCCGACGCGAGCTACCCGGTCATGGGCGGGTTCAAATGGCAGCGCTTCTTTCACGGGATGGCGGCCACGCCGCTCACTCCGACCCAGATCGCCGACGGCCACCTGCTCTGGGTCGCGTTGCGGCTGCTCGGCAATTCGGCGTTGTATCTCGCGATCATGGCGTGCTTCGGCGCCGCGCAGCGCTGGCAGATCCTGCTGACAGTGCCGATCGCCACGCTGACCGGAGCCGCATTCGCGGCCCCGGTGATGGCGATGGCGGCGACGGTGACCTCCGAGGGGCAGGCGTTCAACGTCCTGTTCCGGTTCGTGGTGACCCCGATGTTCCTCTTCTCGGGCACCTTCTACCCGATCAGCCAGCTGCCCGAATGGGGTCGCTGGCTCGCCTACGTCAGCCCGCTGTGGCACGGCACCGAACTGGCCCGCGGCGCGGGAATCGGTGGGTTGTCGACGCCCGATGCCCTCGGCCACCTCGGCTACCTTGTTGCCTTGCTCGTCGTCGGCATGGGCCTGGCCCGCTGGCGCTTCCGGGTGCGGATCCAGCGATGAACGCGACCGTTCTCGACGAGATGCCGCGGGCGAGCCGGACTCTGCGCATCCTGCCGCTGGGCATGCACTCCGGACGCGGTCACATCGTTCTCGAACGCGCGTTCCGCGTGTATCGCCACAGCTGGCTGGTCATCTTCTCCGGCTTCTTCGAGCCGCTGTTCTACCTGTTCGCGCTGGGGACGGGGTTGAAAGGCCTGGTGGGGACGGTGGCTGGCCCCGGCGGGCACCCGATCTCCTACACCGCCTTCCTGGCGCCGGCGCTGCTCGCGTCCTCGGCCATGAACGGCGCCATCTACGACTCCACGATCAACGTGTTCTTCAAGATGAAGTTCGCCAAGCTCTACGACGCGATGCTGGCGACCTCACTGGGACCGCTGGACGTCGCGATCGGCGAGATCAGCTGGGCGCTCATCCGCGGCGGGCTCTACTCGGCCGGGTTCCTGGTCGTGATGGTCGTGATGGGCCTGACCGCGTCCTGGTGGGCGATCCTGTTGTTACCCGCGGCGTTGCTGATCGCGTTCGGCTTCGCCGCTGTGGGGATGGCGGTCACGTCCTACATGAAGGGCATCCAGGACCTCGATCTGATCCAGGTGGCCTCGCTGCCGCTATTCCTGTTCAGCGGAACATTCTACGGCCTCGACGTCTACCCGAGGTGGCTACAGCTCGTGGTGCAGTGCCTGCCGTTGCAGCACGGCATCGAGCTGCTGCGGGGACTCAACTCCGGCGTGTTCAGCTGGGGCATGCTGGCCCACGCGTCCTACTTCGTGGTGCTGGCGGTGGTCGGGCTGATCGTCACGGCGCGCCGCCTCGACCTGCTGCTGCTGCGCTGACCCACCTCCGCGGGTGATCAAGAGGCTCGAACCGTCGGCATTCGACCGTTCAGCGCTGTTGATCACCGATCGGTGTGGGCACTAGACGGTTTCGTGGCTGCGGCGCCAGCGGATACCCGCCTCGATGAAGCCGTCGATGTCACCGTCCAGCACGCCCTGCGGGTTGCCGACCTCGTAGTCGGTCCGCAGGTCCTTCACCATCTGATACGGGTGCAGGACGTAGCTGCGCATCTGGTTGCCCCAGCTGTTGCCGCTGTCCTTGAGCGCGTCCATCGCGGCCTGCTGATCGAGGCGGCGGCGCTCGAGCAGCTTGGCCTGCAGCACCGCCATCGCGGACGCACGGTTCTGGATCTGGCTGCGCTCGTTCTGGCAGCTGACCACGATGCCGGTGGGCAGGTGCGTGATCCGCACCGCCGAGTCGGTGGTGTTTACGCCCTGACCACCCGGGCCGGAGGAGCGGTAGACGTCCACCCGAATGTCGTCGTCGGGAATCTCGACGTGATCGGAGGACTCGACGACCGGCAGCACCTCGACCCCGGCGAAGGACGTCTGGCGGCGGCCCTGGTTGTCGAACGGGCTGATTCGTACCAGCCGGTGCGTGCCCTGCTCGACGCTGAGCGTGCCGTAGGCGTAGGGCGCCTTCACCTGGAAGGTCGCCGACTTGATGCCGGCCTCCTCGGCGTAGGAGGTGTCCATGACGTCAAGGGTGTAGTGGTGCCGCTCAGCCCAGCGCATGTACATCCGCAGCAGCATCTCGGCGAAGTCGGCCGCATCGACGCCGCCGGCCTCGGAGCGGATCGTCACCAGTGCCTCGCGCTGGTCGTACTCGCCGGACAGCAGCGTGCGCACCTCGAGCTCGTCGATCGCCTTGCGCAACCCGATGACCTCGGCCTCCGCCTCGACCCGCGAGTCGGGATCGTCCATCTCCTCGGCGAGGTCCCACAGCGTCTGGGCATCGTCGAGACGCTGGCGCAGGTCCTCGACGCGGCGGATCTCACCCTGCACGTGCGACAGGCGCGAGTTGACCTGCTGCGCGTTCTCCAGGTCGTCCCACAGGTCGGGCACGCCGGCCTGCTCCTCGAGCTTGGTCAGCTCGGCATGCAGCGTCGCCACATCCACGACCGACTCGATGCTCACGAGGGTCGCGGTCAATTCCTTCAATTCGGCGGGGACGTCCACGTCGGTCCAGGGTACGCGGACGCTCGGGTGCCGACCTACCTCGTCCACGTCCGGCGCTCGTAGGCCCACAGCGCGATCGCTAGCGCGATCCGGTCGTCGAAGGCGAGCGGGTCACGTCCGGTCAGCGCCTGCACCCGTCCCAGCCGGTGCCGGACGGTGTTCACGTGCAGGTAGTGCGCGCGGGCGGTTGCCTGCAGTGAGCCCTCGACGCGGACGAACGTGCGCAGCGTGTCCAGCAGCTGCCCGCGGTGGCGCAGATCGTGCTCGTGCAACGGCCGGACGAGCTGCGCGACGAACGGGTCGAGCCGGCCCGGGGGCTGCTGTTCGAGCAGGCCGTCCAGGCTGGTCAGCTCGAGGGGCCCGACCAGCCTCCCGCGTCGGCGGGCGAGTTCGAGGCAGGCCCGCGCCTCGGCGATGGCGCGGGCCAGGTGGCTCAACGAGACCGAGCTACCGTGCCCGCAGGCGAGGGCGAGGCGCTGGGCGACCTGCTCGACCTCGGCGGTGCCGCGCGTGATCACGAAAGCCGCATCGGGAGCCTCCGCGATCAGCGCGCTCGGTAGCTCGCCTGCCAGCAACTGCCCGGTGCCCGCGGGCCAGGCGGACACGGTCAGCTCACCGTCTGTGAGCCCCGCCTGTTCGAGGGAGGGCAGCAGCGCGGCGACGTCGGCAAGGCTGTCGGCGACCAGGCTGAACAGCTGACCGACCCGCTCCCGGTGCCGGCGGCGCTCGGTCTCGTGCTCGTCGCAAGCGACGTCGAGGACGCGCCCGATCTGGGTGAGCAGGTCGACCGTCGGAGGCTCGGCGGTGCCGTGCCAGCTGATCTCGACGTCTTCGCGGACGTTCACCCGCATGCCCGGCGCCGCTGCCGGGGCCGTCCCCACGTCGAGGTGGGTCGCTTCGATTCGCGCCGCCAGCCGGCCACCGAGGTCGTGCACGGCCGCCGCCGCAAGCTCGTTCAGCCCCGCACCGCGGCGGACGGCAGCCAAGAGGTAGGCGACCAGCCGATCCCCGCGAGCGCTGATCTCGGATTCGGCCGCGATGCGGTACTCGACCAGGTACTCGGACAGGGCGAGGAAACGGACGCCGTGCGGCACCTCGATCAGGGGCAGTTCCCGGGCCTGACAGGCCTCGAGCACCGCCCGGGGGGTGTGCTGGTGCACGTCCCCGACACCGAAGCACATGCCGGCCGCGCCGACGGCGGCGAGCGCGTCGACGAACCGCCGGCAGGCCAGCGGGTCGAGCAGCGCCGTCCCGACCGTGCACACCAACTCACCGCCGCGCAGATACCGGGCCGGGTCGAGTAGCTCGGTGGAATGCACCCACCGGATGCGGCGGGTCCTGGATTCCGGCGGCCCGGTGACGAGATTCAGGCGCAACCGGCTGACCGCCAGCAGCTCACCGAGGGTCGGATGCGCAGCCGGCGTCTCCCGCCGCCAGGTCGCAGGGATCGGCGCCACACGCGCAGCGTATGCGGGCGTTGTAGCTTCCTCCAACACAGCTGGCAACCTTCAGTGCGGCCGTCCCGTGTTTGCCGGACCCCCGTTGCGAAGCGCACGGACAGTTGCGACGGTGCCTCAACCGCCTGCCGAGGAGAGCCGATGTCCACAACCACCGGTGCGCCCGAATCACACCAGTCCCCTGTCGAATCCCCTGTCGAACTGCGCCGCGAATTCACGCTGTGGTCGTCGTTCGCGTTCGCGTTCGCCTTCATCAGCCCGATCGTGGCGATGTACGGCATCTTCGGATTGGCGATCACGACAGCGGGGCCGTCGTTCTGGTGGGGCTTCCCGCTCGTGTTCGCCGGCCAGCTGCTGATCGCGTCCGTGTTCGCGATGCTGGTGTCCAAGTGGCCGTTCGAAGGATCGGTCTACCAGTGGGCGCGGCACCTACTGGGTGCGGGTTACGGCTGGTTCGCGGGGTGGACGTATCTGTGGACATTGATGATCGCGATGGCCACGGTGGCGCTCGGTGCGGCCGGCTTCCTCGCCAACATCGTCGGTATCGAGGCGCCGACGGGCACTCAGAAGGCGTGGTTCGCGCTGGCGATCCTGCTGTTCGGCACGGTGGTCAACATCGCCGGTCGGCTCGCGCTGCGCATCTTCATGACCGCGTCCATCGCTGCCGAAGTGATCGGCTCGATCGGCCTGGGCACGTGGCTGCTGCTGTTCCACCGGCACAACTCGCTCAGCGTCCTCACCGAGGGAGGTGCGGGGACGGCGGGTGGCGGCTCGTACCTGTCGATGTCCGGTCCGTTCCTGATCGCGGTCGCCTTCGTCGGGTTCTCCTTCGTCGGATTCGAGAGCGCCGGCTCCATCGCCGAGGAGGTGCAGGAGCCGCGCCGCAACCTGCCGAAGGCGGTATTGCTGTCGCTGACCCTCATCGCGATCGTGGTCATGTACTCGAGCCTGGCGATCATCCTGGCGACGCCGGACCTGAAGGCGGTCGCCGCGGGGAAGGTTGCCGATCCGGTGACCGACACCCTCACCTCGCAGCTGGGTGCTGACATCGCCAAACCGCTGGAGGTGCTGTTCGTCATCGGCTTCCTCGCCTCGTTCCTCGCGCTGCAGACCTCGGCCTCGCGCATCATCTGGTCGAGTTCGCGCGACGGCGCACTGCCCGGCGCGAAGGTGCTCGCTCGGTTGAGCACCCACCAGCGCCAGCCGGTGCCGGCGTTGCTGGTCACGACGGTGATCGGCGCGGCGCTCTTCCTGCTCAGCAATGTCGCAACCGACGTCTACACACTCATGGTCAACTTCACGTCGGGCAGTTTCTTCCTGGCCTTCCTGTTCCCGCTCGTCGGTGCGCTGGTGATGCAGCTGCGGCGCAGGTGGGAGCCCGGGCAGTTCAGCCTCGGCGCGGCGTCGCTGCCGCTGACCGTCGTTGCGGTGCTGTGGGCGGCCTTCGAGTTCCTCAACATTGCGTGGCCGCGCGAGGTGTACCCGCACACCTGGCTCAACTGGTCGGTGTGGATCGGTACCGCGATTCTCGGCGTGGCCGGTGCGATCGTCTACGCCGCGGTGCGCAGGTCGATCACCGCCGTCGACGAGCAGGCACACGTTCGCGAGGACAGCACGGGCTCCATCGCGGTCACCCCGTGAGCGTCGCGTCGTGACCACTCCGGTGGCGGTGGTGACGGGCGCGGCGAGCGGCATCGGTGCGGCCGTCACCGAGGAGCTCACCGCACGCGCCTGGCTCGTCGCCGGTCTCGACCGGGTCGCAGCAAATGGGTGCGACCTTGCGCTGCAGGTCGACGTCTCCGATCCCGCGGCCATGGTGCGGGCCCTGAACGAGGTCGCCACCGAGCTCGGGCCGGTGCGGGCCGCGGTGTCGGTGGCCGGCCACTACGACGTCGTCCCGATCTCCGACATCACCGCCGCGCAATGGCAGGACATGTTGCGGGTGCACCTGGGCGGTCTGGTCAACCTGGTCCGTGCGACGTTGCCGCATCTCCTCGAGCAGGGCGACCGGTCGTTCGTCGCCGTCGCGAGCGAGCTGGCGGTCGGCGGCGGGGACGGCGAGGCGCACTACACGGCGGCAAAGGGCGCGGTACTCGGCCTGGTGCGCAGCCTGGCGGTCGAGTACGCACCGGACGGAATCCGCGTCAACGCCGTCGCACCCGGCCCGACCGACACCCCGCTCCTGGCCCCCGACTCTCCGTGGCGCGAACCTGCCTACCTCGAGACGTTGCCGACGCGGGCGTTGGCGTCGCCCGGGGAAGTCGCACGCTGCATCACCTGGCTGATCACCGACGCAACGTTCTGCGTGGGCGAGACGCTGCACCCCAATTCCGGCGCGGTGATCTGAGTTGTCGCTCGAGGGACGGGTCGCGTTGGTGACTGGCGCTGCCCAGGGCCTGGGATCGGCGCACGCTCGCCGCCTCGCCGCCCAGGGCGCCCGCGTGATCGTCAACGACCGCGTGCCGTCCGCGGCACTTGCCGAGCTGGCCGAGGAGATCGGTGGAGTAGCCGCCCCCGCCGACGTCTCCGACGCTGCGGCGGTGTCGCGCATGCTGGCGGAGGTGGGCGACGTCCAGGTGCTCGTCGCCAACCATGCATACATGGCGATGGGCCCGTTCGAGCAGCACGACCTCGCCGACTGGTGGCGAATCATCGACACCAATCTCGGCGGCACATTCCATCTGGTCCAAGCCGTCCTGCCCGGCATGCGTCGCTTCGGCGGTGGGCGGATCGTCGTCATCAGCAGTGAATGGGGCGTCACCGGTTGGCCGGCAGCCAGCGCGTACGCCGCGTCCAAGGCCGGGTTGATCTCGCTCGTGAAGACGCTGGGACGCGAGCTCGCGCCGGAGGGCATCCTGGTCAACGCGGTTGCCCCGGGCGTCACCGACACGCCGCAGCTCGAGATCGATGCACGCGACGCGGGCGTGCCGCTGAGCGAGATGCACCAGCGCTACGCCGAGCACATCCCGCTCGGCCGCATCGGGCGGCCGGACGAGATCGCGGCTGCTGTGGCCCTGTTGTGCGACTTCGACATGGGTGCGATGACCGGACAGACGGTGCAGGTCAACGGCGGGTCCACGCGGACCCGTGCCTGAGGAGGATCATGGACGGTTACTACGTCGAATATCCGGACGGGACGCTCGGACCTGCCGATGGTCAGCGGTCCCCGCGCTACAGCGGCTTCTCGACGTTCGCGCGGCTGCCGCAGTTGCGCGAGGTCGGTCGGTTCGACGTTGCCGTCGTCGGCGTCCCGTTCGACTCGGGCGTCAGTTACCGCCCGGGCGCGCGCTTCGGACCGTCCGCGATCCGCCAGGCGTCGCGACTCCTGCGGCCGTACAACCCGGCGCTGGACGCGATGCCGTTCCGCGATGCGCAGGTCGTCGACGCGGGCGATCTGATGTGCACGCCGTTCGACATCGCGCAGGCGATCGCGCAGATCGCCTCCGGGCTGGGCGAGCTGATCGGCGAGGGACGCCCGATCGTGACGCTGGGCGGCGACCACTCGATCGCGTTGCCGGCCCTGCGCGCGATGGCGGCCGTCCACGGACCGGTCGCGCTGGTGCACTTCGACGCGCACCTGGACACGTGGGACACCTACTTCGATGCGCCCTACACACACGGCACCCCGTTCCGTCGCGCCAGCGAGGAGGGCCTGATCGTCAAGGGCAACTCGGCGCACGTCGGCATCCGCGGTTCGTTGTACGACCGCAGCAACCTGCTCGACGACGAAGAGCTGGGCTTCACGATCGTGCACTGCCGTGACCTCGACCGCATCGGTGTCGACGGCGTGGTGGCTGCGGTGCGCGACCGCGTCGGTGATCATCCGGTGTACGTCTCCATCGACATCGACGTGCTCGACCCGGCGTTCGCGCCGGCCACCGGCACCCCCGAGGCAGGAGGCATGACCAGCCGCGAGCTGCTGGCAATCCTGCGCGGGTTCAGCGGGCTCGAGCTGGTCGGCGCGGACGTCGTCGAGGTCGCGCCTGCCTACGACCACGCCGAGGTCACCGCGGTCGCTGCCGCGAACGTGGCCTACGAACTGGTGACGCTGATGGCTTCACCCGGATCGACTGCCCGATGACCGACTTCGCCTGGCCGGCGGGTTACCGTGCGGCGGCGGCCTTCACCTTCGACGTCGACGCCGAGTCGGCCGTGCTCTGGAACGCTCCGCGGGTCGCCGACCGGATGAGTGTGATCAGCCATCAGGCCTACGGTCCGCTCGTCGGCGTGCCCCGCCTGCTGCGTCTGCTCGACAAACACGGCATCCGGTCGACCTTCTTCGTCCCCGGATACACCGCGCACCGCTACCCGTCGACCGTGCGCGACATCGTCGCCGCGGGTCACGAGATCGCGCATCACGGCTACCTGCACGAGCAGCCGTCCGCGTTGACCGAGGCTGACGAGGTCACTGCGCTCGATCGCGGGCTTGCCGCGCTCGAGGAGGTGGCAGGTGTGCGTCCGGTCGGCTACCGCGCACCCATGTGGGACCTGTCCTGGCGCACGCCCGCGTTGCTGCACGAGCGCGGGTTCCTCTACGACTCGAGCCTGATGGACGCCGACGTCCCGTACGAGCTGCTGGTGGGCGATTCGTCGTTGGTCGAGATTGCGATCCAGTGGGCGCTCGACGACTGGGAGCAGTACTGCTTCCTGCCCGACATCAGCGGCTCCGGCCTGATCGAGACTCCGGCGAAGGCCCGCGAATTGTGGTGGTCGGAATTCGCGGGGCTGCGCGCGGTCGGTGGGTGCTGGGTGCTGACCAATCATCCGTTCCTGTCGGGCCGCCCGGGTCGGGCCCAGTCGCTGGACGAACTGATGGGCGATGTGCTCTCATGCGGCGACGTGTGGACGGCCTCGCTCGCCGAGATCGCGGCGCATGTGCGGTCGCTGGGCCTACCGCCGCGTTCGGTCGAGTACCCGCAGCTCTAGTCGCGGCGAGTTGATCACGAGGCGAGCCGCCAGGTGCCCGGGCGGCGCCGGGTCAGGCGGTGTCCAGTCGGGCGAGCAGCGTCTTCGTCGCGACCTGGCGGTAGGCGTCGCGCACGATCTCGCCGACCTCGTCCCAGTCGGGGTCGTTGTCGATCGTCACGCCGACCCAGCCGCGGTGCCCGACATAGGGCGGGCGGAAGTAGTGCTCGGGATCCGCGGCGATCAGCTCCTCCTGCGCTCCGAGGGGCGCTGCGCACCAGAAACCCAGGTGCCCGGACCCGTGGTGGTGGTCGTCGAGCACGAGGAACTGCTTGCTCGACTTAGCGCCGCCGGCGAAGAAGGACGGTTCGCCATGGCTGACCCGCTCGTCGGCCTCCGGCAGCGCCAGCGCGATGCCTCGCAAGCGCTCGACAGGGTCGTCCATGCCGATCGAGTAAACACGTCATCGCAGCGAAATGCAGATGGCATACGGTGCGATCCATGCGGCTGACCGAACACGACCAGGAACGCCTGCTGATCACGCTCGCTGCCGACGTCGCCCAGCGACGCCGTGCTCGCGGCCTGCAACTGAACTATCCGGAGGCGGTCGCGATCATCACGTCCTTCGTGCTCGAAGGTGCGCGGGACGGGCGGACGGTCGCGGAGCTGATGAGTTCAGGGCGCGCTGTGCTCGGTCGCGAGGACGTGCTGCCCGGCGTGCCGGAGATGATCGAGTCCGTACAGGTCGAGGCTACGTTCCCCGACGGGACGAAACTGGTCACCGTCCACGGACCGATCGCGTGATCCCCGGCGAGGTGATCACGCCCGACGGGTCCATCGCCATCAACGAAGGCCGCGACCGCGTCGAAGTCACCGTCGAGAACACCGGCGACCGACCGATCCAGGTCGGCTCGCACTACCACTTCGCGCAGGCCAACCCGGCGCTGTCCTTCGACCGGTCCGTCGCCGTGGGCTTCCGCCTGGACATCCCGGCCGGGACGTCGGTGCGCTTCGAACCGGGCATGACCGCCGACGTCGCGCTGGTGCGCCTGGCCGGGCGCCGGGTCGTGCCGGGACTGCGCAATGACTGAGCTGTCGCGGGCGCGCTACGCGGCCCTGTACGGGCCGACCGCCGGTGACCGGGTACGACTGGCCGACACGGACCTGTTGATCGAGGTGACGGCTGACCTGTGCGGTGGCCCTGGACCGCTGGCCGGTGACGAAGCGGTCTTCGGCGGGGGCAAGGTGATCCGGGAATCGATGGGCCAGTCGGTCGCGACGCGGGTCTCCGGAACGCCTGATCTGGTCATCACAGGTGTCGTCGTGCTCGATCACTGGGGCGTCGTCAAGGCCGATGTCGGCGTGCGCGACGGACGCATCGTCGCGCTCGGCAAGTCCGGGAACCCCGACACGATGGACGGGGTGCACCCCGACCTGGTGATCGGGCCGTCGACCGAAATCCTCGCCGGCAACGGCATGATCCTCACCGCGGGCGGCATCGACAGCCACGTCCACATGATCGCGCCGCAACAATTCCCGGTGGCGCTCGCGTCCGGTATCACGACGGTCATCGGCGGCGGCACCGGACCAGCGGAGGGCACCAAGGCGACCACGGTGACCCCGGGTGCGTTCTGGCTCGACGCGATGCTCGCCGCGACGACGGCCTGGCCGTTGAACGTGGTGCTGCTCGGCAAGGGCAACACCGTGTCGTCCGAAGGACTGTGGGAGCAACTGCGCGCGGGTGCGGCCGGCTTCAAGCTGCACGAGGACTGGGGCACCACACCGGCGGCGATCGACGCGTGCCTGACCGTGGCGCAGGCTGCGGGCGTGCAGGTCGCGATCCACACCGACACGCTTAACGAGGCGGGCTACCTGGAATCGACGCTCGCCGCGATCGGTGGACGGCCCATCCACACCTACCACACCGAGGGTGCCGGCGGCGGGCACGCTCCGGACATCATCCGCGTCGCGTCCTTCGCCAATGTCCTTCCCTCATCGACAAATCCGACCCGTCCATACACACGCAACACCCTCGACGAACACCTCGACATGCTCATGGTCTGCCACCACCTCAAGCCGTCGATCCCCGAGGACCTGGCCTTCGCCGAATCGCGGATCCGGCCCTCGACGATGGCGGCGGAGGACGTGCTGCACGACCTCGGTGCGATTTCGATGATCGGTTCGGACTCGCAGGCGATGGGACGTATCGGCGAGACGATCATCCGTACCTGGCAGACGGCGCACGTGATGAAGCAGCGGCGAGGGTCGTTGGCGGGCGACCATGCGGCTGACAACATGCGGGCGCGGCGCTACGTCGCCAAGTACACGATCGGGCCGGCGGTGACGCACGGGCTGGCGGCCGAGATCGGTTCGGTCGAGGTCGGCAAGCTGGCCGACCTGGCCCTGTGGGAGCCGGCATTCTTCGGGGTGAGCCCGCACGTCGTGCTCAAGTCCGGCGTGATCGCGTGGGCGAACATGGGCGACGCGAACGCCTCCATCCCGACGCCTCAGCCACAATTGCCACGGCCGATGTTCGGTGCGTACGGATCGCTGCCCGCACGGCTGGGACGCACGTTCGTATCGGTGGCCGCGCTCGAAGACGGCCTCGGTGACCGGTGGCAGTCGGATCGCCCGCTCGTCGCGACGGCGGACGTGTCGCGCCTGACGAAGGCGGACCTGCCAGAGAATTCCGCGACCCCGCGCATCGACGTCGACAGCGAAACCTTCGCGGTGCAGGTCGACGGCGAGTTGATCGAGCCGGAGCCGGTGACCGAGCTGCCGATGGCCCAGCGCTATTTCCTGTTCTGATGACACCGTTGCTGTTGCTGCTGCTCGACTCGCGGGCGCCCGCGGGCGGGCATGCGCATTCCGGCGGCATGGAGGCTGCCGTGACGGCCGGGATGGTGCGCGACATCGGCGACGTTGAGGCGTTCTGCCGCGGCCGGCTGCGCACGTCCGGACGGGTGGCCGCCTCGTTCGCCGCTGCGTCCTGCCGGCTGACCCTTGGCCCCGCAGCAGGGTCCGGCGCGGCGTGTCGCCCTGCTACGGGGCCAAGGCTCGGCTGGGACGGCTCAGACGGCTGGGACGTGCTGGAAGCGGAGCTGGAGGCGCGCACACCGTCGGAAGCGGCGCGTGCGGCGTCGCGCCAGCTCGGCTCGGGCCTGCGCCGGATGGTGCGGTCGATGTTTCCGGACGTAGCGCTGCCCTGGCCGCAGTCGCCCGCCCCGCACCACCCGCTGATGCTCGGCTGCGCGGTTGCCCTGGCCGGGGGCGATCCCCACCTCGCCGCGCAGGCGGCCCTGCTCGCCTCGATCACCGCGCCCGCGTCGGCGGCGGTGCGCCTACTCGGCCTCGATCCCTTGGCCGTGCAAGGCATGCTGGCCCGCCTCGCCGCCGATCGTGGTTCTTTTCCCCCGGCAGAGGTGGGTAAAGAACCACGATCGTGGGCTGCGGACGGGGCGCCGTATCTCGACCTGCTCGCCGATGTCCATCGCACTGCGGAGGTGCGTCTCTTTGCGTCGTAATGGGTTCCCCAACCACCATGACCACTCGGTGCAGCACGGCGAGATCCCGCACAGCCGGGTGATCCGTATCGGCATCGGCGGCCCGGTCGGCAGTGGTAAGACCGCACTGGTGGCTGCGCTATGCCGGGCGCTCGCGGGTGAGCTGACGATCGCCGTCGTCACCAACGACATATACACGACCGAGGACGCGGACTTCCTTCGCCGACAGGGGATTCTGCCCGACGCGCGCATCCGCGCAGTGCAGACCGGCGCCTGTCCGCACACTGCCATCCGCGACGACATCACCGCCAACCTGGACGCCGTCGAGGAGCTCGAGCACGCGCATCCGAGTCTCGACCTCGTGTTCGTCGAGAGCGGGGGTGACAACCTCACCGCCACGTTCAGCTACGGCCTTGTGCACCGTCAGATCTTCGTCATCGACGTCGCGGGCGGCGACAAGGTGCCGCGAAAGGGCGGGCCTGGCGTCACCCGCAGCGACCTGCTCGTCATCAACAAGACCGACCTGGCCCCCCTGGTCGGCGCCGACCTCTCGGTGATGGACCGCGAAGCCAGCGCCGTCCGCGACGGACGGCCCACACTCTTCACCTCGCTCGCGAGTGCGCCCGGCGCGGCGGCCGTCGCCGATTGGGTTCGCGGCGTGCGCCGCGAACTCGCGCCGGCGTGAGGGCCCGCACGCACGTCGTGGTCGGCCGCGGCGGGCGGCTGCGGCACGTGGCGTGCGAGCCGCCGTTGACGGTGCGCCGCGTCCGCACCGACGATGCCGGGACGTGTGCGCTGTGCGTGGTCGCCACCGCGGCCGGCCCGCTCGCCGGGGACGACCTGGAACTGTGCCTCGAGGTGCAGGACGGCGCCCGCGCCACGCTGCAGGCTGCCGGCGCCAACCTCGCGCAGGGCAGGCACGGACGGGCCGGGACGCTGCGGACGAACGTCACGATCGGTCGCGAAGCCAGCCTGATCGCGCGTCCCGGCGCCGTGGTCATCGGACACGGCAGCCGTGTCGACGTCGCCGTGTCGCTCGAACTGGCAGTCGGGGCAGCCGTCGACTGGCGCGAGCTCGTCGTCCTCGGACGCAGCAACGAGGCGCCCGGGGCGGCCACGCTGCGCTGGGACGTGGTGCGAGCCGGGCGACCCGTGCTGCGTCAGGTCATCGACCTGGCCGACCCCGAGCTACGTGCGTGGCCGGGCATGAGCGCCGGACGTCGCGTGCTGGGGTCCGCGCTGGTGTCCGACCCCGAGCGCCACGCGGCGACCGTCGTGCACTCTCCCACCGCCGTCTCGGCCAGGCTGGACGAGCACACGGTGCTGGTGACCGTCCTCGCGAACGACGCCGCGACCGCGACGCGCGAGCTGGAAACCCTGAGCCGCTGACCCCCTCGACAGGGCATTGCCAAGCTAATACGGTGTGAAGTGGTTGGAAACCCACGCCTGTCCGGAGTTCGCGCCGCGTCGCAGCCGCGCAGACCCTTGCGAACCCCCCCGCATCCGGACGTCTCGGTGAAACGCACCCCTGCGGGATCACCATGTACCGAACAGAATGCGTTCCGGGAGCAGACGCGCATGACGCGTCGACGAGCCGGGACTTATCACGCCACCTCGACACGGCGCAGCAACTCGTCGAATCGGCCGAACCCGCTGTGGTCTTCAGCAGCCTGGCTCGGCTCTACGTCCCGGATTTCTGCGATTCGTGCGTCGTGGACGTCGTTGAATGCGAAACCACTCGATACCGGGTCAGCTATCCCCGCGACGATGCACAGCACGCCGGGCAGGCACGCGCCGCTGATGCCAACGACGCGCACGGCGGGTGCGTCGATGTGACGTTCCGTGGCGGCGGCGACGCCCTGCCGTACTCCGGAACCGCCAGATTCGGGTGGCGCGCCCATTCGCCGGGGCAGACGGACCATGCGGTCGCCGAACAACTCGTCGATCGGGCCGTCGCGCTGATCGCACACGAGCGGCTCGAGCAGAACCCGTCCACCGGGCGGGGGACGAGTACCTCGTTGAACCCGGGAGGGGCCGCCGTTCACGATGGGTAGGGCCCGGGGGTAGAACAGCACCATGGCAATGATCAGCAGCACCGGATACGCCCACGTTCGCCTCACCGTCACCGACATCGCCCGGGCGAAGCAGTTCTACGACCAGGTCTTCGGTTGGCCGATCGCCCTCGACAGTTCCGACCGCATCGACGAGCCGGGCATCCGCGAGTCGCAACAGGACTTCTACGGCGGGACCGTCTACCAGACCCCCTCCGGTGCCCTGTTCGGACTGCGGCCGGCAGGTAGCCAAGATTTCGACTCGGAACACACCGGCCTCGACCACATCAGCTTCGCCGTCGATTCGCTGGCCGAACTCACTGCGGCCCACGACGCACTCGAGCAGGCCGGTGTCCCGCACGGCGAGGTCACCGACCTGGGCATGGGAATCGCGATCCTGTCCTTCAGCGACCCCGACGGCATCCACCTGGAGCTGACCGCTCCGGTCTGAGGTTCACCCGGCCGGCGCGGCGCGAGCACCCAGCGGCTCTCGCGCGGCCGGATCCGCGCTGGATCCGGTCACCCTGACGGGGTCGGCAGCCCGCCCCGCGGGTCCGCCCGTGCGACGGGGTCGTGATTCGTCGACGCGTGCACGGAGCTGTGGATCTCGCAGACGAGCTGGTGCAGGAGCTTGGTCAGCTCTGTGTTCGAGTGCAACTCCTGCTCGCTGGTGATGAAGTCGTGATCAGCCTTGGCCTGCTGGTAGGCGGCCTGCCGGTTCTGCCCGATCATCACGAAGGTGGACAGGAAGATCGCTTCGAGCGAGACGATCAAGGTCAGCGTCGGCCACGGGGTCTGCTCGAACGCGAGCATCCACACCGCGAACAATGCTGCGTGCAGGTAGACGAATCGCATCGAGCCCGCGAACGCGGTGATCGCGTCGGCGATCCGCAGCTGCACGTCGGCGGATCGTTTTCGGGTGACGGCGAGCATTGCAGGATGTTGCTTCCCGCGATTGCCGTGCAGGTGATGGACGTTCTGCGGAACGGCGATGGCAGTCATCTCGATTTTCCCCGATCGTCGGTGGCGCTGCACATCGTGCCTTGGTGACGGAGTGCCTTGGTGACGGAGTGCCTTGGTGACTGAAGCATTCGCGAAGCCGACCCGGGGCAACATCTCCGTCACCTTGCAGGCCGGATCGGACCAAATCGGGCCGATCGCCCCATAGCGGAGCCTTAGTAGGTTAAGGTGTGAGTCAAGACGGTCGCGGCGAGACGGGTCGTAACCGTACGCAGCAGGTCCTGGGAGGGCCCCGTGGCGACCGATCGCGCACCGGAACCGCCGCCTGACGAGTTGAGCGCCGGTGAGCTGTCCCGGATTGCAGCGAATGTCCTCGCAGCGAGTCGTTACCCTGCGCTCGTCCTCGAGGTGCCGTCCGAGCGAGTCGTCGCAGCAAGCCCCGCCGCCCTGCGGTTGCTCGACCCGGCGGGCGGCATCGTCGTCGGGCGGCTGCTGGAGGAGTTCACTGCCGACCGCCCGACTCCGGGTGTCGACCTGTTCGCCGGCGGCAGACTCAACGGCTTCGAGACATTTCGGCGGTTGCGTCGGCCCGGCGGCGCCGATGTGACCGTGCGGATGTGGATCCGATCCTTCGCTCACCAACCGCCCTCGCGGTTCGTGGTGGTCATCATCATCGCCGGCTACCGGGATGCTGACGCGGCGTACCCAGCGGAGTCTCGCGACCCCCCCGCCGCGGTGGGCACCGTTGACGCCAAGCTGTTGATCGAGCGAATCAGTGCCGACGCCGAGGAGTTGTTCGACCGTCCGGTCATGAATCTGCTCGGGGAATCCCTCCTCTCGCTGATTGCCGCGGACGACGTGCCGAGTTGTCTCGCCGCGCTCAGCGATGCGTCGGCGAGCCAGAGCGGGATCACCCTGCTCCTCGGTATCCGCACCGGGCCGGCGGCCTCTGCCGGCGTCGACGGCGGCGCGCCGCGGTGCGAAGTGCTGATCCTGCCCCTGCAGCCGTCGCCGAGCTGCGCGTTCGTTTTTCTTCCGGTATCGGAGGGGACGGCGGGCGGGCGTGATTCGGACGATCTGTCGGACATCCTGCTTCGTCTTGGACGTGGCGCCGAGGTCGCTCAGCTCGCCCGCGGCACCCTGCGCGGAGTCACCGATCGCGACGTACCGGGGCTGAGCCGGCTCACGACGCGGGAGCTGGAGATCGTGACCCTCCTGCTCGACGGCGACCGTGCACCCGCCATCGCCCGCAAGCTGTTCCTGAGTCAGAGCACCGTGCGCAATCATCTGGCTTCGGTGTTCGCCAAGCTCGGGGTCACCTCCCAGCAGGAACTGTGGGACGCGTTCCGCTCCCGCTGACGTGCTCCCTGGACAATTCGTCTAGGGCTACTCGGCACATGGTTTGATCCGTCTATGTCGCTTTCGACCCATCCAGGTCATGCTGGAAAAGCGCCCGAGCCTGGGGTCCCCCGCCGCTAGGCCTCGTGCGCGTCATAGGAAGGGCTCCCGTCAGCGCTCCCCCGCCGACGACGGGAGCCCTTCTCTGCCGTTGAGCGAAACACCGTTTCCCGTCTCGTGCGCTCACGACACCGGTGCCCGGGCGGACGAGACGGCGGTGTGCCGGACTCCGTCGCCCTTGCCGAACATCGCGCCGAAAGCGATGCGCGTCGTCTCGGCGCAGCTCAGCGTGAGGGTCTGCGCGTCACCCGACAGCGCCGCGCTGATGACGATCCCGCGGCGCACCGGATCGCGGGCGAGGTAAGTGTCTGCAGCGCCCCGCACGTCGGCGAAGCTCAGTGCCCCCGATGTGCCGATGCCGGCCCCCCGGGTCAGGTCGATCGCGGTCGCTGCCGCGGCAGCGGCCGCTCCGTCACACACGTCCTGCAGGCTGCGTTGCTGCACGAACGCGTCGCCTGCCGCGACGCCGCCGGCGATCATAATCAGCGCGATCAGGAAGAAGCCGAGGATGAGCGGCAACGTCGAGCCGCGGTCGTCCGCACTCACGAGACCGACCGGTAGTCGTCGATGTGCACCACATACGCGCCCACCGTGGTGATGCCCTTTCCGGTCAGGACGTGCGGCACGGCCGGAAGATCGACATGGCGCGTGACGCACACGGTGAACTCCGCGCCGGCCTGCAGCACGGGGGTGAGACGCGCGGCGTCGCAGGATGTGCCGGCGGGGACGTAGGCAAGCTCCGCGTCGTCAGGCAGGCCTTGGTCATGCAGCGCAATATGCACGGCCGCCTGCGCCCGTCCCATCGCGAGGTCTGCGCTGTCACTGGTGGCGAACGCCCGGCCCGCCTCGCGAGCGGCCTGCGACACCGCAAACTCACTTCGCTGTACGGTCGCCACCGCGACGATGAGGTACACCAGCGGCACCATCACGACCACAGCGACGAACACGAACTCGATGATCGCGGTACCGCTGTCGTCGCTGATTCGGCGACGAAGCCGACCGATCACGGCGCCGACTCCCGCAGTGCGGACGTGGTGACGTCGACGTCGAGCGGGATGTCGAGCGGTGCCAGCAGTGCGTGGATGCGCCCGGTGCAACGGACCGTCGTCACCGGCAAGCCGGACCGTTCGTCGACGGCCGGCCCACCTGTGCAGTTGATCGCCGACGCCCCACCCGACCCGAGCCCGCGCGCGATCAACGCCTCGGCACGTGTCCCCCCGGCGCCGGGAGACACGCCGGCAGCCGCGGCGTAGCGGGCCGCGTCGGCGGCCGATGCGGACACGATGTTGCGCGCGTAGAAGTAGACCCCGACCTGAAGTACGGCGAACAGCAGGAAGATGAGCAGCACCGAAATCAGAACGAATTCCACGACGGCCGCACCGTCGTCACGTCCACCACGCAGGCGGCGCACCGTTTCTACTTGCTGCTGGTGACCGAGTCGATCGCGCTGCTGATCGCGTCCTTGATCTGCGGCTCGAACACTCCGATGATGGCGACCACCAGAATCGCCGACATCACGGTGACCATTACCCAGCCGGGCACATCTCCGCGTTCGAGGTCGTCATCGCGCAGGCGATCCGACCATCGCGACAGCCAGGCCAGCAAGAATTCGAATCCCATTGTTTCCTCCATGGTTGTCAGGCGTTAGTGGGCGATCGAGGTGAGCGTGAGCAGGCCCGGGTACAGCGCGAACAACACCGTGACCGGAAGGATCATGAAGACGACCGGCACCATCATCGAGATCTCCTTGCGCCCACCCGCTTCGAGCAGCGCGCGCTTGCCGACCTCGCGGACGTCCATCGCCTGCGCACGCAGCACGTCGGCGAGCGGTGTGCCGCGTTCGATGCCCACGACGATCCCCTGCAGGAAGCGGGTGAACGGTTCGAGCGTCGTGCGTTCGGCCACCTCGGTGAGCGCGGTCGTGAGCGGTACCCCGCTGTGTGCGCGGTCGAGCGCACCGCCCAGGTCTCGGGCCAGCTCACCGCCGGTCAATCTGCAGACCCGGTTGAGCGCGTCCGCCGGAGCCTCGCCCGCGACCACTGCAAGGGCGAGGAGGTCGGCGAGCACCGGGAACTCGGCGAGCATGGTCCTCTCGCGCCGCTCGACCTGTCGGGTGAGCCACCAGTCCCGTCCCAGTGTCCCGAGCACGAGCCCGGCCAGCGCGGTTGCACCCACCAGTACCGCGTCCACCCCGCCGCGGGCCAGGCCACCGAGCGCGACGAGCAGGCCGCATCCCAGCATGCCGCTGGCGCCCCACACCACCTGCTCGATGCGGAATTCCTCGACGGTGAGCGCACTGCCCAGGCCGCCGAGCCGGCGGCGCACCGAGGCCGCACCGCCCACGAGGCGGTCCAACACGCCGACGGCCTCGGTCAGGACTGGCCCGAACAGCCGGCGGGCGACCACGAACGGCGTTGCCTCGGCGGACGGTTGTGCGAGCAGGCGCGAGGGGCGCGGCGTGTCGCCGAGGTAGGGCGCGACGCGGTCGACCAGGCGGATCGGACGCAGTGGGGGCGCCGCGCGCACGGCGAGCAGCATTCCGACTGCGGCCAGTGTGCCCAGCAGCGCGCCGATCAGCCAGGCACTCATCGCAGTACCCGTTGATCCTCGGGAAGCCGGCCGATCTGCAGCATGATGCGATATGCCACGACGCAGACGGCGGCTCCGATGCCGAGCAGCACCGAGCCGCTCGTCGAGTCGTAGGCCCGCAAGGTCTCGGACTGCGTCCCCAATAGCAACAGCACCAACCACGGCGCCGCGACGGCGAGCCGCGCCGCATTGATGATCCAGCCCTGGCGCGTCTCCAATTCAGAACGGGTCCGGGCGTCCGAGCGCAGCAATTCCGACAGCGTGCGCAGCACCGTGCCGAGGTCGCTGCCGCCGACCTCGCGGGCGACCCGGACCGTCTCACATACGCGATCGCCTACCGGGTCCGCGAGATCCTCCTTCAGCGCATCGAGACAATCGGCGAAGCGACCGCTGGCCCGATACGCCCCGCCGAACCGGGTGAAGGAGCCCCGCAGTTCGCTCGGCCCACGCTCGCCCAGTGCCGCGAGGCCCTCCGGCAGCGACATGCCGGCGCGCACGGCAGAGGCGAGGTTGTCGACGGCCTCGGGCCATACCTCACGCAACGCCAACTGCCGACGGCGCCGCAGCCGATGCAGCACCACGATCGGCGCGAAGAACGCGAACGCGCCGAAGCAGACCGCGATAGAAGTCGTTCCCGTGATCAGCACGACGAGCAAGGTGGCGACGATCGCCGCGACCGCCTGCGCCAGGAACAGCTGGCCGGGTCCGACCCCGTCCACACCCGCCTGGCGCAGCAGGTCGGTTCGTCGCGCTGAACGCACCGTCACCGCGCCCGTCGGCTGGGGCGCACGGGGACCGCTACGCCAGATCAGGAGCAGTCCGAGCCCGAGCAGCAGGCCGACGAGGGCGCCCATCACGCCTCCTGCAATGCCGGGCTCGCCGCGATCGCCCGAGGGAGCAGCGTGCGGATCACGTCGATGCCGGCGGCCTCGTATCGCTCCGGGTGCGGCGGATGACCGTCGCCCCGCTCGAGCCGTCCGCGCCGCGTCGTGAACAGATCGGTGGTCTCGATGGTGTCTGCCTCGACCCGACCGGTCACGCCGACGATCTCGTGGACGCGGCGATGCCCAGCTGCGTCCATACCCAGGTGCACGACGAGGTCGACCGACGAGGCCACGGTCGGGACGACGAACGACGCCGACACATTCTCGCCGGCGAGCAGCGGCAGTGTGCACATTTTGACCAGCGCCTCCCGCGCTGAATTCGCATGGAGGGTGCACATGCCGGGGAGCGCAAGTAATGCTTACGCACACACCGCAGGGAGCGGTGCAGAAACGGAGTTCGACATGACCATCACTGCCGTCCACGCCGTCGTCATCGACAAGATGCACGGCGCGGACAAGACGCACCCCGTCACCAGTGCCGACGCGTTCCGCGCGTCCTGCCTGTGCGGATACTCCTCCGATTGGGTCGAGCACGACCGCGGCGCGGCCGTTGCGGCCGGCGATGAGCACGTCCGCACAGCCAGCACGTCGGCCACGGCACCCGAACCGGCGGACCATCTGCTCACAGCCGACGAGGTCGTCGAGCGGCTCGAGCTGGGAGAGCACGGCGCTTTCCTCCTGCGCATGCTGGACGCTGCCGGGCGGGGCCCTCACGGCTGGACGCTCGGTGGCAGGCGCGTCTACCGGCAGGCGACGGTAGACAGATGGCTGGCGCGCACGGAGCCTCGGTCAGAGGTCGCGCAGTTGGGTGTCGACCTCGCCGAGCACGCCGACAGGCTCGGCGTCGTCCTCGCCGCTGCCGGGGCCACACGATGACCATGTCTCTGCCTGCCGGCGCGGTTGCGATGCCGCCGGAACCGCCCGCCGACGCCGACGATGCCGCAGTTCGGGCGTGGCTGGTGGCGCGTGACGCTGCCGCCGCGGTGAACGCGCCAGGGGTGGCGCCGTGCCCTGACTGGTGCACGGACTGCGACACGTGGGGGATCACGACCGCCGACCCTTACCTGTACGTGCGGACTCACGGGCACCCGGTCGGGAGCGGCACCGTGGCGGTATGCCAGAACGAGTACCGGCGAGTGGCAGAGATCGAGTCGGCGTGGGAGCCGGCACACGTATCGGTGATGCTCGAGGCTGGCGACGAGCTGGCGCTGGTGCAGGCTGAGCAGCTGTTCTGCGAACTACGCTCGGCGGTTGTCCTGCTGCGGGAAATGTCCACGCGATGAGCGGCAAGCGCCTCTTCCCGCTGGTCGATGAGCCGCTACTGGCCGAGCACCTGGATTACCTGCGGCAACGCAACCAGCGGCCCCGCTCGATCCGTGAGCGGCGCCTGACCATTGTGCGGGTCGCGTCCCGGCTTGGGCATCCCGTGGCCGCGGCGACGCGTGAGGACTTGCAGGCATGGCGCGCCGCGATGCTGGACCGGCTCACCCCCGCCGGTCAGCACAACGAGATCGTTCACGTGGCGCAGTTCCTGAAATGGCTGGTCCTGTACGGCCACCGCGCCGAGGACCCGAGCGCGGTCCTCATCCGGCCTAGGCACGTCAACGACCGGTTGCCGCGCCCGCTCGGTGACGCCGCGATCGCCCACGCGATGGCCTGCGCCCCGCAGCCGGTGCGGGCGTGGATCGCGCTTGGCGCGTTCTGCGGACTGCGGTGCATGGAGATCGCGTCACTCGCCCGCGAGGACGTCATCGACGGGGTAGACGCACCGTTCCTGCGCGTCATCGGCAAAGGCGGCAAGGAACGGATCGTGCCGCTCCCGGGAGCGGTGATCACCGAGCTCGCCGATGCTGGGATGCCGCGCCGCGGCTACCTGTTCGCGCGGATGGACGGCGGCGACGGACCGCCGTCCGCGATGCGGGTATCCGAGCGAATCAACGACCACCTACACGAGGTCGCGGACGTCGCGGGTACCGCCCACCAGTTGCGGCACCGGTTCGGTACCAAGCTGTATGAGGCGACGCGGGACCCGTTCCTCGTCGCCCAGGTCATGGGCCACGCGAGCACTGAGACGACTAAGGGATACGTGGCGATCAGCCCACACGCGGCGTCGCTGCCGATCGAGCAGATATCGCGGCTCGCCCAGGTTCTGGCCGGTTGACGTTGCGCGGCGGTGATTTATTGGACCGCCCGGGTCGCAGGCTCGTCCTGGTTGTAGGTTCGATGGCCGCTGCCGATTGGACGGCACCTCACACGGCCCTTACGGTGTGCTCAGTAGATGGATTGCTCCCCCGCGGCGATCGATCTGCTGAGCTGGTGCTCGCCGCCCCTGCGTGAGTGGCCAGCATGCGGGGGGCTGTGCCGGTGGCAATCGGCACAGCCCTCGCGATCTAAGGACTGCCGTTGTTGATCTCGCTGGACCTCGGGGGGAGGGCCGGCGCGGAGCGACAACGGTTGGACGGGCGGCGCCTCGGGTGGCCTTCCGGCTTCGGTCGGTGGGCCCATTGCAGGGGACGATCCGAGGCGCTGCCCATTCGCGTGTTGCTTGCTTGCCCGGCGGGGTCGCCTGGCCGGCAGCCGTCTAGTAGGGGAAGCACTTCCGCCCGGCCCCTACTCACCACGGCTTGCGCTATGGCGCCGGGCTTCGTTGGACGGCGACGTTCCACTAGTTGCGTGGCGACGACGTGCATGGCGAAGGTGTTGGGTGTTGGCTCACCATGCGCAGCTGCACGAATTGCAGCGTCCTCGGTGACGCCCAAGCGGGGCCATGATGACCTCAGACGGCCAGCGGGCGTCGCCTCGTGGCGTGTCGGCAGCTCGGGTGGGAGTCGATCCCGTTCGTGCGGTCGCCTGGTCTGACGGACGCGGTGTCGCGGGTAAAGGCCGAGCGGGACGAGAACACGTGCCGCAAAGACATGACGCCGTCCGAACTCGTGGGCATCGGCCTCATGTTGGAGGAACTGAAGCATCCCGAGGCGGAAGCGCGACAGGCAGATGGGCAGCGTCTCGGTGGTCACATTCGTCAAGGTTCAGCTTCGGGGACAATTGTCCCCGAAGCTGAACACGTCACCCGTCGAGAGGTGGCCGAAGCGGTCGGGGCCATCTGGCCCCGACCTATCGGAAGGGCACGTCACTCGCCACGAAGTGGCCGATGCGCTGGGGATGAGCGAGGGAACCTACAAGCGCGCTAAGCGCGTCGTGGAAACGACTAACAGCGACTCGGTGACTCCCGAGGTTCGCAAGATCGCCGAGCAAGCCCGCGAACAGATGGACAGCGGCGCTGTGTCGATCAAGCGGGCCCACGACAACGTCAAAGCCGCCATCGACGACAGCAGCAACGCGCGCGCGATCCTGGTTCAGTCGAGCAGACCATCGAAACCGTCCTCGGGCCAGTCGGTCAACGGGCCACTGGGCCAGGCGCGCCTGTGCGTCCTGTCGAACACCGCGGGCCACGCCTCATCAGGCGTAGCGGCAGCCGCACCGACGTCATCACCCTGATCGCGAGCATCAATCAGCTCGATCTCCTTCGCAATCTCAAGCAAACGGCGCGACAACGCCGCCAACGCCGCAGCAGGCGTCGCCGCCGAGTCAATATCCTTCGCCAAACGCGCACGCAAAGCCACCAACAAACCGCGATGATCACCGTCCAAAGCAGCCTCATGCACCGACTGAGCACCCTGGCTAGAACGCCGACGCTCACCCGCAGGAACAGCCCGAAGACCCGACTTCCCCGCCATCACAGCCCCCAACCCACGCTAAAAAAACGTTGTGTATAAAAAAGGTCGACTGATGGGTCGCGGCGGCTCATGATCATTGGGGGTTGGCCCCCTGGGGGTGTCAGGCCACTGCGGCGAGCGCAGGGATCGCGGGTCGTGGTGGGGGGGTGGCATTGAGGGTGGTGGGTGTGCCCGGGGTGGTCATCCGCTGTGGTGAGCGACCCGCGCTGGCCGGTCGGTGCGAGAAAGGGGGACTCGCTCACGGCCATCGATCCGGTCGCCGCATGCCTGCGGTCCGGTGACGTTGACGCCCGGCCGCTCACGTCTACGCGCCCTGCTCGATCATCG
>JBBQZQ010000051.1:0-31125 GCA_038207565.1 Mycobacteriales bacterium
CCTGTCCCCGCGGCGGCGAGCCGCGCTCGACCAGTGGGTGAGTGCACTGCACAACTGCCACGACGCCGCAGCATGCTGGTCGGCCGGACACCGCAGCCGCGCCGACTGACCAGGCGAGGACCACGAGATCCTCCCCGCCGCTCGCCCGCTGACCGGGGTGACGCCCATCGCGAACACCGCGGGTGACTGCGCCGGCTGACACCGACCGTCGGCGATGATTGACAAGTCTCCGGGCGTGTCGATGGCTTGGTTGAATCGCCCTCGACACGGCTCTGCCGGTGTGGCGCACCGCGCGCCGCCGGACTCCTCGTCCACGACAGTCCGACTCCGGTGGAACCCCGACCATGTCTCAGTATCGGTACCGGGTGGCGCTGTCGCGCGGGATGATGAACAGCGAGCGCAGTTCGCAAATGGGTGTTCGCCGAGCACAATGAGGAGGTGCCCAATCCCAACAACTGTCACGTCGTTCTGGATTACTGGAACGGGCGGCCCTCCACTTGGATGTCGGCGAACAACGGCGATCCATTCCTGCACTGGATGCTGCTGGGACAAAACGAACCTTTGACATGTGGATGCACGCTCGGCTGATCTGGCCGGTCGCCGACCAACTTGTCGAAAGTCCAGTGAACAAGGTTGACGACGTCTCAGCGCGGGTTCCGGGCGCACCGGTGCGATTCCAGGACTCCGGCCGGCCAATGCGAGGTACCGACCGGACGGTGCCACCGCTCGCCCCACCTCGCGGACGGGCTGCGCTTCTTCGCGAGCGCAGCGCTTGAGCTCATGGCACAGAACACCGATGACCGCGACGCTTTGAAAAATGGCCAGCAATGATCTTGAATCGCTGCCGGTCTAAGAAACCACGAATCGGCGCAGCGACCCGGCTCGTGCGTAGCGGATCGGTAGCAACACGCGCCTCGACGCCGGTCAATTTCCTATCTGATCAGGTCGGCGGCGGTGGCGCCGGTTCCGCTCGCCGAGGTCCGCGGCACATCAAGTTGCTCGCCGCGCAACTCTCGTTGATCGCGTCAATCGGCATAGTCACCGCATTACTGATTGCTGTGCCCATTGTCGTCCTTACCTCAGCGTTACAAGGTGAAACGAAACGTCAAGTCGCAACTCATCGAGGTTCATATCAAGAGCCGCCCGTCTGGGCGAAGGGTTGTTTCAGCTCGCTCGCTGGGCCGGTGAATCACGAGTACGACGGACTTCGAGCTGCGGAAGCCCAGAGGAAAGCAGAACGACTTGGCCAAGCCCTGTTGCTAGTAGCCAACGATGGTAGGTGTGTCCACCACACCCTGCCTTTCATACCGCATCAGGTGGGCGTGGCATTGTCGAACGGACGGGTAATCCTCGCACGCGGACAATAGTACGGTCAGAATGCGTGCGACACGATTATTACTCGAGGTTGGGCATCAAGTCACGGGCTGGATTTGGTTGGCTCATCACCGATGCCGATATGTGTGGCTCGACATGGGGCGAGCATTTGCGTACGGGACTGATCCTAGTTTGCGCAACCTTGTGCGACTAATTGACGCGCGGCCGAGAATCAGTGGGCTGGCGTCAACCTCGTTTCACCTGCGCCACGGCATGATGGCGGTTACCGGGGTTTGGCTGGGCGATGGCGTTCAGGTTGAGTCGTTGACTCCAGTTGTTGCGACTAACACCGCCGATCGACGACATGAATCACCACCGTGCCCGCCGCCGCCCGGTGATTGGCCACAAAACGTGTCTCCGTCGGGAAACCTCGACTTTGATATGAGCGACCTGGCGGAGAGTGGCGCGGCCGTCTCGATCGCAACGTTTCGTCCCGGCCTGCGACAGGCGGTTCTTGTTGTCACCGCAATTGACGTTTCCGCGGTCACGGACCGCTTCCAAGCACAGCTGCAAAATCAGTTATGCGTCGTCGACAGCCGTTGGACCAAAGAAGAACTACACAGCATCCGCGACTACGCCCACCGGCGTTGGGACGAGTGGAAAATCGAAACTATTGGCAACTCGACCAGTAACCACGGCCCGTGCGGTCGAGGTGTAGCGCCGGCCCACCTGCTCGAGAAGTTCGACGACAGCGTGCTGGGCCGTTTGCTCACCTGAGCAGGCGGCGACCGCGCGCTCCGCCCCGATAAGGCTCACCCCGACCCGACCGTCTGGCGGTAAGGGTCGGCGACGGCGGTTGCCTCAGCGTCCAGATCGTCGGGTCGCGGCTGGTGATCAGCGTCCCTTGCGTCGCTCGGTTGGAGGGTGCCGTTCTCCGCGGCGACGAGGACCGGCGCGCCTCCGACGACGGGGACAGCCACGGGGACCTCCCCGGACGCGAGGCCGCGTAGATAGCTGGAGAACCCGAGCGGTGCCCGCGCGTGCAGGCGGGTGCTGGTCACGACGGGCAGACGCGCGGTGCGCTCGATGTGCAGATCCCCGGCCGACTCGGCCAGCTCGGCGAGCGCAACGTCCTCGCCGTTGGTCAGTTCCGGCCAGCCACCCAGACGCAGGTAGACGTCGCCGCGGATGCCGAAGTTCGCACCGTGAATGTGCGGATGTCCCTCGCGCAGCAGGTGATTGGTCTGCCAGGCGACGGCGATCGTGGGCAGTAGGCCGGGTCCGGGGACGACCGTCCCCAGCAGTAGGTGGGCGCCGTTGTCGGCGTGTTCGACCATGCCGGTCAGCCAGTCGCGGGGCACGCGTGAGTCGGCGTCGGTGTTGGCCAACCAGACGAGCTCGGGGGCGGGGTGCGTGTGCAACAGATGTCCCGCTCCGGCCCGCCGGGCCGACCCGACGGAGCGGGCCTCGACGCGCACGATCTCGACGCCGTGCGCTACGGCGATCTGCTCGCTGGCGTCGTGACATGCGTCGAGCACGGCGACGACCCGGACGGTGATCTCGGGGGCGACCTCCAGCAGACGGGCACACGCGTCGGCGATGTGCTGCAGGCATGAACCGAGGTGATCGGCCTCGTTGGCGACCGGGACGATGACGCCGAGCTGGGCGATCATCGGAGGATTCCCTCGCGGCCGGCCACCGACATCGGCGAGTGCGACCACACCTCTAGCAGGAAGTCGTCCTCGTCGTGGCGGACCAGCCGGTGCAGGCCGGCACCGACGGCGGCGTGCACCGCGGCGGCGTCGTGCGGATGGTCCGGGGCGGCGTGTCGCCAGTGACAGGCGACGAGCACCCCGTCGGGCGTGAGCGAGCCGGCGACACGGCGTGCCAGGAGGTTCAGGTCGGGGCAGTAGTAACCCACCTCGCTAAGGACGACGAGGTCGAAGTTGCCCGCTGGCCAGTCGTCGGGGATGCGGCGCTGCTCGACGGTCGCACCGAGTCGCGCAGTTGCCTGCCGCGCCGCGGATGCGGCGCCGTCCCAGGCGAGGAGCTCGTCGCAGCGGGCTGCCAGCAGGACCGAGAGCTCGCCCGTCGCGCACCCTGGTTCGAAGGCGCGGGCGAAGCGGGGACGTGGCAGTGCGGCCAGCACCAGTTCGCGCTTGCGCCGCTCGTAGAACCGCTCGGCCAGGCCCCACGGGTCGTCGGCCTCGTCGTAGAGCCGATCGAAGTAGGCGCCGTCAGCTGCCGGGGCCGCGCTTTCGCCGGGGTCGACGACGAAACATTCGAAGTGCCGCCGGAAGTAGGTCAGCACGTAGGGCGGCAGGATCGCCTCGTCGCCTGCTGCGTCCGACAGCGGCGAGTGCTGCGAGGCGTGTGCCGACGTCGCCACCTGCTTGGCCGCCCAGGCGTCGTGATCGAGATCGAGGCGCACGATCTGCTCCCAGGGCAGGTCCGAACCGGTCGGCTCGGCCCAGTGCCACGCCCAGATCGGGTACTGCCAGTGCCGAACGGACGTGCCGCGCACAAGGTCGGCGACGGCTACCGCGCAGGCCGCGTGATCGGGATGGCGATCGCCCCGCCACGGAGACGCGACCAGCGTGCTGCCCGCCACTGCCGTCCGCAGGCCGGCAATCAGCTGGTCGGCGTAACCGGAGAGGTCGCCGTCAGGCAGGCCCAGGAAGGTGAGCCGCGCCGACGGCGCGAGGGCGGCCACCGCGCGCCGGACCTCCGCGCGCCGCACTTCGGCGAGCCGAGCGGGGGTGTAAGTGGGGGAGTCGGGGTGCGAGGCCTCGCCGAAGGTGGCGACGACAACGGTGATGTCGGCACCGCCCGCCGCAGCGGCTGCTACGAGTCCTCCTGCACCCAGCGATTCGTCGTCCGGGTGCGCGGCGACGACGACCACCCGCGAACCGGCGCCGGGGACGGCGCAACGGGGCAGCGACGCCAGCCGCTCGCCCTGCCAGGACTGCTCCGGCGTCCCTGCCGCACGGTGGTCGAAGGCGCTCCTCACTCGGTCTCCTCGGCGAGCACAGAATGGCCGAGCGCGGCGAGATCGCGCTCGCCGTGGTGCTGGCGGACGTAGAGCTCGAGGTCGGCTACGCGGCGGGCGTGGCGTTCGTCGAAGGCAAGGGGGGCCGGTCCGAGCGCGTGTCCCACCTGACGGATCGTGCGCTCGACCGCGTCGACCACCACGGCACGAACGCGCAGTGCGAGCAGGGCGCCGTCCGGACCGTCGGCCGCGCCCGCGTCCACCGCGACGGCAGCCTGGGCAAGGGTCGCCCCGGCGCCGTGCAGGACCGAATCAACCACGCCGACGTGCAATGCAGGCAGGTCGCCGCCGCGGCCCGCGGAGGCGCGCCGCAGCGAGGCGGCCAGGCCGAGCGCTCCGCCGTACCAGCAGGCGGCGACGCCCATGCCGCCCCAGGCGAACCCGGAGCGGGCTAGATACCACCCCGCCTGGCCGACCGGGGTTGCCGGCGTGCCCGCGAAGTGCACCGACGTGCTGGTGATGTGGGCCAGACCGCGCGCGGCCCAGCGGCCGGGTGGATCGACCGTCACCGAGTCGTGTTTCAGGTCCACGGCGTAGAGCCGCCGCGCGTCGCCGGTATGAGCCGTGACCAGGGCGCGGTCCAGCGACTCGGCCAACGAGCACCACGGCTTCGTCCCGCTGAGCCGGGCCGTGTCACCGGCGCCTGATTCATCGGCTTCCAGCCGCACGCCCGGGCCTTCCGCGGCGAACACGCCCCAGGTCTGGCCGGGGACGGGCGCACCGGACTCGTGCAGAATCGCCAGCGCGTCGCTGTGTGCCTCGAGGATGCGGGCAGCGCTCAGATCCTGCTCGCCGGCCCGGGCGAGCAGCGCCCACCGCGCCGCCGTAGTCCCGTCACCGGGCGCGGGCAGCATCCGCCCGTATCGTTCGGCCAAGGCGATTCCGGCAGCGACGTCGTCGCCGGCCTCGGCCGCCGCCCGGACGAATTCCGCGGTCCACGAGGGCAACACCGGCCCGGCCACCGCGCCGAAGGGGCGCGCAGCAGTGCCGTCCGAATGCTGGGCCATATAGCTCGCTCGCTGGTCGTCAGGACGCGGCGTCTGGAAAGGGCGTGGGTTACGCCGGCACGCGCGTGATTGGGCACGCCTCGGCGTCCCTACCGATAACCCTTCCCAGGACCATGGCCCTCCGAACACCGCGCCGCAGGACTCAGGTCACGCTCGAGCGGCGCCCAGTTCGCGGTTGCCGCGCAGGGCGGGTGCGCAGCGGAACTCGTGAGCCGTGTCCTGCACGTACCGACGGATGGACGGGCCGTCGGCCAGCAACCGGGTGTCGTTCCAGGGACGGAGGTTGTACCCGAAGGTGAACATGTCCGAGTCCGACCGGACACCGGAGGGGTAGCGGAACAGGTCCCACGTCCCGCCGATCGCTGCCCGACGCTCCAGGATCAAATACGACCGCTGGGGTGCTCACGGGTGAGCCGGCATGCAGCGCCGATCCCGGAGATGCCCGCCCCCACGATCAGGACGTCGACGTGCACCTGCGAGTTCGCAGGGCTCATCGAGCCGCACCGGCGGTATCGCCGGCGAGGATCTGCACCATGTCATGCGTGATGCCGAGGCCGGGGAACGCCGCGAGCGTCGCCAGTGGGAAGTTGCCGATCATTCTGAGCATCTCGTCGTTGCCGAGAATGCCCTGCGGGCGGCCGTCGGCGTCGGTGCCGATCGCTTCTCGCACCTTCGGCCCGCCCTCCGGATCGGCGAGCCATTCCTGCAACGTGGACATGCCGTCGAGCGGTACGCGCGGCGGTGTGGCGTCGAGGTGAAGGGTTGCGTCCAGTCGCAGGTCGCGTGAGGACGCACCGACGGCGACGGTGAAGTCACCGGCCTGGACGACCCAGCGCGCGTCGCGCACGGAGTAGTAGGCCAGGTCTCGGGCACTCATCCTGAACTCGACCCGCTCGCTCTGCCCGGCGTCGAGGCTCACCTTGGCGAAGCCGCGCAGCTCGCGTGGGGGACGGGCGACGGCGCACTCCGGGTCGCCCACGTAGAGCTGAACCACCTCACGTCCGGCCCGCCCGCCGGCATTGGTGACGGTGCAGCTGACCGTGACCGCGAGGTCGCCGGTGTCGTACGAGCCGCGGGTCACTACGTCGAGGTCGTCGTAGTCGAAATGCGTGTAGGACAACCCGTGCCCGAACGGGAACGCCACGTCGAGGCCCGTGGCGTCGTAGCCGCGGTAGCCGACGAACACGCCCTCGCCGTAGCGGACGTGGCCGCCCTCGCCGGGGAAGTTCAGGTAGGACGAGGTGTCCTGCAGCCGCAACGGAATGGTCTCGGTGAGCCGCCCGGACGGGTTCTCCGCGCCCGTCAGGACATCGGCGATCGCACCGCCGGCGGCCTGGCCGCCGAGCCAGCACTCGATGATCGCCGCGGCCCGCTCGCGCCACTGGGTCACCAGGACGGCCGAACCGTTGCTCAGGACCACGACGACGGGAGCGTCGCCGTCGAGCAGACGGGCCAGCAGGTCGGTCTGGGCCCGCGGCAGATCCATGTCGGCCCGGTCGAATCCCTCGGACTCCGCGGCCGCGGGAAGGCCGAGGAAAGCGAGCACCAGGTCGGCACCCGACGCGGCTGCGACTGCCTCGTCGGCCAGCCGGTCGTCCTCGCCGGAGCCGTCGATGCCGAACCCCGAGGCGAAGGTGACGGTGGTGCCGGGCAGCGCGGCGCGCAGCTCGTCGAGCGGGACGTCGACGCGCGTCGGGGTCACCTGCGAGCTGCCTGCGCCCTGGAAGCGCGGCGTGCGGGCGAATTCACCCACCACGCAGATCGAGCCCGGGGCATCGAGGGGCAGCACGTCGGCGTGGTTCTTGAGCAGGACGATGCTCTGCGCCGCGGCCTTGCGGGCGAGGGCGTGATGCGTGTCGACCTCGATCTCGGCCGGCGCACGTCCACTCACCCGGTCGACGAGCTGCAACACGCGATCGACGGCGATGTCGAGCGTCGCCTCGTCCAGCTCGCCCGATTCGACGGCGGCCACGATCGCCGCGTCGCTCACGCCGAGGTTGGGCGGCATCTCCAGATCGAGCCCGGCGGCCAGCGCCGCGACACGATCGTGCACCGCGCCCCAGTCCGACATCACCAGCCCGTCGAAACCCCACTCGTCGCGCAGGACGTCGGTGAGCAGCCAGCGGTGTCGCGAGGCGTGCACCCCGTTGACGCGGTTGTAGGAGCACATCACCGTCCACGGCCGGGCAGTCCGCACGATGTACTCGAATGCGGACAGGTAGATCTCGCGCAGCGTCCGTTCGTCGACGTCGGCGCTCACCCGCACCCGATCGGTCTCCTGGTTGTTGGCCGCAAAGTGCTTGAGCGAAGTGCCGACGCCCTGGCTCTGGATGCCCTCGACGGCGGCGGCCCCGAGTCGTCCGGACAGGTGGGGGTCCTCGGAGAAGTACTCGAAGTTGCGCCCGCACAGCGGCGACCGCTTGATGTTGATGCCGGGACCGAGCACCACGGCGACGTCCTGCGCGCGCGCCTCCACCCCGATCGCGACGCCGACCTCGCGGACCAGATCGACGTCCCACGACGAGCCGAGCGCGGACGCGGTCGGAAAGCACGTCGCCGGGATGCTGCCGGAGATGCCGACGTGGTCACCCTCCATCGGCTGCTTGCGCAGGCCGTGCGGGCCGTCGGACACGGTGACCGACGCGATGCCGACGCGCTCGAGCGCTGCGGTGTGCCAGAAATCCGCGCCGAGGCAGAGCGAGGCCTTCTCGGCGGTGGTCAGGTCGGGACGGTCAGCAGTTGTCACCCCGCTGATTCTTGCCTCCCCCCTCGGCAGACCGGAAGTTGCCGTCGAAACGGGTTGGACGAGGGGGGAAGGCGCGCACGATCCGCGCAGGCGCGCACGATCCGCGCTCAGTCCGCCACGTCGATCAGGACCTTGCCGACAGCGGCGTTCTCGACCGCGGCGTGCGCCTGGGCCGCCTGCTCCAGCGGGAAGTGGTGCACCGGCAGCCCGGCGTCCTCGCCGATCCGCACCGCCCCGTCGAGTACCGCCGACGCGACGTCCTCGAGTGCGTGCGCCTTGGCCGCGGGCGGTGCGGTGTAGACCAGCACGAACTGCCAGCGGGCATTGATCAGCATCGAGGCACGGATCGGCATGGTGACCTCGGCACCGCCGTCGTTGGCGTACATGGCAACCGACCCGTTCGCGACGAGTACTTCCGCGTCGATCGCGGCGTTGACCCGCGGCGAGACCTCGACGATCGAGTGCACGCCCGCGGGCGCGATGTGGCGCACCTCCCCGGCAACGTCCTGCTGACGGTAGTTGACGACGTGGTCGGCGCCCGCTGCTGCCGCCAGCTGAGCCTTCGCGGGGCTGCTGACCGTGGTGATCACCGTCGCGTCGGACCAGCGGGCGAGTTGGATGGCGGCGTTGCCGACCGCTCCCGCACCGCCGGCGACCAGGACGACCCGTCCCTGCAACGTGCCGGGGCCGAGCCGTGTCGGCCCGTCCTCGGTGACGGTGAGGCAGCGGTGCGCGGTGATGAACGGGACGCCGAGGCTGGCACCGAGGTCGAAGCTTGCGCGGTCGGGCAGCACGACCACGTGCCGGGCGGGGACGATCGCGAACTCCTGCGCGGTGCCACCCTCGGGGCGCTGGTACGCCGCCTCCCAGATCCAGACCCGCAAGCCGTGCAGCACCGCCTCGACATCCGGGCCCACCGCGTCGACGACGCCGGACCCGTCCTGGTTCGGCACCTGGGCGGGGTCGACGGGCGTATCCGGCGCGCTGCCGCGGCGCGATTTCCAGTCGGTCGGATTCACTCCCGAGCGGTGGATGCGCACGCGCACCTCGCCGGGCCCCGGCGCGCGCACGTCCTTCTCGACCAGGGTGAGGACGTCGGGGCCGCCGGTCTGGCTGTAGGTGATTGCTCGCATGCCTTGACGGTACGAGCCCGCTACGCGTAGCAGGACAGTGGACGCCCGCCGTTGTAGGCCACCATGTCCTGCAGCGCGGCACGCATGTCCAGGGCGGGCCTGGCAGGGTCGAGGTCGCAGTACGCGCGGTGCAGGTTGCCGACGATCCGTTCCGCGTCCAGCCAGCCGGCGTACTCGCCGAGGTCGGTTTCGCGGGCGGTCTCCAGCGGCGACAGGCCCGCTGCCATCCCGCGTGCGGCGACGTCGAGCGCGAAGCGCAGGTAAGCCGCGACCGTATCGATCAGCTCGGGCCCGCACGGCGGTCCGTGGCCCGCGACGATCGTCTGCGCCGGGACGGGTGCGACCACGTCGGTGAGCACCGCAACGGCGCCACTGACCGAGCCGATCAACACAAACGGGGTTCCGCCGTTGAACAGCAGATCGCCGCAGAAGAGCACCCCGCGCTCAGGGATCCAGATCAGGCAGTCGTTGGACGTGTGCGCCGGCTGTCCCACGTGGCTGACCTCGAGTGCGAGCTCGTCCGACCACAGCTGAGGCGCTCGGAGAAGGTGAGGGTCGGCGGCGCGAGTTCCAGCGCGCCCCACTCGACCGGATCCCAGACGCCGGTGTTGCCGGGCAGCCCGAAGGCAAGCAGTTCCGCGCGGCAGTTCTGATGCGCGACGATCGTGGCACCTGCGAACTGCGAATTGCCGAGCGTGTGATCACCGTGGTGATGGGTATTCACCAGCGTGGTCACCGGCGCCGCCGTGACCGACGCGATTCGCTCGCGGTAGGCGCGCGTACGTGCTTCGGTCGCGCACGCGTCCACGCTGACAACCGACCGCTCACCGACGACGAAGCCGGTGTTGTTGATCCACCACGACCCATCCGGCTGGACGTAGGCGAAAACGCGGTCGGCGACCTCGCTCAACTGTGCCGGACCCAGATCCGGATGCGGGCGCGCACTCGAACTCATGCGCGGAACCTACCCGCACCGCCATCGCCGGATGCAACGTCGCCGAGCTCAGCGGCCGGCGCGGTCGAACGTCAGTGCGGTGCGGCGTTCTTGGTGCGATTACCGAGCTCGTCGTGACCGAGCCAGCTGTGCGACAGGCGGCGGCGGCGACGCCGGGCGCCGACGCCGGGTCCACCCGAGCGCCGTGCGGGCGGGCTGTGGACCGAGCGGTCGTCGGCAACGCTCGCGCAGCACGACGCGTGCCAACGATCCGTGTCGGACAGAGCCGCGCGATACGGCAAGGTCATCTTCATGGGACGCTCCTTCTCGATCCTGTGGTCGGAAAGCACGTGGTGTGCCGACCCAAGGAGCGTCACGTACCGGGGCCTCGCGCGGATCGGGAGAACTGCGTAGCCGCGGATCAGGCGCTACGTAGGAGTTCTGCCGACCTGCGTCATTGGGGCGTGGGTCCCCCTACGCCGGTCAATCTGCTTGCCGCCGTGCGGCACTTGCCACAGATGGCCGCTCCCGCCGGCGCGTTGGACAGGCCAGGTTGCTGCACTGTGGCCGGCGCACGGCACAGCAACGCACTGCCGCTGGCGTCGACCGCGCCGTGTTGGACCCGGTCGGAAACGGACACGCACGGATGTGCGCCGCACGGATGAGCGCCCAGCGGCTGCGGCGGCAGCAGTCGAACCGTGAGCTGGGGTGCTGGTGCTGCGGTCATGTGGATCCTCCCTGCGGCCCGGCGTCGGTGACGCGGGCCTGATGTGTGCGACCTGGTGTGACGAGGCCTATGTCGTGCGCGATGCGTGCGGCTTCGGTGCGGTTGGTGACCCCGAGCTTGGCCAGGATGTTGCTGACGTGGACGCCTGCGGTGCGCTCACTGATGAACAGCGTTCGCGCGACGATGCGGTTCGTCGCACCGGATGCCACGATGCGCAGGACTTCCTGCTCACGCCGGGTGAGCCCGAAGGCGGCGCGGGCGGTCTCGACCGGTGCCGCGGCTTTTCGGCCGAGATCGACGCCCCCCATCTCGGCGAGGGCGTCGATCTCGCCCACCAGCGGACGGCAGCCGAGCTGCTCGGCCAGATCGCGGGCCAGCTGCAGCGTCGGGACAACCGCGCTCACCGCGCGGCGACGGAGCTGGCAGACGGCGAGCCGGTACAGCGAGTACGCGCGCAGGTACGGGCTCTGCAGTCGCTCGTTCGCCTCGGCCGAGGCGATCCATTCGTCGTCGCCGTCCGCGCCTGCTACCCGTCGCGCCTCCGCCTCGCACATGATCAACAGCGCGGCCACCGTCGGTACGCCGGTGCCTGCAGTTGCCCGGGCGAGCGCGAGCAGATGGCTGGTGTCCGGGGTGGGTGCCCCACGCGGGTGCGACATCGCGGCGCCCGCGATGTCCGCCGCTGCGCGCAGGCCCAGCCAGCACGCGTTGAGCAGTGGTAGCGCGTCCTGCTGTTGTTCGAGCAGCGCAAGGACTGCCCCGACCTCCCGCCACGCCGCGCCGGGGTCGTGCCGCCACAATTGTTGCTCGGCGCGCGCGGTAAGCACGGTCGAGCGGGCGTAAGGATCGTTGGGATCGAGCTCGCTCGCGTCGGTGAGCTGTGCCTCGACCTCGGCGTCGTCGCCCTGCACCGCTGCTATCTCGGCGAGAGTGAGCCGCAGTGACAACGCGATGCCCTCTGGCATGGCCTCGTCGAGCGCCCGATTGGCCAAGGTGCGGGCTTCGTCCCAGCGGCCGAGCCGGATCAGGGCGGTGGTGTGGTTGTTCACGATCGTCGACGCGACCGACAGCATCGGGCCGTAGCGATGGCAGACGTCCTCGCCCTCGCGCGCGACCCGATCGGCATCTGCGTACCGCCCGGCGCTGGTGAGCACGAAGGTCAGATTCCCGTAACACCGGACCACGAGATCGAGTTCGTCACGCTCGCGCACGATCGGCAGGCACCGTTGGAGCAGGGTGACCGCGCGGTCGATCTCGCCCAGCTGCGCGAGTGCGACTCCGGTCGTGATCGTCGCGTGCAGCTCTTCGCGCGGAGCGCCGACAGCCGTCGCCAGTGCGATTGCTTCCTCGGCGGTGCGCAGTGCCAGCTCGGCCTGGCCGGTCATCATGCGCGCACCAGCCAACGCCGCGAGCACGCTCACCCGCAGTTCCTGGTCGGCGCCCTCGTGGATCAGCTGGGCGTCGGCCTCGGCATAGGCCCGCAGTGAGCCGTCCATGTCGCCTGCCGCCCAGAGCACCTGACCGCGCGTATGAGCCAGACGCGCCTGCTGGGTGGTCGACAGCGCGGGCAACGCCCGCGCCTGCCTGAGCAGGGCCACCGCATCGTCGAGCGCGCCGGCCCACCGATTGACCATCGCCGCCTCGGCGAGCAGATCGGCCTGGTGCGGCAGGGCCGCCCGGACCGCCCCGTGCCGGCCGCCGCCGACGACCGGCCACAGCCGGAGCACCGCTGCGTAGAGGCGGCGCGCGTCGGCAAAGGCCCAGACCCCGGCAGCGTGCCGCGCGCCGCTGAGGGCATAGGTGACGGCATCCATCGGGCGGCCGCACCCGAGCAGGTGGATCGATAGTTCCTCGGCCCGTTCCGGGTCGTCGCGCCCACCGGTGGCGAGGATACCTTCGGCAGCCCGGTAGTGCGCGACGACCCGTTCGCTGGGCAGCATCTCGTCGAGCATCGCCTCGCGCACCAGCGCGTGCCGCAGCATCACCTCGCTACCGCGCACGCTCACCAGGCCGTGTTCGACGAGCAGGCGCAGGGCATCGGTCAAGTCCGCCTCGGGCCACTCCAGGCCGGCCACCAGCAGCTCTTCGGTGACCGGGCGCCCGAGCACTGCGAGCAGGAACAGGGTGTCGTGCGGCAGCACGTCGAGGTCGTCGAGCGGGGCCAGCAGCGTGTCGCGAAGCGCAGGTGAGAGCGTGGCGCCGAGACCGCCCTGCGTGGCCAGGTGCAGGGCGAAGAACGGATTGCCATCGCACAGCCGGCCGATCTGTTCGCGCAGCTCGGGTGCGAGCTCGTGCGACTGGTCCTTGAGCAGGGTGTCGATCGCGTCCCCGGGCAGCGGCTGCAGATAGAGCTCCGACGTCGCCGGCAGGCGCAACAGCTCGGCCAGCGCGACGCGCTTCTCGGCGCGCACCGAGCGGTCGTTGCTGCGGACCGTGACGACGAGCATGACGGCTTGGTCGCGCATCCGGCGGGCGACGAAGTCGAGCAGGTCGACGCTGGACGGATCGGCCCAGTGCGCATCCTCGAGCACGATCACGACGGGGCGTGCGCGGCCGGCGATCGAGATGGTCTCGGCGGTCCCAGCGAACATGCGCGACAGTCCGAGGTCCGACCCGAGGACGGGGGCGGGCATTCCTGCATCCGCTTCCCCGAGCAGTGGGGCGATGCTGCGCCGCACCTGGGGCGGCACTTCGCTGGCGGGGTCGTCGAGCTGCTCGATCAGTTCGGCGAGGATCTCCATGAACGGCGCGTAGGACAGACTTCGTGTGCCGGACGGTACGCAGCGGCCGGTGGCGATCACGGCCCCGAGCGCGCGGGCGTGTTCGCTGAATTCCTCGACCAGACGCGACTTGCCGATGCCTGCTTCGCCGCGCACGACGATCACAGACGCCTGCCCCGAGCGGGCGGCGTGCAATGCGTCGACGAGCGCGGCGAATTCGCGATCACGCCCGATGAGCGCGACGTGGTTCGGCGCCACCGCGAAATCATTCCACGGTGCAGGTGCTGCGGACAGCCGTTTTCCGATCGGTTTGACAGTGTTCGTCACCCGTCGAGCCGTCCACCCGGGTGCCTCGGCGTCCGGGCGGCCCTGGCCCCGACGTCCCCCGATCGTTGCCGACCGGGGGACGCCTGGATGCCGGTCACCTGGCTGCGCAACTCCTGGCTGCGCAACTCCTGGATGCCCGGGCGCCACGCCCGCACGGAGGCGGTCACGGCTGTAACCGAGATCGCGCACCATCGAGCCTCCCGTCGAGGTCCGCCCCCCGTTGGACATCGGCGGTCGCCGCTCTTGTACGGGCGTGATGGGAACGAGTGTGCCGACGTGGGCCGCGCCGGGGATCGTGGGAATTACGTATCTTCCGACGCCCCACCTACGTAGTGGGCACTCACCCCAGGCGGATGCCCGCGAGCTGCGTGCCGTGCGCGACCAGCCGCCTGGCCCCGTCCCACACGAAGCAGCTCTCATCGACCCGTTGTGCCGTCACGAGCTGCGCCTTCTGCAGTACCCGGAGCGGTCCTGCTTCCGGCAGGGCGCGCACGTAGACGGTCAGCTCGAGTGTCGGCACCCAGCCGGTCATCTCGATGTCGAAGGTCGCGGGCGGGAAAGCGTCGATCGCGTACAGCAGGGACACGGGCGAGAACGGTTCGCCTGCAGGCAGCGAGAGCCAGCCGCGCAGCTCACCACGCCCGCTCGGGCGCCCGGACGCGAAGCCGAGGGTCGCCGGGTCGATGCGCAGGTCGACCTGGCCCATGATTGCGGCCGGCACCCCGGCAGGTGTTGTCGCCGGGATCCGGTGCGCCTGCTCGATGGGGGTGGTGCCGGGATCGGGCAACCCGCCGTCCCAGTACGGCGCAGCGTCCGCGACCAGCGTGCCGGTCGTCACGAGAGCCTCCACGCAGGGACGACCGTCCTGCGACAGCCAACAGCGCAGCTGGCTGGCCGAGCGGCCGGCCCGCAGCACCTCGGCGCAGACGGTGACCGGGCCTGGTTCGGGGGAGTGCAGGTAATGCGCGCTGGCAGCAATCACGTGTGGATGGGTGTCCACGCTCACGGCGGCGCGACCGAGCAGGGCGAGAAGGTAGCCGCCGTTCGGCTTGCCGGCGATCGTCCAGTCCGGGCTCACGGCGGCCGCGAAACGACCAGGACCGGACTGGGCGAGTGCAGTCACATCAGCGAAGGTGCGTGCCAGGCGATCCACCATGCCTCGATACAACACGTCCGGCACGTGCGGGGTCGTCCTGGTGTAGCGAGCCCCACACGCTTCGAAGCGGCCCCGGCCAACGGCGCGCCTCGACGCCGGCGCGACCGGCCGGCCGCTACGTAGCGGAATCGCGAAAGATACGGAGTTCGCACGATTCGCTCGGCACGCAGTCGAGGCAGGTTGCTCCTATCACCTCCCTCCGCGAGGTGCACACACAAGGAGCACGCCATGCCAGGAGATGAATTGACCGCGACGGTCGCCGACAAGACTCGTGCGACGCAGGTGCTGAACCGGCGAGGTGACAGCGCCTTCCTGAAGTTGAAGGACGGCCCGACACTGCTGCTGACCGGCGAGGGCCGGATCCAGCGCAAGTACGACGCGCTCGGTGGCGCCCCGGTTCTCGGAGTCCCGACCAGTACCGAGGCGGGCAAGATCTGGACGTTCGCGAACGGGTCCTGCATCTGCGACAACCCCGATGCGTTCGAGGCATTCGAGATCCACGGAGCCATCTACGGCAAGTGGCTCGCGCTCGGTGGGTTGTCCTGGGCAGTGCCGAGCACTGACGAGACCGCTACGCCCGACGGAGTGGGACGCTACAACCACTTCGGTGCCGGTGCGTCCATTTACTGGACGCCGAGCACAGGCGCAGCCGCCATCTACGGTGCCATCCGGCAGAAGTGGGCGCAGCTGGGCTGGGAACGCTCCCCGCTGGGATATCCCGTCACGGACGAGACCGGAACGCCCGACGGGGTCGGCCGGTACAACCATTTCGCGAACGGCGGCTCGATCTACTGGACGCCGGCGACCGGTGCGAACGCCGTCTACGGCGACATCCGCGCACGGTGGCAAGCGCTCGGCTGGGAGACGTCCTACCTCGGCTACCCGACCAGCGACGAGGTCGACTTCGCCGACGGGGGGCGCGCCAATGACTTCCAGAACGGGGGGATCTACTGGTGGCCGGACACCGGGGCGATCGACCTGCGGGACGTGGTCGTGCACTACACCGGCCTGTACTGCTTCGGCGAGACCGACTGGGACCAGGGCAGCAGTGCCGACGAGCCGTACGCGATCCTCAGCGTGACCACGCCGCAGGTGGCGACGACCGTCACGACGCAGATCTACACCGACGTCGATTCCGGGGACTCGCGCCCGGATCTGTTGGAGCTCTACCGCGGACGTCCGTACGGGCTCAACCTCGGCGTCGTGCTCATGGAGAACGATTTCGGCGACCCGAACAAGTACAAGGATGAGGTGCAGGCCGTCGTCACCGGGGTGCACACTGCCGGGACGCTCGCCCTGGGCCTGATCCCGCTGGTGGGGCCGTTCATCGCCGCGGTTGCGGGGCCCGGCCTGGGCACCCTGATCCCCGCGGTCTCCGGTGCGATCAACGACCTGTTCGACTGGGGCGACGATCGCATCGGCGGTGCCAACATCACGGTGCCGGCCAAGCAACTCGTGCTGCTTGCCGCCCGCACCCAGAACAGCGAGTTCTGGGGCATCGGCTACAAGCTCGAGACCGGCCTGATGTCAGGGTCGGGCGCCTCGTACAAGGCCTACTTCGGAGTGGTGCCCGCGTAACTCGGCTCCTGGGAGCTGCACCGGACGGTCACCGCAGCGTTCGGTGCAGTACCCAGGTCCGCGTGGCTGCAGCTGCGCATCGCCACTCCGCTCGGTCCGGCGAATGCGCGGTGGTCACTTCGGGTCATCGCGCAACCGCTCGTTCTCGGCCTCCAGGCTGAGGACCATGGCGATCCCGGCCAGGTTGAGCCCCCCGGCCACCAGGTCGGCGACGTGGCGCAGGCGGTCCACGTCGTCGGCGCTGTAGCGCCGCGTGCCGCCGTCGGTGCGGGTGGGCTCGACCAGACCGCGCGCCTCGTACAGGCGCAGGGTCTGCACCCCCATGCCGGTCAGCTCCGCCGCGACCGAAATGCCGTAGACGGCACGGTCGCGGGCAGGCGTCGAACCCGGCTTGCCCACCTCCGTCACGGCGGCTCCTTCAGATATTGCAGAACCTTCTTGCGTCCAGTCTGCCATTGGTGGTATAAGAAATCTATAGCGCATGCCATAGATCGCACCCGGCGATCGACGGCCTTCCTGGAACATCGAGCAACGGAGGTGGAGACGATGTTGATGCGCACCGACCCGTTCCGCGAACTGGACCGGATGACCCAGCAAATTTTCGGCACCAACGGCACGCCCGCTCGCCCTGCGGTGATGCCGATGGACGCCTGGCGCGACGGGGAGACCTTCGTGGTCGAATTCGACCTGCCCGGCGTGACTCCGGACTCGATCGACCTGGACGTCGAACGCAACGTCGTGACCGTCAAGGCCGACCGTCCGATCCGCGACAGCGAGGTCGAGATGATCGCGGCCGAACGACCGCGCGGGCTGTTCAGCCGCCAGCTGGTCCTGGGCGACAACCTCGACACCGACAACATCTCGGCGAGCTACGACGGGGGCGTGCTCACGCTCCGCATCCCGGTGGCCGAGCGGGCCAAGCCGCGCAAGATCGTCATCAGCGGCAAGGACGAGGACCGGCACGTCATCAACGCCTGACAGGTGAGTGCGATGACGGCCTCGCCCAGCACCGCTCCAGCGCGGCAGTCCCAGGACGAGTTCCTCGAACTCGTCCTGGCCGACCCGGATCTGCTGCGCGCGGAGTTCGAGGCGCTGACCGCCGACGTGTGGTCCGGCGATCCGCCTACTCCGTACCGGGCACGTCCCTGTCGGTACCGCCCCACGCACCATCGACACCCGCGGGACCGCCGCTGCGGCCTGTACTGCCCTCGGGGTGACGCATACCGGGTCACGACTCTCCGCACGCGGCAGCGTTCGCCGCCCGCTGACACAGCAGCGGCGGCGTGGGTCGAGCGCTGCCGCGGCGTCGTTCGCGGCCGGGTTCACGAGGCGGTACGGTCGGGCGGTGCTGGACGCGCGCCGCCTGCGAGTGCTCTGCGAGGTGGCGCGCCACGGGTCGTTGTCGCGAGCAGCCGTGTCACTGGCCTATACGCCGTCAGCCGTCTCGCAGCAGATCGCCACTCTCGAACGCGAGGCGGGGGTCACCCTGATCGAGCGCCAGGCCCGCGGCGTCGTCCTCACCGAGGCAGGCGCGCTCCTCGTCCACCACGCGACCATGGTGCTCGACGGCCTCGCCGCCGCAGAGGCCGCGCTGGCGGAGCTGCGCTCACTTCGCCGGGGACAGCTTCGGCTGGCGTCGTTCGCGACCGCGGGCGCTTCGATCGTGCCGCGCGCCGTCGACTTGTTCCGCATGCATCATCCGCAGGTCGAGGTGCGGGTCGAACAGGCGACGTCCTTTGAAGGAATCGCACGGTTGCGACAGGGACGCCTCGACATCGTGCTCACCGTCGACCAGGACTCGACCGCGGACATCGAGGTCACGGGTCTGTTCGACGATCCGTTCCGGGTCGCCCTGCATCGCGGTCACCCACTCGCCGCGGCTGCGACGCTGCGCCTCGCGGATCTGGCTGGCGATCGCTGGGTCGACGTTCCCCGTGACACGGCGGGTGGAGCGGTGCTCGCCCAGGCGTGCGAACGGGCCGGGATCGAACACCAGGTGTTCTGCGAGAGCGACGACTACACGGCAATTCACGAGCTGGTCGGCGCCGGTCTCGGCGTTGCTTTGTTGCCGGACCTTGCCCTGTTCCCGACGAATGACGACGTGGTGCTGCGCTCGCTGGGCGCGGACGGGCCGTCGCGCCGCATCCAGGCGGCGACGCGGCGCGGGCCGTACCGCTCACCAGCGGCGGCTGCCATGCTGCGCATCCTGCAGGGCCTCGAACCGCGTCGGCGGGGGCCCCTGCTCGCCAATCAGTGGGTGGCGAGCTCAGCGCCGAGGCGGTAGGTCGGCACATAGGCAGGGTCCACCAGCGCAGGTCGGTCGGCCCGGAATTCCTCGATCGGGAAGGTGGTCGTCTCGTCGATCGTCAGCTCGGCGAGGATGCGCCCGAGCAGTGCGGCGAATTTCGCCGCATGGCCCGCCCCGATGCAGACCGAGATACCGGGGTGGCCTGGCAGTCGGTCGATCACGAAGTCGCGGTCGGGCGGCATGTCGTACAGGCAGCACCGTGTATACAGCTCGGGGCCGCCGTAGCCGGGCAGTATCTCCTCGACGAACTCGGCGACCCGGCGGACCCGCGCCCGATCGGGCTCCCAGCTCTGCGCGTGCAGCGAGACGGATTCGCCGCAGACCTCCTGAGCCGCCTTGGTCGCGACCTCGCCGTGCACCGGGAAGCCGTAGAACTCCTCCGCGCCGTGCCAGATCCAGACCGGGAACCGGTCGGGGGTGAAGTCACGCAGCTTCGTGGTCGCGAAATAGGTGACCTGCTCGTGGGTGAGCCGGATCGGCCAGCGGACGCCGAGTTGCGTCTTGAGCAGGCGCGCCGTCCACGCGCCCGCGCACAGCACGAGGCGATCCACCTCGAAGTCGCCGGCCGTGGTGGTCAATCGGATGCCGTCGCCGGTGTCGTCGATGGCGCTCACCCCGGCCTCGGGCAACACCGTTGCCCCGTTGCCCCGGGCAAGGGCGAGGTGCACGGCGACACCCTTGCGGATGTCGAGGACGCCGCCGTCGGGCTGGAAGATCGCCTCGAGGCCGGCGTCGAGGCGAAACTGCGGCCAGCGACGCATCACCTCGTCCGCGCCGAACCGTTCGTAGCCGATGCCCTGGGCGGTCATCGCCACCTCGTAGTTGTCGAGGATGCCGGAACCTTCAGTGCCCGGACAGGCGAGGTTGACCATCCCGGTCTTGTGCACCAGCGCGATGCCCGACTCGCGCTCGGCGACCTCCCACGCGGCGTACGAGTCGCGGGTCAGCGCGGTGTAGCGGGACGCGTGATAGCCCAGCCGGATGATGCGCGAATGGTCCTCCGACGCACCGCGGCCGTGTCCGAGCGTCCACTGCTCCAAGCACACCACGTCCTCGCCGGCGACGCGACTGAGCCAGTAGGCGGCCGCGCTGCCGATGCCACCTGTACCGACCACCGCATACCGGAATCGCCGCCTGCTCACAGCCGCGCCGCGAACGCCAGGTTCTCCGTCTGCAGACTGGGATCCGAGCCGAGGTAGGCGTGTTTGCTCATGTCCGCGGAGTACCGGCTCGCCGGCGGGGTCCGCCCCATCGTCTCGGCCATGGCCCGAATGTGGTGCGGGGCGGCGCCGCAGCACAACCCGAGGTAGCTGACGCCGACATCGAGCGCCTCGCGAGTGAACGCAGCGATGTCGTAGCGGGTGCACAGCCGAGCATCCAGGGCGACCGGGAACGGGCGCCCCTCGGGCGGGGCCGTCGCGTCCGGATCGGTCAGCGATTGGAAGGTGGGCTCGTGCGCTCGTGTGCGGTAAGGGACCGGCAGAGCCGCGACCGGGACATCGACGGCATCGACGATGGACTGCAGCAGCGGCAGCATCGTCTCGGGTCCGCGGATGCAGTTCAGCCCGACGACGGCGGCGCCCGCGTCGGCGAGGCGCCGGCATGCCTGCGCCGGCGTCCACCCCTCGCGGGTGACCCCCTCCTGATGGACGGCGAGCGTGACGACGGCGGGCAGTCCCGCGGCACGGATGACCTCCAGTGCAGTCAGTGCCTCCCCGGCGAACTGGAAGGTCTCGGCGATCACGAAGTCGACGCCGGTGTCGAGCGCCCAGTCGACCTGCTCCTCGAACATCGGGCGCACGCGGGCGTCGTCAGTGCCCCGGTCGCCGACGTAGACGTTGGTGTTGCACACGTCACCGGCCAGCAGGGCGCCCGTCTCCCGTGCCACTCCGGCGGCAATGTCGAGCGCGTGTCGGTTCATCGGTTCCAGGTCGGACTCGCGACCGATGAGGCGTAGCTTCTCGCGGTGCGCGTAGTAGGTGAACGCCTCGACGACGTCCGAACCGGCCCGCACGAACTCACGATGCAGCCCGGCCACGACCTCGGGATGCTCGAGTACCACCTCGGGCACGTACGCGCCGGCCTGCAGGTAGCCCCGGCGTTCGAGTTCGAAGAGGTAGCCCTCGGCGCAGAGCACCGGGCCTTGCGCGAGCCGGTCGGACAGCGGGTCAGTCATAGCCAGAAGTCTTACCGCCCGCCACAGCTCGCGGGGCTGGTTTGCCGCGGCGTCTGCTGCAGGGTGCGGTAAGCGACGCTTCACGCTCACCGGTAATCTGCGCGACGATGAGCATCGGAGTCGGTTGTCGTGCCCACGGCTGAGCAGATCACCGATCCTGTCGCCTACCACGGCGAGGGACCGGTGTGGTCGCCATCGTGGGGCGGCCTGCGCTGGGTCGACATGCTCGCCGGGGACGTGCTCTCACTCGACGGGGCCGGCGCGGTGGGCCGCACCCACGTCGGTGCGATCGCCGCCGCGCTGCGCCCGCGCGCGGGTGGCGGTGCGGTCATCGCCATCGAACGGGGATTCGTGCTCGAGGAACCCGACGGCTCGATGCGCACGCTGCCGTCCGTATGGGGCGACCCGCAGCTGCGAATGAACGATGGTGGCTGCAGTCCGGACGGCAGCTTCTACTGCGGCTCGATGCACGTCGACCAGCTCGCCGGCAGCGCGGGGCTGTACCGGCTCGATCCGGACCTCTCGGTGACGTCGGTGCTCGAAGGCGTGACTGTCTCCAACGGACTGGAGTGGAGCCCGGACGGTGCGCGCGCGTATTACGTCGATACCCCCACCCAGCGCATCGACGTGTTCGATTACGTCGCGCCGAACCGGCTCGGCAACCGACGCTCGTTCGCCGAGATACCGGCTGGGGTGGGTTCACCGGACGGGCTCACCGTCGACTCGCTCGGCGGAGTCTGGGTTGCGCTGTGGGGCGGCAGTCAGGTGCGCCGCTACGGCGACGAGGGGCGTCTCGACGTGGTCGTCGACGTCCCGGTCAGCCAGGTGAGCGCGTGCACCTTCGGCGGCGCGCACCTCGACCGGCTCTACGTCACGACGTCGCGGGAACGGTTGGCGCCCGGCGTCGAGCCGGAGGCCGGCGCGCTCTGGGCCTGCGACGTCGGACTGACCGGACGACCGGTACGCCCCTTTGCGGGGTGACGTCGGCGCATCAGCGCCGTACCGGCAGTTCCATCGTGCGACCCAGCTCAGTGAGTAGGTGCGCCGAAAGCTCGGGATCGGTGGCCGGGTCGCGGTCGGTCAGGTCGGTCAACGCGTGGACCGCCGCAATTCCCATCCGGTGCACCTGCCCGTCATCAGCGTCGTTGCGCCCCACGACCGCGACGACCGGGACGTCACCTGCCCGCCTCGCGGCGACCGCCACGAGCTTGCCGTGACCGGTCTGGCTGTCCAGCCGCCCCTCGCCGGTGATCACGAGGTCACACGAGGGCACCTGGGTGTCGTAGCCGAGCAGGTCGAGGAAGAAGCCGGCGCCGGACACGAGGCGAGCGCCCAGCAACAGCCCTGCGTAGCCGATCCCGCCGGCACTGCCTGCGCCCGCAGCCCCAGCCAGGCGGACCGCATCGCCCATGCCTGCCGATTCGAGGCGCCGGACGAGATTGCGCAGCCCGGCGTCGAGGTCACGCACGTTCTGCGGCGTGGCCCCTTTCTGCGGGCCGTAGACCGCGGCAGCGCCGTCCGGGCCGGTCAACGGGTTCTGCACATCGCTGGCGACCACCAGCTCGACGCCGCGCAGGTCCGTGCGGGAGGAAAGATCGACCGACGCGATGCGGTGGAGCGACCCACCGCAGGGTGCGACCGGGACACCCTGCGCGTCGAGGAACACCACGCCCAACTCGACGAGCATTCCGGTGCCGCCGTCCGTACTGGCCGAACCGCCCAGGGCGAGCACGAGCCGCGCGGCGCCCAGCCCCAACGCGGCCCGGACTGCCTGCCCAAGGCCGCGACTCGACGAGGTCAGGGGCTCGGGTTCGCGGCCGGGCAACAGCGCGAGGCCGCAGGTGTTCGCCACCTCGACAACGGCCGTGTGGCCGTCGTAGGCGATGCACGCCCCGTGCGGCACACCGGTCGGGCCCAGCACGGTCACCTCGGCCGGCGCCAGCCCGGCATGAAGCGCGGCCTCGACGCTGCCGTCACCGCCATCGGCCAGTGGCAGCGCGACAACGTCGACCCCGCGCGCCGCGAGACCGCGACCGAGGTGGTCGACCACCTCGGCCGCGGTCAGGCAACCTTTGAACTTGTCAGGGGCGAGCAGAACCTTCATGCCACGTGGACCAGGTGCCCAGCTGCGAAGTTGAGGAGGTTAGAGGCTGACGCCGAAATCCTGCGCGATGCCGGCGAGGCCCGACGAGTAGCCCTGCCCGACCGCGCGGAACTTCCATTCGCTGCCGTTGCGGTACAGCTCGCCGAACAGCATCGCCGTCTCGTTCGCGGCATCTTCGGTGAGGTCGTAACGCGCGATCTCCGCGTTGCCGGATTGGTTGACGATGCGGATGAAAGCGTTGCGCACCTGGCCGAAGCCCTGCTGGCGGGCCTGGCCGTCGTAGATGCTGACCGGAAAGACAATCTTGTCCACGTCGGCCGGCACCGCAGCGAGGTTGACCTTGATCATCTCGTCGTCGCCCTCGCCCTCACCGGTCAGGTTGTCACCGGTGTGCTCGACCGAGCCGTCCGGCGAGGTCATGTTGTTGAAGAATATGAAGTGCTTGTCCGACAACACCTTGCCGTCGCTCTTGAGCATGAGCGCCGAGGCGTCGAGGTCAAAGTCCGTTCCGGTCGTGGTGCGCGCGTCCCAGCCGAGTCCGACGAGGACCGCGGTCATGCCGGGGGCCTCCTTGGTGAGGGAGACGTTGCCGCCCTTGGAGAGGCTGACTGACATGAGCTCTTCCTTTCGATGGGGTGAGTCAGGAATATCAGAGATCGAAGTCGCTCGGTGCAATTCCGAGCGCATGGCAGGCCTGGGTGACGGCGTTGCGCTCGTCGGCATCGAAGCTTCCGTCGGCGCGCCCGATGATCAGTCCGATCGAGATGACCGCGTGCGCCTGCTCAGGCTTGGCCTCGAGCTTGCCGATCGCGGTCATCGCATCAACCTTCCCGAAGTCGAAATCGCGCACGAGCTTGTCGCAGTACGCGTCGAACTTCTGGCGCAGGTCGTCGGGCGGGAAGACCGACAGCAGGTCGTTGCCGACGATCAACGCCGCGGTGCGCTGGCGCTCGGCGGCGTCGACCGAGCCGTCCGCCGCCGCGATGAGCGCGCACATCGCCATGCTGGCCTCGGCGAACTCCTTGTTGCGGAACTGGTCCTTCTTGGTATGCAGCTGATCGGTGAGGTTCTTGGTCTTGGACTTGAATTGATCGAACATGGGCATGGGTTGCTCCTTCGGTGGAATTGACTACGAGATCTTGACGAAGCCGACCTCGGCAGGCGCGGCGCCGTACTCGATCGGTGCTGCCTCCTCCGGTGCGGCCTCGTCCGCAGCCGGCGCGGGACCACGGCGGTGGAAGCGAGCCAGACCTAGCAGGGGACGTCCATCGTCATCATCCCCTCTGTTAGGCGACGCAGTCGCCCGCTGGTCGTCGCCTCCGGTCTGGTTGCGCGGATCCGCGAGCGCGCGGCCCACGTCCGGCGGCTTTCGACCAGCCAAGTTGCCGAATGTCGGCAGGAGCTGGGTTTTCACCTAGAGCTAGCTGTGGGCGAGCCGGACAGCCGGCTGCTGGCTAACGTGACGTGCGGGGGTGAGCCGCTCGTCGGCCACGCGCTGCCTTCCTCCCCGCACTGACCGGAATGCGGTACCAGAAGTGGTCGCCCGCAGGGGGAAGCGTGCTACGGCGTGACGACCTCAAGTTCGGTGAGCTTGTTGAGCTCGTCCACTGGGATGTTCTCGGTCTCGGCGAAGACGGCCTGCTGCTGCTCGGCGATGCGCTTGTCGACCAGCGTGCACAACGCGTACGCGATCGCCCCTGTCTGCCGGACCGTGACGGCATCGACCTGGGCGGTGCGGACCGAGCTGATGCCGACGGCGCTCGGCGTGCCGTCGGCGTTCTGCGCGACCCCGACCGAGAAGGTTTCGCGCGGATCCGAGAATTCGTGCGCGTGATGATCGCGCAGCCGTAGCAGGACGTGATGCCACTCCAGGACGTTGCTGTCCGGATGCGTCTGGATCAGGTCGTTCTCGTCCAGGACCGCGCCGGAGGGCCGCGCGGAGAAGCTTCGGGCGTAGGCGAGCAAGGCCAGTGTCCACACCGCCTCGACCACGACCTCGTCGACCGGGTCACCCTCGAGCTCGGTCATCAGCCGTTCGCAGCAGCGCAGCACGGTCTGCAGTTCCTCGAATGTTTCGGCCAGTACCGCCAATTGCGTAGCGCCTGGCGTCTCGAGTCGACGCAGTGACGTCGGGGGACGGGTGGGTGCAGTGTTGGGCATAACGCTCCTCGAGGGCGGTCAGTGGAAGAACGTGTCCTTAAGCAGGAACACGTTGAGCAGGGTGATCGCACCGGAGATCGCGAACATCGCCACTGTCGTGATGTGCTTGTTGACCAGCGCGCCCATGATGTCGGTGCGCCGGGCGACCAGCGTCAAGGGGATCAGCGCGAACGGGATCCCGAAGGACAGCAGCACCTGCGAGACGACCAGGCTGTCCGTAGTCGGCAAGCCTGTCCCGAGCACGATCAGGGCAGGCAACATCGTCAGCGCGCGCCGGGTGAACAGCGGGATCCGCCGGCGCAGGAAGCCGTCCATAACCACCTGGCCCGCGTAGGTCCCGACGCTCGAGGACGACAGGCCGGACGCCAGCAGGGCGACGGCGAACGCGAGCGCGGCCGAGCCACCGGCCAGCCGGCTCAACCCGGCGTGTGCCGCCGCCAGCGAGTCGACCCCGGTGACTCCCGCGCCGTGGAACAGCGAGGCAGCGACCGCCATCATCGTCAGGTTGATCAGACCCGCGATGCCGAGCGCCACCACGACGTCGATGCGCTGGAAACGCAGCAGCTCCCGCCGTTCGGGCTCGTCGCGGCAGGCGACGCGTCCCTTGGTAAGCGCCGAGTGCAGATACACCACGTGCGGCATCACCGTCGCGCCGACGATGCCGGCAGCCAGCAGCCCGCTGTCGGCGCCGTCGAAGCGTGGCACCAGCCCGCCTGCCACCCCGGACGCGGACGTCCCGACGGTTACCAGGTCGTAGAGGAAACCGAGCAGCACGATAGCGAGCAACGCCACGATCGCCAGTTCGAAGCGGCGGTGCCCACGCTGCTCGAGAGCAAGGATTGCGAACGCTACGACGGCCGTGATCAGTCCGGCCGGGAACAATGGGATGCCGAAGATGAGGTACAGCCCGAGCGCGGCGCCGACGAACTCGGCGAGGTCGGTCGCCATGGCGATCAACTCCGCCTGCACCCACAACCCGAGCGACACGGGCCGAGGGAAGTGTTCGCGGCACAGCTGGGCGAGGTCTCGGCCGGTGACCACACCCACCTTCGCCGACTGGTACTGCACCAGCATCGCCATCAGGTTGGCCGCGACGACTACCCAGACCAGCAGGTAGCCATAACGGGCGCCGGCAGCGAAGTTCGTCGCGAAGTTGCCGGGGTCGATGTAGGCCACTGCCGCGACGAACGCCGGCCCCAGCAGGCCGAGGACTCCCCGGAACCGTCCCCGGGCGCGGACCAGCGCGAGTGCGCTTAGTTCAGCCGGTTCAACCAGGCTCGGGGGCACTACTCCCGTACCGCGTTCTCCGACCGGCGTCGGGGAACTCACCTGTGCGTCACCCCACCGATGGCCCGAGGCCCAGCGACTGCGGCGTGGACGAGTCCGGTGACGGCTGATGCAGGCCTTCGTCCAGCGGGCCGAATTCGGTCATGAGAGCCCGGCTGCCACCCCACGGCGTCTGCTCCTCGGCTATCAGCGTGTTCGTGGTCAGCAGCAGTCCCGCGACCGAGGCGCCGTTCTCCAAGGCCGAGCGGCACACGCGCAAGGGATCGATGATGCCCATCTCGATCATGTTGCCGAAGCGGCCCTGCAGGGCGTCGAATCCCTCGTCGATCCCCATCCGCGACACCTCGTCCACGACCTCGGCACCGGAATACCCGGCGTTGGCGGCGATGAGGTAGGTCGGCTCGGTCAGCGCGCGACGCACGATGTCCACCCCGACCGCATAGTCCTTGTCGAGGTCGAGGTCGAGGTCGTCGAGCACCGGGGCCGCATGCACCAGCGCCGCCCCGCCGCCCGCGACGATGCCCTCAGCCATCGCCGCCCTGGTCGCCGAGAGGGCGTCCTCGACCCGGTGCTGCAGCTCGGTCAGCTCGGCGTTGGTGGGGGCGCCCACCCTGATCACGGCGACCTTGCCCGACAGCGAGCCGATCCGCTCGTTGAGGACGTCCTCGTCGATGCCGAAGGTGGCCCGTTCCAGTTCGGCGCGCAATTGCCCGAGGCGGAAACCGACCTGTTCGGCCGAACCACCGCCGTCGATGATCGCGGTGCGGTCGGCAGTCACCCGCACCTGCCGCGCGCGGCCCAGCTGTTCCAGGGTGATCGTCTCGAGGCCGGCGCCGGAATGCTTGCTGATGACCTGCCCGCCGGTGATGGCCGCGATGTCCTCGAGCTTGCGCAGTCGGCGGTCGCCGAAGCCGGGAGCCTTGGTCGCCACGCACTGGAACACGCCGTTGACGTGGTTGTGCACGAGCATGCTGAGCGCCGAGCCTTCGACGTTCTCCGCGATGATCACGAGGGGACGCGGTGCCCGCATCACCTTGTCCAGTAGCGGCATCAGGTCCTGGATCTTGGAGATCTTCTCGCTGCACAGCAGGATGTACGGGTCGTCGAGGATCGCCTCCAGGCTCGCTGGATGGGTGACGAGGTAGGGAGACACATAACCGTTGTCGTACTGGAAGCCCTCGACGAAGTCGACGCGCATCCCGTTCTCGACCGATTCCTCCACGGTGACGATCCCGCCGTCACCGACGGTGTGCAGGGCCTTGGCAAGCACCGCGCCGACGGTGTCGTCGTCGTTTGCCGAGATGGCCGCTACACGCGCGTAGTCGGCCTCGCTCTCGACAGGGTGCGCGACCTCGTGCAGATGCTTGACCAGCTTGCCGACGGCGAGATCGACGCCGCGCTTGACCAGCACCGGGTTGCCGCCGGAGCTGATCGCGAGCATGCCTTCGCGAATGATCGCCTGGGCGATCACGGTCGCGGTCGTGGTGCCGTCCCCGACGATGTCGTTGGTCTTGATCGCTGCTTCCTTGACCAGCTGCGCACCCATGTTCTCGAACTGGTTGCTCAGGTGGATCTCGCGCGCGATCGTCACGCCGTCGTTCGTGACGACAGGGGAACCGGTGATCTTCTCCAGAATGACGTTGCGGCCCTTAGGCCCGAGCGTCGATTTCACCGCATCTGCTAATTGATCGACTCCTGACAGGAGCAAGGTTCGAGCATCTGCGCCGAATCGAAGTTCCTTGGCCATGGGGTCTCCTGATGTAGGTGTAGGTGGTGCTGTCGTGCTACGGGTACTACGGAACGAGTATCGCTCGACCGCGTACCTGGCCCGCGTCGAGGTCGTGCAGCGCCTCCTGCGCGGCATCGAGCGGGTACGCCTTGGTGTGGAGGGTGACCTTGCCAGCCTGCGCAAGCACCATCAACTCGGCGAGTTCGTTGTATGTGCCGACGATGTTGCCGATGATGTTGCGCTCGGTGGAAATGATGTCGAGCGTCGGGATCGTCAGCTCGCCGCCGTAGCCGATCACGCTGTAGGAGCCGCCCGCGCGGGTCATGGCGAACCCCTCGTTCTCGGCGCCCTCCTCGGCGACGAAGTCGAGCACGACGTCAGCGCCCTCGCCGTTGGTGGCCTCTTTCACCGCGTCGACCTGCTTGCCGTCGGCGATCACCGTCTCGTTGGCGCCGAGCGACCCGGCCAGCTTGAGCGCGTCGGGGTTGCGATCGACCACGACGATGTTCGTCGCGGTCAGCGCAGCCAGGCACTGGATGCCGATGTGGCCCAGACCGCCTGCGCCGATCACCGCGCAGGTGGTTCCGGGGTAGAGCAGCGGGATGACCTTGCGTACCGCGTGATACGCGGTAATGCCGGCGTCCGCCAGTGCTGCGACATCCTTGGGTTGCGTAGACGGGTCGAGCTTCACGCAGGCGCGGGCGGACGTCAGCAGGTATTCCGCCATCCCGCCGTCACTACCGTCCAGCCCCGGGAAGGAGTTCTGTACGCAGTGCATGTCCTGACCCGCCCGGCAGGCGCGGCACAACCCGCAGGTCGGTGTCGGGTGGAGGATCACGGTGTCCCCGACCGCGACGTTCGTAACGGCCGAGCCCACCTCGTGCACCCAGCCGGCATTCTCGTGGCCGATCGTGTACGGCAGGTTCGGGTTCATCGCTGCGTCCCACTGACCCAGGATGATGTGCAGGTCGGTGCGGCACACCCCGGCGCCGCCGATCTTGACGACGACGTCCAGCGGGCCCTTCACGGTGGGCTCGGGAACCTCGTCGATGACGGGCTGCTCGTTGTATGCGTGCAAGCGGACGGCCTTCACGACGTCTCCTCGTCCTCGTTACTGACAACGCCGTAGCGGCTAAGCAACATGCCGCGGCAGACGCTGCCGTTGGCTTCTATGTTGACCCGGGTCAGCCGGGCCTTACTCAGGTGTAACCGCAGATCGTCGGCCCCGACGGTTGCTCCGGTTGTCGGGTCGATCAGCAGTGCCGCGTCGTCGCCGGCGGGCAGGCCCACCTCGCGACGCCGCTCGCGGAGCCGCTCGAGGTCGGGCGAGGGCGGCACGTCAGCGAGGGTCATCGCCGCGAGCTCGGCCGGCGTGGTCCCGGCGGACATCAGCGGGCGGCACACCTTGTCGGTGCCGGCCAGCACGGCCTTGCGGATGAAGTTGGCCCGCAGCGTATCCAGCTCGCCCGACGCCTCGTCCCCGAAGGAGCCGACGAAGCCGGCCCGGGCCGCCACGCCTTCGTTGATGGCGTCCGAGGCGAAATGGTCATCGAGGACGACTACCGCCTTCTGCACCCCGGGCACCACGCGCACAGCGTCATAGGCGTCCGCCACCATCAGAAACGCGAAGTTCGGCGCGCAGAAGTAGGTGGGTAGCCGCAGGTGGACGGTGGCGACACCGTCGCACGAGACCCGGCACGACGCGACGAACCCCAGCGACGTGACGGGCTCGTCCAATTCCGGGTCACGGACGGTGTCGAGAGCGCTGGTGACCTGTGCCGGTGTCGGCACCACCGCTCTCTCGACAACCGCCGTGCCCCCTGGAGCTTGGGTCACACCGAAGCCTTGGTGTCGGAGACGAGCTCGGCATCCTCAGGTGAGGCCGGTGCATCGGCATCCGCGATCTGGAATTCGGCTGGAACCTCGATGCCGTAGAGCTTCGCGGCGTTGAGACCGAGAATCTTCTTCTTGGTGTCGACGTTTACCCGCGGGTAGTCGGAGAATTCGTCGCTCGGGTAATCCCAGTCGACGAAGCCCTCGATCTGCCACTTCGGCTCCCAGATGCCGTAGTCGCTGCCGAAGGTCATCTTGTCCTCGCCGACCCAGAAGAGCAGCTCGCCCATGACCTTGGCGAAGAACTTGGGCCGGGCGTGCATGAGGCCGCCGATGACCACGGACAGCCCCGCGTAGACGTTGGGCTCCTGCGTCGCCATGAAGCAGAAGTCCTCGATGCGCGGCAGTCCGTCGTGCTCCACGATGAAGTTGAGCTCGGGGAAGTCGGTCGCCGCGTGGTCGACGTCGGAGACGTCGATGGCGTCCTTGTCCAGGGGCCAGATGGTCGGCCCCTTGTGGACGTGGACGTTCTTGATGCCGAGCTCCTGCGCCCGCTCCAGGAACTTGTAGGCGTCGCGGTCCTTGAGCGTCCAGCCGCGCGAGCTGCCGTACCACTCGGCGGTGTAGAGCTTGACACCCTTGGGCTGCCAGCGCGCGACGTTGTCCTCGAACTCCTTCATCGCCGCGTCACCGCCACGGGGCTCGAAGCGGCTGTTGACCCGGAACTTGCCCGGGTGCTTCTCCGCCAGCTCGCCGTTCTTCTCCGTGGTGTTGAAGCCGTCCTTGTACCAGGACTTGAGGTAGGTCGGCTGGAAGATGGCGACGTCGACGTGGCCG
>JBBQZQ010000052.1:0-30213 GCA_038207565.1 Mycobacteriales bacterium
ACGGCCACCTCAAAGACCGCCGCACACTACGCCGCTTCGCCCGCCGCGGACTCACCGCCGCAACCAGCGAGTTCCGCTTCGCCGCAGCCGTCACCAACCTGCTCCGCATCCGAACCGCCCAGCCCGCCTGACCACAACACCGCACAGCACACAACCAGCAGCCCGCCCGCCGACAACATTCCTCGGCCAACAACCCAAAGAACCGTCCACACAAAGCGCCACACGATTACGCGACAAGCTCCCTAGCGCGCACTTCCCCCTGTTGATCACCCCCAGTTGAGCATGGAGCAACGGGCGGGCGGTCGCAGTCAGGCGAGCAGGGTGGGCACCGGGCAGTGCAGCAGCCCGCAGGTCACGCGCAGCAGCTCCGCCTCGGCCACCGTGACCTCGCCGTCGTCGCGCACCGCGACCACCAGCGCCTCGATCAGTTGCTGCTTTACCTTCGGGTCGAGCGCATCGAGGGCGTTCCAGCCTGCATCGAGGGCTGCCGCACAGTCGTTCGGCGGGGCATAGCCGACCGCCAACCGCGGCAGCAGGTGCTGCACTGCCGCCGCGAACGCATGTTCGGCCGCGCCCGGATCGGAATTGCCCGCCGCTGCCACAACGGAGAGCAAGGTCAGCGACGCATCGCGGGCGTGCTCGACATTCACCCGGCCGGGCCGCGAGCGGTGCGCCGGATCCAGCGAGTCGCGCACGTATCCGGCGACGAGCCGGGTGAGGCAGTACTCGAACAGGGAGATCGTGCCGTCCGCCGCAGCCATCGCTTCGAGGGTCGCGACGAGGTCGTCGAGGCGACCCGGCGGGCGGGCCACCACGACCGGCACGGCCAGCGACGCAATCGGCAGCCGCTGAATCGGCGGCAGCTGCGCCACGGTGCCGCGGTAGGAATCGGCGGCAGCCGCCTCCGGCCGGCTCATCCGCGTCGCTACGAGCTGCAACTGCTGGCCGCGCACCCGCTCATCGGGATCGAGCAGCAACGCCAATACGAGCGGCACGGCGGTGCTCGGTTGCCCGGCCAGCTGCCGGAACTCAGCAGGGATGGCGTCGCTGATCTCCCGGGCACGCTCGAGGTCGTCGGAGGAGAACGTGCCGACGCGGTTGCTGAGCTGGACGGGGTCGAGGCGTACCGTGCGCTGCGCCACCCGCGGGCCGGGCGCTGCGGCCAGCCCCAGCGCCGCGTCCTCGGCCAAGCCGTCGGGCGGATCGGCGCGGTAGGCCTGTTCGAGTTGCGCCGCCTGGGCGGCGTCGAAACCCGGTTCGAGGGCAGCGATGCGTTCGATCAGCGGCGGGTGGGTCGCCCAGAACTGACTGAACGACTTCGTCCCCTCGCCGAAAAGCATGTGGCTCACCTCCTTCTCGCTGGCGGTGTCCTGCAGCGCTGACCCGGTGGGCAGTCCGGCGATCTTCTTCAACGCCCCGGCCAGGCCCGTGGTCTGGCGGGTGAACTGCACCGAGGACGCGTCGGCGAGCCACTCACGCTGCCGGCTGACCGCCGCCTTGATGAGCCCTGCGAAGAACTGCCCGATGAACCCGAACACCAGCAGTGCCAGCGCGATGAGGGCGATCGGATTGCCGCCACCCTTGCGGTCCCGTCCCCCGCCGCTGAACGCCAGCACCCGCAGCCCCACCAGGCCGAGCAGCAGGATGCCGTTGAGCAGCCCGATGAGCCGTACGTTCAGGCGCATATCGCCGTTGAGCACATGACTGAACTCGTGCCCGATGACGCCCTGCAACTCGTCGCGGTTGAGTCGCCGCAAGGCCCCCGCCGTCACGGTGATCGCGGCGTCCGCAGGCGTGTAGCCGGCAGCGAAGGCATTGATGCCCTCCTCCTGCTCGAGCACGAACAACCGCGGCACCGGAACCCCGGAGGCGATCGACATCTCCTCGACGATGTTCACGAACCGGCGCAGCCCGGGATCGGAGGTCGTCGGGTCGATCGGCACAGCGCCGACCGATCGCGCCACCGCCGCTCCCCCGGCACGAAGCGCGATCATCTTCGTGAGCGTGCCGCCCGAGATGAGCAGCAGGGTGAACACCGTCGCTGCGATCAGCGCGCCGACGATGGAGGAGGTCGGGTTGTTGCGGCTGATGTACAACACGACGAGGTCGAAGGCCGCGACGATCGTCAGGACCGCCAGCGTGAACAGCACGACCAACCGGACGGTCGTGCCGCGGGCTGCACGCTGCCGCTCGAAGAAGTTCACGGCGGCGACGAATCAGAACTGCACGCGCGGAGCGTCGCGCACCTCGGGGTGCTCCGGGCCGATCTCCCACAGTGCGGCGGGCGCGAAGTGGAACATGCCCGCAAGCACGCTCGTTGGGAATGTCTCTCTCCGGTTGTTATAGGTCAGCACCGAGTCGTTGTAGGCCTGTCTGGAGAACGCCACCTTGTTCTCGGTGGACGTCAGTTCCTCCGACACCTGCATCATGTTCTGGTTCGCCTTGAGGTCCGGGTAGGCCTCGGCGACCGCGGTGAACCTGCCGAGCGCGCTGGTCAGTGCGCCTTGGGTCTGCGCGAGTTTCTGCATCGCCGCCGGATCGCCCGGCTGTGCCTGCGCCGCGCTGAGCCCTGCCATCGCCGCACTGCGTGCCTGCGTCACCGCCTCGAGCGTCTGCCGCTCGTGGCCCATGTAGGCCTTCGCCGTCTCGACGAGGTTGGGGATGAGGTCGAAGCGCCGTTGCAGCTGCACATCGATCTGCGAGAACGCGTTCTTGTACCCGTTGCGCGAGCGGACCAGCTTGTTGTAGCCGCCCATGACCCACAGCGCCAGCAGCACGATCACGACGACCACGATGATGCCGATCACCAGACCCATTGCTCACCACCTGCGTAGCTGTCGAAGATGACTGAGCTGCGAGCGTATCGGGCATGCCGTCTCAGGCGAGCAGCTTGACGATTGCGGCGAGTCCGACGACCACGATTATGGCGCGCAACACCGCAGGCGACAGTCGCCGCCCGATCTTCGCGCCGGCCACGCCGCCGACGATCGAGCCTGCCGCGACCAGACCCGCCGCGGCCCAGTTGACCGGTGCGGTGAACGCGAACACGATCGCGGCGACGAGGTTGACCACACCGGCCAGGACGTTCTTCAGTGCGTTCTGGCGCTGCAGCGGCTCGTCCAGGAACAGGCCCATGAAGCCCATCAGCAGGACGCCCTGCGCAGCGCCGAAGTACCCGCCGTACACCCCGGTTCCGGCCGTCGTCAGGTACAGCGGCGCGCCGACGCGCCCTGCCGTGGGCTGGTGCGCGCTACCCACCCACCTGGTGATCCGCGGGCCGAACACGACCAGCACGAGTGCGAGGACGATCAGCACGGGCACGATGGCCTGGAACGCACCCTCGGGCAGGAGGAGCAGCAGCACCGCACCGATGAGCGCCCCGATGACCGAGGCCGACCCCATCGTCACCGCGCGCGAGCGTTGTCCCGCCAACTCGCGCCGGTAGCCGTAGGCACCGACGAACGCCCCGGGGAACAGCCCGACGGTGTTGGACACGTTCGCCGAGATCGGTGGCAGGCCGACCGTCAGCAGCACGGGGAAGCTGATCAGCGTCCCCGACCCGACAACCGTGTTGATCGTGCCGGCGGCGATGCCTGCCACCAGGACGAAGATCGCTTCCCAGACGGTCACGAATGCGGCAGCGACATCGGCACGCCGGTCAGTCTCTCAGACGCCCCGATGCCCTCGCTCGTTCCACTACAGGTACTGGCCGGTGTTGCCCACCGTGTCGATGGCCCGCCCGGCGTCACTGCCCTTGCCACCGGAAACGAGGGTGCGGATGTAGACGATCCGCTCGCCCTTCTTGCCCGAGATGCGAGCCCAGTCGTCGGGGTTGGTCGTGTTGGGCAGATCTTCGTTCTCGCGGAACTCGTCGACGCACGCCGCGAGCAGGTGTTGCAGGCGCAACCCCCGCTGCCCGGTCGTCAGCAGATCCTTGATCGCCATCTTCTTCCCGCGGTCGACGATGTTCTGGATCATCGCGCCGGAGTTGAAGTCCTTGAAGTACAGCGTCTCCTTGTCGCCGTTGGCGTAGGTGACCTCGAGGAACCGGTTGTCGTCGGACTCGGTGTACATCCGCTCCACCGTGTGCTGGATCATCGCGTTGACCGTCGCGTCCGCGTCACCGCCGTGCTCGGCCAGGTCGTCGGCGTGGATCGGCAGGCCGGTGAGGATGTACTTGGAGAAGATGTCGCGCGCGGCCTCCGCGTCGGGACGCTCGATCTTGATCTTCACGTCGAGCCGGCCGGGACGCAGGATCGCCGGGTCGATCATGTCCTCGCGGTTGGAGGCGCCGATCACGATGACGTTCTGCAGCCCCTCGACACCGTCGATCTCAGACAGCAGCTGCGGGACGATCGTGTTCTCGACGTCGGAGGAGACACCTGATCCGCGGGTGCGGAAGATCGAGTCCATCTCGTCGAAGAAGACGATGACCGGCGTTCCGTCCGATGCCTTCTCGCGCGCCCGCTGGAAGACCAGCCGGATGTGTCGCTCAGTCTCGCCGACGTACTTGTTCAGCAGCTCCGGGCCTTTGATGTTGAGGAAGAAGGCCGTGGCCTTCTCGTCCCCGCCGTGCACTCGCTGCACCTGATGGGCGAGTGAGTTCGCGACCGCCTTGGCGATCAGCGTCTTGCCACAGCCGGGCGGGCCGTAGAGCAGGATCCCCTTCGGCGGGCGGAGCTGGTGCTCGCGGAAGAGGTCCGCGTGCAGGAACGGCAGCTCGACGGCGTCGCGGATGGACTCGATCTGTGAGGTCAACCCGCCGATGTCGGTGTAGTCGATATCGGGGACCTCTTCCAGGATGAGTTCCTCGACCTCACTCTTGGGCACGCGTTCGTAGGCGTAGGACGAGCGCCCTTCGAGCAGCAATGAATCGCCGGCCCGTAGCGGGTTCTCGCGCAGCACGTCGGCGAGATAGACCACACGCTCCTCGTCGGTGTGCCCGATCACCAGCGCGCGGTCGCCGCCGTCGAGAATCTCCTTGAGCATCACCACCTCGCCGGCCCGCTCGAACCCGCGGGCGGCGACGACGTTCATGGCCTCGTTGAGCATGACCTCCTGGCCGTGTTGCAGCCCGCCGATCTCGACCTCGGGCGAGACAGCGACGCGCAGTTTGCGCCCGGAGGTGAAGATGTCGACCGTGCCGTCGTCGAAGGACTCGAGGAAGACGCCGTACCCGCTGGGCGGCTGGGCCAGGCGGTCGATCTCCTCCTTGAGCTGGACCATCTGGTCACGAGCCTCGCGCAGCGTCTGCGACAGTCGGTCGTTGCGGTCGTTGAGCGACACCACTCTGGCCTGGGCCTCGGCAAGGCGGTCTTCGAGCATGCGCAGGTGGCGGGGGGACTCGGCTACCTTGCTGCGCAGGAGCTCCAATTCCTGCTCCAGGTACGCAGCACGACGCCGGCCATCCGGGTCGTTCGAGCGCGGGCCGGACTGCGGTTCGCGCGGCTCGTGAGCCATGCGGGCACCTCCGTCGTGGTGAAGTGATCGCGAGTCCCAACCCTACACAGCGAGGGTGCGCCCGACCGGCAACTACCCTCAGTGAAGTCATCGCATTCACCGTGCAGAGATGAGGACGCAGTGGCTGTGCCGCAGTTGGAGACCGACGCCCTGCGCGTGTGGATCGAGCAGGACTTGTGCACCGGGGACGGCCTGTGCGTGCAGTACGCACCGGAGGTCTTCGAGTTCGACGTCGACGGCCTGGCCTACGTCAAGAACGACGCCGGCGAGCTGCTCGCCGCTCCCGGCGAGCGGGCCGAAGTCCCGCCGACGCTGCGGCTGGACGTGCTCAGTTCAGCCAAGGAGTGCCCCGGCGACTGCATCCACGTCGTGCGTTCTTCCGACGGCGTGGAAGTCGCCGGACCCCAGGCCTAACCCTTCGCGGGACGGCGCTGGCGCGGCGGGGCAGTGACACCCGGTGCGAGCCGCCGGGCACTCACCAGGAACGCGGTGTGACCGATCATGCGGTGTTCGGGACGCACGGCCAGCCCCACCACGTGCCAGCTGCGCTGCAGGGTCTCCCAGGAACCGGGTTCGGTGAAGCCACCGATCTCGCGCAATGCCTCGACGAGCCGCGAGAGCTGGGTCGTCGAGGCGACGTAGCCGACGAACACCCCGCCCGGGTTCAGCGTGCGCGCCATGTTCGGCACAACCTCCCACGGGCTGAGCATGTCGAGCACGATCCGGTCGGCCTTCTCGTCCTCGGGATGGTCTGCTGCGTCCTTGCGGCGCAGCGTCCAGTTGGGTGGCCGTGCGCCGAAGAACGTCTCGACATTGCGGACGGCGACCTCGGCGTGGTCCTCGCGCAGTTCGTAGGACACGACCTGCCCCGTCGGACCCACCGCGCGCAGCAGCGCGCAGGTGAGCGAGCCCGAACCGGCGCCCGCTTCCAGCACCGTCGCACCCGGGTGGATGTCGCCGTGGACCAGGATCTGGCCGACGTCCTTCGGGTAGATCACCGCCGCGCCGCGCGGCATCGACAGCACGAAGTCGCTCAGCAGCGGGCGCAGGGCGAGGTACAGCGTCCCCGACACCGAACCCACCACACTGCCCTCGGGCGCGCCGATGAGCGCGTCGTGCTCGATCGCGCCGCGGTGGGTGTGGAACTGCTTGCCCTGCTCGAGCGTCACGGTGTGCAGGCGACCCTTAGGGTCGCTGAGCTGCACCCGCTCGCCCTCCCGGAACGGTCCCGAGCCGGGCGAACCGGACGGGGTCACGAAGCGGTCTTGAGCGCGTCGGCGAGATCCACGGTGGACAGGATTCCAGCAGGCGTTCCATCGGTGTGCACGACCAGGTACTCGTTCGCGGGCGTCGCCCGCACCGCCTGCAGCAGGTCATCGCCGCCGAGGCCGACGGGCAGCACCAACCCCGCCTCGAGGGGACGCGCGACGCTCACCAGTTGCGTCCACGCCCGCCGGTCCAGCGGTATCGCCCCCAGCTGTGCCTCGTCCACGATCGCCGACGGCTTCTCGTGTGCGTCGACGAGGACGAGCCCGCGCGCCCGCCCTGACCAGATGCGACGCATCGCCTCGGCGACCGAGATGTCGTCGGGCACCAGCAGGCCAGGACGCAGCAGCTTCGCGAGATCGACGTCGGGCACCCGGTCCATGATCTCGGCGACCTTCAGCGTCTGCCCGGCGCCCATCCAGAGGTAGGCGGCCAGGACCAGCGTCACGAGCCCGGTGGTGAAGCCGGCCGTGCTGCCGTAGCCGGACCGGTCGAGCAACACTCCCGATAGCGCCACGAGAACGGCCACGCCGCGTCCCGCCCAGGCGGCCGCGCGCGTCGCGGTCAACCGCGAGTGAGCCACCGCCCAGATCGCCGAGCGGAGCACCCGGCCGCCGTCCAACGGGAGCCCCGGCAGCAGGTTGAACACCGCGACCACCAGGTTGCCCCAGAACAGCAGTGCGAACAGCACACCGGCAAGGGAATCGGCGTCAACCCAGGTTGCGCCGAGCAGCGCAGCGCCGGCGAGCAACGCTGACACCAGCGGGCCCGCCACGGCGATGAGGAACTCGTCGCGCGGCCGGTCTGGTTCGCGCTCGATCTCCGACACCCCGCCGAGGAAGAAGATCACGATGCGGCGGACCGGCTTACCGAGGGCCACGCTGACGGCGGTATGCCCGAGCTCGTGGGCAAGCACGCAGAGGGCGAACAGCACCGCGTAGGCGAACGCGAGGAGATAGGCCGTGCTCGAGCTGACGTCGGTAACCGATTCGCGCACGACCGGTCCGTAGAACACCGTGAGCAGGGCGGCGATCAGCAACCAGGACGGCGCAAAGAAGATCGGGACGCCGAGTACGCGTCCGAGCGGCAGCATGCCCCGCCCGCCCCGCGCCCGCCGTTTGTCGCTCATGCCGGCGATGTTACGGCGCCACCTCGTGGCCCCACTGTGCTTCGATCGGATCGGCGGGTTGTCGGCGAATCTGTCGTAGCCCGGTTCTAGGGTCCAGGACATGAGCGAGACGATGGTCGACGAGACAGCCAAGGCGCCCGCGCCGCCCGAGGTAGTGCCCGCGCTGCCCGAGCCGATTACCGGATCGCTCTCGCCCTCGCGCGCCGCCGATTTCAAGAACTGCCCGCTGCTGTACCGCTTTCGATGCATCGACCGGCTGCCCGAAGCTCCGTCGCGTGCGGCCGCCCGGGGAACGGTCGTGCACGCGGTGCTCGACCGCCTCTACGACCTTCCCGCGACGGAGCGGACGGTGACCGCCGCACGTGGCCTGCTACCCGCTGCCTGGGAGGGTGTCCTCACCGAATCGCCCGGCTCGGCCGAGCTGTTCGCCGATGATGGTGACGGCAGCGAACTGGCCGAATGGCTGGACTCGGCAAGCACCCTGCTCGGCAACTACTTCCAGCTCGAGGATCCGTCCCGGCTGGAACCGGCCGAGCGCGAGCAGTTGGTCGAGGTCGTCGTCGACGGGCTACGGCTGCGGGGTTACGTCGACCGGCTCGACGTCTCCCCGGCCGGCGACATCCGCGTGGTGGACTACAAGACCGGTTCCACGCCGCGGGAGGCGTTCGAGGCCAAGGCGCTGTTCCAGATGAAGTTCTACGCGCTGGTGCTGTGGCGTACGCGCGGCACCGTGCCCCGTCAGCTGCGGTTGATGTACCTGGCCGACACCGACACGCTCAGCTATGCGCCCGACGCGGCGGAGCTGGTCCGCTTCGAGCGGACGCTCAAGGCGATCTGGGCGGCCATCGAGCGAGCGACGCAGACCGGTGACTTCCGGCCCAACCCCTCCCGCTTGTGTGCCTGGTGCGATCACCAGGCCAGGTGCCCGGCCTTCGGGGGCACTCCCCCGCCGTTCCCGCACGAGGCGCTGGCCGCAGCTCAGAACGACCGGCGATCGCCGCCGGCAACCCGAGCCGATGATGGACACCCACGTCCATGACGACCGAGATGACGCGGGAGCAGGCATACGCCTTCCTCGCCGCGGGCACCCGAACGGGGAAGCTGGCGACCGTGCGTGCCGACGGCCGTGCGCACGTCGCACCGATCTGGTTCGTGGTCGACGGTGACGACCTGCTGTTCATGACGAACTCGGCCACGGTGAAGGGCAAGAGCCTGCGGCGCGACACGCGAGCTGCGCTGTGCGTCGATCTCGAAGCGCCGCCGTTCGCGTTCGTGCTGGTCGAGGGGACGGTCACGCTGTCGGAGGACTTGGACGAGATGTTGCCGGTGTCGATCGCGCTCGGGCACCGCTACATGGGTGCTGAGCTGGCCGGAGACTTCGGTCGGCGCAATGCGGTGGCGGGCGAGATGCTGGTGCGCCTGCATCCCGGCAAGATTATCGCGATCGACGACCTGACCGGCTGATCGCGCGAGGCCCACCGAGGCCACGCCGCCCAAGACCACGTCATTCGACGCGGACCCGGTCGTTCACCAGCCCGCGCAGGGTGTGCACCGAGACCTCTGTCAACGACGCGACGATGGTGCGCCCAGGCCCCGGTTCGATCCACACCTCGCCAGGCACGGCCACGACCGCCGCGCCTGCCGCCTCGCCCGACGCGATGCCGGCCGGCGAATCCTCGACCACCACGCAGCAGGCCGGATCGGCGTGGAGCATCGCCGCTGCTCGCAGGTAGGGCTCGGGGTGGGGTTTGTTGCGTGACACCTCGTCCCCGCAGACCGAGCCGGCGAACAGCGAGCGGCCCATGAAGTCGAGCGCGATCTCTGCCATCCGCCGGTGCGTCGAGGTCACCAGGCACACGGGAACGCCGTCGTTCCGCAACGCCTCGAGCAGCTCGCGGGCACCCGGCTTCCAGGCCAGATCGGTGCCGAACAGGTGCTCGGCGGTCGAGGTCAGGTAGGCACCGCTTGATTCGGGGTCGGCTTCGATGCCCAGGTCGTCGTGCACGATCGCGACAGCGCTCGCCAGCGCCGAGCCCACCATCTGGGTGCGGGCATGGTCAGACAGCGTTCCGCCGAGCCAGGTGGCGAGGTGCTCGAGAGCGACGTCCCAGATCCGTTCGGAATCGAGCAGGGTGCCGTCCATGTCGATGAGGGCAGCGGCGAGCGGGCTGCCGGACGACGAGGTGCCCGACGGCGTCATGTATTGAAGTACTTCGCCTCGGGGTGGTGGACGACGATGGCGTCGGTCGACTGCTCGGGGTGCAGTTGGAACTCCTCGGACAGCTCCACGTTGATGCGCTCGGGGCCGAGCAGTGCGACGATCTTCGCGCGGTCCTCCAGGTCCGGGCAGGCGCCGTAGCCGAGCGAGTAACGCGCACCGCGGTAGCCGAGCTTGAAGTACTGCTCGACCTCGGTCGGGTCCTCGGCCGCCATGGCCGCACCGTTGGGCAGCAGCAGCTCCTCCCGGACGCGGCGATGCCAGTACTCCGCGAGCGCCTCGGTCAGCTGCACCGACAGGCCGTGCGCCTCGAGGTAGTCACGGTAGGCGTTCGCTTCGAACAACCCGTTGGTGAACTGGCTGATCTTGTCCCCGACCGTGACGATCTGGAAACCCACGACATCGGTCTGGCCCGAGTCCTCGGCGCGGAAGAAGTCGGCCAGGCACAGCCGGCGTTCGCGACGCTGCCGCGGGAAGGTGAATCGCGTGCGTTCGTTACCGGCCTCGTCGAGGACGATCAGATCGTCACCCTTGCTCGCACAGGGGAAGAACCCATAGACCACGGCGGCCTCGAGGACGCCCTCGGTTTGGAAGCGCTGCAGCCAGTACCGCAGCCGGGGCCGTCCCTCGGTCTCGACGAGTTCCTCGTAGGACGGCCCGTTGCCGCCACGAGCGCCACGCAGACCCCACTGCCCCATGAAGGTCGCGCGTTCGTCGAGCAGGGACGCGTAGTCGGCGAGCTGAATGCCCTTGACCACCCGGTCGCCCCAGAACGGCGGGGCGGGTACCGGGTTGTCGGTGGCGACGTCCGAGCGCGACGCCACCTCGTGGTGCTCCTGCTCCTCGGCGGCGCGGCGCGCCTCGGCGATGCGCTGCGACCGCTCCCGGCGGGCCTTGCGCTCGGCAAGCTTGCGCGCCTCGTCGTCGGACAGCTTCGTGTCGTCGGGCCCGTTGACACCTGCGGGAACGCCGCGTCGCGTGGCCATGACCGCGTCCATGAGCCGAAGTCCTTCGAAGGCGTCGCGGGCGTAGCGGACGTCCCCATCGAAGATCGCGGAGAGATCCTGCTCGACATAACCGCGGGTCAGCGCCGCACCGCCGAGGACGACCGGCCAGCGGGACGCGACCCCGCGGGTGTTCATCTCCTGCAGGTTCTCTTTCATGATCACGGTGCTCTTGACGAGCAAGCCGGACATGCCGATGACGTCGGCGTTGTGTTCGTCCGCGGCTTCGAGGATGGAATTGATCGGCTGCTTGATGCCGATGTTCACGACCGTGTAGCCATTGTTGGACAGGATGATGTCAACCAGATTCTTGCCGATGTCGTGGACGTCACCGCGCACGGTGGCCAGCACGATGGTGCCCTTGCCGGAACCGTCCGCCTTCTCCATGAACGGTTCGAGATAGGCGACCGCGGTCTTCATCACCTCGGCCGACTGCAGCACGAACGGCAGCTGCATCTCGCCGCTGCCGAACAATTCGCCGACAGTCTTCATACCCGAGAGCAGCGTTTCGTTGATGATCTGCAGCGGTGGCCGGGAGGTCATCGCTACGTCCAGGTCGGCCTCGAGCCCGTTGCGCTCGCCGTCGATGATGCGCCGCTGCAGACGCTCGTCCAGCGGCAGGGCGGCGAGCTCCTCGGCGCGCGACGCCGCCGACGACTGTGCCGACACGCCCTCGAACAGCTGCAAGAACTTCCGCAGCGGGTCGTAGGTCTCCCCGTCGTCCTGCACGGCGCGGCGGTCGTAGACGAGATCCAGCGCGACCTCACGCTGTTCGGTCGCGATCTTGGACATCGGCAGGATCTTGGACGCGTGCACGATCGCCGAGTCCAGCCCGGCCTCGGTGCACTCGCTCAGGAACACCGAGTTGAGCACCTGCCGAGCGGCGGGGTTCAGCCCGAAGCTGATGTTGGACAGACCGAGGGTGGTCTGCACGTCGGGATGACGCTGTTTCAGCAGCCGGATCCCCGCGATCGTCTCGAGGCCGTCGCGGCGACTCTCCTCCTGACCGGTGGCCACGGTGAAGGTGAGGCAATCGACGAGGATGTCGCTCTCCTTCATGCCCCAGTTCTGGACCAGGTCGGTGATCAGCCGTTCCGCGATCGCGACCTTCGTCTCGGCGGTACGGGCCTGGCCCTCCTCGTCGATGGTCAGGGCGATGACTGCGGCGCCGTGCTCGCGGACCAGCGCCATCGTGCGGGCATAGCGCGAGTCCGGACCGTCACCGTCCTCGAAGTTGACCGAGTTGATCACTGAACGGCCGCCGAGCATCTCCAGCCCCGCCTGGATGACCGGTGGCTCGGTCGAGTCGAGCACCATCGGCAGGGTGGAGGCCGTCGCGAAGCGTCCGACCACCTCCTGCATGTCGGCGACACCGTCGCGGCCGACGTAGTCGATGCAGACGTCGAGCAGATGCGAGCCGTCGCGCACCTGCCCGCGCGCCATCTCGACGCAGTCTCCCCACCGCGCCTCGAGCATCGCCTCGCGGAACGCCTTGGATCCGTTCGCGTTCGTGCGTTCGCCGATCATCAGGACGCTGGCGTCCTGCCGGAAGGGCATCTGCTGATAGAGCGAGGCAGCGGCGGGTTCGGTGCGCGATGCCTGCGGATGGGGCGTGATGTCGCTGACGGCGGCGACGACCTGGCGGATGTGCTCGGGCGTCGTCCCGCAACATCCGCCGACCAGCACAGCACCGAACTCGAGGGCGAACTGGCGCAGTGCAGTGGCGAGCTGCTCGGGCGTGAGCGGGTAGGTCGCGCCGTCCGGTCCCAGTTCGGGCAGTCCCGCGTTGGGCATGACCGAGAGCGGGCGCTCGGAGTTGCGGGAGAGATAGCGAAGGTGCTCACTCATCTCGGCCGGGCCGGTGGCGCAGTTCAACCCGATGAGGTCGATCTCGAGCGGCTGCAGCGCGGTGAGCGCCGCGCCGATCTCCGAGCCGAGCAGCATGGTGCCGGTGGTCTCGACCGTGACGTGCGCGATCAGCGGTAGGCGCGTGCCGGCTTCGGCCATGGCCCGCTTCGCTCCGATGATCGCGGACTTGGCCTGCAGCAGGTCCTGGCAGGTCTCGACCATGATTGCGTCGGCGCCGCCCTCGATCATGCCGGCGACCTGCTCCTGGTAGGCATCGCGCAACACCGAGAAGTGCGTGTGCCCGAGCGTGGGCAACTTGGTGCCGGGCCCGACCGAGCCGAGCACCCAACGCGGCCGATCCGGCGTCGAGTGGGCAGAGGCGACCTCGCGGGCCAACTCGGCGCCGGCACGGGCCAGTTCGCGGATGCGCTCGACGATGTCGTACTCGGCGAGGTTGGCCCAGTTGGCTCCGAAGGTGTTGGTCTCCACGGCGTCCGAACCGGCCGTGAAGTACGCATCGTGGACGTCGCGAACGACGTCCGGACGGCGGACATTGAGGATCTCGTTGCAGCCCTCGAGGCCCTCGAAGTCGTCGAGGCTCAGGTCGGCGGCCTGGAGCATCGTGCCCATCGCGCCGTCGCCGACGACCACCCGCTCGCGCAGGGTGTCGAGCAGAGCGGAACGGGGTGCTGTATAGGCCACCGGTCCAGGGTACCGGCGCCCGTTGTCCGTACCGGCGCAGTGCGAGGGTGTCGTGTCCAGGCTGACCAACCAGGCAGACCACGGCCCGCGGCCTACCCCGGCGGCGCCGTTGGCGCACGTAGGGTGGACGCCATGACCGAGCCCGGCGAGAGCCATCTCGAGAGCCGTTCCGAGTGGCCCCAGCTGACCGCGCCCGTCGTCGTGGCGGCATTCGAGGGGTGGAACGACGCCGGGGATGCGGCGACCGGTGCCGTCGAGCATCTCGAGCTGATCTGGGACGCCGTGCCGCTCACCGAACTCGACCCGGACGATTACTACGACTTCCAGGTGAACCGCCCGTCCGTGTCGCTGATCGACGGGGTGAGCCGACGGGTGAGCTGGCCGACGACCCGACTGTCGCACTGCCGTCCGCCCGGCGCGGAGTTCGACCTCGTCGTCATCCGCGGTATCGAGCCGAACATGCGCTGGCGCGGGTTCTGCCAGGAGTTGATCGCACTGATCCAGGAACTCGGCGTGCGCACCGTCGTCACCCTGGGTGCGCTGCTGTCCGACACCCCGCACACCCGGCCCACGCAGGTCACCGGCACCGCCTACGACCAGGAGGCGGCAACCCGCTTCGGCCTGGAGAAATCCCGCTACGAGGGCCCTACCGGCATCGTTGGCGTGTTGCAGGACGCGTGCGTGTCGATCGGGATCCCCGCTCTCTCGTTCTGGGCCGGAGTACCGCACTACGTGTCGCAGCCGCCCAATCCCAAGGCAACGATCGCGCTTCTGCATTCGGTCGAGGAGGTGCTCGACCTGCCGGTGCCGCTGGCCGAGCTGCCGCAGCAGGCCGACGAATGGCAGAAGCTGGTGGACGAGATGGCGGCCGAAGACGACGAGGTCACCGAGTACATCCGCAATCTCGAGGAACGCGACGACGAACTGGACCGTACGGAGCTCACCGCGGCGTCCGGCGACATGATCGCGCGCGAGTTCGAGCGCTACCTGCGCCGCCGCGATCGCGGCACGGGCCACGCCGGCCCGTCCTGAGCCCGGTCGCTGTCGGGCGGGACCACCGGCTAGATCCCCCGAGACCACCGCACGGACCCGAAGGGCTGTCACCGATGCGTTTCCTACCCGCCGCGGCGGCGCTGTGCGCCGCGTTGACCCTCGCTGGCTGTTCCAGCTCGACGTCGGGCGAACCGTCCGGGTCGGCTCTGCCGTCGCTGTCCTCCGGCTCCCCGACGACGTCGGTACCACCGCCGTCCAGCTCGATCCCCACCACGACGACGTCGACGTCGCCGCCCGCCACGTCGACTTCCGCGGCTCCCGGTGCGCTGGCCCCGACCCTGCTGACGGCGGCCGAGGTCGGCCCCGGATTCCGCGCGACCCCGGCCAGCGCGAACTCAGACCCGTTGCCCTGCACGCCGCACCGGCCGCCGCTCGAGCAGCAGGTGCCCTCGAGTGACAAGGCCAAGGTGCTCTTCGGCAACCGGGCCGGCACGCTCGCGCTGCAGGAGAACGTCCTCGCCTACAGCGATCCGGCGACTGCGGCGAAGGCGCTCGCCACCGCCAAGGTGGGGCTGAGCTGCCCGACCGCCACGTCCAACGGCGCGAAGCTACAGATCACCGGCCCGGTCGACGTGCACAGTCAATTGACGGCCAAGGTCACCACTGCCCTCGCCTGGGTGGTCAAGAGCCCGAAGTTCCAAGGATCGATCATCGTCATCCGGATCGGCGAGAAACTGGTCACCCTGCAGTTCGCGGCGACCTCGAAGAGGGTGGCATCGTCGGTCGACGGCCGGCAGATCACCGAGACTGCGGTCGCCAAAGTCATCAACGGCGCCTGACTAGAGGACGACTCCCAGTAGCGCATCGACCATGGTGCGCACCAGGCGCGGCGCTTCGGCATCCTCGCCGGTCGCCGTCGCGTCTGCGGCCGACGCCGCCCAGGCGTCGACCGCAGCCACCGCGCCGTCAGTGTCCAGGTCGTCGGCCAGGCGGGCGCGCACCACGGCCAGCGTCTGCTGTGCCGCAGGCCCGGTGTGGTGCGCGGTCGCTGCACGCCAGCGAGCCAGGCGCGCTTCGGCGGCGGGCAACCGCCCGCCGGTCCACTCCCGGTCGCTGCGGTAGTGCCCGTCGAGCAGTGCCAACCGGATCGCCATCGGGTCGACGCCGGCCGCCCGAAGCTTCGAGACCAGCACGAGGTTGCCGCGCGACTTCGACATCTTCTCGCCGTCCAGGCCGATCATCCCGGCGTGGACGTAGTGCCGGGCGAAGGGTTGCTCGCCGGTCAGTGCTTCGGCGTGCGCGACGGAGTGCTCGTGGTGCGGGAAGATCAGGTCCGATCCACCGCCCTGCACGTCAAAGCCCATCCCGAGATGGTTCAGGGCGATGACCGAACATTCGATGTGCCAGCCGGGCCGGCCCTTGCCGATCGCGGTGTCCCAGAACGGCTCGCCCCAGCGGTGCCCGCGCCACAGCAACGAATCCAGCCGGTCGCGTTTGCCGGCGTGGTCCGGATCGCCCCCGCGCTCGCCGAACAGACGCAGCATGGTCTCGCGCTCGTAGTGCGACTCCGCACCGAAGCGACCGGTGCTGGACACGTCGAAGTAGATGTCGTCGCGAAGCCGGTAGGCCGAACCCTGCTCGAGCAGCGTGCCGATCGCTCGCGTGATCTCCGGCACCGACTCGACCGCACCGACCAAGTGATCGGGGGGCAGCACGCGCAGGGCCGTCATGTCCGCGCGGTACAGCTGCGTCTCGCGCATCGCGAGTTCCATCCAGCCCTCGCCCGTGTGTGCGGCGCGCTCGAGCAGCGGGTCGTCGACGTCGGTGACGTTCTGGACGTAGTGCACGATGTGCCCGGCGTCGCGCCACTGCCGCTGGGCCAGGTCGAACGCGAGGTATGTCGCGGCGTGGCCGAGGTGGGTCGCGTCATAGGGCGTGATGCCGCACACATACATCCGCGCGGTGGCGCCCGGCGCGGTCGGGCGAACCTGGCGCGCAGCCGTGTCGTAGAGCCGCAGCGTCTCGCCCTCGCCCGGCAGCGATGGAACCCTCACGGTCGGCCAAGCGTCCATGCATCTCACGTTATCGGGCACACTCGAGACGGTGAGCGCCTACCTAGTCTCGGAGAGCCGGGTCATTCCCGCCACCCCGCACGAGCTGTTCGACATCGTCGCCGATCCTTCGATGCACCCGAGGATGGACGGTTCGGGCAGCGTCCAGACCGCCCGTGACGGCAATCCCGAGCGGCTCTCGCAGGGTGCGAAATTCGGGATGGACATGAAGGTCGGCGCGGCATACAAGATCACCAATACGGTGGTCGAGTTCGAGGAGTCCAAGGTCATCGCGTGGCGGCACTTCAACGGCCACGTCTGGCGGTATCTGTTCAGGCCGGTCGACGGCGGCACCGAGGTGACCGAGCAGTGGGACGCGCGCCCGGCCAAGAACCGGTTCTTCCTGCGCCTGGCCGGCTTCCCGCGCCGCAACCGCGACGGCATCCTCGCGACGCTCGCCCGCCTCGAAGAGCTGGCGCGCGCCTGAGGTAGTGCATCGGCGGCCAGTTACATCGGCGGCCAATTACATCGGCGGCCAGTTACATCGGGGGCCAGGGCACGGCGGGCCATTGGTCGCTGGGCTCGGGGTGCCGGCGAGTCGACAGGAGCCGGTCGACCCGCGCCCGGGTACGCCGGACCTCCGCCGTTGTCAGCAGCTCGCCCAGCTGACTTCCTAGTCGCCCGTCCAGGTCGCGACGCAGCGACCTCAGCTCGTCCTGTACGTCGTCGGGCAGCGTCCTGCCCGCCCACTGCCACAGCACGGTGCGCAGTTTGTCCTCGACGTGGAAGCTCACGCCGTGGTCGACGCCGTACACGAGCCCGGTTCGCGTCGGCAGCAGGTGCCCGCCCTTGCGGTCGGCATTGTTGATCACTGCATCGAACACCGCGATCCGGCGCAGCTCCTCGCGGTCGCGCCGCCGGATCATGCGCACCACGTCAGCGGCCTCGTCCTCGGCGATCCACAGCTGCACCATGCCCGGCCCCGCCGGGCCGACGCGGTAGACGGTGGGCGGGACGATGCCCCACCCGGTAGCGGTCGACACGGCATGGGCGGCTACCTCTCGCTCGGCGAGAGTGCCGTCCGGGAAGTCCCACAGCGGCCGCTCCCCCGCGACCGGCTTGTAGACGCACGCCGCGGTGACGCCGTCGGCGGTCACGGCGCAATAGAGCGTCGCGTTCGACGCATTCATCAGCCGGCCCTCCACCGACAGCTCACCGCGCTCGAGGAGCGCCAGGGCGTCGTCGACCGACATCTCGACCGGCGGCGTGAGCTCGGCCGGCTCGCTCATGGCTCCAGTGTGCTGCCGCGGTGGTACCCGTTCTGCCGCGGACAAACGTGCCCGGCCGGGTCGAGTGGCTGGCCGCAGAGCGGGCACGGCGGGCGGCCGGCCGAGATGACCCGGCGGGCGCGTTCCACGAAGGCGCGGGCGCGGGTCGGCTCGATGCGCACGCGCAGCGCGTCGGGCCCCTCGTCGACATCCTCGAGCAGGGTTTGCTCCGCGACGCCGCTGTCCTCCGTCGGCGCCTGCGCCTCGATCACGACCAGGCCGGCATCGCCGTCCCAGGCCAGACCCATCGCGCTGACCCGGAACTCCTCGTCAATGGGGAGCGCCAGCGCCTCGCTGTCGGTGTCGGCGGCGGGAAGCGCGGTGCCGGTGCGGGCGACGACCTCGTCGAGCAGTTGTTCGAGGCGATCGGCGAGCACCTCGACCTGCTGCTTCTCCAGCGCCACGGAGACGACGCGGGCGCCGTCGGCGGCCTGGAGGAAGAAGACGCGGTCGCCGGGTTCACCCACTGTTCCGGCGACGAATCGGTGGGGACGCTCGAAGAGGAAGAACTGGCGCGGCATGATGCGGCAATTCTATGCGGTCAGACCGAGCCGGTGCCCACACCGCCACCGATCGTCGCGTCCGCGGTGGACCTGCGGCGCCCCTTCTTCTTCGGCGGGACGAATGCCGTGAGATCACCACCGGTGTCGTTCGAGCGCATCACGTACGGTCGCTGGTCGGTGTAGCGGATCACCGACACCGAGCACGGGTCGACGACGATGCGCTGGAACTGGTCCAGGTGCAGGCCCAGGGCGTCGGCGAGGATGGCCTTGATCACATCGCCGTGGCTGCACGCGGCCCAGACGGCGTCCTCACCCAGGCGAGCGTTCCAGTCGCGGATGGCCGACACGGCCCGCGCCGAGACCTCGGACAACGACTCGCCGTTCGGGAACCGCGCGGCAGACGGCTGCGTCTGCACGACCTTCCACATCGGGTCCTTGGCGAGCTCCTTGAGCGGCCGGCCGGTCCAGTCGCCGTACTCGCATTCGATGATCCGATCGTCCTGCTGGAGCTCCAGGTCGCGGCCGGTCCGCAGGTGACCCGCGGTGTCGACACAGCGTTCCAGGGGGCTTGTCACGAGGGCGGTCAGCGGGATCGCGGCCATTCGTTCGGCGACAGCGGCGGCCTGCTTCTGACCGCGTTCATCCAGGTGCACGCCGGGGGTACGCCCGGCCAGCACGGGCCCGGTCATCGCCGTCAGGCCGTGCCGTACGAGCAGCAGTGTCGACATCGCTACTTCGTCGCGTCGATGACGCCGGTCGACAGCAGCACGATCAGCAGCACACCCATACCGATGCGGTAGAAGATGAAGACGAAGGTGCTGTGGTTGGTCAACCAGCGCAACAACCACGCGATCGACGCCAGGCCGACGATGAAAGCGAAGATCAGCGCGACCCCGGTGAGTCCGACGCCCGGTGTCTTGCCGGTGGAGTGGATCGCCTCGTATCCCCCCGACAGCACGACCGCCGGGATCGACAGCAGGAAGGAGAAGCGCGCTGCGGCTTCGCGGGTGAGTCCGCGAAACAGCCCCGCCGTGATGGTCGTGCCGGAGCGGGACGCGCCCGGGATCAGCGCGATCGCCTGCGCCGCGCCGACGACGATCGCATCCGTCGTGTTGAGCTGCTCTTCCTCGCGGTCGCGCCTGCTGACCTTCTCAGCGGCGAACAGGACGATGGCCAGAGCGATCAGCGTGATCGCGATGAGCCACAGATTGCGGGCGCCGGTCTCGATCTGATTGCTGAAGATCAACCCGAAGACGCCGACCGGGACGGTGGCCAGGATGAGGTACCACCCGAGCCGGTACTCGAGCGAGCTGCGGACCGACTTGTCGTACAGGCCGCGAAACCATGCGACGGTGACGTGCAGCAGTTCGCGCCAGAAGTAGATGACGATCGCCGCTGTCGTCCCGAGCTGCACGATCGCGGTGAACGCGGCCCCCGGATCGTTGGTTGTCCCGCCGTAGAAATGCCACCCGAACAGCGCCGGGATGATGCGCAGGTGCGCCGTCGAGGAGATGGGCAGGAATTCGGTGAGGCCCTGGACGATGCCCAGGACGACGGCCTGCAGCAGGTTCACGTCGCCGACCCGGACTGCTGCAGCGCCTGCATCGCGATCTCGAGCGAGCGGATGCGGTCCTCGATCGTCGAGGCGAACGGCGAGATGGCCAAGCTCGTCGCGCCGGCCGCTGCGAACTCCCCCATCCGCTCGGCGAGACGTCCGGGGGGTCCGAGCAGCGAGGTTGAGTCGACGAACGCGGCGGGTACCGCGGCGGCTGCGCCCTCGTAGTCCTTGGCGAGGTAGCGGTTCTGCACCTCGGTGGCCTCGTCCCCGAAACCCATCCTGGTGGCCAGCGCGTTGTAGAAGTTCTGCTCGCGGCTGCCCATCCCGCCGACGTAGAGCGCGGCGTGCGAGCGGACGGGTGCGGCGCACTGCTCGACGTCATCGCCCACCACGAGCGGCACGGTCGGCACGACGTCGAACCCGTCGAGCGTCTTACCCACCTTCGCGCGCCCGGCACTGATGTGCTCGAGCGACTCGGACGCGTACTCGGTGGAGAAGAAGATCGCGAGCCAGCCGTCGGCGACCTCACCGGTCAGCTCGAGGTTCTTCGGCCCCACCGAGGCGAGGTAGATGGGGATGTGATCGCGGATCGGATGCACCATCAGGTGCAGTGCCTTACCAGGCCCGTCCGGTAGTGGGAGTTGGTAGGTGGCGCCGTCGTAGCGCACCTTCTCCCGGGCCAGCGCCATCTTCACGATGTCGACGTACTCACGGGTGCGGGCCAGCGGCTTGGCGAAGCGCACGCCGTACCAACCCTCGGACACCTGCGGACCGCTGACACCGACGCCGAGCCGGAATCGGCCGCCGGAGAGGGTGTCGAGCGTGGCGGCGGTCATCGCGGTCATCGCCGGAGTGCGCGCCGGGATCTGCAGGATGGCGCTGCCGACGTCGATGTGCTCGGTCTGTGCGGCCACCCAGGTCAGCACGGTCACGGCATCCGAGCCGTACGCTTCGGCCGCCCAGGCGACTGCGTAGCCGAGCTGATCGGCCTGGCGGGCGAGTTCGAGGTTGTCGGCGTCGTTCCCGAAGCCCCAGTAGCCGAGGTTGAGTCCGAGCTGCACCGCGCAACCATAGCGGCCGTTCTGCCTGTCGGCGCGGCGCCGTACCGCCGCCGGGCCGGGTAGCTTCCTACCGTGCAGCAGCGGAATGTGGGACGTAGCGGACTCAAGGTGAGCCACCTCGCCCTCGGGACGATGACGTGGGGCATCGAGACCGATGCGGACGAGGCAGCGGCCCAGCTGGTTGCCTTCCACGACGCCGGGGGCACCCTCGTCGACACCGCGGCCTCCTACGGCTACGGCGACACCGAGGCCCTGCTGGGCTCGCTGCTCGCCGACGTCATTCCCCGCCCGGAGCTGGTGATCGCCACCAAGGCGGGCATCACCCGCACCCCCGAAGGCCGTTTCGTCGACGCCTCGCGGGGTGCGCTGCTGCGCCAGCTCGACGAGTCCCTCGACAAGCTCGGCACGGACTACGTCGATCTCTGGTACGTCCACACGCTCGACGACTCGGCGCCGTTCGAGGAGACGCTGTCCGCGCTCGATGCTGCCGTGTCGTCGGGAAAGGTCCGCTACGTCGGGGTGTCGAACTATTGCGGTTGGCGGATCGGGCGGGCTGCTACCTGGCAACGGGCGGTGCCGGGCCGAGCGCCGATCGTGGCGAACCAGATTCGCTGGTCGCTGGTCGACCGAGGTGTCGAACGGGAGGTCGTCCCGGCCTGTGCAGAACTCGGGGTCGGCATCTTTCCATGGTCGCCTCTGGGCGGCGGTGTGCTGACTGGCAAGTACCGCGGCGGCACGCCCGCCGACTCGCGCGGCGCCGGCACCGGACGCGTCCTGCCGATGGATCAGCCGCCGCGCGCGTCGGGCATCGTCGAAGCCGTCGCCACCGCCGCCGAAGGATTGGCGACATCGCCCGTCGCGGTGGCGCTGGCGTGGCTGCGCGACCGTCCCGGCGTCACCGCCCCGGTGCTCGGGGCGCGCACCCTCGGCCAGCTGACAGCCGCTCTGGCGTGCGAGACGCTGGACCTACCGCCGGAGATCCGCGACGCTCTCGACGACGTGTCGGCGCCGGTACTCGGCTATCCCGAGGCCGGACACTGACCTCGGATCCCGTCTTCGAGGCGTTCTGCGCCGCTGGGCTCTGGCCTGGTCTCGGCACGACATTGGCGGGCGAGCTCGCCGGCGCCGGCATCGACGGCCCGGGTGCCGTGTCGGCCGGCAAGCTCGCCGAGTTGCCCAGGGTGGGCCCGACCCGGGCCGGACGGCTGCTGTCGTCCTTCATCGCCGCGACCCCCGTCTATGAGGTGGCGAGCCTGCTGGTCCCTGCCGGGGTGGACGCGCGGGTGGCGGGGCGGGTCGTCGATTCGCTCGGTCAGGCTGCGCCACGACTGCTGCGCGATGATCCGTGGCGGCTGCTCGCGATCAGCGGTGTAACGATCGGTGACGCCGACCGGGTCGCCCGCGCCGCACTGCTCGGTGTGCGGCGCGACGATCCGCGGCGCGGGGCTGCGCTCGTCGGCTGGGTGCTGGCCCGGCAAGCGAGGGACGGTCACACGGTGAGTCCGCGCGGCATCGTCCTCGGCGGCATCAGCGAGTTCGACACACCCGACCCGGGAGCCGCGGTCAGCGCAGCGCTGGACAGTGGCGACGTGGTAGAGGTGGACGAGCTGTTGGGGCTGGCCCGCTACGTCCATGCCGAGGACGGTGTGGCCGAGGGCATCGCGCGCCTGCTCGCCACCGCGTCCCCTATCGCGGTCCGGGGTTCCGGGACCGATGCGCTCGACGTCACGCAGACCTCCGCGGTCGGGGCGGCACTGCGCGAGGGGGTGTCGGTGCTGACCGGCGGGCCGGGTACCGGCAAGAGCCGCACCGTCGCGACGCTGGTGGCGCTGGCCGAAGGGACCGGCAAGACCGTTGCTCTCGCCGCGCCGACCGGGCGTGCCGCCAAGCGGCTGGAGGAGCTGTGCGACTCGCCGGCGTCCACGCTGCACCGCCTGCTCGGGGCGCAACCCCGCTCGTCAGGTGAGGGCGTGCACTTCGACGGGGGCTTTCAGCGCGGTGGCGACTGGCCGCTGGACGAGGATGTCGTCGTCGTGGACGAGGCGTCCATGCTGGACGTCGAGCTCGCCGATGCGCTGCTGTCCGCGTGCAAGGACGGCACGCACCTGGTCCTCGTCGGGGACGCCGCACAGCTGCCCTCCATCGGGCCGGGGCGCGTGCTCGGGGACGTGATCGATTCCGGCGCCGTGCACGTGACCGAACTGACCCGTCTCTACCGGCAGGCGGAGGGCGGCACGATCGCCCGGTTGGCGACCGCCGTGCGAAGCGGTGAGTTGCCGGTGGTCGACGACCCCACGCACGAGGTCGCGGTGGTCACGGCACGGGGTTCGGCGCAGGCCGCCCATCGCGTCGTGCAGCTGGTGACCGACTCGATCCCGCGAGCGCTCGAAGTCCCGTCCGATCAAGTACAGGTGGTGACTCCGGTGCACCGCGGCGGTGCGGGGACGATCGAACTCAACAAGGCGCTCAAGGCGGCGTTGAACCCGGGCAGGTATCCCGGCAAGCGCCGCTACGACGTCGGTGATCGGGTGGTCGCGACGGCGAACCACATGGAGGCCGAGCCGTTCGGCTATGCCAACGGCGAGGTGGGCGCCGTCACCGACGTGCAGGGCGACGGGACGGTGGTCGTCGAGTTCGCGTCCGGCCCGGCTTCGATCAAGGGCAAGGCGCTCAACGACCTTGTGCACGGCTGGGCGATCACTGTGCATCGCGCGCAGGGCTCGGAGTTTCCGGCCGTGGTCGTCGTGCTCCCGCCTGAGGCGAGCGGCATGCTGTCGCGCCCGCTCGTCTACACCGCGATGACCCGGGCGCAGAAACACCTGTCGGTCGTCCACGCGGTCGGGCCGGCCTTGGCGCGTGCCGTCCGGCAGATCGGCACCATCCCGCGGCGAACGTTGCTGCGCTCGTTGCTCCGTCCGCCTGGATGACGAAGCCGCCGAGTTGTCGGCGGGGCGGGTTGTTGACGACGCCGCGGTGGGCGTTCAATAGCGGGATGGACCGAGCCGCGCCCAGGGATGGCGCCGAGCCTGATTGGGAATACGCGCCGCTGCGGATTCCGGCCGAGGTAGGCCGGATGTCGGCAGCGGCGCAGCTATCTCTGCATGCCGAGTTCGGTGGCTGGGAACTCGCGCGCGTCCAGCGCTATGTGGACGGCACCCGACGCGTGCTTCTGCGTCGCAAGCGACGAACCGGCCAGCTGCCGCTGCCAGTCCTGCCGGTCTGACAATCCGTCGAGGTCAGCGCACCGGGCAGGTCACTGACCATCTGGAGCGCGGGCTCCCCGCAGAACGGGTATCGGTGCACGTCGAACCGCACGATGAATCTGCCGATATGTATGGGGATTGGGCTTGTCGTGAGTGTTGCGCTGTCGTGAGTGTTGCGCTCCGATATAATCGAACATGTGAGCGTACTTCTGGACTTGGAGGGCAACCCCGATCAGGTCGCCGCGTTCGCGGCCGCCGCCGACATCGGGACTGGGGTGTTGACCCCGGTCGGGGTTCTCGATCCGGCAGCGCTGTCGCAGTTCGGGCGCCTGGACCTGCTCATTGCGATGGACCGACTGAAGTCGTGGGCCGACGCGCAGCAGCAACGGACGTTGGCCGCCATGGCCGCAGCCCCTGCACCGATAACGGCGCCGGTGTCGGGGCGCGGCGGTGCGCGAGACAACCAGTGGGTGCGCGAAGAGGTCGGCTGCGCGCTGCGGATCCCTTTCGGTGCGGCGGCGGCGCTGTTGCACAACGCCACCGACCTGGTCGGGCGCCTGCCCGACACCCTCGACGCCCTCGAACGCGGCGTGCTGCGGCCCGGGCAGGCGCGGGTGTTGGTGGAGTCGGTCCGCAACCTGGATGACGACACCGCCGCCGCGGTGCAGGCCCGAATTCTGCCCGGCGCCGGGACGCAGACCGTGGCCGAGTTGCGCCGCGCGACCCGCCGCGCAGTTCTGTCGGCCGACCCGGTGGGTCAGCAGACCCGCCACGCCCACGCGGTCGCGGACCGGCGCGTCGAGGTGTTCCCCGCCGATGACGGCATGGCCACCCTGTGGGCGTTGCTGCCCGCCGACGCCGCCACCACGGTCTTGGCCGCCCTGGGCGTCTGTGCCGATCAGGCCCGACAGTTGGCGGACGGGCGCAGCGCCGACCAGCTCCGCGCCGACGCCCTGCTGGACCTCGCGTTGAACACCGCCACCGGCACCGGCACCGCCACCGGCAGCGGTACTGCCAGCGCGCGGGGCCCGGCGGTCCACGTCACCGTTGCCTTGTCGACCTTGCTCGGTGTGGATGAGCAGCCCGGTGACCTCGACGGGCACGGACCCATCCCCGCCGCCCTCGCCCGCCGCATCGCCGCCGACCCTTCGGGCACCTGGTACCGCCTGATCACCGACACCCACGGCCAATTGCTCGATCACGGCCGAACCACCTACCGGCCACCAGCGAGCCTCCGCGACCACGTGATCACCCGCGACCGCACCTGCCGCATGCCCGGCTGCCACCGCCGAGCCCGACGCAGCGAACTGGACCACCTCGCCGCCTGGGATGACGGCGGCACCACCAGCGCCCTGAACCTGCACGCCCTGTGCCCTCGCCACCACCATCTGAAACACGACACCGGCTGGAAGGTCACCCGCACCCCCGACGGCACCACCCACTGGACCTCACCCCTGGGCCGCCGCTATCACAAACCGCCCGACCCACTACCGCAAGACACCACCACGACCACGACCGACCCGGACGACGAACCCCCACCCTTCTGAGTCCGTCTACCGTGTCCGGTCAGTTTCGATCGTGAAGCAGCCGGACGGTTTCGATCGTGTCTGCCTCTCAGGACCATGAGCAACACGCGTGTGCGACGCCGAGCACCACCCCCGATAGCCACAACAAGATCATCCCGACCCCAGAAGATCAACAGGTCGAGACGCACCGGCCACCAGACAAAATCAGCGCCGTCCTAGGAAGACCCAGCGTGCGGCGAACCGGTCGCTTGTCAGTGGCCGGCGAGCAGGGCGAGGACGTGGTCGTAGCGGCCGTTGGTCTCGGCGTCGCGCAGGAACTTTACGTTGTCGACGACGATCTCGTCGGCGTCTGGCAAGGTCTCCAACAGGGTCATGGTCTCGTCGAGGTAGGCCTCAAGCGGCATGGCCCGCTCGGAGTCTTGTTGCCCCATCAGCGTGGTGCGGACCGCCGGGGGGATCAGCTCGATGACCTGGATGCTGGTGTCGGCCAGCTGGACCCGGATGCCACGAGACAGTGAGTGGATCGCTGCCTTGGTGGCGTTGTAGGTCGGAGTGAACGGGAGCGGGACGAACGCCAATCCGGAGGACACGGTGATGATCGCGGCGTGCGGCCGGGTGGCGAGGGCTTCGGTGAACGCGGCGAGCAGCCGGATCGGACCGAGCAGATTTGTGGTGACCGTCCGCTCGGCTACGGACAGGAAGTCGGCGGTGTGGACGTCTTCAGGTTCCATGATCCCGGCCATGGTGACGAGCACGTTCAGTTCGGGGAATCGGTTGAGGACGTTGGTTGCGGCCGTGGTGATCGAGTCGGGGTCGGTGGTGTCGATGACGACGGTCTCAATACCTGGGTGTTCGACGGCGATTTGCTCGAGCAGTTCGGTGCGCCGCCCGCCGACGATCACCTGGTTGCCGGCGGCTTGAAATCTTCGCGCGAGGCCGAGGCCGATGCCGGACGTGCCGCCGGCGATGAAGATGGTGTTGTCGTTGATGTTCATACGGTCGCTTTCGGGTTGGTGGTAGCGGTCATGAGGGTTTCGGTCGCGGCCCAGAGCCGCTGGGCGGTCTCGGTGTCGCGGCCGGCTGAGGCGGCCTTGCCGAGGGCGGGATGGCCTTTCATGCTGCCCAGGCCGCGGGGGCCGATGTAGGAGTTGCCGGGCACGTCCTGGGTGGCGGCGTAAAGAATTGACAGCGCGCCGGTGGCGGCATCGTTGAACAAGAACCTGATGGCGTGGGTGACCGTCCCCGCCGCGGAATGTCGGGCCAGGTTCGTCGAAGCGATTCCTGGATGGGCCACGATCGAGCGGACCGGGCTGCCGGCGGCGTCCAGGCGGCGCTGCAGCTCCAGGGAGAACAGGACAACAGCGAGCTTGGAGTCGTTGTAGGCGCCGGAGGCCTGGTACGGGCGCTCGTCCGAGTTCAGGTCATCGAGATGGACCTTGCCCATCCGGTGCAGCTGCGATGACACCGAAACAACCCGATCGGTGATGTGCGGCAGCAGCAACCCAGTCAGCACGAACGGGCCCAGGTAGTTGGTCGCGAACTGCGATTCGAAGCCGTCGGCGGTTCGAGCGAATGGCACCCCCATGACCCCGGCGTTGTTGATCAATACGTCAATCGGGCCGCTCCACGCCGCAGCGAAGCGACGCACCGAGCCCAGGTCGGCGACGTCGAGCTCACGCACCTCGGTCTGACCAGGGATCTGCGCGGCTACCGCGCGGCCCTTAGCCACGTCGCGCACGGCCAGCACCACGGTGGCACCGGCCGCGGCGAGCTCGCGGGCCGCGATCAGGCCCAGACCGCTGCTCGCGCCGGTGACGATCACCGCACGACCACTCTGGTCGGACAGATCGGACAGCGTCCACTTGCTCATCCTCGAACTCCTTCATCGGGTGGTCAGGTAGCTCAAGCGAACGCCGCGCGCGAAACCGGTACAAGGACTCGCTCAGCCACTGAACGTCAGGTCCTGGCTAACACCTACCCGCGACCTAGGCTGAAGCCATCTGCATCAGCAGCTGCAGGGAGGAGAGTCCGTTGGACGCGATCGGGCTCGGCACTTTCCTGCGCACCCGCCGCGAGGCGTTACAACCCGAAGACGTGGGCATGCCACGGGGTCCGCGGCGTCGAACCGGCGGGCTACGTCGCGAGGAGGTCGCGTCACTGGTCGGCATGTCACCGGACTACTACGCGCGCCTCGAACGCGGCGCCGGACCGCAACCCTCTGAGCAGATGGTGGCCGCGATTGCTCGCGGGCTGCGCCTGTCACTTCCCGAACGCGATCACCTGTTCACCCTCGCCGGCCATAGCACCCCGCGCCGCACCACTCGCAACGACCATGTCGCGCCGGCGCTCATGCGCGTGCTCGACCGCCTGCAGGACACTCCTGCCCAAGTCATGGGTGGGCTCGGCCAAACCCTCGTCCAGACCCCGCTAGCCGTTGCGCTGCTCGGAGACCAGACCCACTACGTCGGCCCGGCCCGCAGCATGGTCTACCGATGGTTCACCGACCCAACCTCACGCGACATCTATCTCGCCGACGACCACGACCTGCATGGGCGAACCTTCACCGCCCAACTGCGACAGGCCGCCGCCCGCCGCGGACCGCGTTCCGCCGCAGCCGACCTCGCCCGAGAACTACGCGAGAGGAGCACGGAGTTCACCGCTCTATGGGACGAGCATGAGATCGGCCTCAGCTACTCCGAACCCAAACGCTTCACCCACCCGGAAGTAGGACGGCTCGATCTACACTGCCAGACACTGCTCGACCCCGACACCGATCACATGCTGCTCGTCTTCACCGCCACCCCCGGCACCGCGAGCCACGACACACTGCAGCTGCTCGCTGTCGTCGGCCACACCAGCCTCACGACGTAGCAAGCACCCACGACCTAGCAAGCCCTCACGACCTAGCAAGCACCCACGACCTAGCAAGCACCCACGACCTAGCCCCGGTTATTCAGGTCGGCGGCGAGTTGATCTTCGAGCGGCGAGTTGATCTTTGTGTAGGGATCGTCGCGGTCAGGGCGTGGCTGATTGCCCGGGTTCGGTTCCCGGGTTGTCCGTGGCCGGTCGAGGTGGCGGGTGCTGGGCTCAGGTCTGTGGCGTGGGCAATGCCTGTAGGCGTTGGAAGGCGGTGGCGAGGACTGCTGCCCAGCGCCAGGTTCGGTCGATTTTGAGCCGTAGTTTGCGGGCGCCGCGGACGAGTCGGGCGGCGACGTGCGGCAGCCGGTAGCGCAGCGTCTTGGGTTCGGCCTTCGATAGCGGTGGGTCGTCGTGGAGCAGGATGGTTTGGGTCCAGGCGAGCAGGTCTATCGCACTCAGCACGCAGGTCAGCCAGGCCTGGTTGATCGCGAACAGTTTGGATGGGAATCGGGCCAGACCGGTGTCCTTGCCGCATCTGATCCGGTCTTCGACGCGGGCGTGGCAACGGTGGCGGGCATCGAGCCAGGCGTACTGACCTGTCTGGGTGTCGGTGGCGAAGCAGGTGTAGCGCCATCCGTCGGCCTCTTCGATCAGATCGAGTTGGGCGCCGGGGTGGGGTCGCTCGCGGCGGGCGATGACCCGCATCCCGGTCGGGTAGTCGCGCAGTGCCCCGGCGGCGAACATGCCAGACAGCTCGACCACTGCGGCACTGTCACGTGGGTCACCGTCGACGTCGATCGCCGCCGTCCAGGCGTTCTCGGGCAGCGCGGCGATCGCGGCGTGCTCCCGCGCGCCGACGGCCCAGCCCACCGAGAACTCCGAATCCACGCCCTGTTCGCGTAGCCCGCGCAGATGTCCGAGCAGCGCTTTCGACGCGCCGGCGCCGTCGAAGCGGAACAGGATCGGGTAGCCATGTCGGTACTCGCCTGGGATCTGGGCGAGGGAGGCGTCGATGACGGCGATGTGGTCGGCCGCGGTATTGCTGCCGGCGTTGCCGGGTCGCAGCGTCGCGGTCAACGCCTCGTTCGTGTTGTCGCAGAACGCCAGCACCGGGTGGAAGCCCCAGGTGCGCTTGTTCTCTGAACTTGGCGTGCCGACGTCTTGTGATGGCGGTGGTCCGGATCAGTGCGTGGTGGTTGTGCGGCCGGCGACCTGCTCGATGGTGGGCATGCCGAGGTGCACGCTGTTCGTGCGTGCGGCGGCGAGTTGGTCGAGTTGGTCGAGTTTCTGGCGGGCGCCGTTGAGGCTGATCTGTAGGCCGTCGACTTCGCCGAGCCAGCCTTCACGCCGTGCTTCGGCGATGCGGGCGATCAGGTTGTCGCGGACCTCGAGAAGGCGCTCACGTTGGGCGGGGTCCGGACGCAGGAGTGGGCAGCGCAGACAGGAGTGCTCGTGGATGCAGGGTGTGGCGTAGGAACGGCCGCAGGTGCCGAGGGCGACCTTG
>JBBQZQ010000053.1:0-29933 GCA_038207565.1 Mycobacteriales bacterium
CAGGGCTATCCATCTGAGCCGACTAAACTGGCGCGGTGCGGATCGATCATCTACGCGGTGGGGTGCACTACCCGCGATCACTGGGCGAGTTCCAGTCGTGGTTCGCCACGGACGCGGACTGCCTGGACTACCTGGAGTGGCTGCGCTGGCCGGACGGGTTCGTCTGTGCGCGCTGTGGGAACGTCGGTGGTTGGCGTGTCGCGGACGGCAGCTACAAGTGCACCGGATGCAAGGCCCAGACCGCGGTAACGGCGGGCACGCTGTTCGATCGTCGCCGGACGCCGCTGACGGTGTGGTTTCAGGTGTGCTGGGAGTTCGCCACGGCCAAGGACGGCATCTCGGCGCTCGCGCTGAAGCGAACACTGCAGATCGGCTCGTACCAGACGGCGTGGGCGATGCTACACCGGTTGCGCTCGGTACTGATCCGTCCCGGTCGGGAGCTGCTGTCGGGGCAGGTGGAGGTAGACGAGACCTACATCGGCGGCGAGGAGGCCGGACTGGCCGGCGGGCGGGCCAAGGGCAAGAAAGCGCTGGTCGCCGTTGCGGTAGAAGTGACGTCGCCCAAGGGCTTTGGGCGCTGCCGGATGCGCATCATCCCCGACGGCTCCGCCAGCACCCTGCACCCGTTCATCACCGACAACATCGCTCCGGGGTCCACAGTGATCACCGACCGGGTGGAACGGCTACCTGGGCATCAACAAGGCCGGCTACACCCACGACCGGCGCAGCCAGCGTGCCGCCAAGGCCCTGGGCGAGGACATCGACAAACTGCTGCCCGGTGTGCACAGGGTTGCGTCGCTGGCCAAGCGCTGGCTGCTGTCCACCCACCAAGGCGCCGTGGACACCGAGCACCTGGCTGGTTACCTGGACGAGTTCTGTTTCCGGTTCAACCGCCGCCGCTCGCGCAGTCGCGGGCTGGTGTTCCTGCGGGTGCTGCAACTGGCCGTCGGCCACGACCCGGTGCGCTACCGACAGATCATCGCGAACCCCATGCCAAAGAAGGTCCCGCCGACGCCGCCCGGCCGTCGGGGTCACCCACCCAGCCTGGACCGTCTTCGCGCCGGGCGGCCTTGGCGTCACGCTCCCTCCGCAACGGAGTCGAGCTAGTCGGCTCAGATGGATAGCCCTGACGTCCATTATGCTCGGCGAGATCGACGAATTGACGCCGGTGTTGGGCGGCTGGCCGGTAGCTGACGGTAGGTCCGGTCGACGTCGCGGCCGACACTTCACTCACAGGGGCTGCGGTCGGGTGCGCACCGCGTCAGACCGGTCCCCAGCTGTCGTCGACGACAGCGTCCACGTCGTCAGAGATGGCTACGCGCTCGCGGTCGACGTCCCTCGACGGCACCCTTGCGGAGTTAGAGGACGCCGACGCTGCGCCGCAACCGGTGCGGGCGTGGCTCGACGTGCTGGCAGAGGTGACCCATGACGACGAGTCAACGGATGAACGCAGCATCTCCCACTGCCTCCGAGGCGCGCATTCGGCCCCGTATGCGCGACAGCTGGCGATGCCGACAGCGAGCAGATCGACGGCTATTTGAAGTCGGTCAAGCGGGCGCCAAATGGTTAAAGGCCTTCAACGTCGTGGACATGTCCTCGTCGCCGGCGGCAGACGCGTCAGGGTCAACAGGAAGAGCGCAGCGAGGGGAGAAACGTCGTTGGTGACGTCGGCGACGCCGCTTCAGGTAACGCGTCCACAACGGTCCGACACGCCGTTGTCGGCGACGCCGACGACACCCTGAAACGGGCTTCAGATAACGACGGCTATCGCGCCGGTCGACTGGTAGAGCGCACGGATGAGAGCCGCGCGGAACGGGCGCTGGCGCCGGCCGCCGTGACGATGTGGACAGCGCTGGCCGTCGGGCAGCTGGCGGCTACTTGGCGATGGCAACACCAAGCGAATCAGCGGCTAGGAACTTCGGCGCGCCTGTCTCGTAGAATTCTTCGATCTCCGTGATCGTGAAACCACCCTCGACCACGAGTTGCGCGATCGGCCGGTCGAGATTGCAGCCGCCGAACAAGCGTTGCTGCATGCCGTTGAGGCGGTGCTGCCAACGCTGCACTGTTGAGTCCGGCGCGAGACCGTGCTCGACGAAGTGCAGCCGACCGCACGGTCTGAGGACTCGGCGCAGCTCCCGCAGCGCGGCCACGGCGTCCGGGATCGTGCATATCGTCCAGGTGGACAGCGCGGCATCGAAGGTGTCGTCTTCGAACGGCAGGCCTTGGGCGTCCAGCCCGACCCGCTCGATCGGGACCCTGCTTGCCTCGACCCGCTTGCGCGCGAGCTTCCAGGCGAGGTCGGAAGGCTCGACTGCGACGACTCGAGACACCGCGCCTGGATAGAAGTCCACGTTGTTGCCCGAGCCGAAGCCGACCTCGATGACGTCGCCACTGAGCCCAGCGCAGACTCGCTCGCGATGCGGTCGGGCGCTCTTCATGCCGCACGCCTTGTCGACGATGCGGGGCAGAACGTGCTCGCCGTAGAGACCCACGCCGTTCACCTCTCCACTCGTCGGTGTTCGTCCCGACAGTAGGACAGCACGCAAGCAATGACATGAGGAATACACCCCAAGCCCGTCAGTTGAACGCCGGCCAGCGCATCCCGGTGTCGTACGCGCGGCAGCGACCCCGGTCGGTTCAGCCGAGCGCTAGCGCGGCATGAACGCGCCGACACGGCTCAGCGACCGCAGCGGTCAACACGCTCCCAGGGCCAGTCGGTGGCGAGCCAGCGTGCGACGGCATCGGCAAGAGGTACGTCCAGGCCCGATCTGTCCGCCCGCACCCAGGACTGCACCGTGACGTCCCACTCCTCGGAGCCGGAGGGATACAGGTAGACGCAACCGATGACATCGTCGTCGCCGGCGTCGAGGACGGTGAAGGCGAAACCGGCGCCCCGCGAGAAGTCATCCGCGTGGCGGCGAAGGTCGGTGAGGTTCTCCTCGAGTGTCATGCCGCCGCGTGGTGGCCAGTTGCCGTCGGGATAGCCGACAGTGGAACGTATGTACTCGATGCTCGACATCCAGGCCGCATGATCCGCCTGATTATGCTGCGGCCCCAGCGGTTCGAGACGGAACTGGTCGGCGGCCAGAGAGGTCGGCGCATTGAAGCCGACCGGCACGAACTCATCCGAGGGCACGACCGGACCGTACTGAACTGGCCACACCCCTGCACACGAGTTCTTCTCAGCGGCATGCGGGACCGGCGCCCCCGAGTCGGCAGAAGAGTCACTTCCCGGCCGCGCGATAGCTTTACATCTGCGCGGTCGCACTACGCCAACAGTCTGCGCGAGATCGACGGATATTTCGTGCCGTGTCTGCGGCCCGGAGCGGTGGTCGATACCCCTCAAGCGGGGGCGTCAGCGATTTGCCGAGCGGTGAGGTCGGTCAGGCTGGCGGCTGTAGGGCGCCTGGCGTCGCCGCGCGTATGGCGGACGCGCTGAGACCTTTTTTGGCGACCGGGCCGCTTTTAGCGGCGCGGCCCAGGTTGGCGTATTTGCGTGGGCTTGGCAGGCACTGTGTCGGTCTGGAGATGGCGTGCTTGGTCGTTCGGCGGAGTGACCGCGTTGCTCGCCGCGGGCTTACGTGGCCGGTTGTCGACGCTGGCGGCTTGCTGGGCGGTCCGCCTCTCGGCGGCGCGGTTGGCGGTCCGGCTGTCGGCGAGCCGGATCTCGTCGACGGTGACGGTGACGGTGGCGGCAGCGGGGCAGTCGGCTACGAGGCGGGTGTGCAGCTCGCGCGCCGGATCTCGGTGGGGGAGGGCGGCCGTGGCCGCGAGCTGCGGAAGCTCCGCGGGAACGTCGTAGCCGGCGGCCGCGGCGGAGTCGAGGGCCGCGGCGAGGGTGCTCCAGTCCGCACCGGCAGTGAGGTCGGGCCGGATGCGGCGGCCGAGCGTCGCCCACCGCACCGCCGGCGTCGCGTCCGCGGGTGGGTGTTCGGCGAGGTGCCGCCGCGCTTGAGCGTCGGGGTCGAGCGTCCAGGCGTGGCCGGCGTCGAGGACCTCGAGGTGCACGAGGCCGGGAGCGGCGCCGAGTTGGGCATCGAGGGCTTCGATGTGGTCGAGCCAGTGCTGGGGCGGCAGCGCGCCGATGACCTCGGCGGTTGCGCGGATTGCTGCGAGCCGGCCTTCGATGGTGTTCATGCGGCCGGCGTAGCGGTCGATGCGTCCGGCGGTGAGGCTGGTGGCCAGTGGCCTGGCGGCGGCGAGCGCGCTGCGCAGCTGATCACCGCCGATGGCGACCAGCAGGCCGGCGGGGTCTTGCCCGTCGGGCATCTGAAGGTGGCGGGGGCTGTCACCGCGGGCGGTGAGCTGCCAGTAGGCGCGGGCTGCCGCCGCCTGGCCGGCGCGGTCGGCGTCGGTCGCGACGATGATTCCCGGTTTGCCGTTGCCGATGAAGGGGCGCAGTTGGTCGGCCTGCCGGTCGGTGAACGCGGTGCCGAGCGGCGCGACGCCGACGAAGTCGCCGTTCGCGCCGCCAGCAAGGGTGACGGCGAAGGCGTCCAGGGGGCCCTCGACGAGGACTGGGGCGGCGCCTGCGGCGAGCAGGTCGCGAGCTTCGTGGAGCCCGAACAGTTGGGCGCCTTTGGTGAACAGGTCGGTCTCGGGTGTGTTGAGGTACTTCGGGCCGGCGCTGTCGTCCTCGTCGTGGGTGGGGTTGCGGCGGGCGATGAAGCCGTGGATGTCCGGGCCGTGGTGGATCGGCAGGACGAGCCGGTCGCGGAAGCGGTCGATCAGCCGCCCGGTGCGAGCCTGGGTGGCCAGCCCGGCGGCGAGCAGTTCGGCGTCGGTGGCGCCGCGGCGGTGCATGTGCTCGACCAGGTGGTTCCAGCCCGGGGGCGCGTAGCCGGGGGTGAACCACGGTTGCTGGGCGGCGTCGGGCCCGAGCCGGGCGGTGAGGTAGTCCGGTGCCCAGGAGTTGTGGTAACGGTCGACGTAGTAGGCGAGCGCTTGGGCGTTGAGTTCGACCAGCCGGACTACCGGCGGAGCAGCGGCGCGCGGGTAGGTGTATGGCGCGTCGTGCTCGGTGTCGCCGGCGACCCCCATCACTCCGTCGCCTGGTGCGGGACGGACCGGAAAATCGGTTTGGTCGCCCGGCTCGGCCGCGGCCGCTGGGTCGGCTGGCGGGAGCAGGTTGGTGGGCCAGTCGTCGTCGAGATCGGCGTCGGCGTCGCCGAACGCTCTCAGGTCGGGCGGGAGCGACGCGACGTCGTCGTCCTTGACTGGCGGTTCGAGGTCGGGCTCGGGGGCGGGGTCGTGCGGGGTGTCGGTGAGCATGGCGATCCTCCAGACCAGGGCGCTGGCCAGCTCCTCGGGCCGCGGCGCGTGCTCGGCGGGGTGGCCGGAGTCGAGCAGTTCGTAGGCGGTGCGCAGGATTTGGGCGGGCTGCCAGCCGGCGTCGACCGCGGAGGTGACGGCAGCGACGAGCGCTGGCCAGGCGGGGTCAGCGACCAGCCGCTGCGCGGGGTGGTCGCCTGCGATGTCGGCTAGCTGGCTGGTCCACGGTGGGCGCAGGGTGCTGGCGGTGGTGGTGTCGGCGGCCAGCGCGGCTGGCGGTAGATGCCGGGACAGGCGCCACCATAGGGCGGCGGCGGGGTGATCGTCGGGTAGCGGGCCGCCGGTGGCGATGACGGCCGCGGCGAGTTCGGTGATGTCGATGCCGGCTCGATGTGCGGCGGCGACCCGGTCGGCCAGTTGCGGCCAGTACGGGTCGAGGGCGAGCCGCGGATCGAGGCCCCCGGCGAGGTCCGCCCAGCGCCGGGTGGCGGCGTCGGGGTCGCCGAGGACGCGGTGGATGCGCTGCTCGAGGCCGCGTTGGTGGCGGGCTTCGACGGCGGGTTTGCAGGGTGGTCCGGTGTGGACCCGTTCGGTGTCGTCGATGCCGAGCGCGGCGCGCCAGACGGCGAGGTCGGCGAGCAGCTGCGGGTCGGCGGTGGCGTCGAGGAGTCCGCTGGCCCAGGCGGGGGTGCTGGTCGGGGCCCAGCGCGCTGTCTGGGCGGCGACCTGGCTGGCGAGGTCGTGCACGAGGTCGCTACGCCGGGTGAGGTAGTCGCCCCAGTGGGGGTCGGCGGCCAACCGGGACGGGACGGCGGGCAGCCAGGCCAGCGGCCCGGCGACGCTGCCGGCGTCGTAGTCGAGGCGCCAGTCCAGCACAGCGGCGTGGTCGGTGGCGCCGGTCAGGGGACGCGACTGGACGGCGTCGGTGAGCAGCCGCGCTGGATCGTGACCGTCTGCGGCGAGCAGCGCGAGGTGCCGGCGCAAGCTTGGCCAGGCGGGGGCGTTGGTCACGCCGGGCAGGGCTTCCTCGGCGGCGGTGGCCAGTTCGGTTAGCCGGTCGGTGCCGAGCAGTGCTTCGGCGGCAGTGTGCAGTGCGTCGTGATAGCGGTCGACGGCATCGCCGAGCCGGCCGGTGGGGGCGGTGAGTTCGCGTCGGGTGCTGGTGGCCGAGGCGTGCGCGTCGTCGCGGTCGAGGATGCGGGCGAGGATGTCCACTGCGGTGGGCGGCAGCAGCGAGTCGCGGTCCAGGACGGTGTGCGGGTCGCCGTCGCTCGCGGTGACGAGGTAGACGTGGTTGCCGTCGCGGCCACGGGTGAGCGCGACGTAGAGCAGTTGGCGCGACTCCTGCCCGGTGGCCACGACGTGGCTGACGTCGGCGGTGATTCCCTGGGCGGCGTGCACGGTGGCGGCGTAGCCGAGCGTGACATGTTCGGTGACGTAGCCGGCGGGCAGCGTGATGTACCGGCCGGTGTTGTGGTGGCGGGTTCGCAACGCCCCATCGCGGAGGACGTGGTCGACGGTGAATCGATCGCCGTTCTTCACCCAGTCGGTGGCCGTGATACGCAGGCGCCGGTCGTTGTTGCAGGTGGTGATCACGTCGCCTGCGCTGGCGTGCGAGGCGTCGGCGAGACGAACCTGCCGACCGGCGTCGTCACCGATGGCGGGGCTGGCGGCGAGTCGGTCGGTTCGGGCGCGGGCGTTGAGCTGGGCGACGAGGTCGCGGGTGGGGGCGAGCATGATGGCGTCTCGCCCGGCGGCGCGGTCGGTGCTCCAGGCCCGGTAGGCGGCGTCGGTGACGCTGCCTTGGTCGCCGACGTGCACGCGCTGGTGGTCGAGGTAGTAGCCGAGCGCGGCGTGGTCGCCGGTGCGTAGCGCGAGGCTGGCGGCGCCCTCAGCGGGGTCGGTGAACCGCATCACCTGCGACAGGTGGATCGCGCCCGTGGTGGCGGCGATGTCGCGCAGCACCCCGCCGGCGCCGATGGCGGACAGCTGCTGGTCGTCGCCGACCAGTCGTACCGACCCGCCGCGGGCGGTGACGAAGCCGACGGCGCGGGCGAGGTCGGTGGTGCCGGCCATGCCAGCTTCGTCGATGATCACCAGAGACTGCGGGCCGATGGCCCGGGCCCAGTCCGGCAGATCGGCGTCGGTGGTGGCGGTGTCGATGTTGTGGATGAGTTTGGCCAGGGTGTCGGTGTGGACGCCGATTTCCTCGCGCAGCACGGCGGCCGCCGCGGCCGAGGGCGCCAGGCCGAGTACATGCCCCGCCAGCTCGGAGGGGTCGGTGGTGCGGGCAGGTACCGGGAGGTTGCCGGGGTTGGGGGTTTGCCAGGCGGCGGTGAGCACCCGCATGGCCGTGGTTTTGCCGGCGCCGGCCGGGGCGAGGGCCAGATGCAGCCGGGCGCCGGAGCCGGCGAGATCGCGCACCAGTTGGATCTGTCCGGGGTTGAGTTCGACACCGTTGGCGGTGGCCTCGAGCAGGGCCAGGTCGATCGCGGCGTCGTCGACGACGCGTCCGCCGCGCCGGCCGGCGGCGGCGAGCAACTGCTGTTCCGCCGCAACGACAGCGGGCGAGGTGTAGAGCTGGACGCCGACGCTCTGGTAGATCGAGCTGCCGTCGGAGCGGCGTAGTTCGACCGGTTCGCCGACTGCCTCGGTGACCGGGTCGGTCGTGCCGAGCCGGATGGAGTGGGTGGGGCAGAGCACCTGTGCGACCACTGCCCGTACGGCCTCATCGACGCGGCTGGGGTGGATACCTGCGGCGCGGGCCTGCCGTTCGGCTTCGGCGAGCACGTGGCAGTCCTGCCAGGTGGCTCGGCGGCTGTGCAGTGCGTGCAGGACGTCGGCGCTGGTTTCCTTCACCCACGCCGCGGTGGGCGTGCGGGCGGGGTGTGGCCCGGTGCCGGGGCGCAGCACAGCGGCCACAACCTCAGCGAGTTCGGCGTCGTCGCCGAGCGTGCCGAGCGCCTCGGCGCACCAGGTGGCGCGCTGCTCGGTGTGCGAGCGTGGGGCGTGTTTGTGCGGGCGGGTCTCGAGGTTGGCCCGCTGGGCGAGCGCGATCGCCTCGATCGCGGTGGGGGTGCGGCCGTGCTCGGACTGGAAGCGGGCCGACAGGTCGGCGCGGCGTTCGTCGATGGCGGCGCGGCGCTGTGACCACAGCCCGGTCAGTGCGGCGGGGATGCCGACGATCTCGCGGACTGCCCGTTTGCCGGGATCGGTGCCGGGGCGCTCGGCGAAGGTGAGGCCGAGGCGCTGCTGCAGCAGCGTCTCGATGCGGGTGTTGTAGCGCTCGGAGGCGGCGACGGTCATCTTGTGCAGCGGCCGACCGTCCAGCGCCAGCCAGCGGCCGTCGACCGCGGACTGCACCTTGTTGCTGATCGCGACGTGGGTGTGCAGGTCCGGGTCGCCGGCGCGGGAGTCGCGGTGGGTGAAGGCGGCGGCGAGCAGGCCGGTGGTTTCAATCTGCGCCACACCGTGGCGACCGGTGCGGGTGTATGAAGCGTGTTTTTCGAGCCAGCCCAGGGTGTCGGCGACGGCGTCGTAGTGCGCCTGCTCGACGACCTGTGCGATGTCGCGGGGCGCGATCGCCCACAGCGCGGAGACGCTCTTGACCGGGGAGAAGGTGAGGTCGTAGCCGGCGACCGCGGTTGTGGCTTGCCGGGAGATGCGGGCCAGATATCCGGACAGTTCCCGGGCGTCGGCCGGGTCCCGGTCGTACTCGGCGGCGAACATCGCCCGGGCGATCTCGGTGCGGATCGAGGCCCGCGCAGCGGCCGGGACCGGCCAGTCCCGCGGCACGCCCTCGCGCGCGTTGTGAGCCTCGAACGCCTTCGCGCAGCGCTGCCGGAACGGGTTGACCGCGTCGGACACCGCGAAGGGACTGCCCAGGCGGGTGGCGGCCAGGATCGCCGGCGTGCCGTGCCCGGCCGCGCGCATCAGGCGCTCGATCCGTTCGGCGTCGGGATGCCGGCCCTCACCGAACAGCGCGGTCATCTGCGCCTCAGTCACCGGCCCGCACAGCGTCAGATCCGCGGCGTCAGCCGGAAAAAGTGGCAGCGCGGACACCCCAGTGCCCATCCACACGCCGGGTGACTCGCCCTTCTCGGCGTAGTAGTCGCCGAGCGAGCCATAACCGCGCTCCGTCGCGTCGTGCGCGGCCACCTGCCGAGTCAGATAGGCATAGCCATCCCCGGCGGTGAGCTTGTGCAGCGTCATCATCGAGCCGTCACCCGGCCCGGTGACCTCTGCGCTGACCCTGCATGTCTCGACGGTGCCAAGCACCCCTGCCACCAGCCCGGCGCCCCCGTTACCGATTCGTTACCAAAGTGCAAGAGGTGTGCGGGAATTGATCTTGAATGGCCGGATGGGTGACGCGGTGAGCGGATTTGTCGACTCCCGGTGTAGTTGGCCAGTTATCGCTGTACGTGGACAGCGAGTGGCCAATCGCCGTTGATGTTGGCCAGCGTGTCTGCGTTGGGCAAGGTGCGACTGGTGCTGGACTTGCGGAGTGCACGGAAGCGAAGCGGCTAGGGCGGTGCTGGCGAGCGCGCCCGTTGGTTGGTCGCCGTTCGCGCTGGAGTTTCTCGGCGGGGATGGGCGGCCGTGTCGTGAGCCGCTGACCGATTGCGCTCGGGTGCCGTTCGAGTCGGCGGTGCCGGTGCGGTCGTTCCCATCGTTCCGCGGACAGCGGAACTGGCCGGGCTTGTGGTGGTCGGCGACGATGGGCCGCCATGTCGGGTACGAGTCGTGGCTCGAACGGGACCACGCGATGCTGCTGGACTTCGACGCCGCGGTGACGGGGTTCGCGGCGCAGCCGTTCTGGCTGCTGTTCCACGGCGAGGACGGGACGCCGCGTACCCATGCGCCGGACTTCTTCGCTCGCCGCTCGGACGGCACGGGTCTGGTGGTGGACTGCCGCCCGGATGATCGGATCCGGGCCCGGGACGCGGTGGCGTTCGCCGCGACTGAGCGGGCCTGCGACGTGGTGGGCTGGGAGTACTGGCGGGTCGGAGCGGCGGGGTCGGTGCTGGTGGAGAACGTGCGCTGGCTGGCCGGATATCGGCATCCGCGATTCGCGCAGGCGGCGGCGGTCGAGGCGTTGCTGCGGGCCTTCGCGGATCGGCGGGCGCTGTTCGAGGGTGCGCAGGCGGCCGGCGCTCCGTTGGTGGTGCTGCCGGTGTTGTTTCACTTGTTGTGGCGAGGGCAGCTGCGTACGTCGCTGACCGTGCCGTTGTCAGAGCTCGCAATCGTCAGGGCCGCGCTGTGACGTCCGACGTTGCCAGCCGTCGCGGTGTGTTGCGGCTGGGGGATCGGCTGCGGTTCGACGCGGTCGAGCACACGGTGGTGGGTTTGTCGGGGGTCTCGGTCCGGCTGGTCGCCGACGACGGAACACACCAGGTGCTACTGGCGATGCATCTGCAGACCGCGCCGGACTTCGCCGTGCTGTCGGGTGCTGCGTCGGTGTCGTTGCTGCCGCTCGGGCTGCTCGAGGCGGCACCGACACCGGCGGTGGAGCGGGCTCGCTGGTGGGAGCGGCACCTAAGCGAGGTGCAGACCGGGCTATCAACCAGTGCCGAGCCTCACGCGACACCGCGGCCGGGCTATGAGCCGGAGCGGACGACGCTGGCCGAACGCGAGCAGACTAAGGCCGATGAGCTGACCACGCTCGGCCAGCAGATCAGTGTTCGCACGATCCGGCGGAAACGGGCCGCATACGCGGCGTCCGGGTTGTGGGGGCTGGTCGATGCGCGCGCGGTCAAACCCAGGTCGGCGACCGGCCGGGTCGACGAGCGTGTCGTGGCCGCTGCCCGGACGGCGGTGGCTGAGCAGACCGAGACTTCGACTGGAACCCGCGTGCGGGTGCGCCGCCGGGTCCAGTAATTGCTCGACGACGCGCACGGCCCCGGCGTCGTCGACGTGCCTCCGGCCTCGACGTTCTACCGGCTACTAGCTGGGCTCGATACAGGCGAGCACACATTTGGCCCGGCGACGACGCGTCGGTCGTTGGCCACCCGCCCGCACGGCCCGTTCGGCAGCGTGGTCGCGCTGCGGCCGGGGCAGTTGGTGCAGACCGACACCACACCGCTGGACGTGCTCGCGGTTCTCGATGACGGGGTGACCGGTCGGGTGGAGCTGACAACGCTTCTCGATCTGGCGACGCGCACGATATGCGCTGCGGTGCTGCGCCCGCACGGCACGAAAGCGGTTGACGCGGCGCTGCTGCTGGCCAGGGCGCTGGTGCCCGAGCCGATGCGCCCGGGCTGGCCGGACGCGCTGGCGATGCGGGCCTCCCGGCTGCCGCACCGCGACCTGGCCTGGGCCGACGAGCGGCTGGCCGACGCGGCGGCGAAGCCCGTCATCACCCCGGAGACCATCGTCTGTGACCGAGGCGCGGTGTTCCTGTCCGAGACGTTCCTGTCCGCGTGCGCCCGGCTGGGGATCTCGGTGCAGCCGGCGCACCCGCATACCCCGACGGACAAGCCGGTCGTCGAGCGGACGTTCTCCTCGATCAACACGCTGTTCTGCCAGTACGTCGTCGGCTACACCGGCCGCGACGTCACCCGCCGCGGTGCGGACGTCGAGGCGAACGCGGTGTGGCCGATCGGTGACCTGCAGGACCTGCTGGACGAGTGGGTGATCGCTGGCTGGCAACCCCGGCCCCACGACGGGCTGCGACACCCAGAAGTACCTCGCTCGGCGCTGTCGCCGAACGAGATGTACGCGGCGCTGGTCGCCTCTGCGGGCTACCTGCCACTCGCGCTGAGCCCGAGCGACTATGTCGAGCTGTTGCCGGTGGCGTGGCGGCGAATCACGGCCGAAGGCATCAGGCTCGGTTATCTCACCTACGACAGCGACGCGCTGAACCCGTTGCGCGGACAGTCGTCCGGGCACGCGGCACGCTCAGGCCGGTGGGAAGTGCACTACGACCCCTACGACCTTTCCCGCGTCTGGCTGCGCGGCAGTGACGAGCAGTGGGTCAGCGTGCCCTGGATCCACACCCGGCATGGCACCGCGCCGTTCGCCGACTTCACCCTGCGTCACGTGCGCCGCCAGCTCACCGAACGCGGCGACGACGACAGTCAGCACACGATCGCGCAGGCGCTGGACGATCTGCTGACCCGCGCCGGCAACGGCCCTACCCTGATCCCGCGCTCCTCGCGGCGGATCGCCGCGCGCACCCGTGCTGCCACCGCGACGCCGCTTCGGCCGAACCTGACCCCGAGCGCCGACGAAGTACCGACACCGGCCGCGACCCCGCCAGCAAAGCCGGAGCGCCCAGCAGACGAGCCCAGCAAGGGCGGCGTAGTGATTCCGTTCGGCGTATTCGACGCTGACAAAGAAGCCGAGCGGTTCTGGTGAGGCTCGAATGACCATCTACATCGACGACGAGCAGGCGACGCCTGCCCATGAGCCGCTCACGTCCAAAGAAGGCTGGCGACGCTTCGTCGACGCCGCCGACCCGTCGGCCACCATCGCCCCGCTCGAAGACCCGAGGGCGGCTGCGCCCCCGCAGGCCTTTGAAGACGAGGCTCGCATGACTTACCACGGTCGGCTCGCCGTCGTGGCGACGCCCACCGTCCACCAGGTGACGTTGACCGGCCGGCGGCTGATGGTGCTCAACCGTCACCAGATCAGCGCCCGCCGCGGGCTGATCGTCACCGGCGCTGCCGGCACCGGCAAGACCACCGCGATCACCCAACTCGGACGCGCTCACCAGCTCGGTCAACGACGCAGACTGCCCGCCGACACGGACCGGCTACCGGTCGTCTACGTGACAGTTCCACCCGCCGCCACGCCGCGGATGCTGGCCGTCGAGTTCGCCCGCTTCCTCGGCCTGCCGATCACGCCCCGCTCGAACCTCACCGACGTCACCGAAGCGGTCTGCGGCGTGCTGGGTCAATGCGGCTGCGAGCTGGTCATCGTCGACGAGATCCACAACCTCAACCTGGCCACCCGCGCCGGCGCCGAGGTGTCCGATCAGCTCAAGTACTTCTCCGAACGCCTCCCCGCCACTTTCGTCTACGCCGGCATCGACGTCGCCCGCAGCGGTCTGTTCGCGGGCACCCGCGGCGCGCAGATCGCCAGCCGGTTCGCGACCATCACCACGGCCGAGTTCGCCAACGGCACCGCCGAGCAATGCCGCGACTGGCAAGCGCTCATCGCCACCCTCGAACAGTTGCTGCGGCTACGCGAGCACCGCCCGGGCGTGCTCGTCGAGATGGCCGACTACCTGCACCGCCGCACCGCCGGCATGATCGGCAGCCTGTCCCACCTGATCCGCGGCGCCGCAATCGACGCCATCATCACCGGCGAGGAGAAGATCACCCGAGGCAGCCTGGACGCCGTGAAACTCGACCACGCCGCCGAACATCACCACGCCGCGACACCCAAGGGCACCGGTCGCCTCAAGCGCCGCGACGGCGCCGCCTGACCATGACGCTACGACTATTGCCGGTACGCGTGCCGCTGGTCGCAGCCGAAACGCTCAAGTCCTATCTGGCCCGGCTCGCGACGGCCAACCACCTCGACATTGGCGACCTAGGCAGACATCTCGAGATGCGCACCCTGACCCGGCCGCCGGAACTCGACCGGATGTCGATCCTCACCGGCCACTCGCCGGACAAGCTCGCCAGCGTGCTCGCCGACGCCTGCCCGCTGCCCGGACGGACGCGACTGTCACCGCTGCGCGGCCGACTCGCGTGCCGCCACTGCACCCAACGGCGCGGAATACCCGGCGACGTCGAATGCGTAGCCGCCGACCTGCGGGTCTGCCGTCGGCACCGCCGCTGGCTCGGCGGTCCCACCGATCCGGTCGGCGAACAATACGACCTGACCGCGTTGCCCACCCTCGTCGCCGCGCAGCGGCGCCACCACCAACTCGTCCGCCGGCGTGGCGCCGCGCCAGCACGATCAGCGGTGGGCGCCGCCGCGACGATCATCGACAGCTGGACCGAGCACGGATTCATCACCGGCCGCCAGCAGCGCTACTCCGAAGCGTGGCTGCTAGCCGACCGGGGCGGCGCGAGGGGCTCGGGTTGGCCCGCCGAGCAGAGGCTGCGGGCCATGCTCACCTACCCAGACGTCATCACCCTCGCCGCACTGCTCGCCGACCCAAGCTGGTCCACGATCGCCAGCGCCGACCGACGCCGAGACCGCCTCCAATTCGAACTCGAAATGGCGCGCAGACTCGACCTGCCGCACCTCGCGTCAGCTGTTGGCGATGCGCTCGTCTCGTGGGAAGAAGGCCAAGCCCTGGCCCGACGGTGGCGACTGCACCAGCAGCCCGGCTATCGCGGGCCAGAAGTCTGGCTATCCGCGTCGGCGTAGCCCCCCGCGCTCTCGCCCACCTGGGCCCCGGAAGTGGATCCTCGACCGGGCACAGAACGCACGCTGAATGCGGCAGAGCCGGTAGAGCCGCTTCGCGGCATGTGCGGGCATTGGCTCGCTCGTCGCGGTGCCACGTGGCAGGCGACGTTTCGATCCTGTGACAAAGCGGTGGCGGTGCTTCTTTGGCCGTCATGACTACGTCCGTGACCTCCCTGATCGCCCGCGCGGAGGGCCACTTCCCAACCGGAAACCTGCCGACGTTGTGGAAAGCGGCGCGACCTGGACGACTTCATGCGGGCGCCCCGTGGGTCAGCCCTTGATGTAGTTCGTGTTCGTGGGAGCGTGTCGGCAGGTCCGCGCACTGTCTGCGGCAGATCCGGATGTTTGGCGTCCCCGGAGTCGGGCGCTATCCGCAGTGGTTGTGGAGCTTCTGGAATTGCGCAGAGTCGAACAGGACGATGGGCTTCTGGGTCTCGTTCGGAGGCAGGCCCAGCTCCGGTGAGGCCGACGCGGACGGAGGGATGGTCAAGTCGCAGAAGTTGTTGTGCTCGAGCGTCCATCGGTGAGAGGTGACGGCGACCAAGGCGCCGTACCCGATGCCGGAGAAGTCGTTGCCGATGAACCGGGCCTTGTCCACGGAGTTGGCGAGCACGCCGACCTGTGAGGGATCGGCGAGGCGGAAGGTGTTGCGGCGGGTCAGGAAGCTGACGTGGGACGGTCCCTGGTACTCGTCCATCCACACCGCAGCGACACGAGCGTTCTGGAACCTTGACCCGCTAATCGTGACCTGCGAGTCAGCCACTGCCTTTGGGTAGCCGATCGCGGCGCCGTCCGTCGCTTGATAGTTGGTCCATAGGGAGACGCCGTAGTCCGTGCGCTGGAACACAGAATGCTCGACGAGCACGTCAGCGTCGCTGAGGTCTCCCGCGATTACCCCATTTGGGGTGTCCATGAAGGTGCTGTGGGCCACCTTGATGCCGGCGGCGACCGCATCGGGTCCGAACCTCCAAGCGTGGTCGCGGGGTCCGACCAGTTGTGGCGCGAAGATGGCGGCCTGGCCGGGAAGGTCTGTGAACAGAGTGTGGTTGAACGCGAGTGCAGCGTTGATGGGTTTGAAGAAGAACACGGGGTCGGGTGGTGGTGAAAGCAGCGTCAAGCCGCCTTCGATGCCGAAGGCGTTACGGACATCCGGGTGGGGATCGAAGGGTCCGCCAGGCTCATGGTTGGTCCGGGCGGCGTTGCGCCCATCGAAGTGCACCCGGGCGAACGTGGCGCGGACCGTCGAGATCTTCGACTGGTCGGCGTCGATTGAGCCAGTGTCTGCAGGCGTCTGGCCGCTCGAGTTGGTCCATTCAGGGCGGAATCCGGCTATCCACACAAGTGAGAACAGGCGTTGGGTGTTTGCGTCCACATTGATGTCGTAGTGCGCCTCAGTTCGGCCGGTCGCGCCGAGGGTGAGGTCTTCCATCGTGATGTCTTGGCTACGGCGCGTGGACAGCTGGTGCCCGAATCGGTCGACACTGCTCTCCTTGAACGAGAACAGGAGCGCTTCGGTCTTGGGGTAGATCCCGTTGTCTGTGAAAAGGCCGTCGGGGTTGGTACTACCGTCCGCGAGCACGATCGTCCTGCGCATACCCGCGCCACGGATCGTTCCGCTGAAGTTCAGGCCCACCAGGGGCCGCGCCACGTGGAAGGTCCCGGCCGACAGTTGGACCACCGCTCCAGGCGCGGCGACCGACGCGGCGTCGAGCGCCGCTTGCAGATTCGTCGCGTCGTGCCCACTCGGCCAGACGCGGAAGATCTGGCCCGACGGGGCCGACCCGGAGACTGCAGCCCCCGTAGGTGAGGCACCGGCCAGCAGGGCACACGCGCTCACAACAGTCAGGACCGCGATCAGGATTGTCAGGGAGCGTCTGCTCTTGTCGAGTGATGCGGGGAGGGACGCATGCACTGGGCACCTCCAATCGACGTCGTGAGACTCCTCCGCAGGGCAGCGCTTGTCAACGCTGGTCTGGACGGCCCGCGACCACTGCCGTCCACTGGACAGCGTTTAGTCGGCTGGGCGCTCGGCTTCGGCCGCAGGAGCACCTGTGCGCTCCCTTATCGGCATGTCCGGTCGTATTTGACGTTCGCCGACCGTCCCGATAGCGAACCTGTACGGGTGCAAGGACGCCGGCGAGGGGAGCGACCGACCAAGCGGCCCGCGTCAGGTCCCGCAACACCTGCCCGGTGCGCTGTCCCGCTGACTGGGCGCTGAGCGGGACGCCCACTGCGATCAGCCCTGAGCGGAGATTGGCCAACTCAACTGGGCAACCTCCGGGCTCGGTTTCACACTGCGCATGGCCATCGGCCAGTCTGCCGACGGCGCGCTGGCCATCTATAGCGAGAACCGACAGGATTGTCGCGTCCGCGCGGAGGCTGCGAAGTCCAGAGGCAGGTTGCGAGGGATCTGCGAAGTCCAGACTTAGTTTGCGAGTCGCTGCAGGGTGTGGGGCGGGTTGTCCCGAAGAATCGGCGTCGTGACGGCGCTGGTGAGCACAACGGTCGCGGCCGAGGCGTCGACCACGATCGCGTGGCTTACCGGACGGCGCCGCTGAGGAACGGGCGCCGTTGACGGAGGCGTGGTCGGTCCGCTTTGAGGACGGGCTTCCGGTGCGACGGTTCCGTCTCCCGCAAGGGGCAGCGGCATCTGAGCGGGCTGTGGTGGTCGGCCACGATGGGGCGGCACGTCGGCTTCGAGTCCTGGCTTGAGCGCGACCATCTGATGCTGCTGGACTTCGATCCCGCGACGGTCGCGATCGCGTCGCAGCCGTTCTGGCTGTCGTGGCGCGACGAGGCCGGGACAGCGGTGTCGCATTGCCCGGACTTCTTCGCGCGCCGTGCGGACGGTTCGGCGGTGGTGATCGATTGCCGGCCGGTGGAGCGACGCCCGGACAAGGACGCTGCGAAGTTCGACGCGACGGCGGTGGTCTGCGCCGAGATCGGTTGGCGCTTCGACCTGGTGGGTGCGACCGGGCCGGTGCTGACGGCGAATGTGCGTTGGCTGGCCGGCTATCGGCATCCACGGCACAGCACCGCTGAGGTCGAGGCTGGGTTGCTCGTCGTGTTCGCCGACGCGGCGCCGCTGGTCGACGGCGCAAGCCTGGTGGGCGACCCGATCGCGGTGCTGCCGACGTTGTTCCATCTGCTCTGGCGTGGCGAGCTGGTCTGTGACTTGACGGTGCCGCTGCATGCCGGCGCCCCGGTGTGGTCGGCGGCCGGCCGGTGACGCGGGCCGCGACTCTGCGCCTGGGCGATTGGGTGCAGTTCGACGAGGCGGAACACCAGGTACTCGCGCTCGCGGGGATGAGTGTTCGGTTGCGGTCGACGGCCGGGCTGGATCAGGTCGTGCTGGCATCGCACCTGTTCACCTCGCCCGGTTTCGCGGTGACCGGCGCCGAGGACCCGGTACAGATCGAACCGTTGGGTCTGCTCGACGGCCTGCCGGAGGACGTGCTCGCGGCAGTGCGGGAGTGGGAACGCCACGTTGTCGAGGTCGAGACCGGGCTGCCGCACGGCACGGATCCGGACACGGTGCCGCGGGACGGGTTCGACCCGCAGTTCACGACGGTCGGGCAGCGAGATGCGGCCAAAGCCGCGGAGCTCGGCGTGAGCGTCCGGACGGTGCAGGGCCGGCGGGCACGCTATGCCGAGCAGGGCTTGTGGAGACTAGTCGATCAGCGCACAGCACGGGACTGGTCGGCGACCGGCCGGGTCGATGCCCGCGTGGTGGAGGCCACCCGGGCGGTGTTGGACGCCGAGACCGATCAGTCGACCGGCACCCGGTCGCGGTTGATCCGCCGGGTCGGCAAGTACGTCGAGGAGGTGCACGGCCCGGGTGCGGTGCCGATGCCGGGCCGCTCGACGTTCTACAAGTTGATCGACGCCTTGGCGACCGGGCGGCATTCGTTCGGGTCGGCGATGACGCGGCGGCAGACAGCGAACCGCCCGGCGGGGGTGTTCACGCCGTCGTTCGCGGCCCGGCCGGGTGAGCAGGTGCAGATCGACTCGACGCCGATCGACGTTCTGGTGCTGTTGGACAACGGCATGGTGGCCCGTGCGGATCTGACGATCGCGGTCGATGTCGCGACGCGGACGGTCTGCGCGGCGGTGCTGCGGCCGGTCGGCACGAAGGCCGTCGACGCCGCGCTTCTGTTGGCGCGGATGCTGGTTCCCGAGCCGATGCGTCCCGGCTGGTCTCAGGCGTTGCGGATGTCGGCGTCGATGCTACTGATTACGGAAACGGCCTGGCGCGCGGCTGCCGCCGGCAGCGCCGAGCAGCAGCAGCGCTTCTTCCTCGCGATGGCGCAGCGGCTCGGCCACGACGGCCCCTACCTCCCGCCCGAGGGCGGCGACGCGATCGCGCACTGGGTCAAGTACGACAGCTGGCGCCCGACCTCGCGCCCGCACACCATGTTCCCGCAGACCCGGGCGCACCGCGCCACGAAGACCACGCCGCTGAACATTGCCAGCATCGAACGGCAAGAACGCAGCGCCGTCTGGTTCCTCGTCAAGCGGCGCGGCGGCGGCACGATGTTGCACCACCGTCACCTCAGCCCGGTCCTCGTCCGCGACTGGTCGAGACCGATGGACGGCATCAAGGCAACGATCTGGGAAAGCCGCAGCACCTTCCACCCGGCCGAACGCGAGCCGGTCGACGCCTACAGCCCGTCGATGTCCAGCTGACCTCGGCGGCGGCGGCGCCGCGCCGCCGGCGGCCGGCCTACCGTCGCGACCAGCGCCTGGAGCGCGTCCAGTGATGCCGGCACGAGACGGTAGTAGGCCCACTTGCCCCGCTGCTCGCGCTCGACCAGCCCGGCCTCGACGAGCACCCGCATGTGGTGCGACACCGTCGGCTGCGACAGACCGACCGGATCGGTCAGCTCGCAGATGCACGCCTCACCCTCGTCGGCGCCGGCGACCAGCGACAACAACCGCAGCCGGGTCGGCTCCGCGATCACCTTCAACACCGACGCCAACTGCTGCGCCGACGCAGCGTCCAGGCCCTGACCCGGTGTCGGTGCGCAGCAGGCGACCAGATCCTCGGTCAGCATCGGCAACGGCGCGGTCGGCACGCACCCAGCATGCCACAACGCATTGACGTTCGTCGATGCATAGTGGGACAGTGACGCATCGACAGGTATCAATGCAAGAGGAGCCGGTGATGGACACCAAGACTGACGAAGCGCCACGGGAACGGGTCCGGCAGCGTTACGCCGCCGCGGCCAGCGCGGTCGCGAACGGGCAGCCCGCCGACTGCGGGCCATCGCTCACCGTCGTGGCCGAGGCGTGCTGCTCGCCAGGGTCGTGCGTGCCGGAGACTGTCGAGGTCGACGACACGTTCGGTGCGAGCCTCTACTCCGCTAGCGAGCACGGCGAACTGCCGGCCGAGGCGGTCGCAGCCAGTCTGGGCTGCGGCAACCCTCTCGCGGTCGCGGATCTTCGGCCGGGGGAGACGGTGCTCGACCTCGGTTCCGGTGGCGGCATCGACGTGCTGTTGTCCGCCCGGCGGGTCGGGCCGACCGGGTTCGCCTATGGCGTCGACATGACCGACGAGATGCTCGCCCTGGCCCGGGCGAACGCCGTCAAGGCCGGCGCGGGCAACGTCGAGTTCGTGAAAGGCACCATCGAGGCCGTCCCGCTCCCGGACGCCTCGATCGACGTGATCATCTCCAACTGCGTGATCAACCTGTCCGTCGACAAGCCGGCTGTCCTCGCCGAGATGCACCGCCTGCTGCGACCAGGCGGCCGCATCGGCATCAGCGACGTCGTCGCCGAGGACCACCTCACTGCCGAGCAGCGCGCCAAACGCGGCAGCTATGTCGGCTGCATCGCCGGGGCCCTGTCCCGCATCGAATACCTCGACGGCCTGCTCGCCGCCGGCTTCACCGACCCGTCCGTGACCTTCACCCATCAGGCCGCCGACGGCATGCACGCCGCGAACATCCGAGCCGTCAAGACATCATCGGACGGCGCCGCGGCGACGGCGTGCTGCTCGAATGAGCAACACAGCACGTGCTGCGATCCGGCGGCGAAGTCCGACTGCTGCGGTCACAGCGCCGAACACGCCGCGACGTCCGGGCCGGCGAGCACGTGTGGTTGCCGGTGACCGACCTGGCCCGGCGGGCGCTGGCCGAAGCGGTCGGCACCGCCTTCCTCGTCGCTACCGTCATCGGCTCGGGCATCGCTGCTCAACGCCTGTCCCCGCACGACATCGGACTGCAACTGCTGGAGAACGCGGTCATCACCGGCGCTGCCCTGGTCGCGCTCATCCTCGCGCTGCAACCGGTATCGGCTGCGTTCAACCCCGTCGTCACACTCGTCGAGCTCGCTCTGCGTCAACTGCCCGCGCGCAATGTCCTCGTGGTGATCCCCGCCCAAGTCTTCGGCGGCACGATCGGCGCGGTCGTTGCGAATCTGATGTTCGATCTCGACCCGATCAGCATCTCCGGACACGAACGCGACGGGAGCGGGATCTGGCTCGGCGAAGTCGTCGCCACCCTCGGGCTGCAGCTGATCATCTTCGGCGCCGCCCGGTCGGGCCGCTCGGACCGGGTCGCCTACGCAGTCGGTGGATACATCACCGCAGCCTACTGGTTCACCAGCTCCACCAGCTTCGCCAACCCCGCCGTCACCATCGCCCGCATGCTCAGCGACACCTTCGCCGGCATCGCCCCGGCCTCGGTCGCGATGTTCATCGCGATGCAGCTGATCGGCGGCGTGCTCGGCGTCCTGCTCATCCGCGCCCTGTTCCCCACCACCGCCGCCGCAGGGCGGCCACCGATCCGAGAGGCAACCTGATGACCAGCACGGCGACGGTCCTGTTCGTCTGCGTCCACAACGCTGGCCGATCCCAGATGGCCGCCGGCTGGCTCACCCACCTCGCCGGCGACCGCATACAGGTCCGCTCCGCAGGCTCCGCACCCGCCGACCGGATCAACCCCGTCGCCGTCGAAGCCATGCGCGAGGTCGGCATCGACATCACCAGCGAGCAGCCCAAGATCCTCACCACCAACGCCGTCCAAGTCGCCGACGTCGTCATCACCATGGGCTGCGGCGACACCTGCCCGATCTTCCCCGGCAAACGCTACGAAGACTGGGAACTCACCGACCCCGACGGCCAAGGCATCGATGTCATCCGCCAGGTCCGAGACGAGATCCGCACCCGCATCGAAACCCTCATCACCGACCTGCACGTCGAGGCATAGCCCACGCCCTCGTGCGAAGAAATCGCAGGATCAAGTTGGACGAACCCGGCCACGGTCGTCCAACCAAACCTTGCGAACCACCGCGCAGCCGGGGCAGCCCTCGCAAAAGTCAAGTTGGACGCGACACGGATTGTCGATTCCCGGCGTAGTTGGCCAGTTCTCGGTCAAGATGGCCAGCGAGTGGCCAAGCACCGGTGAAGTTGGCCAGCGTGTCGAGTCGGAGGATCGCTCGGCGCGTCCCGTGTGGGGATCCGTGACGCGGACGCTACTTCGTCATCAGCGGGAGCAGCTTCGCGTCTTTCTGAGCTGTTGACGTTTCACTCGGCTCGACGCCGCAGCATGGGCTGCAGTTGCTCTGCCAGGCGCACTGCCATCTCGATTTCGACTCGTCGGATCGATACGCTCTCGACGTTGATGCCGAACGGAATACCGTGGTTGCGGCAGAAGGCGATGAGGTCGGTCGCCGTGTAGAGCGCCAACTCGTAGGACGCCTCGAGCGTGTCCGTCGCGTGCCTGAGATCGTTCTCGATCCAGCGCGGGACATCGATGCCGAGCCAACGCAGGAACTCGAGAGTGCGCATCGAGCCGCACACCGAGAACGTGAAGACAATGGGTGCGGCGGCGGTCCCGCGAGCGGCGCATGCGTGGTGGTAGTCCGAAACCAGATTCTTCGCAGCGTTGACGTCGTACACGACTTGAGTCACGAAAAAGCTCGAACCCGCGTCCTGCTTGGCCAACAGCCGTAAATGTTCGTCATCTCGTCGAGCGTGCCGTTCGGGTATCGCAACCCCGCCCAGCAACAGCGGCGGGTTGACTTCGCGGCTCAATGCCTGCGCTTCCGACAATGATATCGGCGGCCGGGTGTGGCTGCTCGCAGCTCCGACGAGCACTGCCATCACCCGCGAAGGATCTTGCTCCGCGATCCAGGCTTGAAGGTCCGGGCGTGAGTACTTGTTCACCGCCCGATAGATGACGACAGGTCCGCGCCAGCCGGTGAGATTGTCCGCGAAGAACGCCGCGGGGTCGAGGGTTGGCATGAAGGGGAACGGTCGCTCCGCCGGGTTCCGGGCCGCTTCGTCAGCGATGTCGTACAGGACTAACCCGTCGAGGGCCAAGGGCCGGAGTCGAGCGACGGTGGCGTCGGCGATCTCTTGTGCTCGGTCGCCGGCGCTGGTCCGGCGCGGCGGGGTCAGCGCGAATAGGAGGAACTCTCCCGAGCCGTCAGCGATTCGGTTGATCAGACCCATAGCCGGCAACCTAGCGGCCCGCAAGGCCTGGCCAGACGCCCGCGCGGGGAACCTCGACGGCCACGGACGCACGGCGCTCTCCGCACCGGCGCCGTTCCGCAAGCGGAACGAGCGGGACGGGCTGGCGCCCGGTCTCGGTCCAAGGCGGGTCGGATGTGACGCAGTACCGGCAGACCCGCCCGGTGACGATTTTCGCGGGGGGTGCCTCATGCGAACAGCTACCCAGCAGGCGGAGTGGCCAAGTTGATCGGCACTGACAATGCCAGAGCGCACCATTCAACCTGGCCACCGAACGGCCTGGCGCGAGGCCTATGGACAGCTACATCGGGAGCCGACTGGCGGATGATGATTGTCCTGTCCGGCTGAACTTTGCGACGCCCGGACTTAGGTTGCGACGGGTGTTGCGACGTCCGGAGTTAGGTTGCGAGTCGCAGCCGGGATTCTTCGTTTGTCTATCGAACGTGCCCGATCAGCGCCCGCACCTGCACGTTCTCTGCATAGGGATCGGTGCCCGCGAGCGCATGATCCAACTCGGAGGCGAAGCGGGTCCGATCACTCGCGGCTGGAATCCGGTCAGACATCGCGGAGAACACCCCGCCGACGATCTGGTCAAGAGTGAGGAAGTCGGTGAACTCCACCCGGATCTCCGCGACGACGTAGCCGAGATCGATCAACTCGCGTCGATACTCCGAGCGAGTGTCGTCATCTGTGCCGCAGTGGCTGGTCAATTTGATCTCCAACCAACGTTGCAGGAACGTTCGGAGAGCGTGCGACCACACGGTGTCCTGGAGCCACAACGGAGTGCTGTTGGCGATGATGGCAAGGCCGCGTCCCGGCGCGAGCGCTGTCTTCGCGGCGATGAACAGCTGCGCACGGTCGACGAGGTGGATGGCGTTGGCCAGCGTGACCGCACCGACTCTGCCGTACTTGGCCGAGATCGGAATGAGGTCCTGTGCCGTGCCGAGGATCCACTCCACATTGCCGGCCTTGCCGTCCGCGCGGCGGCCCGGGCATGGCGGAGCATGTCCGGTTCTGGGTCTACCCCGATCACCCGTCCCACCCTGCTCGCAAGCGGCAGCGATAACTGGCCTGTGCCGCAGCCCAGGTCGACGATTGTGTCAGCGGTCGACAGCGCCAGAGCGTTCATTAGCGCGTCGATGAACGAGGACGGATACCCACGCCGGTACCGGGCGTAATACTCGGCGACGTCGCCGTTGAACCCGCTAGTCACGCAACTGATTGTTGACTACTGGCGCTGGTCAAGATGGCCTTCCGCCAGAAGCGAACGCACCTCCCCTCGCCGCAGCGCCACGGATCGATCTGGGTAGCTGGTTGCCGTACCGAGACGAGCGTTCCGGCAGACCCATGGACCGGAGAGCGCGGACGAAATTGCAAACCTAAGTCCGGACAGCGCCGCGACCGAGCGTCCGGATCTACCTTGCGACGCCCAAGCCAGCCGGTAGGACCCTTCGCAAGCTTCGACCGAACGCGACAATGATGATGATCTTGTGTCAGGGGCGGTTGGCAGGCTGCGGGGGTCGAGTCGGTCGTGAGGGGGAGCGAGCTGGTGGCTAAGACGGTGAAGGCGACGCAGGCGGCGTTGACGAGGGCCCGGGAGCGCCGGGTAGCCCTGGATGCCGAGCGGGACGCGCAGGATCAGCGGATCGAACAGGCGGCGGCCGAGGTGTTCATGCTGCTGGGCGATCGGTCCGAGGCCGAGGCGAAGGTGACGACGGCGAACGCCGGAATCAGGCAGGCACTGCGTCGCGTGCTGGACGAAGGGATCGGCGTGGACGCGGCGGCCAAGCTGGTGGACCTGGAGGCGGTCGAGGTTCGCCGGCTGACGAAACCGTCCGCTGGAGAGGCGCCGATCGGTGTCGAGGTCGTGTCGCCGCCGCGCGCCGCGAACGATGGCGGCTCTGCGGTGGCCGCCGCCGGCTGACGAAGTCGGTGAGCAAGTCGCGGTGGCTGCGGCCTGGCAGAGTATCCCGATTCGGTTCGCGGGTGGGCAGTCAGGCGGAGAACAGCGGCAGGCGGCGCGGTGCGGCCGCTCGTATACCCGGCGGGGCTGGGTGGACGTGCCCGTCCGGCGCGTCGCGGGCCATTCAGGACGCGCTGCTGCGCGAGGCGGTGGCTCGGGTGATCCGCTACGCGACAACCTGCGCCGGTTCGAGCTGCGAGACGTCGTACGCCGCGTGCGCGACCCACCAGACGCGGGACGCTTCGTTGCAGATCACCTCGCCGTCCGATCCGGTGAAGCGCACGTCGTCCTTGTAGGCGTCTCGACTCAGCTCGCCGCCGCAGTAGCGGCACGGCCCGGCGTCCACGCTCGGCGGGCTCATCCTGCGGTTCCGGTGCCGGGACGCGCTTCGTCGTCGTTCTCGCCCGCGCCCGTCTGGTCGGGTTCTCCGCCCGCCTCGGCCGCCCTCGGTTCGGCCTGCTTGGCGGCGCGGGTTCGGCGCGGCTTCTTCCCGGCGGCGCGCTGCTCAACCTCGGACCGGGACGTAGCCGTTCGTCACCAGGAAGGCGAGGTAGCGGCGCATCGTGTCGTCGGATTGAGCCCGTTGTGCTGCCCGGTGGATGCCTCGGCGGCGGCGAGCACGACAGCGAGGGTCAGCACCTGGGGCGGGCGCGGGAGTCGGTCGCTGCCTCGGTAGGCGCTGTGAGCGTCGCGCGCGGGTCGCTGGACTCGGCGCCGAGCAGGGAGGCTGGGACTTCGTAGCCGCGCTCGAACGCCTTACGCAGCTCGTTTCCGCCCCGGGCCAGCTCGCCCGCGATGTAAACGGCAGCGCCGTTCGGTGCGCTCTTGCGGCTCAGAAATGTGGTGAGCCATTCGCGGTGCACGGTCCGGCCGAGCGCTATGCCTTGTGGTAGCTGATGACCTGGCGGCGCTGTTCGGAGCTCGGCGAGCTGCTTGGGATCAGCCGCACCTGGCTCGTTCAAGTAACGTCCGGACCAGACTTCCCCCGCTCCTGTCGCTGACCTCGTGATGTGTAGGGTCTGGAATCTCGCGGATGTGAAGTTGTGGGCCAAGCAGCGCGGGCCAAGCAGCGCGCGCGTCGGCTGCACGAGCGCTGACGGGCTGCCCCCGGTGCGTGAGGAGGGACGCTCGGCGCTTGCCGGCTGAGCAAGCGGCGACCGGAAGCCGTCAGCTCGATGCCTCGACCTGGCTCTGGCGTGTGGCGGGTCAGGTCCGCGCTGCAGTGCGCGCGCCGCGCTTGGGGCGGCGTTGGGGTCGAGGCTGACGTGGACGGCGTTGACCAGCGCGCAGGCCTGCTGCAGGTGCATGACTACGTCGTGGATCGCCGTGCTGGTAGGCCGGTCGGGTGCGTCCTCGGCCATGCCGTCGAGATAGAACCGGGCCCTGGGGAAGCATGCGTCTCCAGTCGTGCGTAGCGCCGAACAACTCGGGGTGCCCGGGCTCGGCGAAGTGCTAGTGGCTGGCGGGCGACGGGCTCGTTGCCGCGTCGTCCAGGGCGCAACCTTCGCTGTGCACCTGAGCGATTGTCTCGTGTGCTTTGGCAAGCCGGTCGCCTGCCGCGGCCGTCACCATCGGTCTTCGAGGTCAGGGCCTGCGTAGCTGGCGAAGGCGATGGCCTGCTGGGCGGCGTCCAGGGCGGCGGCGAGTTGGGTCGCGGCATCCGATGCCTGAGCGTCGAGCAGGTGGGCGACGGTGGCGACCGCGCCCGCGGGGTCCCCGGCATGTTCGCCGTCGTCGAAGGCAATGTGTTCGAGTCGCAGCTCGCGGACGAGGTAGGCCGTGAGGTGGCGCAGCGCCTGCGGTAGCCGGTCGGCGAGTCGGGCCAGCGCTGCGAGGGTGCCGTAAACGTCGGATGGGTAGTCCAGTCCGGGCCAGCGGTCGCCGGGGTGCGTGTAGTGGTTCAGTGAGCGGATTGCCTCGGCTGCGGCGTTGGCGAGGTGGGCCGCGCGCAGCTGTTCGGTGTCGGTCATCTGCTTCTCCGATCGTCGTCTGTGGTGGGAGTCGAGGCCGCGACTAGGCGGCGCGGGTGGTGGTGCGGCGCCGCGAAACGGTGCGAACGCAGACGTCGAGCCAGCAGGCGATCTGCTCAAGGGAGTGGCCGCGGTCGGTGAGCACGCGGATGACCTCGTCACGCTCGGCCATGCTGAGACGGACGCGCTGCCCGGCGGTGAGCCTGTCGATGGCAATTTCGATGTCGAGCTCGTCGACATCGGGCGGCATTGCCGCCGTGGCGGGCGGCTGCGGCTCGGGGTCGGTATCGATGTCGTCCCAGGCCAGTGGCGCGAGCCAGCCGTGCTGACGGGCGTGGGCGCGAGCGGTCGCCGCGGCGTCGGCGCGGGCGGCGGTGCTCTCGTCGGGGGCGGTGTTCCACAGGTGCTCGTACACGGCGTGCACGGCGGCGGCGGTGACTGATGTGACGCGGCTGGCAGTGATCGTGCCGCGCAGGCTGTTGGTGCCGCGGCCCAGCCGGCGGGCCAGCTCGGCCTGGGACCAGCCGAGCGTGATCAGCGCCTGTAGCCGCCGACGAGTGCCGGTTGCGTCGATCCGCCCGCCAGGAGCGAGGTTGGCGGCGTCCACATCGACGGCGAGGATGCGCTCGGCCAGCTCGCAGCGGACCCGCTCGCTAGGTCGCCGCCCGCGGCTGGGCTCGCCCCACACCAGGCGGGTGAGCAGGCTGTAGTGCACTCCGGACAGGCGAGCGACCTGCCGATAACCGATGCCGGCGCGGGTGAGCCGGGCCAGGTGCCCGCGCACGACGTCACCGCACACGTGGGGATTCCACCGGCCGTAGGTGATGGCGCGGCGCCGGTCGAGTTCGGCGGTGGTGTTGGCGGCGCCACAGGCACGGCAGCGGCATCGATCCAGGACGTACGCCTCGCGCGTGCCGTGCTCGTGGTGTACGCGGGTATGCGTGCAGTCGCTGGCGATGGTGCGGGCGACGGCGCGGGCGTGCGCGGCCGCGAGCCGGGCCCTTTCGTCGCGGTGCCGCCGGCAGGAGTGCCGGGCGAGATATTGCTCGGCCTGCGCCTGGCTGCGGTAGGTATTGGAGTAACCGCAGTCCGGGCAGCGGACGGTGACGCTCATCGGTATCTCACCCGGGGCAGGCCGGGATGGCGAGCGCGGCGGTGACCCGGACGCGAACATCGGGAGCTGTCCTTCGTCAGGCCGCGTCGGCGGGTTGCTGGCGGCGGACGCTCGCTGAGCAGGTAGATCGCTTCGCGCAGCCACGAGCCGCTACCGGGGCTGTCCTGGTCCAGAAGGTAGTGACGGGCCTCGAGGCAGTCGTGCAGGCCGACGAGCCAACGGCCCGGCCCGAAGTCGATGACCGCGACCTGACGAAGCTGGGCAAGGTCGCCGACAACTGCAGCGGCCACCACGCGCAGCGGCGCCGCGCTGTGCCTGAACGCGTCGGCCGCGGCGTCGGTCCACGTCATCCGCGCTGCCGCGGCCAGGATTTCCCGGCGTTGCGCGGCGGTGGCGGTGAGACGCAGCCGCCGCCCGAGCGGGATCCACGTACGCCTCGGTGCGCTGGGCGGCCCGGTCATCGGGCGTCGTCCGGAGGTCGGATGTCGCAGGCGGCGCGCGCCGGTTCCGCGACGACCCAGAGCTGGGCAGCGGAGTCGACACTGCTTGTGCCGCCCGTGCCTCCGGCTGGGTCCAGGGTGCGAATCACGTAGAGCCAACCCGGGTCGCGCCGATACACCGCGCTGACGTGCCCGGCCTCGATACGCGCGTCATGCCGGACCCGGACGCGCCGGCCGAACAGATACGCCGCACCATCTGTGGCCAGGTCGCGGACATGCTGGGCATCAGCCGGCAGCGGGCTCGGACCTTGTCCGAACGTGCGGACTTTCCGGCGCCCGTCGCCCTGATGCGGCGCGGGCCGATCTGGCGCGTGGAGGACATCGAGGTGTGGGCGGAGCAGGTCGGCCGCTCGGTGCGTCCGTTGCCACCGGCCGACGAGGAGTAGGCCGTTCGACCGGACGGTGTCTCCTCGGCTGCGGGCACTTTCGGCCTCCCGAGTGCTGGTGCTCTCACTTGACCCAGGTGCTCCGAGATGACCGTTCGCGCGCACGAGGGCCGAACTTTTTCCGCGGCGCCCTGTCAGGGGCACGTGTCAGGCTCGCGGCGGAGGTGGTCGCAGTGAGCAATCGACCGTTGTTGACCCAGCGCAGAGCACGCCGACATCTCGGGCTGTGGCGGATAACGCCGGCGATACCAGCGACACTCGGCAGCGGGTCTGTCAAGTCTTCGGTGTAACTGATTCTTTTTGGTTTACTTCCGGCCGGCAGACAGTCGCCCGTCGAAGGTGATCTCGAAAGCGTTCAGTGCCGCCTTCCAGCGGTTGCTCCAGCGCTGCCGTCCCCGCCCGGTCGGGTCGAGGCTCATGACCGCCAGGTAGACGCACTTGAGCGCTGCCTGCTCGGTGGGGAAGTGGCCGCGGGCGTTCACGGCCCCACGCATGCGGGCGTTGATCGACTCGATCGCGTTGGTCGTGCACACGACGGTGCGGATTTCGGTGTCGAACTGCAGGAACGGCACGAACTCGGCCGTGCGACACGAGGTCGCATGTTTGCAAGTGGATCGTTAGGAGGTCGGCGATGCCGATGACGTGATCCTTGGGCCCGTGCTCGATGGCCTGTTCCCTCCCTGGCGTGCGTCGCGGGTAACTGCGGGGTGCGAAGCCTGGGGAAGAAGCCCAAGGGTTCTCGTGCCAAAGTGATCATGCTTATCCGGTTAGTTCAGGTTGGGCTGGAGCCGGTGATTTCGCGGTAGGTCGTTGGAGCTTGGGCGCTGCCCAGGCCGAGCAGGGTTTGGAAGGCGGCCATCGGGGTACGGCGGCGGTTGAAGCGGAAGGTGAAC
>JBBQZQ010000054.1:0-29678 GCA_038207565.1 Mycobacteriales bacterium
AGCCACGTCGTCCACAGCGCCGTTGAGCACTCCTGCGTCCTCACCGCCGTCGCGCACACCGGTGGATCGGCCACCGCCGTCGGCGTCGACCGGCTCGGGCGGGTCGACGTGGAGGAGTACGCCGCAGCCCTGCGCCCGGACACCGCCCTGGCCGCGCTGATCAGCGCGTCGCACGAGGTCGGGACCGTCCAGCCGGTGGAGCAGGTGGCGGAGCGGTGCGCCGCGGCCGGGGTGCCGCTGCTCGTCGACGCCGCGCAGACCGTCGGACGGGCGCCGGTCCCGGCCGGCTGGTCGGTGCTGACGGCCAGCGCGCACAAGTGGGGCGGCCCGCCCGGAGTGGGGGTCCTGGCCGTCCGGACCGGCACGCGCTGGCGCTCCCCGCTGCCGGTCGACGCGCACACCGGCGACCGGGTCCCGGGGGCGCTGCCCCTGCCCTCCGTCCTGTCGGCGGCGGTCGGGCTGCAAGCCGCGCTGGCCGAGGCCCCCGCCGAGGACGTCCGGCTGCGGGCGCTGGTCGACCGGCTGCGCGCGCGCCTCCCCGCGCTGGTCGACGACGTCGAGGTCGTCGGCGACCCGGTCGACCGGCTGCCCCACCTGGTGGCCTTCTCCTCGCCCTACCTCGACGGCGAGACGCTGCTGCGCGCGCTCGACCGCGAGGGGCTCTCGGTCAGCAGCGGCTCGAGCTGCAGCGCGACGGTGCTCGAGCCCAGCCACGTGCTGGCGGCGATGGGGCTCCTGTCGCACGGCAACGTGCGGCTGTCGCTGCACCGCGGCACCACCGAGGCCGACGTGGACCGCCTGCTCGAGGTGCTGCCGCGGGTGGTGGCGGAGCAGCGGGCCGACTAGCTCGTGTGGTGCACCTCCTGCAGCCGGTGGACCGGCGTGGGGATGCCCTCCTGCCGCGCCTTGAGCTGCAGGGCGAGGTAGAGGGAGTAGTAGCGCGACTGGTGCAGGTTCCCGCCGTGGAACCACATGCCCGGCTGCTGGGTGGGCTTCCACATGTTGCGCTGCTCGCCCTCCCACGGACCCGGGTCCTTGGTGGTGTCCGAGCCCAGTCCCCAGACCTTGCCGAGCTGGTCGGCGACCTCGGGCGAGATGAGGTCCGCGGCCCATCCGTTCATCGACCCGTAACCGGTCGCATACACGACCAGATCGGCCTCCAGTTCCGTCCCGCCCTGCAGCACGACTGAGTGCTCGGTGAGGTGGTCGACCTGCCCCTTGGCGAGCTTCACGTTGCCGTTGGCCACCAGATCGGCGGCACCCACGTCAATGTAGTAGCCCGAGCCGCGGCGCAGGTACTTCATGAACAGCCCGGAGCGGTCATCGCCCCAGTCGTGCTCGAAGCCGGACTTCTCCAGTCGTTCGTAGAAGTCCTTGTCGCGTTCGGCCATCGCCTCGTACGCGGGGATCTGGAAAAGGTGCATGATCCGATACGGCAGCGAGGCGAAGGTCAGATCGGCCTTTTCGGTCGTCATCCCCCCGGCCACTGCCTGCTCGGAGTACAGCGCGCCGAGGCCGATGTCCATCAGCGAGTCGGAACGCACGATGTGCGTGGACGAGCGCTGCACCATCGTCACGTCCGCGCCGTTCTCCCACAGCGCACCACAGATGTCGAAGGCGGAATTGTTCGACCCGACCACCACGCACTTCTTGCCGCGGTACGCGTCCGGGCCCGGATGGGCCGACGAGTGGTGCTGGTCGCCCCGGAAAACGTCCATGCCAGGGAAGTCGGGAAGGTTGGGCTTGCCAGACATGCCGGTCGCGAGCACGAGGTGCTTGGGACGCAGGACCACCGGCTTGCCCTCGCGCTCGACGGTGACCGTCCACTCGGCGGTGGCCTCGTCGTAGGACGCGGACTTGGCCTCGGTGTTCGCCCAGTAGTTGAGCTCCATGACCTTCGCGTAGGACTCGAGCCGGTCGGCGATCTTGTCCTTCGGCGCGAAGACCGGCCAGTTGTCCGGAAACTTGAGGTAGGGCAGGTGGTCGTACCACACCGGATCGTGCAGGCACAGCGACTTGTACCGGTTGCGCCACTGATCGCCGGGACGCGGGTGCTTGTCGACGATGATCGTCGGGATATCGAGCTGGCGTAGCCGCGCTCCGAGCGCGACACCGCCTTGGCCGCCGCCCACCACGAGAACGAAGGGCTGGGTCTGGTAGCCGAGGTCGCGTGCCTCTCGCTCGCGGCGATCCAGCCAGGTCTCCCGGTCACGGTGGATGCCGTGCTCGGCTCCCTTCGGTCGCCGGTCGAGAGCCGGCTCCTCGTGGCCCGTGAGCTCGTACAGGGTGGTCAGGAACGTCCACGCCTTGCCCTCGCGCAGTCGGAGGTTGCCCCGCCCGCGCCCGACCGAGGTCTCGAACTCGATCCATGCCTCCGTCACGCCGCCTGCCTCAGCGGGTTCCTCGCCTTCGGCTATGCACCATGCGCTCGGCTGCACCCGCGCCAGCGTCGCGGTGAGCAGCTCGCTCACGCCGGCCGGTCCCTCGACCGTTTTCAGGTTCCAGGTGAAGGCGACGAGATCGCGCCAGTAGCTGTCCTCGCCGAACAGGCCCGCGGCCGCAGCCACGTCACCCGTGGTCAAGGCCCGGTCGAAATCGTCGAGCCAGTTCTGCACAGCCCCGCGAGCGGCGCTGACGGTGTCAGGGGGCGTGAGCACGTCGGTCATGGATGGTTCCTCTCGGTCGTGGGCATTCTCCTCGACAGCTGTCCAGCCTGCACCCGGCGAGCGCTGTGCGCACCCTTCGAACTGCCGGGGCGAGCACGGATCACGAGCAGTGTCGTCGCGTTCGCAGCGGATCAGGGGCGCCGGCGCCGTCGCTACCTGAGCATGCACTACCGCAGCATCCCTGCGGTTTGCTATCGGCGTGGTCTTGGGTAGATGCTTGTATCCAGCAACTAGTTGCGTGAGACCACTGGTTGCCACGAAGAGCCGAAGGAGAGCCATGACCGAGACAGCGGTCCGTTCGGCGCCGGATGCGCCGGTCTCGCCGGATGCGCCAGATGCGCCGGTTTCGCGGGTCTCGCCGGATGCGCCGGTTTCGCGGGAGGTCGCCGAGGTGGCCGATAGCGTCATCGATCTGATGCGCAGCTTCAGCCGCACCCGCGCGCGGATGTTGGCCGCGGCCGCCCACGATGTCGAGTGGTCGGCGCGCATCCTGCTCAGATGCGTTGCCAACGACGGCCCGATGCGTGCCAGCGCGGTGGCCGAGTGCCTGCAGTCCGACCCGTCCACGGTCAGCCGGCAGGTCGCCTCGCTCGTCAAGGACGGCCTGCTGGAGCGCCGCGCCGATCCGGTCGACGGGCGCGCGAGCCTGCTGGTGACCACGGACAAGGCCGGCGAGGTGCTCGCCGAGCACGACAAGATCAGATTGCAACACTTCGCGCAGATGCTCGAGGACTGGAACGAGCGCGACCTGCGTCGCTTCGCCGCTCTGCTCGCACAGTTCACCCGTGATTTCGAGAACGCGAACCATGACCTGGGCGGGCGGTTGATCCACCGCACCGCCGTACAAGGGAGCAACGACTGATGTCGGTCCCAGCACCTTCGACGGTGACCGCACCGTCCACTGCCGACGGCGCATTGACCCACCGGGCGATCCTGTCGATCCTGTCCGGGCTGATGCTCGGCATGTTCCTGGCCGCGCTGGATCAGACCATCGTCGCCACCGCTATCCGCACGATCGGCGACGACCTCCACGGGCTGTCGGTGCAGGCGTGGGTCACCACCGCGTTCCTGGTCACCTCGACCATCACGACGCCGCTCTACGGCAAGCTGTCAGACATCTTCGGCCGCAAGCCGCTGTTCATGTTCGCGATCAGCATCTTCATCCTCGGGTCCGCGCTCTGCGGGCTGTCGAGGTCGATGTACATGCTGGCAGCGTTCCGGGCGTTCCAGGGGCTCGGCGCCGGCGGGCTGTTCTCGCTGGCGCTCGCGATCATCGGCGACATCATCCCGCCGCGCGAGCGCGCCAAGTACCAGGGCTACTTCATGGCGGTTTTCGCCACCTCGAGCGTGCTCGGACCGGTCGTCGGAGGTTTCTTCGCGGGCCAGTCGAGCATCTTGGGCATCACCGGCTGGCGCTGGATCTTCTACATCAACGTGCCGATCGGCTTCGCCGCGCTCGCCGTGGTGATGCGCAACCTGCACCTGGACCACACCCGCCGTGAACCGCGCATCGACTGGTGGGGCGCGGTCGCCCTCGTTGTCGGTCTCGTCCCGCTGCTCATCATCGCCGAGCAGGGACGCACCTGGGGCTGGAGCTCGGGTGGCGCGTGGGCCTGCTATGTGATCGGCGTCATCGGCATCGCCGCCTTCGTGCGGGTCGAGGCAGTAATGGGCGACGACGCTCTGCTGCCGTTGCGCCTGTTTCGCAGCGGCGTGTTCGCCACCGGCGCGGCGCAGTCGTTCATCATCGGTATCGGGATGTTCGGCGGCCTCGCCTCGATCCCGCTGTACCTGCAGATCGTCAAGGGTGCCTCGCCGACCAAGTCGGGGCTGCTGATCCTGCCCCTGGTCGCGGGCATCATGACGGCGTCGCTGATCGCCGGGCAGGTGACCTCGCGCACCGGGCGTTACAAGATCTTCCCGGTCCTCGGTTCCCTGATGCTGATCATCGGTCTCGGCTTGATGGCGCAGATCGGCGCGGACACCCCGCTCTGGCAGACCGACATCTACATGCTGATCTTCGGGGCCGGCCTCGGGCTGAACATGCAGACGATCATCCTGGCCATGCAGAACTCGGTCGAGCCGCGGGACATGGGCGTAGCCACGTCGTCGGTGACGTTCTTCCGCCAGATGGGCGGCACGTTGGGCACCGCCGTGCTGCTGTCGGTGTTGTTCACCTCCGCCGGTTCGCACATCCAGGACGAGCTGGCCCGCTCCGGGCGGCAGCTGCCGGGGGGCGGGCAGTTCGATCTGAACAACACCGCGGGTGTGGCCGCGCTGCCGAACGCGGTGAAGCACCCGATCCTGGTCGGCTTCTCCGATGCCATGAATCTGGTCTTCCTGGTCGCCGCCAGCATCGTCGTCATTGCGTTCGTCCTTTCGCTGATAATGAAAGAGGTGCCGCTGCGCACGATGTCCGGCATGCAGGCGGCTCGTGCGGCCGCTGCCGAGAAGCAAGGGTCGGCGGCGGGGCCAGAACTCGCGCAGAGGGCCGCGTTCGCCGCGCCCGCTGTGGACGCAGTCGCGACCGTTGATGGCACGCACGCGGGGCCCGGAGGGCATGAGGACGACGATTCGCGGCCGGTCGTGACCGGCCAGTCCTGATCCGCCGGGCCTGATCCGCCGGGCCTGATCCGCCTGATCTGCGGGCCAGCTCAGCGGGCCTGCTCAGCGTGGTGCGCGGCCGACCAGCACGCTCAATTCGGACGCCGTGACGCCCGCGGCTGCCTGGAGCTCGGCAGCGTCGACGGCACCGGCGTCGAGCCCGCGCAGCAGGTATCCGGCGAGGGCACGTTCGGTCGCGGGCTCGTCCAGGACGCCGCTGTCGGCACGCTCGCGGTAAGCCCGTAGTCGAGCGCCCGCGGCGGCCAGACCATCACGGTAGAAGGCGAAGGTGGCCGCGAAGCGGGTGGGCAGTTGGGCGGGGTGCAGATCCCAGCCCTGGTAGAAACCCCGTTCCAGCGAGCGGCGCACCAGTCGGGCGTGCAGTTCCCAGGCCGCACGTACCTGCCCGCCGACCGGCAGCACATTGGTCGAGCCGTCGCAGATCGGGACGCCCGTCCCGGCCGCGGCAACCTGCATGACGGCCTTCGCGTGATCGGCGCCGGGGTGTTCCATGCTCTGGTAGGCGGCCGCGATTCCGAGTGCGGCGCTGTAGTCGTAGGTGCCGTAGTGCAGCCCGGCGCAGCGACCGAGGCAGGCGTGGATCATCCGCGCGAGCAGCGCGGTGCCGTCCGCCCCCAGCACTGCCTGCGGGGTCTCGATCTGGATCTCGAAGCGCAACGGCGCGATGCCGTAACGGGACTCGAGCGCTGCGCAGATCTCCACCATTGCCTCGATCTGGCGCACCGAGGTGACCTTCGGCAGGGTGACCCGAAACCCCGCCGGCACCGAGGTGTTGGCGACGAGAGACTCGAGGAACAGCTCGAGCGTGCGAAGGCCACGCCGCCGCGTCGGCGCCTCGAGCGACTTCATTCGGATGCCGCTGAACGCCGTGGTGGCATTGGCCGTGGCACTGCGCGCAAGCGCGACGGCCGCCGCGCGGGCATGCTGGTCCTCGGTGTCGTCGGGGCGCAGCCCGTACCCGTCCTCGAAGTCGATGCGCAGGTCCTCGATCGGCTCGCTCGCCAGCTTGTCGCGGACGCGCTCGGTCTGGGCAACGAGGACCGACGGCAGCGGGCCGTGCTGGTCGAGAACCCCGATTGCGACGGCCCGCCACTCGTCGACTGTGTGCGTGCCGTACCGATCCGCCGGCACGTAACAGGTGTGCACGGGCTGGCGGCCCGCCGGTAGGCCCGGATAACGGGCGACCCGGTCGGCGTCGTCACCGCTGAGCAGCTCGTCGAGGTGATCGGCGAAGGACGGGTCGAGCATCAGTCGAGCAGCTCCCCGGTGTCGGCCAGGTGCACGCCGGCATGCACCCACTGCCAGATCTCGCTGCTGCGCGCCACGTCAGGCCCGGTGACGACCACATCGTCGGGCATCGAATACCTCCTCGGATCAGTCGAAGTACTGGGTTCGGTCGGCGGCCGCCGCCGTGTCGGGATCGAGTGTGTCCAGCCAGCGCCCCACGATGCCGTCGCGTTCGGCCTGGGCCACTTCGCCGAAAAGGTGCAGCCGGGAGATTCCGCCGTCCGGATATACGTCCAGGCGTACCAGCCCGACGGTGTCCTCGTGCCGCACCCGGAAGTGATGCATGGTGTCCGGCTGCAGCCTGGTACGGGGCAGCAGCTCGGTGCCGGTCACCGCGTCGCTCAACCGCGCCCAGCCCGGTGCGTTACCGATGAAGCGGCCGGTGTCGATGATGGCGTGGTGCAGCAGGCCGGGCGCGCCGAGCCGGACGACGAGCCAGTCGTTGCCGTCGTCACGCCGTCGCGACGTCTCCCAACCGTCGGACATGACCGTGGCGCGTCCGGGTGAGAGGACGTTAGCGGGCGCGGAGTAGAACATGTTGCTGCACGACTCGATCCGTCCGCCGTTGAGCGCCGCCGCCAGGTCGACGCGCCCACCGAGCACGCGCGGATCGGGGACCACCTCGCCGTAGACGCGGAGCCGGGCCACCCCGCCGTCGGGATGAATGGTGAGGCGCACGTGCGTGACCAGCCGGGTCCGCACGTCGAGGTCGAAGGTGTTCTCGGCGTCGCCGGTGAGCGGTGCGTGCTCGACCAGGGGGAACCACGTGGCGGCGAGGAGATCCTCGGGGCCCGGGTAGCCGAGCGTCGTGGTGCCGTGGACGGACGCGGCCGGAGGGTAGTTGCCGCGAAAGTGCGAGGTATCGATCGTGACGCCGTGCACGAGACCGGGAGCCGCGAGGCGCACAAGCACGAAGTCCTCGCCCGGTTCGCGCCGGCGCCGGGTCTCCCAGCCGTCGTAGACCTTGCCGCGGACGCCGAATGCGGCGGGGTCGTGGACGGGGGCGTGCGCGTTCAGCAGGTTCTGGGCGTCGGCGAACAGCTCGTCGTTGGCGTAGACGACACAGCCGCCGAGCGCGCGTCCGGCCAGATCGGGAAGGCTCATGCGGCCACGCTCTGCGCAGGCCGGGTGACCCGGCCCCGTCGCGCGGCGTCGACCGGCTCGCCGCGCAGCCAGGTTTCCCGGACGACACCGGTGAGCGCGCGCTGCGCGTACGGGGTGACGGGATTGCGGTGCAGCAGGGCCGCGGCGTCGACGACGAATTCCGCGTCCGGTGCGAAGACGGTGAGATCGGCCTGCAGGCCCGCGGAGATCGCGCCGCGGTCGCTCAGGCCGGTGAGCCGTGCGGGCGCTGCACTCATCCAACGCGCGACGTCGTTCAGCGTCGCGCCATGCTCGCGCCCGGCCGTCCACACGGCCGGCAGCCCCAGCTGCAAGGACGCGATGCCGCCCCACGCCTGCCCGAAGTCGCCGGTGTCGAAGCGTTTTTCCGCGGCCGTGCAGGGCGAGTGGTCGGACACGACGAGGTCGATGATGCCGTCGCGCAGACCGTGCCAGAGCTGTTCGCGATTCTCGGCGTCGCGGATCGGCGGGCAGCACTTGAACTCGGTGGCGCCGTCGGGTACGTCCTCGGCGGCGAAGGTGAGGTAGTGCGGACAGGTCTCGACGGTCACCGGCAAACCCTCCGCCTTGGCAGCGGCGATCAGCGGCAACGACCGCGCGGTCGACAGATGCACGATGTGCGTGCGACAACCCGTGCGTCGCGTCGCGTCCAGCAGCATCTCGACGGCGGCGGTCTCGGCGCGCGGCGGGCGGGTGGCCACGAAGTCGGTGAAGCTGCGACCGGTCGCCGCGCTGATCTCGCCCTCGTCCTCGGCATGGACGATGAGCAGGCCGTCGAAGGCGGCGATCGCGACCATTGCCTCCTGCAGGCCGTCGCGATCGAGGTGGGGGAACTCGGGCACGCCGGAGGGCAGCAGGAAGCACTTGAACCCGGTGACGCCCGCTTCGTGCAACGGGCGCAACCGCTGGGTGTTACCCGGGACGGCGCCGCCCCAGAACGCGACGTCGACAGCAAGCTGCCCTTCGGCTGCGCGCTGCTTGACGAGCAGCGCAGCCACGTCCACCGTCGGCGGGACGCTGTTGAGCGGCATGTCGACGATCGTGGTCACGCCCCCCGCCGCGGCAGCCGCGGTCGCGGAGGCGAAACCCTCCCACTCGGTGCGACCGGGCTCGTTCACGTGAACGTGGCTGTCGACCAGGCCCGGCAACACCACGCAGTCGTCGGGGACATCGACGATCCGGACGCCCTGCGGTGCGTCGGCTGAGACCGCCTCGATGGTCGTCCCGGACACCACGATGCAGGCCGGGCGCTCGCCCTCGGGCGTGATCACCCGCGAGGCGCGCAGCGCTGTGCGTGAAACGGTCATCCAGGCGATCCTGGCACAGACCTATCCGGACCGTATTCGCAACAGTGCGGAAACACCCGCTGCCTAGCCTGCTATGCAATGAGCGTGGCCGAGGCGGTGGCGAACAGCGACGGGCAGTCCGATCTGGTCGGCGTCGCGACCTTCGACCGTGCACCCCGCGAGGACGCCGCCGCGCTGGTGCGCCCCTGTTGCGCGAGCAGCCGCTGGATCTCCGAGCTGACCCTGGGCCGCCCGTTCGGTTCGCTACGGGGCTTGTTGACTGCGTCAGCGGACATCATCGGCGACCTGCGCTGGGCCGACGTGGCCGAGGCGCTGGCGGCGCACCCGCGGATCGGCGATCGCGTGCCGGGCGATGACCGCGAGTCCTCCTGGTCACGTTCGGAACAATCGGGGACGGCCCAGGCCCAGGCGTCCGTCGCCGATCGGCTCGCCGCCGGAAATATCGCTTACGAAAAGCGGTTCGGGCACGTGTTCCTGATCTGCGCCACCGGGCGGACGGCCGAACAGATGCTGGCCGCGTTGCAGCAGCGGCTCGGCAACTCGACCGAGGTGGAGCGCAGGGTCGTCCGCGAGGAGCTGCGCGCGATCGTTCGGCTTCGGCTGATCAAGACATTCCGCTGACACTGCCCTTCGTGACAGGCTGCACGGCGTGAGTGTCTCGACGCACGTGCTGGACGCGGCCCGAGGACGCCCGGCGGCCGGTGTCGAGGTCGTGCTCGAGTCCTCCGACGGGGACGAGTGGCGCCAGATCGCTCACGACTACACGGGCGCCGACGGGCGGATCGCCCACCTCACGGGACCCGCGCCGACCGGCGTCTACCGCGTGCGTTTCGCCGTGGAGGACTACCTGGGCGAGGACACGTTCTTTCCTGAGGTCGTCATCGTGTTCCGCATCCGCGACAGCGGTGAGCACCACCACGTCCCGCTGCTGCTCAGCCCGTACGCGTACTCGACCTACCGCGGGAGCTGAGGGTGTTCGTCCTGGACGGCGCGTACGTGGCCACCTGTGACCGGGCCGGCACCGAATACACGCCGGGCCACGTCGTCGTCGAGGGCACGCGCATCGTGGCGGTCGGCCCCGGGGCGGTTCCGGCCGCATTCGCCGAGGCGGATCGGGTCGACGCGCGTGGTCGGCTGGTCACGCCCGGCCTGGTGAACACCCACCACCACCTCTACCAGTGGATCACCCGAGGTTTCGCCACCGACCATGCGCTGTTCCAGTGGCTGGCGACGCTGTATCCGATCTGGGCACGGCTCGACGAGGACCTCGTGCACGATGCGGCCGCGGCCAATCTGGCCTGGCTGGCCCTGTCGGGCTGCTCGACGACTACCGACCACCACTACGTCTTCCCGCACTGCGGCGGTGACCTGCTCGGGGCGGAGATACGGGCAGCAGCCGAGATCGGGCTGCGCTTTCACCCGACCCGCGGCTCGATGAACCTCGGCGAATCTGCCGGCGGGCTGCCGCCCGACTCGATCGTCGAGGACCACGACGCCATCCTGCGCGCGTCCGCCGACGCGATCGAGCGCTTCCACGATCCGTCCTTCGACGCGATGACGCGTATCGCGCTCGCACCCTGCTCGCCGTTCTCGGTGACTGCGGAGTTGATGCGCGAGAGCGCCGCGCTCGCGCGCGAGCGCCGGGTTCGGCTGCACACCCATCTCGCCGAGACCGCCGACGAGGAGAGCTTCTGCCTAGAGACATTCGGGCGCACCCCGGCGCAGTACCTCGAGGACCTCGGTTGGCTCGGCCCCGACGTCTGGCTCGCGCACTGCGTGCACCTGTCCGACGAGGCGATCGCCCGCTTCGCTGCTTCAGGGACGGGCGTCGCGCACTGCCCCACGTCCAACGGCCGCCTGGGTTCCGGCGTGGCCCGCGCGCGCGACCTGCTGGCCGCCGGGGTGCCGGTCGGCCTCGGCGTGGATGGTGCCGCGTCGAACGAGTCGGGGCGACTGGTCGACGAACCGCGCCAGGCGCTGCTCGCGGCGCGTGGCGCGGGCGGTCCGCACGCGCTGACCATCCGGCAGGCGCTGCAGATGGCGACGCTCGGTGGCGCCCGCTGCCTCGGCCGTGCCGACGAACTGGGTTCGCTGGAACCAGGAAAGCTCGCGGACCTCGCGGTGTGGACGGTCGATCAACTCGGCGGCGCGGGCATCGCCGACCCGGTCTGCACGCTCGCGCTCGGCTCGGCGCCGCTGGACCGCTTGTACGTCAACGGGCGCGACGTGGTGTCCGGCGGCGCACTGGTGACCGCCGACACCGCTGAACTGGCGAACGCCGCGGCGCGGGCCAGCGCGCGTATAGCCGGTGGGAAGGAATCCTGATGAGCCAGCTGGGCGCCACCCGGTACGGCAAGGCCGAGGTCCGCATCGTGCGGATCGGGCGCGGCGAGGCGCCCGACGGCGGCGACCTGATCCGCGACCGGACCGTGTCGACCGCGCTGTCGGGCGATCTGGCCGACTGTTACCTCGCTGGGGACAACCGCAACGTCCTCGCGACCGATACGCAGAAGAACACCGCCTTCGCCTTCGCGCAACGGCTCGGCGACGGAGAGCCCGAGAGGCTGGCGATCGAGCTCGCGCGGCACTTCGTCTCGTCGCAACCGTCCATCACCCGCGCCCGCGTCGGTGTTCTGGAGCACGACTGGACCCGCGTCGGCACGGCACCCCACTCCTTCGTCCGCGACGCCCGCGCCACCCGGTCGACGGTGGTCGTCCACGACGGCGCTCACGGCACGAGCGTGCTCGGCGGGGTCCAGGACCTGGTGCTGCTCAACACCACCGATTCGGAATTCTGGGGTTTCCCACGCGAGGAGTACACGACGCTGGCCGAGACGCAGGACCGCGTCCTGGCGACCGAGGTGAGCGCGCAGTGGCGCTTCAGGTCCGATGACATCGACTGGGCCGGTGCGTATCGGGGTGCCCTGGACGCGCTGACAACCGCGTTCGCGACGACCTACAGCTACTCGTTGCAGCAGACGCTGCACGCGATGGGTGTCGCGGTGCTCGATGCCGTGCCGTCGGTGTGCGAGGTGCGCCTGACGCTGCCGAACAGGCACCACTACCTGGTCGACCTGGCTCCTTTCGGTCAGGACAACAAGCATGAGGTGTTTCATGCCGGCGATCGTCCGTATGGACTCATCGAGGGCGAGGTCATCGCCGACGATGCGCCCGATGCCGGTGTTGCGTGGTCCTGACGCGTCGGCGAATCGTGTCGGCAATGCGCACGTAACGCTGCCTGCCTAGCGTCGCGGACAGCTCGGCCGGCGTACCCGGTCTGCATCGACGCGACCAGCAGGAGGACCCAATGACCGACGATCCGACGCAGCAGCGGCTGCAGGACCGCGTGGAACGCGAGATCGGCAGACGCGGCCTGCTACGCGGCGCTCTGGGCGCCGGCGGACTTGCCGCGATCGGCCTACCCCTGCTCGCGGCGTGCTCGTCCGACGCGGCGTCGTCGGGTTCGTCGGGGCCGGGTTCCTCGGCGTCGGGTTCGTCGGGGCCGGCCACGTCCGGCGGTTCGTCCGCACCGAAGAGCTTCGGCAAGGTCAGCCTGCGCCTGTCCTGGATCAAGAACGTCGAGTTCGCCGGGAGCTACATCGCCGACACGAAGGGTTACTACCAGGCGGAGGGATTCACCGGCATCGAGCTCATCGCCGGAGGCCCCACCGCGAGCCCGCAGGATGCGGACGTCGCCACCGGCAAGGCCATGTTCGGGATCAGCTCACCCGACATCACTGGTGCTGCGATCGTGAAGGGCGCACCGTTGAAGATCATCGGTGCCCAGTACCAGAAGAACCCGTTCTGCATCATGTCGATGGCCAGCACCGCGATCAGCACGCCCGAGGACATGTACGGCAAGACCATCGGCGTGCAGGCGACCAACGAGTCGGTGTGGCAGGCGTTCGTCAAGGCGGCCAAGCTCGACGCGTCGAAGATCAAGAAGAAGCCGGTGCAGTTCGACCCGATCGGGCTCACGCAGGGCGAGGTCGACGGCTGGTTCTCCTTCGTCACCAATGAACCAAACGATCTCAAGCTCAAGGGCTTCAAGGTGGCCACGATGTTGCTGGCCGATCACGGCTACCCGCTGGTGTCCGAGACATACATGACGACGACGGACACCATCTCCTCGAAGCCGGATCTGGTGAAGGCATTCCTGCGCGCCGAGATCAAGGGGTGGAAGGACAACCTGGCCGACCCGACACAGGGCGCTTCGCTCGCCGCGACCAAGTACGGTAAAGGACTCGGGCTGACCACGAAGGAGCAGACGCTCGAGTCGAAGTCGGAAAACCTGCTGATCAGCAACGCCGACACGAAGGCGAACGGGCTGTTCACCGTGACCGACAAGTTGGTCGAGGAGAACGTCAAGACCCTCGGCGTCGGCGGGCTCGAGCTCACGGCGGACAAGCTGTTCGATCTCAGCCTGTTGCAGGAGGTCTACCGGGAGGACTCGAGCCTCATCTAGGCGATGAGCATTGACGAAGCACAGATCGTGACCGAGGCGGCGACAAGCGGCGCCGGCCTCACGCTGTCCGGCCTGAGCAAGGAGTTCCGTCTCGGACGCCGGCGCGTGCACGCACTCGACAGCGTGGATCTCGTCAGCAGCGAGGGGCAGTTCGTCTCGTTGCTCGGACCTTCGGGCTGCGGCAAGTCGACGGTGCTGCGCATTCTCGCCGGCCTCGAGACGCCGACCAGCGGCACCGCGCTCGTACACGGTGACCGCCCCGACGTGGCGCGGCGCAAGCACGAGTTGGGCATCGCGTTCCAGGACAGTGCGCTGCTGCCGTGGCGCTCGGTGACGGCGAACATCCGGTTGCCGCTGGAGATCGCCGGGCTCACGTCGAAAGCAGGCGTGGTCGACGAGCTGATCCAGTTGGTCGGGCTGGACGGGTTCGAGAAGGCAAGGCCGGCGCAGCTGTCCGGCGGGATGCGCCAACGTGTCGCGATCGCGCGGGCACTGGTCATCGATCCCGCGGTGCTGTTGCTGGACGAACCATTCGGTGCGCTGGACGATATGACCCGCCAGCGCCTCAATCTCGAACTGCAGCGCATCTGGATGGCCCGCGCGACGACGACGCTGCTCGTGACCCACGCGATCTACGAGGCGGTGCTGCTGTCCGACGTCGTCGCGGTCATGTCACCGCGTCCGGGGCGCATCGTCGAGACGGTGCACATCGACCTGCCCCGTCCGCGGACACCGCAGATGATGCGCACGCCGGAGTTTCACGCCTACGAGGACCAGCTCTCCGAATTACTCTTCGGACGGACCGACGAGTGAGTGGGGGGTCGCCCATGAGCCGCCTGCTCGGTCGCTGGGGCGCGATCGTCGGTGTGGTCGGGATCCTGGCCGTGTGGTGGCTGCTTGCCGTCACGTTCTTCAAGGCGGGCAAGGGTGTGCCGACGCCGTGGGAGGTCGTGCAGAAGGTGCGCGCGGACGGCTGGAGCTTCTACCGCCCGCACCTCGCGCAGACCGGCACCGAGGCGTTCTACGGCTATCTCATCGGTAACGCGCTCGCGCTGCTCTGCGCGGTGCTCGTCGTGCTCGTGCCGGTGGTCGAAGGTGTGGTGATGCAGCTGGCCGTCGCGTCCTACTGCATGCCGATCATGGCGATCGGGCCGATCCTCACGCTGGTCTTCGCCGGCAACCGTCCGATGATCGCGCTCGCCGCGTTGTCGGTCTTCTTCACGACATTGGTCGGCATGCTGCTCGGGCTGCGCTCGGCCGACCGTACGTCGCTGGAACTGGTCCGCGTCTACGGCGGGGGACGGTGGAAGCAACTCGCGAAGGTACGCCTGATCAGCGCGGTGCCCTCGACGCTGGCTGCGCTCAAGGTGGCTGCCCCGGCGGCGATGCTCGGCGCGATCCTGGGGGAGTACCTGGGCAACCTGAGCCGGGGGCTCGGCGTCGCCATGACCGTCAGCCAGCAGCAGCTCGACTCCGCCCGCACCTGGGCGATCGCGCTGATGGCCGGATTGCTCGCCGCCGGCGTCTACGCGCTCACGGGCGTACTCGCCCGTGTCGTCGCGCCCTGGGCGGACAGCGAGACACGCGCATGAGTTCGGTGGCGGCGCTACCCGCTGCGGCGGAGCACGCGCCTGCGCTGCAGTCGGTGGGAGACGCCATCAAACGCACCGCGCGGGTGGTGCTCACCGCCGCGCTCTCGACCGCGGTGATCATCGCGGCGTGGTACGCCTTCCTGACGGTGTTCGACGTGAACTCGCTGATCGGCAAGTCGCCCACCCAGGTGTGGCAGTACCTGACCTCGGGAGCGGAGGCCTCGGCGCACCGCTCGAAGCTGTGGCACGGGTTGAGCGAGACGCTGTTCGACGCCGGCCTCGGTTACCTGTTCGGGTTGGCGGCAGCGATCGTGACGGCGCTCGCCTTCGTGCTGGTGCGCCCGCTGGAACAGACGCTGTTACCGCTGGCGATCGTGGTGCGCTCGATCCCGTTGGTCGCCATGACGCCGTTGATCAACATCGTGTTCGGACGCGGCATCACGGGCACCGCGGTGATTGCCGGGCTGGTGGTGTTCTTCCCATCGCTGGTCACGGTCTGCTTCGGGCTGCGTTCTGCGTCCCGCCAGGCCACCGAGCTCTGTCGCGTGTACGGCGCCGGACGGCTGATGATCGCGCGCAAGGTGATGCTGCCGAGCGCGCTGCCCGCCTTCTTCGCCGCCGCGCGCATCTCGGTGCCGGGCGCCATCGTCGGGGCGATGATCGCCGAGTGGCTCTCGACCGGGCGCGGGCTCGGGTACGCGATGGCCACCGATCCCAATGCGTTCGACTACGGCCACCTGTGGGCAGCGGTGGCGGTCCTCACGGTGACCTCGGTCCTGCTGTACTTCGCGCTGGCCGCAGTCGAGGCGCTGGTGCTGACCCGCTTCGGCGCCGCAGGCGCTCAGGCCGCCTGACACACACCGGGCGAGACGGTCGGGCACGATGAAGCCATGAGCGAGCTCGGGCGCGCCGGCTGGTCGGCCGAGGACATCCGCCGCATCAGCCACCGCGTCGCCGATCAGCTCGCCGATTACTTGATCGAATTGCCGGATGGACCGGTCTACCGGCGCCCGCCGCGCGAACTCGTCGAGACGATGCGGGCGACGCCGTGGACGGACGAGGGCGCGAGCGCCGACACCGTCCTCGACGAGTTCGCCGAGCGGATCGCTCCGCACCCCTTCGGCAACGGGCATCCGCGCTTCGCCGCCTGGGTGAACTCGTCCCCGCACCCCATCGGTGTGTTCGCCTCCGCGCTCGCCGCCGCGATGGACCCGAGTGTCGCCGGCGGCAACCACGCGTCGGTGCACCTCGAGCATCAGGTGGTGCGCTGGTTCGCCGACCTGCTCGGGTGGACGGGCGGCTACTCGGGACAGCTGGTCAGCGGCGGTTCGGCGGCGACGTTGACCGCGCTCGCGGCAGCACGGCATCGCGCGGCGACGCGGCACGGGCTCGACGATCGGCGTGACGGCTCGTCCGATCGCTTCGCGGTCTATGCCGGCAGCGACGCGCACAGCTGCGCGACCAAGGCCGTCGAAGTGCTCGGCATCGGGTCGGCGAACATCCGCATCGTCGACTCCGACGCCGAGCATCGCCTCCGTCCAGGGCACCTGGCGGAGCTCATCGCCGCCGACCTCGCAGACGGGCGGATCCCGGTCGCTGCCGTCGCGTCGGCCGGGACGGTGAACACCGGCGCGATCGACCCGCTGGCCGAGATCGCGGACGTGTGCGCACGCCACGGCGTCTGGCTACACGTCGACGGTGCCTACGGCGGCCCGGCGGTGCTGCTGCTCGAGCGCTACCGCGAGTCGCTGGCCGGTCTCGCCCGTGTCGACAGCCTCGCGGTCGATCCGCACAAGTGGCTCTACGTCCCCGTCGACGCCGGCCTGGTCTTGATTCGCGACGGCGCCGTCGCGCGTGACACGTTCTCCCTCGTCCCGCCGTACCTGCGCACGGACGGGGACGAGGACGGGCCGGGCGGTCCGCCGTGGTTCTCTGAGTTCGGGCTCGAGCAGACCCGGCCCTTCCGGGCGCTCAAGGTGTGGATGCAGCTGCGTCATCTCGGCCGCAGCCGGTACCGCGAGCTGATCGAACGCGATGTCGAGGTGGCCGAGCAGATGCGCGCGGCCGTCGCGCAGGCGCCCGATCTCGAACTGCTCGCGAGCGGCATGAGCATCGTCTGCTTCCGGCACCGTCCGGTCGGACTGCCCGAGGATCAGCTGGACGCGCACAACCGCGGGCTGCTGGAGCAGGTGCAGCTCGGCGGGCGCTCGTTCCTCGCCGGGACGATCGTCGACAGCGTGTTCGCGCTGCGGGCCTGCATCGTGAACCCGTTGCTGTCGACGGCTGATGCGCTTGCGATCGTCGACGACGTGCAGGCCCGCGGCGTGGCCCGGCTCAGAACGGTCCGACGGCAGTGACGGCAACGACGGGTTCGCCGATCTCGTCACTGGCGGCGAGGTCGACGTCCGCGCTGATGCCCCAGTCGTGGTCGCCGTCCGGATCGTCGAGCACCTGCCGCACGTGCCAGACCCCGGCTGTGCGCTCGGCGTGCAGCAGGGCAGGGTTACGGGCGTCCGCGCCCGTCCCCATCCGGTCGTACTCGGCGTAGTAGTTCTCGATCGCGTCCTGCCAGCGGTCGGCGTCCCAGCCTGCGTCGCCGTCGAGCGTTCCGAGCTCGTCGTAGCGGCGCAGCGCAGCCAGTTCGACCCGTCGGAACATGGCGTTGCGCACGAGGACGGTGAAAGCCCGGACGTTGCCGGTGAGCGACACCGGTACGGTGGGCTCGGTGAGCGCGTCGGCGCGTCCGGCTCCGGAGGTGAGCTGTTCCCATTCGTCCAGCAGGCTCGAATCGACCTGGCGCACCAGCGCGCCCAGCCACTCGGTGATGTCGGTCAGCGCTTCGCTGCGGGCGCCGTCGGGCACGCTGGAGCGCAAGGCGCGGTAGGCGTCGGAGAGGTAGCGCAACACCAGTCCCTCGCTACGCGAGAGCCCGTAGAAGGCGACGTACTCGGTGAACGTCATCGCGCGTTCCCACATCTCGCGCACGATCGACTTCGGCGAGAGCTGGTCCTCGGCGAGCCAGGGGTGGGTCTGCCGGTAGATCGCGAAGGCGGCACGCAGCAGTTCGTCCAGGGGCTTGGGATAGGTGACCTCGGTGAGCAGCTCCATGCGCTCGTCGAAGTCGATTCCCTCCGACTTCATCGCGGCCACCGCTTCGCCGCGGGCGGCCCGCTGCTGCGCCGCGAGCACCTGGCGCGGATCCTCCAGCGTCGCCTCGAGCACCGACACCACGTCGAGTGCATAGGTGTCGGATGCAGCGTCCAAGAGGTCCAGCGCCGCGAGCGCGAAGGTCGACAGCGGCTGGTTCAACGCGAAGTTGAGCGGCAGGTCGGTCGTGAGCCGCACGGTACGACCCAGCTCGTCCGGTTCGTCGAGGCGTTCGATGACACCGGCGGCCAGCAGCGATCGGTAGGCGCGGATGGCGGCCCGCACCTGCGCGCGCCGCGCCGCCGGTGAGGTGTGGTTGGTCATGATCAGGTTTCGCATGGCGGCGAACGCGTCGCCGGGTCGTGCGATCACGTTTAGCAGCATCGCGGGCGTCACCGCGAACTGCGGCGTCAGCGCTTCGGGCTGCGCGGTCTGCAACCGGTCGTGGGTGTTGCGGCCCCACGACACGAACCCCTCGGGCGGTTTCTTGCGAACGACGCGGCGCCGCTTCTTCTCGTCGTCACCGGCCTTGGCGAGCAGCCGCGCGTTCTCGACCTCGTGTTCGGGCGCCTGGACGACGACGGTGCCGGCGGTGTCGTAACCGGCACGCCCGGCACGCCCCGCGATCTGCAGGAACTCGCGTACCTGCAGTTGCCGTTGGCGCTGCCCGTCGTACTTGCTCAACGCGGCGAACACCACCGTGCGGATCGGGACGTTGATGCCTACGCCGAGGGTGTCCGTACCACAGATGACCTTCAGCAGCCCGGCTTGGGCGAGCTGTTCGACGAGCCGGCGGTACTTCGGCAGCATGCCGGCGTGATGCACACCGATGCCGTGGCGCACCAGGCGCGAGAGCACTTTGCCGAAGCCTGCGGTGAACCGGAACGCGCCGATCGTCTCGGCGATGATGTCGCGTTCCGCGCGGGTCGCGACACTCATGCTGGTCAGCGACTGCGCGTGTTCCAGCGCTGCCGCCTGGGTGAAGTGGACGACGTAGATCGGCGCCTGACCGCCAGCGAGCAGGTCGCTGATCGTCTCGTGCAACGGGGTCAGCTCGTAGTAGTGGTGCAGCGGGATGGGACGCTCGTCCGCCGTGACGGTCGCTGTGTCTCGTCCCGTGCGCCGCGACAGGTCCGCGGTCAGCTCGCTCGTGTCCCCGAGCGTGGCCGACATGAGCAGGAACTGTGCGCGGGGCATCTCGAGCAGCGGCACCTGCCAGGCCCAGCCGCGGTCGGGATCGGCGTAGTAGTGGAATTCATCCATGATCACGACGCCGACCTCGCTCGCGGCGCCGGTTCGCAGCGCGACATTGGCAAGGATCTCGGCGGTGCAGCAAAGGATCGCAGCGTCGGCGTTCACCGCGGCGTCTCCCGTCATCATGCCGACGTTCTGGGTGCCGAAGACATCGCACAACGCAAAGAACTTCTCGCTGACGAGCGCCTTGATCGGCGCGGTGTAGACCGACCGAACGCCTGCAGCGAGCGCGAAGTAGTGCGCTGCGACGGCGACCAACGACTTGCCCGACCCGGTAGGCGTCGCGAGGACCACATTGTTGCCGGCGACCAGCTCGAGAATGGCTTCGTCCTGTGCTGGGTAGAGCGCGATGCCGTCGTCGACCACCCAGCCGGAGAACGCGGCGTAGCGCTCGTCCGGATCTGCTGCGGCACCGTCGCCGACGAGGGTGGCGGTGAGCGGCGTCGCGCTGTGGTCGGCGTCGACGGGTTCGGTCTGGTGCGGGTCGCGGTCGTCCATGTCGGCGTCCACTCTGCCCGACCGGTGGTGATCAACTACCCCACGGCATGGCTGTGCGGGCATGCTCACGGGCTGATGATCACCCAGGTCAGACCGCTGCGGCCGCGACCTCCGGCTCGGCGGGCAGCTCGTCGCGCTTGGCGTTCACCAGTACCGCGACCACGACCAGCGCCGCCGTCAGCAGGGCGCCACCGACGAGGAACGCGACGCGGTAGCCGTGCAGGAATGCCTCGAACTGGAACACCTTCGGCCCACCCGAGCCGGGCTGGTGCGAGGTCAGGTATCCGGTGACGGCGCTGGCGTAGAGCGTGTTGAGCAGTGCGGTGCCGAGGGACCCGCCGATCTGCTGCGTGGTGTTGAGCATCGCGCTCGCCACTCCCGCGTCCCGGGCGTCCACTCCGAACAACGCCACGCTCGACAGTGGCACGAACACCAGTGCCAGCCCGACGCTCATCACGATTTCGGCGGGCAGGACGTGGGTGAGCCAGCTCGAGTCCGCACCCAGCTGGGTGAGGTAGAACAGCCCCACCGCGGCGGCGACCAGACCGGTGAGCATGAGCACCTTGGGTCCGGTGCGCGGCAGCAGCGTCGAGGCCAGACCCGCGGCCAGAATGATGCCTGCGCTGAACGGCAGGAACGCGAACCCCGACTTGAGCGGGCTGTAGCCGAGGTTGACCTGGAAGTAGTAGGTCAGGAACAGAAACATGGCGAAAAGTCCGGCGCCGACGAGCAACGAGGCGATGAACGACCCACCTCGGTTGCGTTCGACGACGACGCGCAGCGGCAGCAGCGGGTGCGCAGTCCGGGCCTCGACGAGGACGAATGCCACCAGCAACACCGCGGCGAGGGCGAGGGTGAGCAGCGTCGGTGCGGCCAGCCAGCCGACGCCGACCTTCGCAGCCTCGGTGAATCCGTAGACGAGCGCGACCAGGCCACCGGTCACCAGCACGGCACCGGGTACGTCGTAGTGTCGATCACCGTCCGCGCGGCTCTCGTGCACGGTCGGGAGCGCGGCAAGCGCTGCGCCGATCGCGATCGGGACGTTGACGAACAGGCACCAGCGCCAGCTGGCGTACTCGGTGAGCACGCCGCCGAGGATCAGGCCGATCGCCGCGCCGCCGCCGGCAATTGCGCCGTAGACGCCGAAAGCCTTGGCCCGCTCGCGCGGTTCGGTGAAGGTGACCGTGATCAGCGACAGGGCCGCCGGAGCCAACAGGGCGGCGAACGCGCCCTGTAGGGCTCGCGCACCGAAGAGCATCATCGCGTTCTGCGCCGCGCCTCCGAGCGCGGAGGCCGCGGCGAAGCCCATCAGCCCGATCAGGAAGACCCGCTTGCGCCCGACGTAGTCGGCGATGCGGCCACCGAGCAGCAGCAGGCCACCGAAGGCGAGGGTGTAGGCCGTGATGACCCACTGCCGGTCGGCGTCCGAGATACCCAGCTCGTTCTGCGCCCGGGGCAGCGCGATGTTGACGATGGACGCGTCCAGCACGACCATCAGCTGGGCGATCGCGATCACGCCGAGAGCGAGCCAGCGTTTCGGATCGGGGCCGTCAGATCCGGGGCGCCACCCTGACGCCTTGCCCAGGTCGGCGGACGGGGTTGCTGCGTTGCTCACGATGTCGTCCTCATCAGTCCGGCTCTTCGGTCAGGTAGGTCGTCGCTCATGCGGTCCGCATGGATCACGCGAGCCCGAGCCTTAGAGGGAGCACGCGCCAGGCGGCATCCATTCCCGCGCGGACTCATCCGCACGGCTTTGGTACCCACGGAACATGTCCGTGGGGTGTCGAGCGGTGGAAGAAATCGACCTTGCGATCAACCGACCGCAGGTGCCATCCCGGCGGGTAGGTCGCGATGGTGGACGACGTGCAGTCGCTGGGTGGCGCGGGTCAGCGCGACGTAGAGATCGTTGAGGCCGCGCGCAGACTCCTCGATGATCGCTGCCGGTTCCACCAGCACCACCGTGTCGAACTCCAGGCCCTTTGCGCCGGCGACGGTCAGGACGGACACCGGTGAGCCCAATGCGTCCGAGTTGGCGCTGACCAAACCGGCCGGCAGGGCGGCGCGCACAGCCGTCGCTGCGGCGGCGTGCCCGGCCCGCGGCGTGATGACCACGAGCGTCGCGTCGCCCGTCGCCCGCCACTCGTCCCGCACGATCTCGGCGAGAAGGGGCGAAGCAGAGAGCTCGTCGGCGGCGCGCGTGAAGCGGGGCACTTCGCGGCCGACGCGCGCCGATGTCGGCGCCCGCACCGATGAGCCTCCGGCGGCGAGCAGTGCGGCGGCAAGGTCCATCAGTTGCGCGGGCGTGCGGTAGTTCACCGTCAGTTCGGCCTGGGTCCACCGGTCACCGACGTGCGGGGACAGGACGTCGGCCCAGGCACTCGCCCCCGCCGCGGATCCGGTCTGGGCGACGTCACCGACCACCGTCAGTGACCGGGTCGGGCAACGGCGCATCAGCAGCCGCCAGGCCATCGCGGACAGCTCTTGCGCCTCGTCCACGACGATGTGCCCGAACGCCCAGCTGCGATCGGCCCCGGCGCGCTCGGCCACGCTGGTCAGGCCGCCACCACCCGCGTACCGACCGGCGAGGTCCTCGGCCGTCGCGAAGTCCGCCCCGCCGAAGGTGTCCTGCACCTGACGTGCATAGTCGACCTCAGCTCGTCGCTCGGCTGCGGCGCTCGCAAGCTCGGCCTGGGCGGCGCTGTCGTCCTGGCCGAGCAGCTCGGCCGCCTCGTCTAGCAGCGGGACGTCTGCCGTCGTCCAGGCGGCGGTCCGCCCGCGGCGCAGCAACCCGCGCTCGTCGCGCGACAGTCCACGGGCGGCTTCCGCTAGCCGCTCGGGGTTGGCGAACAGATCGCGCAGCAGCCGCTCGGGTCCGATCGGCGCCCAGCACCAGTTGACCTCGCGGCGGACGTCGATCGACTCGTAGAGCTCGGCCAGCAGGCCGGCCCGCGTCTCCGGGTCCATGTCGATGCCGCGCGCTGTCGCCAGCGCGCGCACGAGTTCGCTCAGGACCTCCGAGACGAAGGTCTGCCGTGCGACGTTGTGCGGCGCGCGGGTGCGCCGGGCCCGCTCGCGGGCGTTGCGGACGAAGCGCGGCTGCAACTGGATCTTGGTGCCCTCGACGTCGAGGGGACGTCCGGTGGCGATCGTGCGCTGGCGGCGCTTGACAGCCTCGGCGATGACCCCGGCCATCCGCAGATCGCCCTTGAGAGCCGTGACCTCGCCGGATTCGGCCGCGGTCGCCACGACACCCGGGTACAGCTCACCGGGCGTGGCCATGACAACGGTGTCGGCCTCGCCGAGGGCCGGCAGCACCTGATCGATGTAGCGCAGGAAGACCCGGTTGGGTCCGACCAGCAGCACGCCCGAGCGCGCGATCCGTTCGCGATTGGCGTATAGCAGAAACGCGGTGCGGTGCAGCGCGACGGCGGTCTTGCCTGTGCCCGGACCGCCCTGCACGACGAGCACGCCGGGTAACGGCGCGCGGATCACCTCGTCCTGGTCGGCCTGGATCGTCGCGACGATGTCGCGCATCCGGCTGCTGCGCGCCGCGTCGAGGCTGGCGAACAGCGCACCCTCACCGATGACGACGTGGCCGCCGTCCACGCCGGACGCCTCGAACCCGGCGAGGTCGAGCACCTCGTCCTGCACCGACGTGACCCGCCGCGACTCGCTGGAGATCTGGCGCCGGCGCAGCACCCCTTGCGGACGTGCGGCGGTCGCCTGGTAGAACGGCTCGGCGGCGGGCGCCCGCCAGTCGACGAGCAGTTCCTGGCGTGCCTCGTCCGACATGCCGACCCGGCCGATGTAACGCCGTCGGCCGTCGGCGAGGTCGAGCCGACCGAAACAGAGCCGCTGCTCCACATCCTGCAGGGCACGCACGCGCTGGGAGTACAGCCGCATGAAGGCATCGCGCTCGGCGCGTGCGCCGGGGGTGCCGACCGTGCCACTGCGTGCCGTGCGGTCGAGGGCGGCCTTCGCCCGCAGGAGCAGTTCGTCGAGCTGGATGTAGAGCCGGCCCACGTGAGCCTGCTCGGCCGCCACCTCGCGCTCGGCGCTCCCTGCTGACGGCGGGGGTGGCGCTGCGGCGGCGTCGCCTGTGGGTCGCGCGGCTGTGGTGGGTACTGCGTCGGTGATGGCGTACTCCTCGTAGGCGCTCCAGATTATCCTGCTGCTGATCACGGGATTGGTGGTCACGACTCTCGTGCGGCTGTCGGCTGCCCGTGCGACTGCAGTGACCGGGCTGGTAGCCCCGTAGTAGCGTCGCCGGCACGAAGTCCAGCCGAGCGCCGAGGAGGCGCTGTGTCCGGTCCTACACCGAACCCCGAGCATCCGCTCCGCGCGTCTGAGGTGATTCGCCGCTCGGGCATGGATCCCGGGCCGGACGACAGCGAACTGTGGATCGACTGCCCGGTGTGCGATCGCCATCAGTCACTTGCCGATGCGCAGCTCGAGCCCGCTGAGGATCCGCAGGACATCACCGCGTACCGGTGTGCGAACGGGTGCATGGTGGTGACGGTGACCGGCCATCCCAATCCCGTCCCGCTACCCGGATCCGGTCGCTACCGCCTGGGCGACTTCGCCGTCGTGCCGTTGGTGCCCTCCGGGCTGGTCATCACCATGCCGTCCGGGCGCGAGGTCAGACTGACCACGCACGTTCGCGGGGTCGGCGCGTGACGCGATACCGGTTCTTGGACGGGATGGGAGACGTCGTCGCCGAGGACGAATTCATCGACCACGCCGCAGCGATCGCGTGGGCAGAGGAGGACGAGGAGGTCGAGGCCGAGATCCAGCGCGTCGAATACTTCGGTCCCGGCGGCGACTGGCGATGGGCAGGGGCGCTGCAGGGCTGACCGACGAGCGATGCCACGGCAGCTGCGCCATTCGCGCTCGGGTTGTGGGAAACCGCATACCACTCAAGTTGACCCGGGACGGACCGGGGTCCATGTTGATCACAGGGAGGGGGACCCGTCGGCGCTGCGCGGATTCGGCGCAACCGCCGCCGTTGCTGCGATTTCGGCCATTGCTGTTCGGCACTTGCGCTGCCACGTCGGCTTCGGTCGGCGTAGTGCTCGCTACGCATCCAACATGCCTGCGCCGGCGCACCGTTGCAGTTCGTGGCAGGCCCCACCGTTCCTGCGGGCTGCATCGACGGGAGCGGCCCATAGTTCACCTTAAGGAGAACCATGCTCGGACGTACCCCGCTGGTCATCGGCATCACCGCCGCGGCCGTGACCGTAGCTGCCACGGCTTTCGCGTCGCCCGCGGGCGCAGCTACGGCCTCGCCCTGGACCAACTCGAACTTCAACGCCGCGCAGAGCCGCGACAATCTCACCGAGTCGACCCTGACGCCGACCACGGTCAGAGCGATCAACAAGGTCGGCACCATTACCGGCAGCAGCAGGGGAGCCGGCGCCGGACCGTGCACGAGCGGCGGCTCCGTCCCCGTCGAGACCGGCGGCTTCGTCTACATCGTCACCAGCAACACGCTCGTCAAGGCAAACGCGACGACGGGTGCCACCGTCTGGGCGAGAGTGCTCGACCCCACCGGCACCACCGTCTGGGGCCCGATCGCCGTGGTCGGCGGCATTGTCGTGGTCGGCGGGAATGACTGCATCTCGCAGAGCGACCCGAACGGCTTGCTACTCGCCTACACCACGGTTGGAGCCAAGATCTGGAGCAGCGGCGTCTTGACCATGTTCGGCGGGGCTCTCAGCGACATGGTGGTCACCGGTGGCTTCGTGGTGGCTACGGGCGGCTCACCCGGCAGCGGTGACGTCGTCGGGGTGCACCGGCTGAGCACCGGGGTCGAGGTATGGAGCAAAAACAGCCCGCAGTGCGGATTCGTGGATCGTGTCGTGGTGGTGGGCGGCGTGGTGATTCACAAGAACTGCAACACCAACGCCGACACCCCGTACCTGGTCGCCAACACCTTGGCCACGGGGGCGAGGATCTGGGCCAGGGCGGGAAACTGGATCATCGACGCGGGCGACACCGATGTCAGCACCGGCAAGGACGTCTACGTCACCAACCCGCAAGGCCGCATCACCGACATCACTCCGCAGACCGGGGTCATCAAGGGCACCTTCCCGAGCACCGCGCACGGCGTGCTGGCCGTCGGTAACTCCCGGCTCTTCACCGCCTGCAGCGCCGGCATCTGCGCGTACTCTCGCTCGACGCGCGGCCTGGTCTGGAGCTACGGCGACACGAGTGCGAATCTGATCGCGGCCGTCGGCGGCACCGTCATGTACCTGTCCGACGGCGCCGTGCTGGCAAGCGAGACGGGCGCACTGATTCGGCATCTGTTCACCACCAGCGTCGACTCCCTCGTGGTAGCCGACGGCCACCTCTACGCCGCGCGAACCATCTACGGCTAGCACTTCTCCGTCAGGATCGGGCGATACCGGCAGGTCACCGGCCAGGCCGCAGAGGAGCATGGGAGCCAGACCAGGTGTAATACCGCCATTTCCGAATAAGCGTGGATCAGCCAGCTGTCGACGCAATTGGGCGCTTCGCGAACCGACTAATCCGAAACTTGTGAAACCGAAGTCATTTCAATTGCGCCACGGTTTGTCATTTGACGTGGGAGGAGCTAATTTCACCTCCTACTCCTTGTGTGGTGGCTCATCAACCCGATAGGACCTGCGCACAAGGTCTGGCCGTCACCGCATGTGAGCGCTGGCAGGTCAGGGGCACGCCGAAGAGGCGAGGCACGTATGGAGACCGACACCGCTGCGAACTGCAGCCCGTTACTCGAGCCCGAACGCCCCCGCGAAGGCAGGATCGTTCTCGGATGTGCAGGCGCGATGGTCGGCACACTGCTGTCCGCCGCGGACGAAGAACGAGCCCGGCGGGATCAAGGCCATCCGGGTATACAACGGCCACTGGCAGCCGATTGTGAATATTTATGACGAGAACCCGGACACTGATCATGGCAACAGTGGCGGTTTTTGCGCTGACCGGGCCGCCGACCTCTCCCACATTCACGGCACAGGCGGTTTCCCAAGAGGCAAATGACGAAATACATTCAAGCTTCGGCGATACCGCAGACCAAATGCGGCTCTACTGGCACGGCCCGGACTCGCAGCTGAGTTACGGTCTGACCACCGCATACACCAATAGTGTCTCGGCCAGTGCTCCCGCGATAACGCCGGTGGACACTGCAGGCCCATTTTGGCGGGTCACGCTGACAGGTCTGACTGCTGGCACCGTATACCATTATCAAATCGGCGTCGGCGGACCGGATCATACCTTTCGATCCGCTCCAGCGGGAGACTTTATCTGGGACGATATCGGTGACACCGGCACGACGTACTACGATCCGTCTACTGCAAATGGGTGCAACAAGCCCTGGATGTCCGATGTCTGGGCGCAACTGGCGGCCGAACACCCAGCTTTTGTCACGCATGGCGGTGACCTAAGCTATGCCAATACGTGCGGCGTACCCAACGTGCACCAGTTTTGGAATGACATTGCGCCCGTCTCCACACAGACGGGAATGCAGTTCGCTTGGGGAAATCACGAGTACGGTCCGGCAGCGGCTTCGGCGCCGGCCGGCACACCTACCGACTCGATGGCCAACTACAAATCCCGTTTCGCGATGAGCAATTCCCAAACCGTTCCGGTAGATACGCCTAGTCGTACCACCCAACCAGGGTGTCCCTCCCCGAGCGACCCTGCCGCCAACGGTTGCTTCGGTAATGACTGGGGATACTTCACTGCGGGGCACGTTCTCTTCATAAGCGAGCCCGAGCCCTGGACGAATGCGTATCCGGACTGGCAGGTAAAGGCCGACGCGTTGATGGCCCAAGCCGAAGCTGACCCTGGTATTTACTTCATAGTGACCTACGGTCATCGGCCGACCTACTCCAGCCAAACTACGAATTCGGTGAACCTGGCTCTGCAAACCGCTGTCAACAGCCTGGGAGACAAGTATTCCCCCGCGGCGCGGCCAGATGGTAAGTACGTGCTCAATGTAGGACACCACGTGCACAACGGCGAGGTGTTCGCCCCGCAGCACGGAGTCGTGAGCGTGGTGAACGGAGGGGGCGGCAGCGAATCAAGTACCCGCCCGGTGCCTGTGGCCGGCTCGTTGTGGATGACGAACCATTTTGAGCACATGCAGGCCGTCGTCTCCGATAACCAGATGAGATTGAACTTCATCTGCGGCCCGGTATACCCGTACAACCCAAGCCAGGACCCCTGCACGCAGAATAGTGTCCTCTACAGCACGACACTAACTGGTTTCAAGAGCACGCCGGCGCTCGCGCAAATTGCGACTTCTATCGATGACGGGGTCACCGCCCCACTCGTCGGCGCCCAATTGACGTACACCATCAGCGTGGCAAACAAACAACCCGGCACGACAGCCCTGGGCACCAGCGTCAGCGTCACCACACCTGTCAACTTCGCAGTCACCGATTCGCGCGGTGGGGTTATTAACGGCAATACTGTTACGTGGAACACCGGCGACATCGTGGGCGGCCAGTCGGCCACAGTCACTTTGGTCGGTCAACTGACAAGCGGCAGCCCGGGAGATACTGTCAGCACGGTGGCCAACGTTCAATCCAACGCGTTCGAGTGTCAGAATGCCGGCAGTATCTGCAGTGCGACGGATACTGACACAATTGCCCAGGCTCCGCCCCCGCCGCCTCCCCCGCCCCGCCAATATGTCACTAACCAGAGCGTCGAGTCGTCCCTCACCGGCTGGACCGGTCTGTATAACAGTTTCTCTAAGTCGTCGCGGATCAGTACCGATTCCTACGACGGCGCGATGAGCGTGCAAGTCGTCAGGAACGCAACTTCAAGGGGCCCTGCCGGGTGCGTGAGCAAGCCAAACTGGGTGACCTCGACTGTCGCCGGAACAGTATATAGCGGCAGCGTTTGGGTCAGGTCACAAGTCGCCGGCCAGAACCTCGTGCTGGAACTGCGCGAACGGCGCCCCGACGGCACGACCGCCGGGTACAAGCAGGTTTCGCTGACGTCAACGGATACCGTCTGGCACCAGCTCACCATTTCGTACGCGGCCGCAGCTAACGGTAATTCTCTCAGGTTTGCGGTTTACGGCGCTGATATCGCGCCGCAGAACTGGTTCCATATGGATCTGATGAGCCTCACGAGTCCCTAGTCGGCCGGTTCGGGCTATCCCATGCGGACGCGCGAGAAACATGCGAACTCTTGATCGATGCCACGTAGATCAAAACTTCGGAAATCGTTTCCGGGTAAATTGGTGCCGGGCGTTCGCAGGGGTGACGCCGTCCGCCGGATCAGGTAGCGCGGAGTTCATTGGGCATGGTGCAGTCGGGGTGGTTATGGGACGCAGCCGAGAGCCGTTTCGAGGTCCACCCGCGCAGCCCTTCGTTGCGGGGTACCCGCGCCAGGACAGAGAATCCGGTGAAATCGGCCGATAACGGCGAGCGGGTAGCGCGTGTGGGGGAGGGACCGTTTGGCAGGTGCGATACGGCCCACTTGAGCGGGATGTGGCCTTTAAGAATAGGGCGCTGGTCGGCGACCGAACACGCTTCGGGCCAGCTCGAGAGGATGCACGGCGAGTCTTGTTATATGCGCGTAGAGGCTAGTACTGCAGCCGTAGTTCGTGATCATTGGTTTTCGCGTCGTTTGTAGTGGCAGTCGCGGGCTCGGGCTTGGTGTCTTCGGCGCCAGGTTGACCAGGTGAGCAGCGTGGTGAGGCTGTGTGGCCCGGCGAGCAGTAGGG
>JBBQZQ010000055.1:0-28866 GCA_038207565.1 Mycobacteriales bacterium
CAAACCCACCACATCACCGACTACCAACACACCAGACGCACCAGCGTCGACGACGCCACCCTGCTCTGCACCCACCACCACCGCCACCACCACGCACAAGGCTGGACCTGCATCATGCAAGACGGGCGACCCCACTGGACCACACCCACCTGGCTCGAGACGCATCGCCGCCGATAGTTGCGACTGGGGTGTCGAGGTCGAGGAAAGCGACGTCAGACAGCGCGCATCTGGTTGTTGCGCGGATTGTGGGTGAGTTCGGCGAGTCCCAACGCTTCGAGCAGCGGCGGCAGGTACATCCCGAACCGGCCGCGGTAGCCCTTGCGCAGGCCGTACCACCCACCGACCGGGTTGTCCTCCGCGCGTCCCCACGCCTCGACGGTGCCCTCGGCGGCGGGCTTGTTCTCGTCAGCCGCGCCGAGCGGCACCCAGTCAGCCTGCTCGCGCAACCACGCGGCAAGATCTTCGATGGCGCGCGCCTGATACCGCAGCGTTGTCGAGCCGACCTGGCACACCAGTTCGTCGTCGGCGCGGTACATCGTGTACTCCGAACTGCCCGGGGGAGTGCGGAGCACCCACGGCTCGTCCGCTGTCCCACGCTCTGACTCCATCGAGTGATGATGCGCGCGCCTGTCGGCGCTGACAAGCTCGACGTCGCTGACGTCCGCGCGTCCGCCGCTCCGACCCCCAGGCGTCAGCGGCGGCGCCCGAGCACCCCGCCGACCACGACACCGGCGAGGGCGACGAACGCGCCGACGACGATGCCGCGGACGAAACCGGCGTTGCCGGGCAGCGCCGCCGGCGCGGTGTAGATACCTGCACTGTCGGGTGCTTCGGCCGGCTCGGGTACGGCGGCCTTTCCGGTGAGCACGTCGTCCACCGCGGTGAAGAATTCGGTGGCCGTCTTCTTCGCGACTGCGGTGAGCATGCGCTGCCCGACACCGGCGACCATGCCGCCGACGACCGCGTCGGCGGCATAGGTCAGCCGCGTCGATCCGTCGCCGAGTTCGGCCAGCACGACGCGGACCTCGGTGTTGACCGTTCCCGGGCCGCCTGCCCCCGACGCCGTCATCAGGAACGAATGTGGCTCGTCCCGGTCGGTCAGCGCGACTTTCCCGGCGTAGGTGCCCTTCACCGACGCGACGCCCGCGGTGACGACCATCGAGTACGCGTCAGGTCCGGTGGCCTCGAGCCGTTCGCAACCCGGGATCGTGCGTACCAGCACGGCCGGGTCGTTCAGTGCGTTCCACACCCGATCGGCGGGCGCGTGCAGCGTCGCCTCTCCACTCACCTTCATGACGGCTTCCCTTCGGCGTGAACGCGGCGCAGTTCGAACAGTTCGCTCGGCGAGATCGGCATCGCGGTGATGACGATGCCCTCCGCATCCTCGATGGCGGCGGCGATCGCGGCAGCCCCCGGGATGACGCCTGCTTCGCCCGCACCCTTGATGCCGAGCGGATTCAGCGGCGACGGGGTCTCGAGGTGGTCGATCTCGATGGCGGTGGGCACCTCGCTGACGTAGGGCATCAGGAAGTCCATGAAGGACGCGTTCTGCAGCTGCCCCGCGTCGTCGTAGACCATCCGCTCGTACAACGCGCCGCCGACACCCTGCGCGACACCGCCGTGAATCTGTCCCTCGACGATGAGCGGGTTGATCAACGTGCCGCAGTCGTGCACGACGCAGTAGCGCAGGATGCGGATCTCCGCGGTGTCGGGATCGGTTTCGACCACCACGGCGTGCATACCGCTCGCGAAGGTCGACCGAAGCGGGGAGAAGTAGTCGCGTCCCTCTAGCCCCGGCTCGTCGTCCTCGTCCACCGGCGGTTTGGACGTGTCGCCGCTCGCGAACTGCGTCGCCGCCTTCGACGCCTCGTCGAAGGAGTACCGCAACGGGTTCGACAGCACAGCCACGGTCCCCAGCGCGATCGCCGCCCCGGGGGCGCCGGCGACCCGCACGAACCCGTCGACGATCTCGAGGTCAGCGGGGTCGGCCTCGAGTGCATCGGCGGCCACCTTGAGGACCTTCTTGCGTGCGGCGCGTGCGGCCAGGGCTATCGCGGAACCGCTCATCACGGCAGCGCGCGAGGCGAATGTGCCGACGGCGTAACCGAATCGGCGCGTATCACCGGTAACCACCTCGATGTCGTCGAACGGCACGCCAAGCTCGTCCGCAACGATCTGGGCGAACACCGTCTGGTGACCCTGACCCTGTGACGTGAGCCCGGTCGCGACCTTGACCTTGCCGGAGGTCTCGATGACGACGTGACCACCTTCGTACGGCCCGACACCGGTGCCCTCGACGTAGCAGGCGAGCCCGATTCCGACGCGCCGTCCCTCGGCGCGGGCCGCCTCTCGGACGCGCGGGAAGTCGTCCCAACCGACTAACTTCTTCAGCTTCGCCAGCGACGCGGGGTAGTCGCCCGAGTCGTAGATCAGCGGCCGCCCGTCCTGGAAGATCAAGCCCTGGTCGTAGGGGAATTCCGACGGCTGGATGAAGTTGCGCTCGCGGACGACGGTGCGGTCCAGATCGAGTTCGCGCGCGATCGCGTCCATCACCCGCTCCATGACGAACACGCCCTGGGGCCGGCCGGCGCCGCGGTATGGGGTGACCATAACCGTGTTCGTGTACAGCGAGTCGAACTCCACCCGGTACGCGCCCGGTCGGTAGGGGCCGAGCAGCTGGGTCGAGGTGATGATCGGGACGATGAGCCCGTACGGGATGTAGGCGCCGTGGTCGTGCCAGAACCGCACGTCGAGACCGAGCAGGCGGCCGTCGTCGTCGAAGCCGACGCGCACATGGTGCTGCTGCGCCCGCTCGTGCGCGCTGGACACGAAGTGCTCGCGACGGTCTTCAGTGAACTTCACGGGCTGCCCGAGCAGGCGCGCGGCCCAGGGCACGAGCACCTCCTCCGGCCACGGGTGCACGATCTTGACGCCGAAGCCGCCACCGACGTCGGGGGTGATGACGTCGACATCCATAAGGGCGAGATCGAGCTTGGCGGCGACGGCGGCGCGCAAGCCGGTCGACGTCTGCGTCGAAGACCAGATGCGCATGCGCCCGGCCTCGGTGTCCCAGCGCGCGAGCACGCCGCGGCCCTCAAGCGGCGTCGAGGCCGACCGTTCGATGCGCAGGTCGATCTCCAGCACATGCGGGGCGGCGTCGATGGCTGCCGTTGCGTCGCCGGCCTCCTGCACCATGTTCGCGGCAATGTTGCCGGGCACGTCGTCGTGCACGAGCAGTACGGCAGCACGGGCCGCATCGATACCGACGACAGCGGGCAGCGGCGCGTACTCCACGACGATGCGCTCGACGGCATCCTCGGCGAGGTAGCGGTCGCGCGCCACCACCATGACCACTGCCTCACCGACGTGGTTCACCTCACCACGGGCCAGCGGGTACGGCGTGCGTCCGTGCGTGAGGCTCGGATGTGGGATGAGCAGCGGCAGCGGCTCGGCGAGCGCGCCGGTGAGATCCTCGTGGGTGTAGATCGCCACGAGCCCGTCGATCGCCAGGGCGCCGGACACGTCGATGTCGAGCACGCGCGCATGGGCATGCGGGCTGCGGACGTACGCCGCTGCCAGTGCGTCGTGGCCCAGGTCGTCGAGGTAGCCGCCGTGGCCGCGCAGCAGCCGCTGATCCTCGACCCGCTTGATCGGCTCGCCGAAGAGCTTCGTGGTCACGCTCGTTCCCGCTCGATCTCGGCGGCGCGCAAGACGGAGGCGACGATGTTCTGGTAGCCGGTGCACCGGCAGAGGTTGCCGCCGATCATCTCGCGCGCGTCGTCCGCGGACGGGTCGGGATTCTCGCGCAGACCGGCGGTGATCGTGGTCAGGAAGCCGGGCGTGCAGAAGCCGCACTGCAGGCCGTGGCAGTCGTTGAACGCCTGCTGCACCGACGACAGCGCGCCGTTCGGCCCGGCCAGCCCCTCGACGGTGGTGATCTCGGCGTCCTGCACCGACACCGCGAACAACAGGCACGAGCGCACCGGCACACCGTCGAGCAGCACGGTGCACGCCCCGCACACCCCGTGCTCACACCCGACGTGGGTACCGGTGAGACCGAGATCGTGGCGCAGGCAGTCCGAGAGCAACCTCCGCGCCGGCACCTGCACCTCGTGCGGCGTGCCGTTGACAGTGAGCCGCACCGACAGCTCGGTCATGCGGCAGCCCGTTCGATCGCCGCACGCAGTGCGCGTTCGGTGAGCACCGCCGCCAGGTGGCGCCTGTAGTCGGCAGTCGCGTGAATGTCGGCCTCCGGCTCGACCTGCTCGCGGACGGCGTCGCCGACCGCACGCGCCGCGAGCGCCGAGCTCAGGTCGAGGACGAGCGGCGTCGGCGCGACCGACAGGTACGCGGCGTGGGCCGACGCGACCGAACCCTGGGCGTCGAGCCGGACGAGCGCGGCAACGCCGCACACCGCGTAGTCGCCGTGGCGTCGCGCGATCTCGACGAAGGACGTCCCGGCACCCGCGGGCAGCACCGGGAACGCAGCCTCGACGGCCAGTTCACCCGGCCGCACAGCCGATTCGAGCGGCCCGAGGAAGAACTGCGCCGCGGGCACGTCGTGCGCGCCGTCGGCACCCACGACGCGCACCGAACCACCGAGCAACGACAGCACCGCCGTCATCTCACCCGACGGATCCGCGTGCACGATGCTGCCCAGCGTGGTGCCGCGGTTGCGGATGGTGGCGTGCGCGACGAGCCGAAGGGCCTGGGCGAGCAGCGGCTGCGCTCGGGCGGCCTCGGCGTCGGCGAGCACGCGCGCGTGCCGCGCGATGGCACCCACCCGCACTGTGTCCCCGTCCACGCGCACGTAGTCGAGCTCGCGCAGGCCGTTGATGTCGACGAGGTGGTGCGGCGCGGCAAGACGCATGGACAGCAGCGGGACGAGCGACTGCCCGCCCGCGAGCACCTTGCCGTCGTCACCGAGCCGCGCGAGCGTGCGCACCGCCTCGTCGACCGACTCAGGTCGCGAGTAGTCGAACGGCGGTGGCTTCACCTGGTCCTGTCGTCCTCCGGGCCGCTGCGGAACGGCGACTTCTCGCCGGTCGGGGTTGCGACGTTACCCGTCGAGATCATCGTCCCGCCTTCGTACGCGCGGCCACTGTCCAGCGGCTCCTTCATGCTGGCCGGCGCGAGGGCGCGCATGAGGTGAAAGCCGATCAGCACGATCAACGTTCCTGCGGCGATACCGGTGATCGAGAAGTCGTTGCTGAACTTCACCGCCAGGTTGCCGATGCCGGCGATGATGCCAGCGGCCACGGGCACCAGGTTGACCGGATTGGCGAAGTCGACCCGGTTCTCAATCCAGATCTTCGCGCCGAGCAGCCCGATCATGCCGTACAGGACGAGGGTGATGCCGCCCAGCACTCCGCCCGGCGTCGCAGCGACCACCGCACCGAACTTGGGGCAGAACCCGAACAGGATCGCGACCACCGCGGCGATGTAGTAGGCCAACGTGGAGTAGATGCGGGTGGCTGCCATGACCCCAATGTTCTCGGCATAGGTCGTCGTGGGGGAACCGCCCACGAACGACGAGACCGCGGTGCCGACGCCGTCGCCGATGAAAGCACGGCCGAGGTAGGGGTCGAGGTCGTCGCCCGTCATCTCCGACACCGCCTTGACGTGGCCGGCGTTCTCGGCGAGCAGCGCGATCACCGACGGGATGATCAACAGGATGAAGGTGAGCTTGAAGTCGGGCAGGTGCGGGCCGGTGAGCGGGCCGAATGTCGGGCTGATGATGTCCTTCGGCACGCCGATCCAGTCCGCCGATTTCACCCCGGCCCACTGCACCCGGTCGACCGCGACGCACTTGCCGTCCGCACCGCAGGACGGGACCGTGGTGAACTGGTCGGCCAGCCAGGAGATCAGGTAGCCGAAGATCAGCGCCAGGAACACCGCGATGCGGCTGATGAATCCGCGCCCCAGCACCGCGACGACGATCACGAACAATGCTGTTGCCAGCCCGATCCACTGCTCGGACGGGAAGTAGGTCTGGGTGGCGACGGTGGCGAGGTTGAAGCCGATCAGCATGACGACGGCACCCGTCACCACGGGCGGCAACACGGCGCGGACGTAGCGCGATCCGCCGAAGTGCACCAGTACGCCGACCAGGGCCAGGATGACGCCGGCGACGAGGATGGCGCCAGTCACGTGCGCCGAACCGCCGCCCTGGGCGCGGATGGCGGCCACGGCCGCCACGAAGGATGCCGAGGTGCCGAGGTAGGACGGCACCTTGCCCTTGACGATCAGCAGGAAGATGATCGTCGCGACGCCGGACATCATCACCGCGAGGTTCGGGTTGAGCCCCATGATCGCGGGGAAGACGAACGTTGCGCCGAACATGGCGACGATGTGCTGTGCCCCGAGGCCGAGCATGCGCGGGGTGGAGAGCCGTTCGCCCGGGCGCACCACCTCGCCGGTGGGCGGCGTGCGTCCGTCGTGGACCAGCTTCCAGCCGAATGCAGACATCGCACCCCGTCCTTGTCCTGAGCGATGGATGAAACGGTGACGCTATGACCAGCAGGACCGGCGCAGCATTGTGAACTTTTGCCAAAGATTGGCCCGACTGGCGACGCCTTGGCTCAGAGGCCGCGCATCTGGACCACGCGCAGCGCGAGCGCCACGTCCAGGCGCAGCTCGGGATCGGTGGTGAACGGCCCGACGATCGACTCGAGTTTGGCGATGCGGTACCGCAGCGTGTTGTAGTGGAAGTGCAGCGCCCGCGCGGTCTCGGCGACATTGCAATTGGTGTCCAGCAGCGCCTGCAACGTGCCCCTCAGGTCCACCGCGTCGGGGGTTTCCTCCACGAGCCGGCCCAGCGTCTCGGCGGCGAAGGAGCGCAGCTCGTCAGGGTCACTGACCAGCGACAGCAACCGGTGTACGCCGAGGGTGTCGAAGTGCGCGACCGCGCCGGGTCCACGCGTCCGGCGCCCGACCACGACCGCCTTGCGGGCCTGGTCGTAGGCGGTCGGCAATTGGTCGACGGAGTCGATGACGCGGCTGATGCCGGTGCAGAAGGAACGCCGGCCGCCACCGCGGTCACCGGTCACTGCAGCGAGCAGTTCGGTGACGACCTGCGCCGCCGTCTCCCGCGTCGCCGGCACGAGCCCGACGACCTCGGCGCTGAACCCCACCACCGGCACCGCCTTGTCACGCGCCCGCACCACCTGTTGCCATGCGGCGGTCAACCTGTCTTGCGCCGTACGACCGGCGAGGCTGGGTGGTGCAGCGGACTCATCGACGTCGTCGAGCTGGGCGACGGTGACGACGAGTGGACGGTCGACGTCCCAACCGAGCTGGGCGCAGTGCGCGACCACCTGTTCGGGTGTGCCCGCCGAACCGGTCAGCGCGTCGCGCAGGAAGTCGCCGCGGAACTTGGACTCGACGGCGGACACGGCGAGCTGCTTGGTGATGGCGAGCGCGGCAACGGTCGCGGCGCGCTCGAGGACCTGAATGGTGATCGCGCCCAGGTCGCCGCGGCGAGCGTAGGCGACGATGCGCCCGTGGTCGGTGCCGCCGGCGACGATGCCGGCGACGGCGAGCTGACCCTGGCCGTCCGGCGTGGCTTGCGCGCCGGGCATGAGTTGCTCCACGCGGAAGCGTCCGGATGAGTCGAACAGCGGCAACCCGTCGAACTCGGCGCCCGCCATCGCCTGCACGCGCCCGTCCGGCGTGCAGATCAGCACGGCGGCGTCGAACAACGACGAGATGCCGTCGGCGAGCTGCGGCAGGTCGCCGCCCTCGAGGACGATTGCGGTGAGGACGCGGTGCATCCGGTCGGCGAGGTCGAGGGCGGTGCTCTGCCGGTCGACAAGCTGTGCGAACACTTCGGACATGATCTCGTCGAAGGCCACGGTCTGCGGCAGCGAGATGAGCGCGAAGTCCAGGTCGTCGGCCGCGGCGAGCATCTCGGCGGGCAGGGCGTCGAGATAGCGCCCCGACTTGACGGCGAGCGCAGCCACCTTGCTGCGCGAGAGGGCGCCCACGAAGTCGACGAGCTCGCGGGTGCCGAAGGCACGTCCCGAGTCGGCGTTGCGCAGCGGGAAACCGGTGGTCAGCAGCAGCTCGTTGGGCTTGACCCACGGCAGGATGTCGGGCACCTCGATGACGTTGACCCGGCCCACGATCTCACCGGCACCGCCCACGCCTGCCACGAGCTGGGCGCCGGTGAAGCTCGGCAGTGCCAACAGCTCGCGGACGGTCGGCGCGTACCCCGTCCCGGCTGGCAGATCACGTCGCCCGAGCGGCGCAACGTTGGCAACACTTTCCATGGGGGGACGGTACGCGGCCGAACTACCGTCCCGTAACCATGAGGCTGTCCGCGTCGTGCAGCAGCGCGGTCGGGCCTGCCGTCCGGGCGGTACCCGCGCAGGCCGAGGTGCTGGGCAGCTGCGCGCAGGCCGTCTACCTGCGCACCCCCACCGAGGTGCTGGCGCTGGTCACCCCGGACGCGCTGCGGTTGCCGTGCGCGGTGGTCGTCGCGTCGCTGCCCCGCGCCGTCCCGATCACGGTGGGGGACGGCCGGATCGTGTGGCCCGCAGCGATCGCGACGATCGTGCGGGAATGGGCTCCCGCGGCCGTGACAAGGGTGCAGCCACGCCCGGCGGAACTCGCTGTGATGCGGGCGGCTGTCTCAGCGGTGGACATTAAGCTATCGGATGGGCTCGAGGTCAGCTCGATGATCGGACGTGGTCCGGGCCTGACGCCCAGTGGTGACGACGTGCTCGCCGGCTTCCTGCTGGGCTGCCGCGCGTTCGAGAGGGATGCCGGCGCCGTGCCGCAGCAGGTCGCCGCGGCGGCACACCGCACGACCGACCTGTCCGCGGCGCTGCTACACCACGCGATCGCCGGCCGCTGCCTGCCGGAGGTGGTAGCCGTCGTCCAGGCCCTGGGGGGTCTGCACGGCGGTGATCTGGAGCGCCCGCTCGCCGCGTTGCTCCGTGTCGGCCACACGTCCGGCGCCGCGTTGGGGCAAGGCCTTCTGCTGGCGGCAGCGCTACCCGCGGCGGTCACCGCAATGAGGCGATCGGCGGTTGCCGCGTGAGCGAGCGCAGCGAGCGAACCAGTGTGATCGGGCTTGGCCGCCCGAGCGAGCGCAGCGAGGCTCGGGCGTGAGCGTTGAGCACGTCCAGGCACGCGCCGCCTACGCCGACTCGGTAACCCTGCTGCAGGTGAGCCGGCGCGTGGGCGAAGTGGACGGGGTGCTGGCCGCGTTCGTGGCGATGGGCACCGAGTTGAACCTGGACCTGGTGCGGGAGATGGGCTTCCTCATCCCCGACTCCGCGGGCGCCAACGACTTGCTGATCGCGATCCGCGCCGACGACGACACCGCGCTCCACGCCGCCCGCGCGGAACTCGACGCGGCTCTCGCACCGTCCCCGCGCACCGAAGGTGGGCACGCGGAGGCTGCGCCGCGCACCACCGGCTCGGCGCTACGCCGCCACCACGCCGATCTGGTCCTCGTCTCCGTGCCGGGACAGTTCGCCTTCGCCGAAGCGACGGACGCGCTCGATGCCGGCAGTGATGTCATGGTCTTCAGTGACAACATGCCGATCCCGCAGGAGATCGCGCTCAAGCGTCGGGCCGCGGAGTCCGGCCGGCTGGTCATGGGACCGGACTGCGGCACGGCCGTGGTCGGCGGCGCCGGCCTGGGCTTCGCCAATGCCGTGCAATCCGGGCCGGTCGGAATCGTCGCGGCCTCGGGTACCGGGGCACAGCAACTGCTCTGCCTGCTCGACGCGGCCGGCGTCGGCGTGAGTGCATGTCTGGGCGTCGGCGGGCGTGACCTGTCCGAGGCGGTCGGCGGGCTGTCGACGACCGCGGCAATGGACGTCCTGGACGCCGATCCGGCGACGGAACTCATCGTTGTCGTGTCCAAGCCGCCCGCCGCGTCGACCGCGGCGACGATCCGCGCCCGGGCCGCGTCGCTGGGGACACCCGTGGTCGTCGGCCTGCTCGGTGCCGGGGAGCCGGACCTGACGGCACTCGCCGAAGCAGTGCTCGCGCAACTCGGCCGCGACGTGCCCCGGTGGCCGATGTGGGGCGCATCCGGGGTGCCCCGTGCGGGAGCGCTGCGTGGCCTCTACTCCGGGGGGACGTTGTGCGATGAGGCAATGCTGATCGCCGCCGACGCGCTGGGGCCGGTGTACTCGAATATCGCGCTGCGCCCGGACTGGGCCCTCGACGCGTCGCTGCGCCACGGCGGCCACGTGATGATCGACTTCGGTGACGACGCCCTAACCAGGGGCCGGCCGCACCCGATGATCGACCCGACGCTGCGCCTGGATCGGCTCGGCGCCGAGGCCGCCGATCCGGCCGCTGCCGTCGTACTGCTCGACGTCGTTCTCGGCCACGGTGCGCATCCCGACCCGGCCGCCGAGATCGTCCCCGCCGTGACGTCGGCGACCGACGCAGGACTGCAGGTCGTCGTCGCGGTGATCGGTTCGCGGGGCGACCCGCAGCGGACAGCCGTCCAGGCGGAGCGGCTCGCGGCGGCCGGCGCCGCGGTGTTCGCCTCCAATGCCGCGGCTGCCCGGCACGCTGTCGCGCTGGTGCAGCGATGAGCTTGATCGGCGGAGATCCGCGGATAGTAACCGTCGGCGTCGAACTGCTGGCTGACGCGTTGCGCGCGCAGGACGTGCAGGTGCACGAGGTCGACTGGCGGCCACCGATGCCGGGCACCGAGGACGATCTCGCCGTCGTGCTCGGCGACCCACGACGGGTGGCAGCGAATGCGACCGCGGTCGAGCGCATGCTGGCGAGCGGCGCGCGGCTCGTGGACGTGGTCCCCGCGGGGGAGACCCTGGGGCTGGGCCCGACCGATTTCCTGCACGCCGGACCGCCGATCACGTGGGAACGCGCGTCCGGACCGATGCGCGGTGCCCTGATGGGCGCGTTGATGTTCGAAGGTGCGGCCGAGTCGCCTGAAGGCGCGGCGGCGATGCTGGCCGCGTCGGGCGGGACGGTAACGCTCGACCCGTGCCACCAGCACGGCACGGTCGGGCCGATGGCCGGCGTCGTGTCGGCGTCGATGTGGATGTTCGAGCTGGAGGATCCGGGGTCGGGTCGGCGGGCGTACTGCTCGCTCAACGAGGGACTCGGCAAGGTCCTGCGTTACGGCGCGTACTCCGCCGAGGTCATCGACCGGTTGCGCTGGATGTCCTGCGTGCTCGGGCCGTTGCTGCAGACGGCGGTAAGAGCACACGGCCCGGTGGACGTGAAGGCGATCCTCGCGCAGATGGTGCACATGGGCGACGAGGCCCACAACCGCAACCGGGCGGGAACGCTGATGCTGCTGCGCGAACTGCTGCCGCACCTGATCGACAGCGCGATGGCGCCCTCCGACGTCGCGCAGGCCGTGGGCTTCGTCGCGGGCAACGACCACTTCTTCCTGAACCTGGCGATGCCCGCGTGCAAGCTCGCGCTGGATGCCGCACGCGGCATCCCCGGCTCGACGATGGTCGTCGCGATGGCTCGTAACGGCACGGATTTCGGTATCCAGGTGTCGGGGACGGGTGACGAGTGGTTCACCGGACCCGCGCAGATCGCGGAGGGGCTCTACCTCGGCGATTTCGGGCCACAGGACGCGAACCCCGACATCGGCGACTCGGCGATCACCGAGACCGCCGGGCTGGGCGGTTTCGCCATGGCAGCGGCGCCCGCGATCGTCCGCTTCGTCGGCGGGACGGTGCAGGACGCGATCGCCACGACGCGCCGGATGTATGAGATCACGCTCGCCGAGCACCCGGCGTTCTCGGTCCCGGTGCTGGACTTCCGCGGTCTGCCCTGCGGCATCGACGTGAGCAAGGTGGTTCGGACCCAGATCCTGCCGCAGATCAACACCGGGATGGCCGGACGCGTCGCCGGCACGGGTCAGGTGGGTGCGGGCCTGGTCACCCCGCCCGCGGAGATCTTCCCGGCGGCGCTGCGGGCCCTGGCAGCCACGGCGGTAGTCACGTCGCAGCCCACCGGCCGCGCTGCACAAGCACGTCGCGCAGAACATCGGCCCGGTCGGTCATGATCCCGTCCACGCCGAGATCGAGCAGGCGCTCCATCTCGGCCCGCTCGTTCACCGTCCACGCGTGCACCTGCAGCCCGAGCTCGTGCGCGGTGCTCACCAGCCGGTGGTCGGTGAAGACGACCCGGCCCAGCCGCGCAGGCACCTGGGCGCACCGGCCTTCGGAGCGGCGCGGGACCCGTCCCCGGCGCGATGCGAGCCGCAGGCCGATAGCCTCGCGGGGCCCGAGCGCCGTGCACAGCTGCGGCCCGAACTCGCTGCGTAAGGCCGTGATGCGCGCGTCGGAGAACGCACCGACGCAGACTCGGTCGACGCAGTTGGTCTCGCGGATCGCCGCGATCGTCGCAGCCAGCGAGTGTTCGGCCTTCACGTCGAGGTTGATGCGGACGTCGGGCCACTCGGCCAGTACGTCGACCAGCAGCGGAATGGGCTCGCGCCCGCCGATACGTGCCTTGCCCACCTCGCTCCACGGCAGGTGCGCTATCACCCCTCGGCGGTCGGTCACCCGATCGAGGCGGGCGTCGTGGAAAGCCAGCGCGACGCCGTCGCCCGTCACCCGCACGTCGGTTTCGAGATAGCGGTAGCCGAGATCGACCGCGCGCTGGAACGCCACCATGGAGTTCTCCGCACCGGTCAGGTCGAACCCGCGATGCGCGAACGCGAGCGGCACGGGACCGTCGAGGAACGACACCCCTACGATCATGCCCAATCTGTCCGCGCCGCTGGGTAGGCAGCGCCGTTCCGGCTCGCTCAGGCCGTTCTGACCGCCAGGCCGAGCAGGGTGACCGTTCATTCGGTGTCGTCCACCACCTCGGCATTGCCGGAACGGGTGTCGATCAGTTCGGCGCGCAACAGCTTGCCGGTGGCATTGCGCGGCAGGTCGTCGATGAAGACCACGTCGCGCGGCACCTTGTGTCTGGCCAGCTGGCCCTTCACGTGGGCCTTGACGGCGTCGGCGGTGAGGGTGCTGCCGGTCTTGACCACGACGTAGGCCTTCAACCGTTTGCCGAAGTCCGCATCGTCGATCCCGAGGACGGCGGCGTCGTCGATGGCATCGTGCTCCAGCAGCAGGTCCTCGACCTCCCCGGGGAACACGTTCTCGCCACCGGAGACGATCATGTCGTCGTCGCGACCGTCGATGAAGAGCAACCCCGATTCGTCGAAGTGGCCGACGTCGCCGGAGGACAACAGCCCGTCCAGTTCTTCCTTCGAGCCGCCGCCCGTGTAGCCGGAGAACTTCAGGCCGCTGCCGACGAACACCCGTCCGGGGACGTTCGGTTCGGTGATCTTGTTGTCGTGGTCGTCGTAGAGAACAACCGTGCAGCCCACCGGGGCGCGGCCGACCGTGCCCGGAGCCAGCTTCCAGTCCGCGGGCGTCGCAATGGTGGCCACCGCGACCTCGGTCGAGCCGTAGAGGTTGTAGAGGACGTCGCCGAAGACCGCCATGGTGTGGTTGCCGACCTCGGGTGCCAGCGCGGAGCCGGCGACGAACACGATGCGGAGTCTGCTCGTGTCGTAGCCATGGATGACGTCATCGCCCAGTCGAAGCAGCCGCTGCAACATCGTGGGAACGAGGACGAGCGTCTCTGCCCGGTACTGCTGCAGCGATTCGAGGACCCGCCTGGGGTCGAATTTGCGGTGTGTGATCGTGGTCGAGCCGAGCGCAAGGCTCAGCACGAATTGCGAGAAGCCGGTGCCGTGGAACAGCGGGGCGCCGATCACGGTGCGTTCCCCCATGTGCAGCGGGATGCGCTCGAGGAACTGGGCGGCGGCGAAGGGCGAGCTCACGTGACGGGGTGCGCCCTTCGGGGTGCCGGTGGTTCCACTGGTGAGCAGCACGAGGGCGCCGGCGGCCTCCGGGCGGGCCACGTCGGCGCCGTCGGTGGACTCGATGAGCTGCTCGATCGTCTCGTACCCCATGTCACCGCGAGCGGCGCCACCGCTGTTGGTCCAGGCGAGGTAGCGGGAAGTGTTCCCGGCGATATCGCCGAGGACGCTGGTGAACTCGACGTCGTAGACCAGCGTGTCGACCCCCTCGCGCTCGGCGACGGCGGCGAGGGCGGGCTTGGCGAACCCGGTGTTCATCAGCAGCAACTTCGCGCCGATCTTTCCGCAGGCGAACATCGCGTCGAGCAGCCCCCGGTGGTCGCGGCAGAGCACCGCGATCACCGACTGCTCGCCGAGCCCGCGTTCCCGCCAGGCGCGCGCCAAGGAGTTGGAGCGTCGATCGAGGTCGCGGAAGGTCAACTCGCCGAGATCATCGACGAGCCCGAGTGCTTCCGGGTTGCGACGGGCCGCGATCCGAAGCGCCCCGGCAACCAGGCCCCAGCGTTTCATGGTGAGGATGGCCGCCGCCGCCTCGGCGGGTCGGGTGAGCGGCGTCAACCCGACGCGGTAGAGCACCGCCGCCTCACGCGCCGTCGTCGGGAGGCGCCGCGCCTGTTGCCGCGCCACGTCCAGCCTCTCCCGATTGAGCATGTCGCTGCCTCTCCGCGTCGACCCCGGCGTGGCGGCCTGACGTCGGAATCCGATCCTGCCACCTGAGTGCTGGCCGCCTCAGCCCGGCACGCGCTCGCCTGCCGCTCACGTTTTGCGCGCCGTGTGCTCGCCTGCCCCGCCAAACCGGTCACCCGGCTGGCGCAAGGAGTGGACAGTCGATTCACTGCTTGCATGACCTACCTGCGCACTGCAGCGGTCCAGGCACGGCTGGATACGCGGCGCGCCCAGCCAGTGGCGGCTGCCGTGGACCTGGTGGGCGACACTGGGTCAGCCGGCGCCTCGGTCGCAGCAGTGGCCGGAATCCGCAGCGGGGAACTGCCTGCCCAGGACGCGTCGGTCGTCGCGGCCGCCCTCGTGGGAGCGATCGCCGAATCGTTGGTCGGGCCGCTCGCGGGGGCCAGGGACCCGGCCACCGTCCCGACCGTCGTCACCTTCGCCCTTCGATCGCTGGGAGTTCGCGATGCCGCGCACGCATGACGTGACCAATCAGGTGCCACTGCTGGAGGAGCACGACATCTCGAGCTTTCCCGCACTGATAGAGGGCTTGCGCCGTGAGGGCGCGGCGTGGGCCGAAGCGGAGGTACGCAGCCTGGGGCGGTTGGCCAATTCTGGCGAGGTACAGCAGTGGGGACGGCTTGCGAACGAGCACCCGCCGGTGCTGCACACCCACGATCGATACGGCAATCGTATCGACGAGGTGACTTATCTGCCGCAGTATCACGAGTTGATGACCGTCGCCGTCGAGCACGGGCTGCATGGTGCGCCCTGGGCGTCGAGGCGCGAGGGCGAGCACGTGGCGCGCGCGGCGAAGGTGATGGCGTGGGGGGTGGCCGATGCCGGTCACCTCTGCCCGATCTCGATGACCTATGCCGTGGTGCCCGCACTGCGCGCGACGCCGGAGCTGGCTGCAGCCTACGAACCGCTGCTGACGAACAGGCGATACGACATCGGGTCCCAGGCACCACTGGACAAGGCAGGCCTCATCGCGGGCATGTCGATGACCGAGAAGCAGGGCGGTTCGGACGTCCGGGCGAACACGACCCGCGCCGTTGCTTCGGCCGACGGGTCGTACCGGATCACCGGGCACAAATGGTTCACCTCGGCCCCGATGTCGGATCTGTTCCTGACTCTCGCCCAGGCACCGGGTGGGCTGTCGTGCTTCCTCGTCCCGCGCGTGCTGCCCGACGGCACACGCAATGCGCTCTTCCTGCAGGGGTTGAAGGACAAGCTCGGAAACAAGTCGAATGCCTCGGCCGAGATCGAGTACGAGGACGCCACCGGTTGGCTCGTCGGCGAAGCAGGCCGTGGCGTGCGGACCATCATCGACATGGTCAACATGACCCGCCTCGACTGTGCACTGATGGCTGCAGGTGGCATGCGCATCGGCACCGCCCACGCTGTGCACCACGCGCAGCACCGGCAGGCGTTCGGCAAGCGATTGCTCGACCATCCCGCGATGGTCAACGTCCTCGCCGATCTCGCAGTCGAGTCCGAGGCCGCCACGACGGTCGTGCTGCGGCTCGCCGGTGCTGTTGACAGGGCGACGCGAGGCGACGCTGCCGAGGCAGCATTCCGCCGCGTCGGCCTGTCGGTGACGAAATACTGGTTGTGCAAGCGCTGGTCGACGCATGCCGCCGAGTCGCTGGAGTGCCTCGGCGGCAACGGCTACATCGAGGATTCCGGCCTGCCGCGGCTCTACCGCGAGGCACCGCTCGTCTCGATCTGGGAGGGCTCCGGCAACGTCGCGGCCCTGGACACCCTGCGCGCGATGGCGAGGCAACCCGACACGGTCGAGGCCTTCGTGGCCGAGCTGGATCGAGCGTCGGGTTCCGACGCGCGCTACGACGACGCGCTCGCCGAGTTGCGTAAGCAGCTCAGCGATCTCAGCCAGCTCGAATACCGCGCGCGCCAGGTGGTCGAGCGGATGGCGGTACTGCTGCAGGGATCGCTGCTGCTGCGGTGCGGGGACGCCGCAGTGGCCGAGGCGTTCGTCGCGTCGCGGCTGGCGGGGGAGTGGGGAGTGGCGTTCGGCACGCTGCCGACCGGCCTGGACACCGATCGAATCCTGTCGCGGGCTGCCCCACCATCGGCCGGATCGGCGCCGGTGCCTTTCGCTGAGCCGCCGTTCGGCTGAGTTCGGAGACTCAGCTGGCGTGACGGTGCGGCGAGCACATCAGCAGCTCGCGGCGCCGGGCACCGAAGCTGGTGCCGTTGGGCAGCAGCTCGCCGAAGTCTTCGAAGAGCACGATCCCGTTGCACAGCAAGCTCCAGCCTTGCTCCGGGTGCGAGGCGACGACATGGGCCGCGTCGCGGTCGGTCGCGTCGACCGACGGGCAGGCGGGGACGTGGGAGCAGTTCGAATGCGCCGGGCTGTCCGACACGATGTGCACGTTCATTGCGGTGTCCTGCTTGTCTTTGTCGTGTGAATCGGCGGGCTGTCGATCCGTGTTCGCTCTCCCTATCGGCACTGCAACCGCTTCCGGCGAGACGTCTGTCACAAGTGTGCCCCCATTACTCCGGGTTTCAATTGCGGCGCGCCCGGAGTCATTCCCGAGTTCGTTCTAAGCCTGGACATATCCGGACAGTCGAAGGGTACATCGTTACTGGGTTGTGACCTTGTCCTCAGCTACTGCTACGTTCGTCCGTCCCGCTCCTGGGCAGCGCGCAAGACCTCGTCGCGGGGTACCCAGTCGGCCAATGCCGCGGGGAATCCGGCAGCCAGGGCCGCGTCGACCACGTCCGAGTCGTCGTCCACGAATGCAGCGACGCCCCGGGGGCTCAACTGGCGCAGCACGCCGAGTTTGTACGAGCGGGCGGGCCGGTAGTCGCCGTTCGGACGCATGCGCAGCTCCTGGCCCGGCAGAGCGTGGCGCACGAGCCACTGTTCGGTGACTGGTCGCAGCCACTCCGGGCGGCCGGTCAGCCACACGATCTCGTGTACCTCGGCGAGATCGGCAGCCAGGCAGGCACCCTCGACCAACAACGGGTCGGCGCCGGCCTCATCGAAGAACGCGGCCCAGTCACCCCGGCCGCGAAGGTGGTGCAGGCGGTGCCGGACGTCGGCGACCACGCCGTCGATGTCGAAGACCGCGATCAATTCTGGACCCCGACCGCACCGACCACTACGACACTCTAAGTCGCAGCAGTAGGCTGCTGATCTCGTGCGCCTTCTCAACCCGGCCGTGCCCTACGAGCTGACCTATGACGATGTGTTCATGGTGCCGGCCCCTTCGGACGTGTCCTCCCGGTTCGACGTCGACCTGACCGTCGCCGACGGCAGCGGTGCCACCATCCCTGTGGTCGTCGCGAACATGACCGCGGTGGCCGGGCGCCGCATGGCCGAGACGGTCGCGCGCCGCGGTGGCCTGGCCGTGCTACCTCAGGACATTCCGGCGGCGGTGGTCCGCGACGTGGTGGCCTGGGTGAAGTCGCGGCACCTAGTGGTCGACACGGCTTTGACGCTGTCGCCGCGGAGCCCGGTCGGCGACGCACTGGCCCTGCTGCCGAAACGCGCGCACGGCGCGATAGTCGTCGTCGACGGCGGTCGCCCGGTCGGCGTCGTGACCGAAGCCGACTGCGCCGGAGCTGATCGCTTCGCCCAGCTTCACCAGGTGATGACGCACGATCCGCTGACGCTGACCGAGCCGATCGCCGCGGTGGACGCGTTCGATCAGCTCGATGCGGCCCGCAGAAGGCTGGCGCCGGTCGTCGACGCGTCCGGTCGGCTGGTCGGAATTCTGACCCGCACGGCGGCGCTCCGCTCGGCCATCTACCGCCCCGCCCTCGACGACGCGGGACGCCTACGGGTCGCCGCGGCCATCGGGGTGAACGGGGACGTTAGAGGCAAGGCGGCGGAGCTGATCGATTCCGGGATCGATGTGCTCGTGCTCGACACCGCCCACGGCCACCAGCAGCGCATGCTCGACGCGCTGGCCGCCGTACGGACTCTCGTGCCGAGCATCCCCGTCGTCGCGGGCAACGTCGTGTCGAGCGACGGCACCAGCGCGCTGATCGAGGCGGGCGCCGACATCGTGAAGGTCGGGGTCGGGCCGGGCGCGATGTGCACGACCCGGATGATGACCGGCGTCGGGCGGCCCCAGTTCTCCGCCGTGCTCGAGTGCGCGGCGGCCGCGCGCGGGCTCGGCCGCAACGTTTGGGCGGACGGCGGGGTGCGGCATCCGCGCGACGTGGCGCTGGCGCTCGCGGCCGGGGCGTCGGCTGTCATGATCGGATCGTGGTTCGCCGGCACGCTCGAGTCGCCGGGCGACCTGCACTTCGCACCGGACGGGCGCGCCTACAAGGAGAGCTTCGGGATGGCCTCGGCCAGAGCACTGGCCCAGCGCACCTCCGGTGAGGGGTCCTTCGAGCGGGCGCGCAAGGCGCTGTTCGAAGAAGGAATCTCCAGCGGTCGGCAGTTCGTCGACCCCGACCGTCCCGGCGTCGAAGACCTCATTGACACCATCGTCGCCGGGGTGCGGTCGGCCTGCACGTACGCGGGTGCGGCGACGCTCGAGCAGCTGCACGAACGTGCCGTCGTCGGGGTCCAGTCCGCATCCGGGTTCGCCGAGGGACGCCCCCTCTACGGCGGCTGGTGAGCGACCCGGCGGCCGACCGGCCGCGATCCTGCGCCGAGGTCGCGGCGTCGACAGACGTACCGCACGCGATGCGCAGGCAGCATGGGCGCATCGCGTTGTGATGTGTGACAGTGGAAACATGAGTGCTGGAGGTGGCACGTGAGCGGGCACGGCCACCGACCTGTCGTCCCGGCGCGGTCCGATCGGCGCTGGCTGGTCGCCGCCCTGGCGATCGTGCTCGCCTTTATGCTCGCCGAGGTCGTCGCCGGACTGTTCGCCCACTCGCTGGCCCTGCTCACCGACGCGGGGCACATGGTGACCGACGCGGGTGCCATCGCTGTGGCGATCGTGGCAGTGCGGATCGCCGAACGTCCGGCGCGCGGCGCCTACACCTACGGTTTCGCGCGGGTGGACGCCCTGTCCGGACAGGCCAGCGGCATCACGTTGATCCTGTTGGCGATCTGGTTCACGATTGAAGGCATCGGGCGGCTGGTCGATCCCGGTCCCGTATCCGGTGGCGTGGTGACTGTGGTCGCGCTGGTCGGTGTGGCCGTCAACCTGCTCGCCACCGCGTGTGTCTCTCGCGCCGGCCACAACAGCCTCAACATCCGCGGCGTCGTCGCCCACCTCGTCACCGACGTCTGGGCGTTCGGGGCGACGGTCGTCGCCGGGCTGGTCGTGCTCTTCACCGGATGGACCCGCGCCGACCCGATCGCATCCCTGGTCGTCGCCGCGGTGATGGCATGGACGGGCTCCCGGCTGGTGCAGGCCGCCGGTCGCGTCTTCCTCGAAGCCGCACCGAAGGGCGTTGATCCCGACGACCTGGGTCGGCAACTCGCCGGGGTCGACGGTGTCGCAGAGCTGCATGACCTGCACGTGTGGCAGATCGGTCCGGACGCGTCGGCAGTCTCGGCGCACGTCCTGGTACGAGCATCACACGACTGCCACGAGGTGAGCTCGCGGCTGCGCGACCTGTTGCACGTCCGCTACGACATCGGGCACGTGACGCTCGAGGCCGACCACCTGGACGCCGCGTCGCACGATGCCGAGCACTGCGTCGATGCGCACGGGCAGGTGCATACCTCCCCTCGTTAGGGGGGCGTTAGGGGTCGGGAAACGGATGGGTTCGGGGGCAATGTCAGACTCGTCCCATGCTGCTGCCGATGACACCAACGAGCTCGCTCTTCCTGCTCGCGGAGACTCGCGAGCACCCGATGCACGTCGGCGGTCTGCAACTGTTCCAGCCGCCTGATGGCGCGACTGCGCTCGACGTCCGCGCCATGTTCGACGAGGCCATCGCGCAGGACGAGGTGGCGCCGTTGTTCCAGAAGCGCGCGCGGCGATCGCTCACCTCGTTGGGCCAGTGGGGTTGGGACGTCGACCGAAAGTTCGACCTTGAACACCACGTGCGCCGCAACGCGCTCCCGCAGCCGGCGCGAATCCGCGAGCTGTTCGTCCTCGTGTCACGGTTGCACTCATCGCTACTGGACCGGCACCGTCCGCTCTGGGAGATGCACCTGATCGAGGGTCTCGCCGACGGTCGCTATGCGATCTATCTCAAGACCCACCATGCGCTGGTCGACGGCGTCTCGGCGCTGCGCATGCTCTCGCGCATGCTCAGCCCGGACCCTGATGCGCGCGAGATGCCTGCCCCCTGGGCGCCCCGGCCGCACCCATCCGACAGCCAGGTCGAGCGGGCCGGCTCGAGCGCCGTCTCGCTGCACACGCTGCGGACCGCACTGAACATCGCCGGTGACGCAGCAGGCCTAGGCCCGGCGCTGTTGCGCACGCTGAGCCGAGGTGTGCAGGAAGAGAGCGGTGCTCTCTCGTTCTCTGCGCCGAGGACGATCCTCAATGTCCCGATCACCGGGGCACGTCGCTTCGCCGCGCAGTCGTGGCCGATGGATCGCATCCGGCAGGTGGGCAAGGCTAGCGACACGACGGTCAACGATGTCGTCCTGGCGATGTGCTCGGGTGCGCTGCGTAGCTACCTGCAGAGCCTGGACGCGCTGCCCGCGTCGCCGTTGATCGCCATGGTGCCGGTCTCCCTGCACCGTGCCGGGCCGAGCAGTCATGACGGCGGCGGAAACGCGGTGGGCGCGGTGATGTGCAACCTCGGCACGAACCTCGACGAGCCGGCCGAGCGACTGTCCGCCGTGCACAATTCGATGCTCGCGGGCAAGAAGTCGATGACGGGGATGACCCAGATGCAGATTCTGGCCATGTCGGCGCTGGGCATCAGCCCGCTGGGGCTCTACCCGCTGCTGCGCCTCGACGGCCGGGCCAGGCCGCCGTTCAACCTGATCATCTCCAACGTCCCCGGACCGCAGACGCCGCTGTACTGGAACGGGGCGCGCCTGGACGGGCTGTATCCGCTCTCCGTCCCCGTCGACGGACAGGCCCTCAACATCACGGTGACGAGCTACTCGAGCGAGATCGCCTTCGGCCTGACCGGGTGCCGCCGCTCGGTGCCGCACCTGCAGCACCTGCTGGGCCACCTCGACGACGAGCTGGCGGCGCTCGAGATCGCCGTCGGGCTGTAACGCCTGCTATCGCTCGAGCATCGGTGTGCCGTGCTCGACGTGTTCGATGAACCCGCGCACGTGCGCGGTGACGGCTTCGGGATGCTCGCTGACCACCCAGTGCCCCCGGCGATAGCTCGGGTGTGCAGGTTGCGCACGAAGGGTTTGGGTGCCTGCATCGCGAATTCGGGGCGGATGAAGGCATCGTGTCGCGGGACGAGTATCTGGACCGGGACGTCCATCCGGCGCGGGCGGGGGCGCTGCGCCCCGCCGCGCAGGTTCGCGCGGTAGAGCTGCAGACCGTTCAGCTTGTCGGCGGCGCTGCGCTGCGCCGCGACATCGTCGGAGCTGGCCCGACGAGAACTGGCGCGGCGAGAACTGGCGAGTGCGACCGCCCGGTCGAGCAGCCCGGCGTGCACAGCCAGTTCCGGCAGTCGCGGAAGCTGGAACAGCACCGCGTAATAGGACTTCGCGAGCTGACGCGTTGCGTCGAGCCGATGTCCACGAGCCGGACCCAGCCACACCCCGGCATGAGCGAGGGAGGGCCCAGAAACCGAGGTGAAGCCCGCGATGCGTCCGTCCAGCCGGGTGTCTTCGAGCGCAGCCCAGCACTGGATCGACCCCCAGTCGTGACCAAGCAGGTGCACCCTGTCGGTGGCGGTCGCGTCGAGCACGGCGATCAGGTCGTCGACGAGGTGCGGCATCCGGTAAGCGTCACGGTCGGTCGGCTGGTCCGGTGCTCCCGCGCCTCGCACGTCATAGCGCAGCACGCGGTAGTGCTCGCCGAGCAACCTGGCCGCGCCGTCCCATACGCTGTGGTTGTCGGGATAACCGTGGACCGCCAGTACCGTCACCCCGCATGCCGAGCCGGACTCGTACACCGCGACCCGGATTCCGTCAGTGGACGTGGCTACCCGCGATGGACTGTGCCCGGTAGTCATCGGATGGACTATTCGCGGCGGCAGTTGCGGTGTCAACGCCGCGAATCGGCGTGGGAATGTATGGGTGTCGGATCAAAAAGTCACGACGACAAGCAGTTTCTATGACAACAGTTCCATGACGAGGATGTGGACGGCATGCGGGTTGCGGTACTGGGAACGGGGACGATGGGCGCGGGCATGGCCGGCTCGCTAGAGCGGGCCGGGCACGACGTCGTCGTGTGGAACCGCACCCGGTCGAAGGCAGAACCACTCGCCGGGCACGGGATCGAGGTCGTCACGTCGGTCGAGGACGCGGTCGCTACGGCAGACGCGCTACTGACCGTGCTCTTCGACGCGGAGTCGGTACTGGCGGTGACCGACCAGGTGCTCGCGGCGATGGAACCGGACGCCGTCTGGCTGCAGTGCTCGACGGTCGGCCCGTCCGGTATCGCGCGCATCGCCGACGCTGCGGGAGACGCCGCCTTCCTGGACTCCCCGATGCTGGGCACGAAGCAGCCCGCCGCCGAGGGCAAGCTCGTTGCCCTGGTCTCGGGGCAGAGTGCGGTCGTCGAGCGTGCGCGGCCGGTGCTGGACGCCGTCGCGATGCGCATCGTGGTCGTCGGCGCCAAGATCGGGCAGGCCAGCGCGCTGAAACTTGCCTGCAACGCCTGGATCGCCTCCATCACCGCCGCGGTCGCGCAGTCTGTTGCGCTCGCCGGCGCGCTGGGAGTGGACCCCGGACTCTTCCTCAAGGCGATCGACGGTGGCCCGACGAACGCGCCGTACGCCCAGCTCAAGGGCAAGGCGATGATCGGGGGCGACTACGCGACCTCGTTCGCCGTGGACGGCGTCATCAAGGACGTCGACCTGATGCGCGCCGCAGGGTCCGACGCGGGGTTCCCGACCGACCTGCTGGATGCGGTCCGTGCCCTCTTCGCGCGTGCGTCGGCAGCGGGTCACGGCGCAGACGACATGTCGTCAGTGCGCACCGTCTTTCCCTGACGGAAGGGGCGTGTGGTCCGCGGGCACCATCTCGCCGCGGGGCGGCGGCCCGGGCGGCGTGCCGTCGCCGAACGGGCGGCCGCCGAGATCGTCGCGGCCGTGCGCGGTGAGCCAGTTCGACAGATCCGGCCCCGCCGGGATGATTCCGGTCGGATTCACGCCCTTGTGCACCACGTAGTAGTGCTGCTTGATCTGGATGAAGTCCGTGGTGTCGCCGAAGCCGGGGGTCTGGAACAGATCGCGCGCGTACGCCCAGAGCACGGGGAATTCCGAGAGCTTCTGCCGATTGCACTTGAAGTGGCCGTGATAGACGGGATCGAAGCGGGCCAGCGTGGTGAACAGTCGAACGTCGGCCTCGGTGATCGTGTCGCCGACGAGGTAGCGCTGCCCGGCCAACCGGTCGCTCAGCCAGTCCAGTCGTTCGAACAGCCGCTGGTAGGAGTGCTCATAGGCCTGCTGCGTGCTCGCGAAGCCGCACCTGTAGACACCGTTGTTCACGTCGCGGTAGACGAGTTCGGCGACGTGGTCGATCTCGTCGCGCAACGCGTCGGGGTACAGGTCAGGGGCGCCTGCGCGGTGGTGGCCGCGCCACTCGGTCGAGAAGTCGAGGGTCATCTGCCCGAAGTCGTTGGTGACGACCTCGCCGGTGGGGATGTCGACGACCGCCGGGACGGTGATGCCGCGGTCGTATCCGGGTGTGCGGGCGAAGTAGGCCTGCTGGATGCGCGCGATCCCGAGCACCGGGTCGCGACCGCCCGGATCGAGGTCGAAGGTCCAGCTGTTCGAGTCGTGGATCGGCCCGCAGATGCCCATCGACAGCACCGGTTCGAGGCCTAGCAGGCGGCGCACGATGATCGCGCGGTTGGCCCACGGGCAGGCGCGCGCGACCACGAGACTGTAGCGCCCGGGCTCGACCGGGTAACCGTCACGCCCGTCTTCGGTGATGCGGGTCGTGAGGTAGTTCTGGTCGCGGTCGTAGTCGCCGCTCGATTCGACGTCGGAGCGATCCGTGTCGGGCATGGGATTCATTCTGCCCATCGGCGAGAAATAGTCACTATTGCGGCGAACGTGCGGGACATGCAGGATCAGCTCAGGTGCGTCGATCGGCTCACCCGTGATGCACCCTCACTGTGGAGGTAATCCGGTGAATCGACGCGTGCTCGCTTTCTCCCTTGCGGCCGTGGCCATCGTGCCGCTGGGGGTGGTGGCAGTCACCGCCGCATCCTCGGCACAGGCCGTGACCACCGAGGCTGCGCTGCCCCGCTCACCCGAACTGAGCACGACGACCCGTCTGGCCGACCGCCGGTCGTTCGTGATCGGTACGCGGTTCTACGAGGCGGGTGCCGAGGACGGGTCGTACCCGGCCGAGGGGTTCCACACCCGCGGTGAGATGGGTGGGTTCTGGAGCATGCCGATCAAGTTGCTCGACGGGGTGTGGTTCAAGGTCGGCAACACCTGGCTGTCGTCCAAGCGCTACACCAGCGGCTGGGGTTACTCGCGCATGGATCTCGGCTCGGCGGGCGGCGTGCAGATCAGCCGTACCGACTTCGCGCCGGACAACGTCCGCGGCGGCCTGATCGGGTTGACGATGACCTCGACGACCGCGCGAACCGTGAAACTGACGATGGACGCCCATTCGGAACTGATGTCGGTGTACCCGTGGGGGGAAACGACACCCAGCCAGTTGACCGCGAACCTGCCCGACACCGGTTCGTACAAGAACGGCCAGCTGGTCTTCAACGACATCGGGACGCCGCCGATCCCGAATACCACCCACCACGCGTGGTCCGCGGTGGTCGGTTCCTCCCTCACGCCCCAATCGCACAGCCTCGGTGCGAACTTCCGCGGGCCGCAATCGGGCAACGTCGTGTGCCCTGCGTCGGGGCCGGGCACACCGACCCAGCCGAATCGTTGTGACGACACCGCCTACGGCAAGGGCACCGGCGGCGAACTCGTCTACAACGTGGATGTTCCGGCCGGTCGGCGGACCGTGTGGTTCGCCATCGGCGGGTCGAACTACGGCGAGACGGCCGCGACCGGCAACCAGGCCTCGGCATTGACGGCGCCTGCGGCCCGGCTGCAGTCGAGGGTGACCACGCGCACGTCACTCGCCGCGCACACCACGGTCAGCCTGCCCGGCGACAAGCTGCTCGCGCGAAGCGTGGAGTCGAGCAAGCAGAACCTCGCGGACTCTCGGCAGCGCGCGGACTACCTGAAGCTGCGGGTGACCAACGCCGGGAAGTTCTACCCGGCCCCTAAGGGATCCTTGCCGATCGCGCAGTGGATCGGTGCGGGCTGGCCGGACTATCCGTGGATCTTCGGCACGGACGGTGAGTACACGGCGTTCGCCGCGGTGGCGAGCGGACAGTTCGGTTCGATCGAGAACCATCTGCGGTCGTTGATGCAGATCAGCGACATCGTGAACGACCGGAGCGGGAAGGTCATCCACGAGACCGCACCTGACGGCTCGGTCTACTTCGGCGCCAACAGCGATCCAGGAAACACCGACGAGACGGTCAAGTTCCCGAGCTCGGTGGCACTGGTGTGGCGCTGGACGGGCAATGACGCGTTCCGCGACGAGATGTATGACTTCACGGTCCGCAACATGCACTGGGCCTTCGAGCAATTGGACATCGACGGCGACGGCTGGCTGGAGGGGTCCGGCAACGTGGAGCGCGAGGGGATGGGTGCCGAGAAGCTCGACAACACCGTCTACGCGATCCGCGGCCTGCTCGACCTGGCGACGATGGCCGCGTCCAAGAACGACACGGTGACCCTGCAGTGGGCTAAGAGCAAGGCCGCCCAGCTGCGGTCCGGCTTCGAGCAGGCCTGGTGGTACGGCGGGAGCACGGCATCGTATGCCGATTCGCTGATGGATCCCGGCGACGTCAAGCTGTTCCATCGGCACTGGATCGGGCTCACCCCCGTCGAGGCAGAGCTGCCTGCGATCAACGGCGCCGCGGCCGGGCCGCTCGCCAGCTTGCAGCACGCCACAGCCACCGTGGCCAAGCACGAACTGGCCTGTTACACCGGCACATACGGGCTCTATCACACCGGTACCGGACCGACGTCCGACGTGAAGGGCAACCCGGGACCGCAGTGCGACACCACGATTTCGTTGCGGCCGAGCGAACGCACGGTCTTCACGCTGACCACGTCGATCGCCGCCGTGGCCGAGGGAGCGCTCGGACGCAGCGGGCCGGGCCAGATGGGCCGCTACACCACGGCGAACGCGACGGTGCAGCTCGATCCGTCGGTGTGGGAGACGCCGGGCGCCATGCCCGAGATCTCGCCGTCGCCGGACTTCGGCGCGAACATCGACAAGCTGTTCACCGAGCGATCGAGCGGGCTGCAGGCGTGGGGTACCTATGGCGTGCTGTGGCCGGTGGTGCATTACGAACTCGGCGTGGCGCCCGACCTCGGCAACGGCCGGTTCTCGGTGGTGCCGCAGGTACCGGACGGCCAGCAGAACATCGCCGGCAGCGACATCGTTCTCGGCGCGAACAGCATCGACGTACTGGCCGCGCGCAACGACGGATCGCTGTTGACTAAAGTCACCTCGCGGGTCGACGCCGCGCAGACCATCGGCGCCGTCGTCCCGAGTGGGAGGTCCATCAACGCCGTCACGCTGAATGGTGCGCCGGTCACCTACACCGTCGTCACCACCGCGCGCGGCAAGCAGGTGCTGGTCAACGCGGGGCGTGCCGCAGTATCGCTGCTTCGGGTGAGCTACAGCTGATGTGCCGGCCGGCGCCGACGTCAGGCGCCGGCCAGGTACCGTACGTGCCCGGCGGCGCGCATGACACTATCTGGCGATGACCGATCGGCGTCCATGGTTGCCGAACACGTCGACGCGATCGCATATCCCGGCCTGACCGCGAACTTCGACGCCGGCCGGGTGGCAGTGCTCGCGGTCACGATGCTCGACTGGACGGTGCCGGCCGGCAGCACGCGACAACCATGGTCGCGTGCGCGGGCGCTCGTGACCGAGCTCGCTGCACTGAACGTTGCGGTGTTCGCGGCAGATCGGGGCTTCATCCGATCGCACCAGTTCGCCGTCGGGACGCCCGAGATCGTCCGGCTCGGCATGACCGTCGAGGACATGCCGCCCAGTTGGTCGCAGGGGGTTGACCGGCGACCCGCACGTGGCTGCGGAGGTCACGCGCTGGCGCGGCAGGTTCCACGGCGTCCACTTCACGGCGTGATCATTCGAGTACGCACCTACTCGGCCCGGGTCGTCCTGCGCGCCCGGAAGGCTGCGACATTGGTGCGGTTCGCGCACGTGGTGGAACAGAAGCGCCGTGACCGGTTCTTGGACAGGTCGACCAGTACGTCCTGACACGTGTCGGCGGCGCAGGTGTGCAGCCGGTCGAGCTCCTTCTGCCGCAGGACGTCGGTGACGGCCATCGCGGCCTCGACGGCCATCCGGTCGGCCAGCGGAGCATCGGAGGGCGTCGCGTGCAGGTGGTAGTCCCAGTCGTCGTGCTTGACGAGCTGGGGCAGGGCCCGTGCTTCGCGCAGCAGGCCATTGACGATCTGCACCGCCTCGTGCTCGCCCACCTCCCACAACCGCGCCAGCCGGGGACGCAGCGCCCGCACGGCAACGAGCTCGCCGCGCGTCCGCGTGCGCTGCCCCGTCCACCCCCAGCTGGCCACGAACTCGTCGAGCGCGGCGATGTCGGGTAGCTCCTCCATCGGCTGCCGGCCGGTGTTCACCAGGGCGGCGGCAGCAGCCAGCGCGACTTCGGTGTCATGAGCAAATAGCAACTTGACTCCTTTCACCTAACGGCTCTAGGGTCATAACCATAATGCATGTTGCTCGCGTTCGGCGCGGTCGGTGCGCTGCCGATGCACGCCGAGCTGACTGATGTGCGCTTCGTCGAGATCAAGGTCAGCTGGCTGGTGCCCGTTGCCGGACTGTCAGTGATTGCCGCTGCGCTGGCCTACGTCACCGGGATCGAGGCCGCGCGCCGGCTCGGTGCCAGGCTCGCGTCCTTCCTCGGACTGACCGAGGTGCTCTTCGCGATCCTGTTCGCCTGGCTGCTGCTTGGCCAGCTGTCGGCCGGACTGCAGATCGCCGGCGGGGTACTCATCGTCATCGGGGTCGCGCTGGTCCGTATCGGCGAGCTGCGCGGCGGTGCGCGTCCCGGGAATCTGGCCGGGGCTGATCAACACGGCGAAGGGCGACCGTACGAGCCTGTCGCATAATCGGCGAGCCTCCGCGTGTTGATCACGAATTGTTAAAAGATCTTGTGATGGCGAAGGGGTTTCGGCCGGTAGATCGGGATCAGCCGTTCTTGTTGCCGCCGGATATGCGGGATTGGCTGGGCGCC
>JBBQZQ010000056.1:0-28203 GCA_038207565.1 Mycobacteriales bacterium
ATCATGCTTATCCGGTTAGTTCAGGTTGGGCTGGAGCCGGTGATTTCGCGGTAGGTCGTTGGAGCTTGGGCGCTGCCCAGGCCGAGCAGGGTTTGGAAGGCGGCCATCGGGGTACGGCGGCGGTTGAAGCGGAAGGTGAACTCCTCGAGATAGGTCGGTAGGTGTTCCTCGCTGACGCCGCGGTGGGTGCCCTGCAGCCAGGTCTTGAGGTTGCTGATCACCCGGTGCACGCGGGGCAGGATCTCGTCGGGGTTGGCGCCGCGAAGTCGATGGGCGCGTTGGCTGCGAGGCTGGTGGTCGTAACCGAGGCGGCTCAATCGTTTGTAGCCTTGCCAGGCGTCGGTGTGCACGGTCGCACCGTCGGCGACGGTCGCGGTGACGAAGCCGCACAGCACGTCGGCGGAGGCGTTGTCGATGACCTGCAGGCGGATGCGGCCGGTGCCATTTCCGCGAACCTCCGCGGCCACGACGACCAGCGCGTGCGCGCCATGACGCCGGCCGCCGCGCAGATCGCTGGTGCCACCGATGAAGCATTCATCGACCTCGACTGCCCCGGTGAGGGGCGTGCGCTCGGGGTTGACCATCGCCCGCCGCAGTTTGTGCAGCATCAGCCACGCCGTCTCGTAGCGCCTCAGGCCGAGCTGGCGTTGCAGCTGTACCGCGGAGATGCCCGGCGTAGCGGTACTCACCAGGTAGGCCGCCCAGAACCAGACGTGCAACGCGGTGTGCGTCTTGTGCAACACGGTCCCGGCGGTCACCGAGGTCTGCCGGTGACAGGCCGCGCATTCCCATACCAACCGCCGCCGGGCTACCTGCCACGCATCCGCGTGCCCGCAGCGCGGGCATCGGTATCCCGCCGGCCATCGCGACTCGAACAGGTACTCCGTGCACGCCTCATCATCAGGGAAGCGGTGCTGGAATTCCATGATCGTCCGCGGGAAGTCAGGACGAGGCATTCCTCCACATTACCTGAACTAACCGGATAAGCATGAAAGTGATTATCCCGACGTCGGGATAACCGGTTTCATGTCGTCAAGCTCGGCACCCAGGTCGTCGACGAGGTATGACGACGTGTCCAGCAGGACACCCTCGGTCTCACCGCGGGCTGAAGGACGACCCGCTCTACAAGATCCGCGGGCTGCTGCGCCACGGCGCCGAGAACCTCATCGACCGGCAACTCGCGAAGCTCAACGCCTGTCTCGAGGCCGGCGACCCGGCCTGGGCCGTCACCGTCGCCTAGTCGGCCTACCAACAACTACGAGCCGCCTACGCCGCCAAGAACCCAGCCGAGGGCAAGAAGGTCGCCGAGAAGGTCATCGACTCGTTTCCAAGCTGCCCGATCCACGAGGTCGCGCGCCTCGGCCGAACCCTGCGCGCCTGGCGCCAACAAGTGCTCGCCTACTTCGCCACCAGCGGCGTGTCCAACGGCGGCACCGAAGCCGTAACCTACTCATCGCGAAGACCCGCCGCCTCGCCCACGGCTTCCGCAACGTCACCAACTACCGGCTCCGCATCTTGCTGGTCGCCGACGCCTCACGCCCCTACCGAACCACGCTTAGAAACGAAGAGCCCGATATCTTGAACTGCTGGGTCGCACAAGTTCTCGCTGACTCCGGTGAGGTCCGTGACGTGAAGCATGTAGGCTGGCCCCGACGACGGAGGGGTCGATGTCGTTTTCTTCGAGAGAGACCGAGCACGTTGGCTGGTGCAGGTCAAACGTCGAGAAAGCCCAGCGTCAGTGGAACCAGTTGGCACCGTAAGGAACGTTCTTGGAACGCTCATTCTTTAACATTTAGAGCGCGGATCTGTCGTGTCAACAGTTGACCATTTTGCCCATAGGGCTAACCAAGCCGCCACCAGGGTTTGCGTCGCCAGGCTTCATAGTTCGCCTGCTTGACAGGACGGCACTTGACGCGCTCCTATCAAGGAGTCTGCCGAATTCCCCATGGCACGACAATCTCGCGTTGTTTGACTAAGCTTAGCCGCGGAGGCAGTTACTGAAGTCGAATCTTGGGCAGGGTAGTGCTGTGTCCGCGGCGTGTCATGAGAGCCGCGAGATTCATCATTGCCGCGCTGAATGCGTCACGTACGATTTGCTGCTTGCTATCGCCGACGATTGCCCCCAGCAAATCGTCTATTTCGAACACTAACCTAAGGGCAAGCGATAATTCGTTATCTCGGCCGCGTCGAAGTTGGTCGAGCGTCAGAGATGCCATAGTATCGATGAAGCGTCCTAATGCCTCGCCGTCCTCATCCGTGGTATCCATTGGATGCTGCGAAGCGATTCCATGATTGCGCTCAGAGTCCTCTAGTTGCTCGTGCAGGAATTGTTTCCAATCCCTTAGCAAAGTCAGAGCAAGCGGCGTGAGTTCGTCTTCGTACGACTCTATTGGTTGCGCTGGCAAGCGTGCTGCAGGTTGCCCATCAGATGAGTCGCGTGCTTCAGCCACGATGGCTCCTTATCGTTGGAGACGTCAGCCACGCCTGTTGCCACCACACGCGGCCCATCGTCTTTATGCGGTGATCCCCGAAGAGGTAGGTGGACAACAGTCGGATACCTCCAGGGGTGTGCTCGAGGTCGTCCGACTTCCGTGGCGGGCGGTGCGAATCATCCAGGCGCCGCTCGTCCACTCGCATCGAACGACGGCGTCTTCGAATTCTCAGCGGAATCTACTGCCAACGACGGCGTCTTCGAATCTCAGCGGAATCTACTGCCGGGGTCAGAATACGCGAGTAGTGGTCTACGATGGCAACCTGACCCCGACGTTCGGGAGGGACGAGCGAATGGACGGCCAAGAGCTTGGACCTCGGCCGGCCGGAAAATCGTGGTAGACGCGCTCACCCAGGTTAGGCGGAACATCCGCCGCGGCAATCCTTGGTACGCGGATGCCGATTTGATCGACACTCCTGATCCGGAAGGCGCGGTCTAGATCGTCCGCACCCGGCGACGGTTCGCGACCGCGCACAACGTACAGACGACCTAGGCGCGGCGCTGTCGCCGCACCGGTCGTTTGAACGTCTGTGCGCGGTATTCGCTGACCAGGTAGTTCGTCAGCAACTGGATGTCGCGGGGAGTGTTCTGCAGGTCGTTCCACTTGCGGTGATGCTCTGCATCGAGCAGCCATGTGCCCTCGGTCCAGTGGCAGAGGTCGGCGATCTCGTAGAGGTCGTACTCGAAGTCCTCGATGGACGGCACTCGCAGGTGGGCGTAGCGTTCCGCGATCGCGTCCATGAGGAAGCCCATGCTGGTGACGCCGACGCCGTGCATGAGTCGTGACCGTCGCGGTGTTTGGCCCCACGCGCCCGGGAAGGTATTGCGGACGGCGACCCAGAAGTCTTTGACCAGGGCGAGTATTGACTCGATGTCGCCGCGCTCGGCGCCGGCGTGCCGATATTGGTAGAGCGCACCGTCGCTGAGGCTGTTCTCGAGCATCCGCAGGACGGAGTTGTCCTTGATCACTCCTTGCGGGGTAGTCGGGGTCTGAATCAAGTGCTCGAGCGGTGAGTCTTCGTCGTAGTTCAACCGCTCGAGCAGTGTGGCCGGGAACCGCCGCAGCTGAAGCGCGACGGGCAGGGAACCGACGGTAGAAGGCAGCAGTTCGTGGATCAGGCCCTTTGGCAACGGTTTGGCGGAGTTGACCAGGATGAACTGGGAGCGTTGTTCGGCGTCGGACTCGGTGATGAAGGCCGTGACGCAGATCGGGAACGCATCGACACGGGCTTCGCGGATCGCGGCACAGCGTTGTTGCCCGTCAACGACCCAGCCGGGCTTGTCTTCGTCGGGCCAGTTCGGATCGAGAGGGACGACTAACGTGCCGGACTGGGAGAGTCCATCGCTGTGACCGGCCGGTTCGAAGACCACGCGCTTGTCGAAGGCGACGACGATCGCGTTCGGGATCATCGGGTCCTCGGACTCGAGATACTTGCGGATTGCGGCGATGTGCGAGAGGACCTCCGGTCGCTGATAGCCCTGCACGCCGGTGTTGGCATCACGGTGGATGCGCGACACGGTGGAGAATCGCGGCAACCGTTTGCCATCGACAGCGAAGCTGTAAAGCGTCCTGTTGGGGCCTTGACGTACTTGGAGCGCCGGAAGCCGCAGTTCGCGGCCTGGATCGCTCGACTGGTTTGAGGTAGCGCGCGCAGTCGCGGGGGTGCGGGTGGGTGTCATGCTGCGGTGCCTTCCAGTTCGCGGCGGAGCCGTTGCCGAAACACGTGCAGGTTGTGGAACCCGCGACGCTTGTTGCGTTCGGATCCGCGGAAGAGGGCGATTTCGATGCCAACTGTCTCGCACAGTCCGCAGCGGCAAGACCGCCACGGTTGGTCCTCGAGGGTTCGACGGTAGGGCTCGGTGCGATCCTTACGTGTGTCATCGCACAATCGGTCGTAGTCGCTGAGCGCGTTGAGTACCGGGCCGATCTTGACGGCGCCCTGGTCGTAGCCGCGCAGGGACTCAAGACAGTGACGTTCCAGCCGCAGCGCATCCGCTTGGGGCACCTGGCCGGCCCGGATGCGGGCCTTTAGCTTCGGGTTGCCGTCGACCTGGGGAACCCGAAGCGCCGTGTAGGTCCGGTCGAGGGCGTAGAAGTTGTCCGTGTCGTCTTTGAACGACTGCCGAAACGCTGATGTGGAATCGAAGCTGGTGACGCCGTTAGCCGCAAAGGCGTCGACGTGCTCGCAGCGAGCGATCCCCAACAGGTGCAACTGGGTGCGGGCGTGGCGTACATGGTTGACGGCCTGCAGGCAGGCAAGAATCTCACGTGTCTTCAGGGGAACCATGCCGCCGAGTGCGATGCGTGTGTAGCCGATGCGCTGCAACGCTTGCACCGCTGTCGCGTACGACGCTGGGCTCCAGCCTTGAGCAACGCCGACAGGCTTGAAGCGGGCCTTCCGGGTACGTGCGCGGGCACGGAAGTCGCTGGCCAACTGCAGGGTGATTTCCTGTCGGCGTTGCCAGTCGCCCCGGTTGGAATGGGCGGGATCGTGGTCTGCGGCGGGGTCGTAGCCAAGGATGACGTGGTCGATGGAGATGCCGAGGTCGAAGCCGCAGCCGTCGTAGAAGTCGATCACGTCGTCGGGTGTGTAGGGAGGGACCTCATCGTGAACGTAGGTGAAGGCGCCGCAATCACCCAGGGTGTCGATGCGAGGACCGGCTTCGTGGTCTAGTCGGAAGAAGCTACGGACGCCGACGCGATACAGGCGCTGTCGTTGTGCGACGGTGTACTTGCCGGTTGCTCCGGGCAGTCCGTCGACGATCGCTTTGGAGACTAGCAGACCGTCGAAGGGGGCAGATCGCAGAGCCTCGTGGGCGTAGTGGTCGTCGCGCTGGCGGACGCGGTAGATCGAGCGTTCTTCAGTGCTGAAGTCGAAGGACGGGTCGATCTGATCCTGACTGTCGGGGAAGTAGAACCTCATCCTTGCGCCGCCCGGGCTTGGCGGTATATGCGAATGAGGTACCTGGACAGGTCGTCCTTGTGGCGAGGGGTGTTCTGTACTGCGTCCCATGCGATTCTGAGCCCATCCCACGTGCCGCCGGTCCAGCGGCAGTGGGGAACGATCAGGGCGAGTTCGCCCATTACCCGACTAGGGGTCGATTTGTCCTCGAGGTCGAGAGGGCTCATGATGGCGTCCATAAGTCGACCCATCGCGTGGATACCGGCGCCGTGCATGAGGCGGCTCTGTTCAGCAGGCCGCCCCCATGCGTCGGGGAAGGTGCTTTCTACGCAGGTCCAGAAGATGGTGATGGTCTTCAGGACGCTCAGGAAGTCAGTCTCCCCGTTGGCTGGGTTGTGATACACGTAGAGACAGCCACCGGCCGACGTCAAGCTGTGGAGCAGCATGTCCACGATACCCGTATCGGTGATGACCGCTTGCACTCGCTCGGCTTTAGGGGTTGATGGGCGCCGAATCAGCCCGGAAAAGGGCTTCTGAGTGTTGAGCAGGTCGCACAACTTCGAGGGTGCTTGCTTGATGGCGAGGCGTGCGGGGAGCGGACTGGCGATTGTCGGAAGCAATTCCGTCACGAGGCCGCGGGGTAGCGGCTTGGCGTTGTTGATGCGGATGAACTGATCGCGCTGCACATCGACGTCGTCGGTAACAAACGCCGTCACTAGGACGGGGAAGTCCTGTCGCTGGGCTTTGGCGAGGGCGAGGGTGCGCTGTTGTCCGTCGACGATCCAACCGGGTTTAGGTTCGTCGTCGATTGGCAGGGGGATTTGGAGCATGCCGGTGCGGGCGACGTCTTCCCGCTCGGCACTACTTGGCTTGGTGCCCCGGCTGGAGGCGAACTTCACGCTAGAGGGCAACGCGATGATGATCGGGTTGGGGAATATGACCTGATCGCTGTCGAGGTAGTCCACGATCTCCTTGACATGTTGGCGTACCTCTGGACGCTGGTAGCCGATTAGGTCGCCGCGGTCGTCGCGACTGACCCGTGAGATGTCAGTCAGTTGCAGTATCTCTGGAGCGGTGAGGCTGAAGACGTACAGTGGCGAGCCCTGAGATTGGTCCAGACGTATAGCTCGCTTGGCCAGCATGGGTCGGGATGCGCGGGTCACGAGACGCTCCTTATTGCGGTCGCGAACAGGTCGGCGAATCGGGCCTGTTCGCAGGCCATACCGCCGTCGCGCAGTTCGCGCAGGAGGCTGGTGCGGCTCAGGTCTGGATTGGTTGCGCGTCGCGCGCGGATGAAGGTGATCACCTCGTCGTCTACGAGTCGGCGCCGCTCGTAGGTCGGTATGTCGGGCGCGGCGGTGAGGCGCTGGCGAAGGTGACGACTCATTGCGTCGTGGTCGGTGAGGCCGGTCGTGAGCAGGTCGGCCGCGATACGTACGTTGAGTGATCCGCGGGTCCCGCCCACGTAGTGTTGTAGGCGGGCGTCGGCCGGCAACTGCCATGCCGCGAACGCTGGTTGTGGGGTTACCCCGGCGGCGATGATGCTGATCATTGAGTTGTTGGCGGTGGTGATCGCCTTATGCAGGTCGTTTCGGCACGCAGCGAAGTAGGGCTGGGAGAGCACCACCAGGATCCGGTCGCGAGGATGGTCTGCCGCCATGGCAGTCAGCGAACGTGCGGCACCGGGAGTCGGGCCTTGCCAGGCGGCAATGGCGCTCCACCAGTCCTGCGCGCCGCAGGTGTTGTCCGACACCGAATCGAGGTGTCGGGTGGCGTAGGTAGCTGAGTATGGGCGGATCGCCGCGTCGATGGGGATCAGTCCCCAACCGGCGGAGGCCACCCAGAGCGTTGGCCGTGCGAACCCCGTGGCCTGCAGGGGCAACGCGCGCGCGATCTCCCAGTGTTCACCGGCGTAAAGGTCCTCGGCGCACACCAAGTCGACTTCACTCGTGGTTAGCCGGTGCATCCAGCAGGCGGCTCGCGGGATCGGCCGAGTTCCGGTCGTTCGGCGTAGCTGCAACGTCGGGGACACGGGGTGGCGTTTGCGGTTGGCGCAGGTGACCACGATGTGCAGGCGCTGGCGTCGAGTGGTTACGGCCACTGGTCGTCCCGACGGTGCTGCGTGGGCGCGGTGTGGCTGAGCCGGGCGAAAGCGTTGTGGTTGTGGATGCTTTCGTCGTTGACGGCTTCGACGGTGAAGGCGGCGACGCGGCCGTCAGCCCGGAGTCGGCTCGCAACGTCGCGGACCATGTCTTCGACGAAGACCGGATTGTCGTAGCCGGCCATCGTGACATGTCGTTCGTCGGCGCGTTTGAGCAGCGGATACACGGGGCTGGACGCTGCTGCCTCGGCAACAGCGATAAGTTCTTCGATCCAGATCAGTTCGAACTCACCGTCGCGTGAGCGGGGGGTGGCGTTGATGGTGATGGCGCCGCGCTGGTTGTGGGCGCCGTAGTCGCTGATTGCTTTCGAGCAGGGGCAGACACTGGTCACCGGTACCGCCACCTGCAGTGCGAACTCTGTCCCCGTCGGACTCATGCGGGCTTGGAACCGGCAGGCGTAGTCCATCAGCGCGGTGGCGCCGGTGACCGGCGCGCGCCGCGGCAAGAAGTACGGGAACGCGATCGTGATGCGGGCGTCGGTGGTCTCGAGTCGGTCCTGAATGTCAGAGAGCAGGCTAGGGATGGTTCGTTGTGTCATTTCGCCACCGTGCTGATCGAAGATCTCCAGGAACCGGCTCATGTGGGTGCCCTTGACGGTGGCGGGCAAAGCGACTGCCATGGAGATCTCGGCGATGGTGTCCTGCTTGGAGTGTGCCTGGTCCCACACCGAGATGGGATAGCGCAGCCCGTTGACGCCGACCTCGTCGATGGCGATGCCGCGAGTGTCGGGCCGGCTTTGAACGTCGTCGAGAATCACGACTGGTCCCCGTGGTACGCAGCGCCGGAGGTGCAGGTTTCGCGGACCACGATCCGAGACAGCGGAAGCGCACCCTCTAGGTGTTTCCAGGTCCAGCGGGCGAGGTTCTCACTCGTCGGGTTGTCGAGCCCGTCAATCTCGTTGAGGTAGTGGTGATCGAGCATGTCCTCGAGCGGTTTGAATGCGGCCCTGATGTCGGCGAAGTCCATGACCATGCCGCTGACCGGGTCGACGTCGCCGCAGACGTGGACTTCGAGGCGGTAGGAGTGGCCGTGCAGACGGCCGCACTTGTGTCCCTCGGGGACGTGGGGCAGTCGGTGTGCTGCTTCAAAGGTGAACTCGCGGAACACTTGCACTATGCGATCCCTAGATACTTGTGGGTCTGCAAACTCAGACGCCACTGGGGGTGGATGAGGCAGTACTCGACGGCCAGACGGGTGTTCCTCTCCTGGTCGGACCCGTCCATGGGTTGCAGCAAGAAGCGACCGAACTCCAGATGTTCGAATGCCCCCGGTTCGGCGCTGTCTTGCGGGAAGACCAGTTTCAGGTCGTCGCCGACAGTGAGCACGAGAGGTGCTCCCGATTTCGGGCTAACACAGACCCAGTCCAGGCCAGGCGGCGCCGGCTGGGTGCCGTTCGTCTCTACGGCGACGGTGAAGCCCCGTGCGTGAAGAGCGTCGATCGCGGCGGCGTCGAGTTGTAGCAGCGGCTCGCCCCCCGTGCAAACCACGTACGGCTCGGCAAGCGGATGGGATTGTCCTCCCCATGTGCCGGCGATGGCGTCGGCCAGGTCGTCGGCGGTAGCGAACTTGCCCCCGCCGAGGCCGTCGGTGCCGACGAAGTCGGTGTCGCAGAACTGGCAGATGGTACGGTGCCGGTCCTGCTCGCGCCCGGTCCACAGATTGCAGCTAGTGAACCGCGCGAACACCGCTGGCCGACCGGCATGGGAGCCCTCGCCCTGAAGGGTGTAGAAGATTTCCTTCAGCCGGTAGGTCACAACGCACTGCCCGCCGGCTCCAGAGCCGGGTCGTTCAACCCGAGTTCGGCGAACCCGCGCAAACGCAGCAGGCACGAGTCGCAACTGCCACACGCGCAGCCATCCGGGCTCGGGTCGTAGCAGCTGTGCGTCAGGGCGTAGTCCACCCCCAAGTCCAGCCCACGGGCAATCGTCTCGGACTTGGTCAGGTTGATCAACGGGGTGTGGACCTTCAGCCGCTGCGTGCCCTCCACGCCAGCCTTCGTGGCGAGATTGGCCATCTGCTCGTAGGCGGCAATGTACTCCGGGCGGCAGTCCGGATAGCCGGAGTAGTCCAGCGCGTTGACCCCGATGAAAATGTCGCTCGCGCCGAGGGTCTCGGCCCATGACAGCGCATGCGATAGGAACACGGTGTTGCGGCCGGGCACGTAGGTAATCGGGATCCCGTCCGGGTCGAGGTCATCGACGCTGGCGTGGTGCGGCACGTCTAGGTCCGCTGTTAGGGCCGAGCCGCCGAACACCGCTAGCGCCTCGATCGGGTCGATATAGTGCCGCGTCACCCCAGCCGCCTCGGCGACCCGCTTCGCGGCCGTTAACTCCACCTCATGACGCTGCCCGTAGCGGAAGCTCAACGCGTACGGTTCGTAACCCTCCTGCTGGGCGATCGCCAGCACCGTCGCTGAGTCGAGGCCCCCGCTGAGCAGAACCACTGCCGGTTTGTGATCGTTCACGTCGTTCCTCCTGTTCAGTGCGGATCCATCCGCCGCGTCAATAACTACACACGGATCAAAATCCCACTGGCTGCAGTTATTGGGTGACACTGCTCTGCGATGAATCACATTACTGTGATTCAACCACGGAGGTCTGACAGCAGTAACCGTCGGCGCGCCGCTGACGAAGGTCCACGCCGTCGGGTTGCCTGCCGGAGGCGAATCTCATGTCAGCCTTCTGGCCGCAGAACGAGAGACGGGCGACTCAAGCCAGCGGAGACGGGTGCGTGCCAAGGCCTCCGGCGACCGATCGGGAAGCCAAGTCCGACCGACGCGTCTTTGTGGTCAGCCGGGAGCCGGGTCGATCTTCGGCGCGGTCAGGTCTAGTGCCAGACTCACAACAGTTTCTTGGTTGAGGGAGGGGCGTTGATGGGTGGGACGGTGCCTAGCAGCGTCGTCGGTCAACTCGTCGTTCACCCGAAAGCTCCCGGTATTGCCCGAATTGCCGACATCGTGGATGACCGAGCGCGTCTAGACCTGTTCGAATCCGCCGCGCAACCCGTCGCCGAGTCGCTATGGGCGTCGCTGACCGAGGTTCGGCGGTGTCCGCTGGGTCGCCAAACGCGCGTCTTCTGGCGCGAGAGCGCCAGTGGGTCCTGGCGAGCCGGCCGGGTCATCGGCGGCGGACCGGACGAATACTTCGTCAGACCGCCGAACTCCGACACTGATGTACGCCTCCACGAGAGCGACTTGAGGGTTCGCTGGGACCGGCCCTTGGCAGATCCGCTCCAGGTACTTCTGACAGGCGCACATGAGTCTCCTCTGTACCGGGATGCCCGGTTGCCGATGATCCGCAGCCTGGTCGCACAGCGCGCGGCATGCGCGTCAATGCCTGCGATCTCGTCATCGCGCGTCCAGTTGTACGCCCATCAGATAGAGACTGCGGCGCAGATTCTGAGCGACCCGGTGCACCGCTACATGCTCGCCGACGAGGTGGGACTCGGAAAGACGATCGAAGCCGGCTTTGTAGTCCGGCAGCGTTTGCTCGACGATCCCTCCTCTCGGATCGTGGTGGTCGCCCCGGACCCGCTGCGCCGACAGTGGCGTGACGAGATGTTGACCAAGTTCTTCATCGACGACTGTCCGCGTGCGGAGTTCAAGATCTCCTCGCACGACACACCGCAGCGATGGGAGCAATACCACGGCTTCGATCTGGTCGTGGTTGACGAAGCACACCGCCTTGCGGGCATCGGGCCGCACGAGCAGCCCTACGGCGCGTTGCGCGCTCTGTGCCATGCCGTGCCGAGAGTGTTGCTCTTGTCGGCCACGCCAGTGCTGCAACGCGAAACGACCCAACTCGGTCTGCTTCACCTGCTAGACCCTGACCTGTACCGGTGGGAGGACCTCGATCTGTTCCGGCAACGTCTCGCCGTACGTCGAGAACTCGCCCGGGCCGTCTACGCCCTTGACCCTGACCTCCCATTTCTCCTTCCTGACACGCTACGACAGATCCGCAGCCTGCTCCCAACGGACGCTCAACTCGACCTACTCAGCGCCTCCGTCCTGCAACATCTGGACACCAGCGGCGACCTGCTCGCGACCACCACTCCGGATTCACTGGCTCAAGCGGTCCACGCGGTGCGAGCGCATGTCGGTGAGACTTATCGACTCTCGCGCCGAGTTATCCGTCATCGACGCGCCACAGTCCTTGACGCTGCCCTCGACGATGAAGGACTGTTGCCGCCTTTCGAGGTTACCGGCCGCCAGCGCCCGACTCGCCTGCCGGTGTTCTCAACCGAAGAGCACGCGGCCGTGCGAGCCCTAGAGCTGTGGCAATCCACCGTCCGCAATGCCGTGCTCGACGCCGGCCGTAACCGGGCTGGTTATGGGCACGTGTTGGCCGTCCTCGCTGCGCGAACCGGCGGTCCGGCGGACGACCTCCGCGCGGCAATGCAGTGGCGACTGAGCGGCCGCGAACCCGATGCCCTGCTCGCGAACCTCTCCAACGAGGACCGAAGCGCCTTGACAGTGGCGCCAGTGCAACCCGGTGAATCAGCGATCTTGGACATGTTGTGTGCCGTCGACGACCGCGACGCGCTCCATCAGATCGTCAAAGCCGTGGCCACGATCGCAGCCGGGGCGCGAGTCGTCCTCTTCGCCGGGCCGGGATCGTTCGCGACTCAGATCGCGACGGCGCTGGTCGACAGCAACGTCGCCGGAGCAGTACACACCCACACTGCCGACGCCGGGACGGATGCATCCGACTCGGCCGTCAGCGCGTGGAACGACCATGGCGGCATCCTGGTCTGCGACCACACGGCCGACGATGGACGAAACCTCCAACGTGCCGACCTCGTCGTTCACCTGCGGCTACCTGCCAACCCGAACGTACTCGAACAACGCTTGGGACGCGTCGACCGCTATGGAACCCGCGCACCGGCCCGGCAGGTGATCCTCGGCGACGAGGACCCGACGCTGCTCACCGCTTGGCGCGACCTGCTTGTGGACGGGTACGAAACCTTCACCACCTCCATTTCGGCGCTGCAGGACGCGATTGCCCGCGACCTCGACACGGTTTGGGACGCCGCCTTCGACGGCGGCGTCGATGGCTTGCTCGCTATGCGCCCAGTCGTCACAGCCAATCTCGGCACGGAACTGCGCGCACTCCGTGAACTCGACGTGCTGGAATCCAGCTTCCAAGTCACGCGCGGTGTTCGAAACCTCTCGCTGGACATCTCCCGCCAAGAGGCGACGACGTCCGATGCCCGTGAACCTTTTATCCGGTTGATCTCAGGCGACGACGGCTTTCGCCTGTCCGTTCGGCACTCGGACAGCGGCAGAGTCGACATAATTCCTGCCGCTGGCGAACCACTGATGAGCGAGCGCCTTCTCGCTCCCCTGCGCTCGGTACCAGACCGATCCCGATCGGGATATGTGGACCGCTGGCTCGCGCTGCGCGAGGGCGGACGTCTGTTTCGTGTAGGCAACCCGCTCGTCGACGCCATCGCCCGGATCCTCGACGTGGACGACCGCGGCCGGGCCAGTGCGCACTGGCGCGTCGATCCGGCGTGGGACACTGACCCGCTCGCGTACTTCGGCTTCGTCTATCTCGTGGAAGCAGACATCCAGTCCGCCGCCATTGCGGCCGTAAACCAAGACCACCACGAGCATGGGGAGCAGCGGGGCCAGCAGGGGCGGGCAGCGCTTCGCCGCCGCGCCGACCGTGCCCTAGCGCCATTCACACAGACCGTATGGATCGCTAGCGACACCGAGATCGCTGTCGAGAATCCACGACTGACATCCTGGCTGGAATCGCCCTACCGCCGCACAGCCAACGATGTGAATCTCAGCGTTGATCGCATCCGAGCCGTGCACGATCTGTTCCGGGGCGAGAGCGGGTTCATCACAGGCGCGACCAGCGCCGAATCCGCCGCTCGCCATGAACTGGCTCGAATCACCGACCTGCCGGCCCAAATCAACTTGGCCGCCGCGAACCTACGCAGCGAGCAGGCAATCCACGCAGCTCAGGCTGCCGCGCGGGGCTTGGCCGGCCGACTCCTCGACGAAGCTGACTCAAGTTCGCAGGACATCGCCGTCGCAAATGCGCTGGTTCGCGGCCTCGAATCGCCGCTCGTTCGCTTGCTGGCTGTTACGTGCCTGGTGCGAAGTCGGGATCGGTGGGCCACACATGCCGGTTGATCTTCGATCGCTGCAACAGTCCATCGACGGCTGGCCCGTAGCATCCACAGACCCCACCGGCACCGACGCCGGCGATCGACTCCGCGACGCCATGGCTCAACTGTCCACCGGGGATGCGGGCGGCGGCGACATCGCCGCTCTCACGCGTCAGGTCCTTCTGGAAGACACCGCACGCTTTGGCGGCCAACCGCACCTCAGCTTCCCGGCGCGCGCACCCTGGCCCGACCGCACCGAGTGGCAGTCGGCCGCGTGCGACGTGAGTGTCGGCGGCGAACGACTCACCGTCCACCCACGTGAATGGCACCCGCCGATAGGCCCCGGCGAGGACGGTGGCGTCGCCGCCGACGACCTCCACCAGGTGTATCGGGGACCGCTCTCACCGGTGCGCCGATCTTTGGCCGATGTCCCGGCCGATCCGTTCTGGACCCACACGGTTGGCCATCAGGTGTATCGCGGTCCGGCTCAACGAGCCGCGGCCAGGGCCGTCGCGCTTGCTCCGGAGGGATCGACCAACATCGTCGTACTGCCGACCGGGCGAGGCAAGACCGACGTCGCCTGGAGTCGGGCCCTACTCGGCGACAGCGGAGTCACGGTCGTCGTCGTTCCGACCGTGGTCCTCGCTCTCGACATGGAACGTCGAACCCGGGCGGCGTCGGCCAGTCGCGCGCAACCGCTGAGCCCACTCAACCATTACGCCTACATCAGCAGCCTGGACGGCGCTACCAAGCAGGGACTACGTGAGGCGATCCGCACCGGTCGACAGCGCCTGCTCTACACCTCACCCGAAGGTCTTATGGCGGGACTGCGCGACTCGGTGATGGCCTGCGCAGAAGCTGGGCTGTTGCGCATGCTCGTCATCGACGAGGCGCACATCATCGACCAATGGGGACAGGACTTCCGGCCGGAGTTTTTGACCATGGCTGGCCTGCACGCCCAGATCCTGGCTCGAGCCCCCCATGGCGCACGACCGGTCACCGTGTTGTTGAGCGCGACGCTCACCGGACGGCAGGTCGACTTGCTCGCTCGCACGTTCCCCAGTTCCGCGGGCACATACGTGGTATGGGGATCCTCGCTGCGTACCGAACCGGCTTACTTCGTGACCCAACTTGCCACTGAGGACGAGCGCAGAGACCTTGTCCTGGATGCCGTGCGCCGCTTACCGCGACCACTGCTGCTTTATGTCTCTAAGGTCGCTGACGCCGAAACATGGCGTCGCATGATCAACGCCGCCGGGATCAAACGAGTCGCCAGCGTCACCGGATCCAGTTCCGATGCAGAGCGCCGCTCAGTCGTCCAGTACTGGCGTGGCGAAACTACCGACGGCGCTGCTGCGCCGACCCGCTACGACGTGGTCGTTGGCACCTCAGCATTCGGGCTGGGCATCGATGTGCGCGACGTGCGGACAGTCGTCCACGCCTGCATCCCCGAAACCATCGACCGCTTCTATCAAGAGGTCGGCCGCTCCGGCCGCGACGGCTTGCCGACCATCTCCCTTCTCGCTACCACCCGAGGGGACCGAGCGATCGCTGCCCGCTTAAACAAGTCGGTCCTCATCGGCGCAGACAAGGGCTGGCAACGCTGGAGCGCGCTGCGTGACAGCGCAAAACGCCTCCCGGACGGCGCCCTGCGCCTCGACCTCACCTCACTGCCGGGATATATGACTGAGGGCTATCAGCGCAGCGCGCAATGGAATGTCAAGGCGCTCAGCCTGATGGCTCAAACCGGCCTCATCTCGCTGGCTGCGGCGTCCGCGCCGGCCCGTGCGCCGGACGAAGATGACGGCGAGTGGCAGGACCGGAGGGAACGCTTCTACGAAAACTCCCGCGACCTAGTCGACATCCACGTGCGCAACGGCGCTGGCTTGACCCAGGAAGCATGGATTGCGCTGATGGACCGCGTCCGCGCCGAGATCGAGGCGAGCCAGCAGCAGGCGCTGACGGCGATGTACAACGTGATAGCCACCGACGATTGCGTCGGCTCCCAGCTGGCCCGCCATTATTACGCGCGAACGCCGCGTGGCTCACTCGGCACGCAACGAGCGTGCCGTGGCTGCCCCGCATGCCGTCGCGATGCCAGCCTGCGCATGACACGCTTCCCGGTGGACCCAGTGCCGCTTCTGCCGACGTTCGGCCAGCCTCCGCTCGATCCCTTGCACGCCAACGGAACACCGTTGTTTGTGTACTGGGGCGCCGAGCGCGAGTATCGCGACCTTGTGCCGGACCTGGTAGGCGATCTGGCCACCGCTGGTGTGGCGATCTTTGAGACTACCGACGCGGCGGTTCTGACCGTCGCCCAGGACCGCATATCAAACCGACCGATCATCGGCGATACCGGAGAATTGCTGGAGACCTATGAAGGACTGCTCACCGTGATCTTGGATCCGACTGCGACCTCCGTCCCATTACGGGTGCAGACCCGCTACCAGCGCGGCTTGCCGACCTATGTGATGGGACCGGCTTCGACGACCGCACCGGAACGGCCGGCGTGGCTTTGGCGAGACATGATTTCCGCCATCGGTGTCACAACTGCTCGGGAGAGCCTGTAATGGCATTGCTTAACCCGGACCCAGCGCTCACGTTGCCGACCGCAATGTGGCTGACGTTTCAGACTGTCGCCGACCTCGGCCCACTCACGCAGTCGGACTTGCTCGGTCTGATCAGCCCGACGGCGATCCGCCGTGACACCGCCACCCAAGAACGCGATGCCTCAGCGCCCGCCCGAGCGGCCGTCCGCACGTTGCGCGACTTCGACCTCATCGCGCCCGATGAGCGGGATCGGCTCACCACCACAGTGTCAGGCGCAAAACCCGTCACCTACCGCACCTTCTGCGCGCTACTACGAACGACCCTGCTGTCATCCCCGCCGAATGATCCGCCGCTCGACGAGGCCGGAGCCAACGACCTGCTCCGTGCTCTGGCCTGGCTGTTGACGACTAATCCAATCGAGTCCCCGTGGATGGAAGCCCGGGCGGCGCAACAAAAGGTCCCCAACGAATCCACGCTCGTCTTCGTCAACAGCACGCGCTGGAACGGGTTCCGCTACTGGGCGGAGGCTCTCGGCTTCGCCGAGCCTGCCCTATTCGGCGCCGAGGCGGGTGCCACGCTAGTCGCGAACCCCACCCGTGCGCTGCGAGAAATGGTGACTGCGACCTATCGTCCCGGCGACGACGTCCCGATCTCCCGCATGATGCAAGACTTGCGTGCCGCGATCCCTGTCCTGCCCGGGGGCGCGGTGAGCCGCGCGCTTGGCTTCGACTACGACACTCGGCAGGTGGATTTCGCCACCGCCTACGCCCTCGATGGCGGGCAGTTGCGCGGATGGCTGTCGTTGCAACGACGCGCCGACGCTGCCGACACGATGCAGTTCGCTGGCCCCGACGACGGCGGCCAGTCGCGAGTGGTGTCGCACGTGGTCATCGGGCAGGTCGACGATGTCTGAGCTGACCGGATACGTCTGCTGGAGCCGCGAGAACGTCTTCGCCACGGTCGCAACCGAAGCTGTCAGCCCGAGCGACAGTGTCTTCCTTGCGACCCATGCGCCCCTGGACATTCTGCGTGTGACCCTGGCCGGCCGCCAAGGCCAAACTGAGCGCGTTGTCACCGAAGCCGAATTGCTCAAGGACTTCCTGCAGCGCCCGACGAACAACGGCGTCCTCGTGGTTCCCGTGCTCGGTGCATCCGGCGCCGGAAAATCGCACCTCGTCAGGTGGGTCCACGCCAACACCTCACCCCAACGGACGCGTCGTGTCGTCTATCTCCCGAAGGACAGCACGAGCCTGGCCGGTGTCGTCGGCAAGCTGCTCATGGACCTTGAGGGACAGCAATTCGACGACATCCGCCGCGATGTCGGGAAGCTGGGTCGCGAGGTCACGCGTGACGCGCTCGAAAGACGCCTGCTCGACCAACTTGCCGAGTCGTTGCGCGTCGCTGAACCAACTACGCCGCAAGAACGTGCGCTCGTCGGGGAGAACGGCCTCTACCTGCTGTTGCATGATCCGTTCTTCCGCGCGCACCTGCTGCGACCGGGCGCTCTCGTCCCGCGCCGAGCAGCCCACGCGATCGACGGTCGCGGCACCGACGAGCCCGACGTCCCGCTGCAGTTCACCGTGGACGATCTGCCCAGCGACGCCCTCGATGTGACCAAGGCCGCCGTGGTCAGTCAGCGGTTGTTCGGTCAACTCGTCGCCAACGACGCTTTGAAACCGGCAGCGATCGAACTGCTTAATCGTCACCTCGACGTGGCGGTAATGCAGGCCGCTGATCTCGGCGTGGGGCGACTGCAACAGGCGTTTCTGGCGATCCGTCGCGCACTCGCCGCGGACGGTGTGGAGATCGTGCTGCTGGTCGAGGACTTCGCCCTCGTACAAGGCATCCAACGTGATCTGCTCGACGCCATCCTCGAGACTAGCCAACGCGACGGACGCACCGTTCTGGCCCCGATCCGGACCCTGCTGGCCGTCACCACCGGCTATTACGGCAGCCTCGTCGACACCGTCCGGACTCGAATTGAATCCAGCAGCCCGGTCCGCTACGAACTGCGAGTCGGCCTGGGGCACAGCGCTGATGGCGCAGAGCGGACTGAGCAGCACGTGGTCGACTTCGTGGGGCGCTACCTCAACGCTGCGCGCCTCGGCCGAACCCGAATCGAGGACGGTGCGGCACGGGACGCGGCTAGCGTCGAGAATTTCTGCGACGAGTGCCCCGTGCGCGAGCGCTGCCACACGGGGTTTGGGACCGCCTCGACCGGACACGGCCTCTATCCCTACAACCGGGCCGCGCTCTTGCGGGCGGTGCGCGCCAGTTCTCCCACCGCCAAGCCGGACGCGTTCAACCCTCGTGCGGCATTGGCACGAGTCGTCCGGCATGTGCTCACCGAGTACGCGTCAGCCATCGAGCATCGCGAGTTCCCCGACGATGACTTTGCCGCCGACTTCCCCCCGCGACGAGACGACCCCATTCTCTCGCCCACGGTCTCCGCCCTCGCCACCGGCACGACCGAGGGGACACGTCGACGGGTGCTACTTGAGTTCTGGGGCGGAGCCCCCACGGAATTCGTCAACCTTGCCCCCGAGATCCACGACGCATTCGCCATACCGGTCGTGCCCGACATCGCCTCCCTGACCAGCACCCAAATCGATGCGCCGTACTCGCCGCCCTCGACCGCACCAGCGACACCGCCAACCACGGGACCTGGGACGTCGCCGGTACCTGCCGCCGTCGAGCAAATGCCCGAGAGCACACGCCGCATGCTGACCGCTATTGCCGAATGGAACGGGCGCGCCGCGATACTGCCCGAAGACGTCGCCCGGGAGATCCGGCGCATCGTCCGCGACGCCACCGTGTCTCGAATCACCTGGGCCGATCCGAGTTGCCGACCCCTACCTGCAGCCGTGCTGAACCGCGCCTGGCCCAACACAGCACAGACGGTGTCCATCGACGGCGCACGCGAAAGCATCGCCAAGGGAGTGCCGGCACCCATCCGATTCGAGCGGACACCAGCCAATGCACGCTTCTTCGAAGAGCTCATCCGGCTCCAAGCCGGGCACCCAGACGGCACGTTGCAGGCCCGACTGCACCTGGATCGCCTCGCCGACCGCTACGCCCCCCTGGCGCAACGCGCCGCGCTCACCTGGTCAGGCCGTACCGACGCCGAGTTGACCGAGGCTCTGCGCGTCGCGTTAGCGGGCGCCGCGTGCCGCGGCATAGCCGTACCGGGGGACAGGCCCGCAACGCTGCTCAGTGCCGCCCTGCAGCAGGAGAGCAACGCGCGCGGCGATATCGAGATCCGATCACCGCTCTGGGCTCGCCTGGACGAGGCTCATGCCGACCAACGGGCTGACTTGGTTAAAGAGATTCGGAATGCGCTCGGGGCGTCGCAGGACATGGGAGCGGTGCTAACGATCGACGCTGTCCGCGCTCTGAGTTTGGTCAAAGCAGCCGTCCGTTCCTGGAGCCTGCCGGCGAGCGACGACCGACCGTCTTGGTGCGTGCAGGCCGCGAAGACGTTGAGCCCGCTCGAGGCCGCAGTCGACGATCAGATCGATCGACTGCGCACTGTCGTCCATGAGATCCGCCAGCGCCTGCCGCGCGGCACCAGCTTCGCGGACACGATCAAAGCCGTCCAGCAAGCGATCGACGTCGGCGAGCACCGCGGGTTCGTGCGCCACGACGATGTCCCTGGACTCAAGCAGCGCAACGCCTTGGCGGCAACGTCAAGCAGCCGCGATCTGGAGACCCTCGAAAACGACCTCGCAGGACTGGCCGACGACGCGCCTTACGAACAACGGCTCACCGTGGCCGCACGCGACCGTGGACCCGGCCTCGCCACGATGCGGACCTTCCTCCTCGACAACGAACGATGGATCGACGAGTCTCTCGCCGCCGCCGAAGACCAAACCCCCGACCAGGACGCAGTTGACCTGGTCGCGCGAATCAACACGGTGATCACGCAGTGGCAGACGCTTGCGGAAGGGACGCACTGATGGCCGAGGTGTCGCTGCAGGACAAGGCACTGCGGGTCGAAGGGATGGCCCGAACCTACGCCGAAGGAGCCACCGAGCGCCGCGAGCGTGAGCAGACCGGACTGGCCCTTGCCCAGGTAGAGGCTTCACTGACCCAACTTGTTGTCAGCGTTCATGCCGCTCAGGACGCGGCGACTTTGGGCCTGTCGGTAGGCGGCATCACTGAAAACGCCCGGGCAGGTCTGGCCAACCTCCGCGCGCGTTCGGGCGAGGGCATGCTTCCGTCGACCCGTGCGCTGCAAGCCGCTCGAAACAAGTTGGATGCCAGTCGGGCGGCGCTGGACAACGCGCTCGACGCCGCCTGGCGGTCGTGGGCGCCCGCGAAAATCATCAGCTTGCCGCAAGGTAACAAGACGTTCGCGACACCACTGTCCCGGCAAGCGATCGAGCAAGACATCCAAGACCTAACGCGACTGGCCTCGCGCAGGCCACCGAGCGCCGAGGAGATCGCGACCTTCGCGAGAGTCCACACGCGCGTGTATCAAGCGCTCGACCAACTGCGCGGCGACGAGAACATTGCTGGGCTGCTCGCGCGGATGGACAGTGCCGAGGTGCTCACGCTAGCCGACCTCACTGACGCAGAACTGCACTTGCTGCGCAGCCAAGCCCAGGTTGCAGAACAAATCGAGTTGCGACGCCGATGACCGACAATCACTTGGAGCGCCTCGCCGACATCCTTACGGCGCTGGAAGACCGAGAACTTCCGCTGCTTTCCTGGGGGGTCACCGCTGCTGCATTGACCCACGATGAGGTCCACTCGGTGCTCTCGCAGGCCGTCACAGAGGACTTGATAGCCGGTATCGCGGACGGGCCCAGCGAAGACGAATATCTGTTCGCACTCACGACTCGCGCACTGGTTCACCGTGTCCCCGGATCAAGCCCACCGCGATACCGCACCCGGCTCGCTGAGGGCTTGCGGTCGCTTGCGCGGCTGCGCCAGCTGTTTCCGCCGACCGCAGCCGCATCTCGAGACTGGTGGCAAGCCGCGCCACCGTTGGTGGCGGATTACCGCTTACACGTCGAGCCACGCCGGTACCCACGCCGCAATATCGCTCCAGACGAGACGATCACGCGACTGGCGCAGCGGACCGACTGGTCGCAATGGCACTCCGAGATCACCCGCGCCATGCTTGACGAGCGACATCTGTCTGCGTTTCAGCTAGCCTCCGCCGAGGCAATCCTGACCGCGGCCGAGGACACCCGAGGCCGCGGACTGATTATCGGTGCCGGCACCGGCAGCGGCAAGACGCTTGCCTTCTACCTGCCCGCGATGCTGACTCTCGCGCCAGAGTTGCGCCCAGGCCACAACCAAGTCGGCGTGTTGGCGCTCTACCCCCGCAAAGAACTCCTACGTGATCAGGCTCGAGACGGCGCAGCCTTCGCAGTGCGCACCGCGCCGGCGCTCAAGGCGCAGGGACGGCGCCCGGTGCGGATAGGACTGCTCTACAGCGACACGCCGTACCGCGCGGACGATGACCGCATCGGCGCCGCTGACGGCCCCTGGTCGCCCTTAGGCAGCGGAACACGCTGCCCGTACTTCGCGTGTCCGAACGGCACCTGCGGGGGTGACCTGGTCTGGTCCACTGCGGATCGGCAGGCGGGTCGCGAACGACTTCGGTGCGCGCGTTGCGACCTAACCCTCGACGACGAGCAGGTGGCGCTCACCCGGCAGTCACTCGCCAGTCGACCGCCCGACATCCTCTTCACCACAACGGAGATGCTCAGCCGCAACGCGACCGATCGCACCATCGGCGGCCTGCTCGGTTGGTTTGGTACGACAGCCCCTCGACTGGTGCTCCTCGACGAGGTCCATACTTACGCCGGGGTGCACGGCGCCCAGATCGCCTTATTGCTGCGGCGCTGGCGAAACGCACTCCGTCTGCGTCGCCTTCGCCCTCCGGTCTTGGTCGGCCTATCGGCCACACTGCGCAACGCCGTGCCGTTCTTCAGCACGCTGACCGGCCTCGGAGACGCCGCGATCGAAGACATCAGTCCGGCCGCCGACGACCTTGTCCCGACCGGACGCCAATACTCGGTCGTACTACGCGGCGACCCGGTGTCGGGCACGAGCCTCCTGTCAACCACGCTTCAGACCGCCATGCTCATGGGGCGGCTCTTGGACCCCCCGAATGTCGAGGGCATGTACGGGTCTTCTGGATTCGTGTTCACCGACGATCTTGACGTCACCAACCGCCTCTATGACGACTTGCGCGATGCCGAGGGCGGACAGAGCCGACGTATGCGTCCCGGCCCAAGCCGCAAGCCGGTGCTCGCGCAACTGCGTAGCCCTCAGTTCTCTCATGCCGGAACGACGCGGGTGGTTGAACGCTACCGGGACGGCCAGACCTGGCCGCTGATCACCGAGATTGGGCGGTCGCTTTCCGGAGCGTTGAACGAAGGAGCGCTGCGTATCGGCCGCACATCGTCACAGGACGCTGGGGTCGATGCCGAGGCAGACCTGATCGTCGCCACTGCCTCCCTTGAGGTCGGGTTCAACGACAGCAGGGTCGGACTCATGCTGCAGCACAAGGCTCCTCACGACGCCGCCGCCTTCATCCAACGCCGTGGACGCGCCGGCCGCTCCCCAGCGATGCGCCCCTGGACCGCGGTCGTGCTTTCCGACTACGGACGAGACCGCATCACCTACCAAGGCTACGAGCAACTGTTCTATCCCGACGTATCTGCACAACATCTCCCGGTGCACAACCGGTTCGTCCTCAAGATCCAGGCGACCCATGCGCTGCTGGACTGGCTGTCCCGGGAAGCGTCGCGCGGCGGCAGTTGGGTCGATGCCCGCCGCGCTTTGCGCTCGCCGCGCAGCAACGCTGGTCCCGCAGCGGCCGCGGAACGGATTGGTCGTGTGCTCGCAGACCTGCTCGACTCGCCCGAACGTCAAGACGACCTGGCCATCTTCCTCGAGCAGTCTCTGACGATCCCCGCGGCCGAGGTGCAAGCTGTCCTCTGGGAGGAACCGCGATCATTGCTCCTCGCCGTCGTACCAACAGCCAGGCGCCGACTCGACGCGCAATGGCAGACCGTTGACGGCCCCGAGACCGAGCCAGGCGACCTGCTTCCCGAGTTCATCACCCGCGCACTGTTCGACCCACTCGACCTCCCCAATGTCGCCCTACGACTTCCCTTCTCCAGCGCCGGCGAGAATCGCATGCCCATCCTCGCGGCGTTGCGCGAAGCCGTACCTGCCCGCGTCAGCCAAAGATTCGGAGTGCGCCGCGACGACCACCGCACCTGGATAGAACCGCCCGCATCGGGCGCTCTCGAACTCGACAGGTTCGTCGTGCGCGGAGTTCGGCTCGGCGAATGGACATCCGACGACTCCACTTACCAAATCGTGCGACCCCTCGAAATCGCGCTTACCCAGCCACCGCAACAAGTCAAAGACTCCAGCCAGGCCATCCCACGGTGGCGATCTCAATTCGTTGCCTCTCCCGACGCCGCGCCGGTGCCCATACCCGAGCACAGCCGCTGGGCCGACCTAGTTACCGACGTCAGATTCGCCGTCCACGTCAGTGGTAGCCCCCTCGAGGTAAGGCGAATGACGCCGGGCGCCGACGGGGAAGTGCTGCTCCCCAACGGTGTTGCGCAGCGCGCCCACACCGATTACACCGTCGACGGTCGACTTGCGGCACTCGGGTTCGCTCTCACTGTCGACGGCCTCGTCATCGACGTGACCCGGATGGACCGCTCCGACCCCGCCGTCGGCGAACACCTGCGGACACCCGCTTGGCGCACCCTGGCCTTTCAGACTCTCGTCAACGAGGACGCCGCGCTCGAATCGATCACAAACGCCTTCCAACGCAACTGGCTTTCGCTGCTCTACCTCACCGCGTATGGCGTCGCAGCCATCAATTCACCAGTCGACACCGACCTCACTGCCGCACTTGCTAACGGCGCTTGGGCTCGCGACATCGGCAACATCCTGGCCGTCGTCTACCGATCCGCCGACCCAGACAACCCTGCCGCTGCCACTCCCGCACGACTGACCACGGCGTTGAGCGACCTCGCCGCCAATCCTGTCGTCCGCGACACGATCGACCGGCACGCACTGGTGCTCAGCCAAGCCGATCCTGCCGCCCTAACCTGGCCGCTTGCCGAACGCGCTTATATCGACACCCTGGCCGCGGCGGTACGCGAGACCGTCACTCGTATGATCCCTGACGCACAGGACTCCGATCTGATCATCGACGTCATTGCCACCAACACCGGCAATCGGATAATGCTCACCGAGACATCCAACGGCGGGCTCGGCCTGATCGAGCAACTGCGCGCCAGTTACACCCGCGACTTCCGCCGCTTTTGGAACCTCGTCGAGCACGCGCTCGGTCCCTCGGACTACGAAGCCATCGACCGATCGATACGTCTACTACTCGAGGACGCAGCCACCCAACCCGATGGCGCGATCGCACAGGCCATATCTGCCTTCCGCTCGGCGACCGACACACACGCCGCCGATGAGGCGCTTACCGACCTGCGCCGAGCCTGGAGCGATCTAGCAGGCCCGCCGCAACACCTGGCAGTAGCCGCACTCGCGACCCGTTTCCTGCGACCCGGCAGCAGTTCGGACATCATCGACCAGGTGCTCCGACTGCTGTCAGCCTGGGACGAGCTCGAAATCCGCTGCGGCGCCGAACTCGAGCCCCGCGTCATCGCCTACGCCGCGCGTCAGATCGACGAAAACATTGCCCTGACGCCTGACCAGGTGTTCAGCCTGCTCTGGCCGCGTGGCAGCCAGGCCCGCAACCGGCACTTGCAACACTGGCAACCCTACGAACCTGCACTCGTCCACGATCGACTGCTAGCGCACGCCGTCGTCAGCCGACCCGTCTCCGCAATCGACGTCACGCGACCGGCTTGGATCGAGCAATACCGCAACGACCTAGCCACCGTTGACACCGTCGAACTCCATGCCCCCTCTGAGAACCGCGCCCAATTCGCGGATGCCCTTAGACACGTTGGCACTGTCTCGATCGACCGCGGCCCGCTGCGCGTGTATGGCCACCTCGGGCGAGTCGTCCACGCCGGCCGCACCATCACCGCCCGCATCAGCGTCACCGAGGCCGAGCAATGACAGACAGCCAACGAACCATCCGCACTACCCCTCGCAAGGGGCTCCGCCTCGACGACAGCCTGGTACCACTGTTCGTCGGCGAATTGATCGAGCCGAGCCGGGATCTATGGCTGGTGTCCGGGTGGGTCAGCGACGTCGCCGTACTGGACAACACCGACCAGGACTTCACCCCGGTCCTTGGCGAGGGCCACGCAGGGCCGATCTCGCTCACTACCGTGCTCAGCCTGATCACGGAGCGAGGCGCTGTCCTGCATGTATCGCTCCGACCGAACACTCACAACAGTGACTTCACCGGTCGACTCCGGCGGCGGGTCGCCGGTGATCGGCTCCGACTCCACGTCGATGAGGACATCCACGAAAAGACGCTGTGCGGGTCCAACTGGGTGGTGTCCGGGTCGATGAACTTCACCTGGAACGGCATGGAGGTCAACAGCGAGGCGATCACCTACACTATCGACTCTCAACTGGCGGCCCAGACACGACTAGACTTTGAGCATCGCTGGCCGGCGTCGTGATGAACGTCGACGGCTTCCTCGCCGCCTTCTTCGGGCCCGGCAACCTCGTTCTTCCAGCCCCGGACTTCACCACAGAGGCCGGAAAGAAGCTCGACCCTTACCTCGAGCCGTTGCGATCCGGAACTCGAGTCCCGATTGTCCTTCCGAGGCGAACCGGGGAGTTCGCCGACGCCTACATCATCTGTTGGGATCAAACCCAGGCCAGTTTGATGCGACCGACTGTCGAAGCCTTCGTCGCCCACTCGTACGTCGCCTTCGACGGCCGACTGACCCGGTTGAACTTCGCCGACCCCATCGACGGCGCCGTCCTGCAACTGGTGGGGCCAGGAACCACCTACCGCCTTCGTCCGCGCGACCGGGACAACGCCGCACGAATGTGGCGCTCGCTCGACACCATGGTCACGACAATCCGCAACCGGCCACAACGTGTCAGTCCGGTTCCACGTCCCCTCGGGCGCATCTTCGCCGAATATCGTGCCGCCCTCGCCGCCGGCAACGCCACCGGCTCGGCTGATCTGCTCGAAGAACTCGGCACCGCAGGCCTTTCCGCGGTCAACCTGGCCTACTTGCGTATCTTTCGACTAAGCCGACTCGGCCGTGACAGTGAACTGCTCCGGTTACCCCAACTCGTGGACGTCATCCGGTCGATCCCGCCTGACGTCGTACGCGACGCGATCCTTGCGGCCTGGGGACGACTACGACTGCCGGACGCCAATCTAGACAACGCCGACTCGGTCGCCCACGCTGCCACACAACTGCAGGACGACGACAGCGGCGTTGCCCTCCTCGCCCGTCCGCCACTAGATCCACTGAGTCGGGAAGCTCTCACCGCAGTAGCGGTCATCTCGACCAGCCACGGCGATCACGACCTTGCGACCAGCGCCTTGACTCAGTTGGGCTACCGCACCCCGTCGGCTCGGCCGGCTGCGCCACCCCCTACGCATGAGGCGACACAGGACGTCGACGTCATTGCCAACCTGGATGTCGGCGATTCCGGACGACCCGCCACTTGGCTGCAGTGGGTCACCCAACTAATGACCACGCCGTACGAGGATGTCGATTGGGCCACGTGGTCGCCACCGGTGGACCGCGACAACGACCTCGCAGCAGCAATCGAGCAACTAACCGACGCCGAAGCCGACGCCGGGTGGAGCATGGTTGGGGCATTCCTCGATGCAGACAAATTTGGACGACCAGCGTGGCGGACCGCGCGAGCGCTGCTCCTCCTCGCCGCCAGCTACGACCGCTGGGCGCCCGCTGACGTTTCGGCGATCCAAGCTCTGCTCGAAGTGTTTCTGCGGGGCTCCCCGCCTGCTGGAGACTATGGCGACGTCCTCGACCTGTTTGCGGCCACCGCATCACGGTGGGCAGTCGCCAACAACGCGCTGGCCGCACTGGACATGGTCGACGATGTGGCGCATGCGCCGGTCAGCGATGCCGACGCCCGACTGCGTTTCGCAGCAGCAACGCTTGAACCGCTAGCGCGCCACCGTCGCCGCCTCACTCCGGATCTGCGGTGGCTGGCGATGCAACTGTCAGTCGATCTTTCTGTGCCCCTCGATTGGGATGTACCAGAGCCGGTCGCAGCCGCCGAACCGTCGTCTCCTCTCCAGGCCAAAGTGCTCATCTACTCGCTCGACGACGGTGTTCTCCAGCGCACGGCCGACCGACTCTTGCATCTATTTCCGCAGGTCACCGTGCATCAAGCCAACGACCACGTCGGAACACCGCAACTCCGGGCTCACGCACGTAACGCTGACGTCATCGCCCTCGCAACCCGGTGCGCAACGCACGCCGCAACTGGATTCATTCGCGATCACGCTGCCAATCACGCCGTGATCGTCGAAGCAGACGGCGCAGGCTCGGCCTCCCTCCTTCGCGCGGTCTCATCAGGTTTGCTCGAATTTTCCTAGCCAGACCAATCAGCGTGTTGTGCCGTCGATAATGCGGCCGCGGAAGACTGAGCGTCGCAGCGACGGACATCCACGCAGGGACAGCCACCGACGATGTCCAGGTCACGGCCCTGTGGGGTTCCAAAACCCGGTGCATCGCATTATCTGACGGCTACCGAAGATCAGCGTCCGGTCGGTTAGTTCGGCTCTGACTGTGCGGACGAATCGTTCTGCGTAACCGTTGGCCTGTGGGCAGCGGGGCGGGATCTTCACGACCTGGATGCCGGCGTCGGCAATAGCGGCGTCGAAGGATGCGGTGAACTGGCTGGCGCGGTCGCGAATCATGAACCGGAACGCGGTTGCCCGATCACCGAGATCGGCGATCAGGTTGCGGGCCTGCTGGGCGGTCCAGGGTCCGTCGGGGTTGGTGGTGGTTCCGAGGACGTGGGCGTGGCGGGTGTTGATCTCGATCACGAAGAACACGTAGGTCCG
>JBBQZQ010000057.1:0-28021 GCA_038207565.1 Mycobacteriales bacterium
GATGCGGCGCAGTTCGTCGACGTCGACACCCGCTGGCTCGCTTGACGCCCGCGGACGTGGACGAGATGACGAATCAGGAACGACACGTTCCGCATGCTCTGGATCGGCGAGCCTGACCGCGCAGATCGGTCAGACCCACACGTCGACCCGCAGCTTCACCGGCACGATCACCGCTAGCGTCGAGGCAGGGTTCTGGGCTTCGCGCAGGGTCCCGACGACCACGGCTCACCAGCCCAGTTCGTGCAGGCGGGCGTCGTCGATGCCGAAGTCGCGCGAACCGGAACCGGTCGATTTCCACTACGATGGCTCACGCCGCGGCGCAGGCGGCACAGGTGCCGAACAGTTCGACCGTGTGATCAACATCGGTGTAGCCGTACTGCTGCGCAACGTCGCCGGCCCAGCGCTCGATGGCCCGTCCCTCGATCTGCTCGGTGCTTCCGCACCGCCGGCACACTAGGTGGTGGTGGTGACCGGGACCGGGATCGCCGCAGTACCGGTACGTCGCCTCGCCATCGGCGGTGTGGATCACGTCGACGAGGCCACCGACGACCAGTGCTTGCAGATGTCGGTACACCGTGGACAGCCCGACCGTCCCGCCCTGCGAACGCAGCGTGGCGTAGACGTCCTGCGCGCTGCGAAAGCCCCCGGCTGCGCGCAGCGTGTCGCGCACCGCCTCGCCCTGCCGGGTGGTGCGCGCTGCCATGCGACTCAGCTTAGGCGGTAACGATTACCAGCTGATTGGCTCCGCGCACGGGTCAGGCGTAGGCGTCGACTGGCGGGCACGAGCAGACCAGGTTGCGGTCGCCGAACGCGCCGTCGATGCGGCGCACCGGCGCCCAGTACTTGGAGCGGGTGTCGACCCCGGCCGGGAACGCGGCCTCCGCGCGCGAGTACGGATGCGCCCACTCGCCAGTCAGGCACTCGGCGGTGTGCGGCGCATTGGCCAGCGGGTTGTCATCGCGCGGCCACTCCCCGGCCGCCACCCGGTCGATCTCGTGCTTGATCGCGATCATCGCGGCTACGAAGCGGTCGAGCTCGTGCAGGTCCTCGGACTCCGTCGGCTCGACCATCAGTGTCCCGGCCACCGGGAAGGACATCGTCGGCGCGTGGAAGCCGTAGTCGATGAGCCGCTTCGCGATGTCGTCCACGCTGACGCCGGTGCGCTTGGTGATCTCGCGCAGGTCGAGGATGCACTCGTGCGCGACGAGTGCGTTCGCGCCGGTGTAGAGCACCGGGAAGTGCTCGTGCAGCCGCGCGGCGAGATAGTTGGCGGACAGGATCGCCGCGCCGGTCGCAGCCGTCAGCCCGTCCCCGCCCATCAGCCGCAGGTAGGCCCAGGTGATCGGCAGGATCGACGCAGAACCCCACGGCGCGGCGGCGATCACGCCCGAACCCGTCTCCGGACCGGCCAGCGGCTGCGCCGGGTGGTTGGGCAGATACGGAGCGAGATGCGCGCGCACGCCGATCGGTCCGACGCCTGGCCCGCCGCCGCCGTGCGGAATGCAGAAGGTTTTGTGGAGATTCAGGTGTGACACGTCGGCGCCGAACCGGCCGGGACGCGCGAGGCCGACCATCGCGTTGAGGTTCGCCCCGTCGACGTATACCTGCCCGCCGGCGTCGTGGACCAGCGCGCACACCTCGCCGATGTGCTCCTCGAACACGCCGTGCGTGGACGGATAAGTGAGCATCACGCCGGCCAGCGAATCGGCGTGTGACGCGATCTTGGCTCGCAGGTCGTCGAGGTCGATCTCGCCCTGCTCACCGCCGGTCTTGACGACGACGACCCGCAGGCCGGCCATGACAGCCGACGCCGCGTTGGTGCCGTGCGCGCTCGCCGGGATCAAGCACACGTCCCGGTCGGCATTGTTGTGCGCGCGGTGATAGTTGCGGATCGCGAGCAGTCCGGCGAACTCGCCCTGCGAGCCGGCGTTGGGCTGCAGCGAGATCGCGTCGTAGCCGGTGATCTCGGCCAGCCAGTTCTCCAGATCGGCGAACAACGCGAGGTAGCCGGCGAACTGGTCCGTCGGCGCGAACGGATGGATCTGGGCGAAGCCCGGGTTGGTCACCGGCTCCATCTCGGTGGTCGCATTGAGCTTCATGGTGCACGAGCCGAGCGGGATCATGCCGCGATCCAGCGCATAGTCGCGGTTGGCGAGGCGGCGCAGGTAGCGCAGCATCGCAGTCTCGGAGTGGTAGGCGCTGAACACCGGATGGGTGAGGAACTCGCTCTCGCGGAGCACGCCGAGCGGCGCGTCCTGGTCAAGGCGGTTCACGTCCTCGGGGCCGAGCGAGAGTCCGAAGGCAGACCAGACCGCGAGCAGGTGCTCGCGTCGGGTCGCCTGGTCGCACGCAATCGAGACGTTGTGCTTGTCGACCAGGCGCAGGTTGATCCCGCGCTGGCGAGCCGCGTCGACCACGGCACTCGCCCGGCCAGGTATGCGCACGGTGACCGTGTCGAAGAACGGCGCGTCGAGCACATCGACTCCACCTTCGCGCAGTCCCGCCGTAAGGACGGACGCGAGCCGGTGCACGCGTCGCGCGATCGAGCGCAGGCCGGCGGGGCCGTGATACACGGCGTACATGCTCGCGAGGACGGCGAGCAGCACCTGGGCGGTGCAGATGTTACTGGTCGCCTTCTCGCGGCGGATGTGCTGCTCGCGGGTCTGCAGCGCCAGGCGGTACGCGGGCGTCCCGTCGGCATCCACGGAAACTCCGACCAGGCGCCCGGGCAGTTGCCGCTCCAGGCCCGAGCGGGTGGCCAGGTAGCCGGCGTGCGGACCGCCGAAGCCCATCGGCACGCCGAAGCGCTGCGTCGTCCCGACGGCCAGGTCGGCGCCGGCCTCGCCGGGCGAGCGCAGCAGGGTCAGCGCGAGCAGGTCCGCGGCCACGACCACCAGCGCGCCGCGCTCGTGCGCGGTTGCGACGATCGGATCGAGCTCACGTACCGCGCCGGACCCGCCCGGGTACTGCACCAGCACGCCGAACAGGTCCACCTCAGGCAACGGCTGCGCGAAGTCATGCACCAGCACCTTGAGCCCCAGCGGCACAGCGCGGGTGCGGATCACGGCAATCGTCTGTGGGAATGAGTCCGCGTCGACGACGAACGTGTCGCCGGACCGCTGCGCCCGGTGGGCGAGCGCCATCGCCTCGGCCGCCGCAGTGGCCTCGTCCAGCATGGACGCCCCCGCCACCGGCAGGCCGGTGAGGTCCTCGATCATCGTCTGGAAGTTGATCAGCGCCTCCAGCCGGCCTTGGCTGATCTCGGGCTGGTACGGCGTGTACGCGGTGTACCAGGCCGGGTTCTCCAGCACGTTGCGCCGGATCACGGGCGGGGTGGTGGTGTCGTAGTAGCCCAGCCCGATCATGGACGTGAGCACCTGGTTGCGCTCGGCCAGCGCACGCAGTTCGGCGGCCACGTCGGCCTCGGACGCGGCCGCGGGCAGTTTCAGCGCGAGCTTCTCGCGGATGCCTGCGGGGATCGCATCGGCGAGCAGGTCCTCCAACGAGCTGTAGCCGACGGCGTCGAGCATGCGCTCCTGCGCGTCGATACCGGCGATGCCGATGTGCCGCTCGGCGAACGGTGCAGCGGCTTCCAGGGCCGCTAGTGATCGGGTGGCTGATTCTGAAGCTGATTGTGACTCGGTCATATCCAACGACTCAGTCATCTTCAACGGGCACTCCCCCGGCATCGACGGCGACTCCGACCGCCCGGTTCAGCGGTCGCGCCCCCGTCTGTCGGGCCGCATCGCCCTTCAGAGTGGCCTGCTCCGCGCGGTCCTGGTGCCTGAGAGGTTCCGGGGAGGTTGCCCCTTCGGCGCTGGACGCGCACCTGCTGCGTTCAGCTCTCCCGCACGGGTTGGTCGGCCGCCTTCGACGTTACCAGCCGGGCGTTGCTCAGCGGTTCAGGCGGTTGCGGTGCGCCGCTGCCGGCGCTGGGACAGCTCGTCGTTGTCGGCCCCCGCGACCTCCGCTACCCCGCCGTCGGCCCGTTCGCCGGGTATCTGGGCCAGTGAGCCGCGCAGTTCGCGCAGCGCACCGCTGACGGCGATGCCGAAGACGCCCTGGCCGCCGCGCAGTAGATCGACGACCTCCTCGGTGGAGGTGCACTCGTAGACCGTGGTGCCGTCGGACAGCAGCGTGATCCGGGCCAGGTCGTCGACGCCGCGGGCGCGAAGCGCGTCGACAGCCGCGCGGATGTTCTGCAGCGAGACGCCGGTGTCGAGCAGGCGCTTGACCACCTTCAGGACCAGGATGTCCTTGAACGAGTAGAGCCGCTGGGTGCCGGAGCCGCTGGCGCCGCGTACGGACGGACCGACCAGTCCGGTGCGCGCCCAGTAGTCCAGTTGGCGGTAGCTGATGTTCGCAGCCGTGCATGCGGTAGGCCCGCGGTAGCCGATCAGCCCCTGGTCGTCGCCGACCTCCGGGTCGTCGAAGAGGGAGCCCTGTTCGGGCAGTCCGGTGAGCATCGTCGACACGATGTGGTCCGCCGGCTGGTCAGCATCCACCCTGCGCCACCTCCAAGTTCTCCCGCCGCGGGCGTATCCGCGCATTCTTGTCCGGCCGTCGTCGCAAATTGCATTGAGGTGATTCCCCGGATACCTGACGGTAGGGCGCGCGCTGTGCGGAATCAACGCGACGCGCCGGAATTCGGTAACCCTCTAGCTCAGGTTGATAGTTTGCGTCTCATCCGCCCGCGGCGAAGTCGTCCGGCGAGATCGTGTCCAGGAATTCCCGGAACTTCTCGACCTCGTCCTCTTGCTCGTCGGGTATCTCGATCCCGCCGGCCTCGAGCACGGCGTCACTGCCGAGAATCTCCACCTCGCACCGAAGCGCCAGCGCGATCGCGTCGGACGGGCGCGCGCTGACCGTCACGCCGCCGCTGAACCGCAATTCTGCAAAGTAGGTGTCATCGCGCATCTCGGTGATGTGCACCGCTTCCAGGCGCGCCCCGAGCCCGGTGATGACGTCCTTCATCAGGTCGTGGGTCAACGGACGAGTCGCCTGCACTCCCTGTTGTTGGAATGCGATCGCGGACGCTTCGGCGGCGCCGATCCAGATCGGCAGGTAGCGCACGCCGTCCTCCTCGCGCAACAGCACGACCGGGTTGTTCGCGGGCAGCTCCACCCGCACCCCGACCACCCGCATGGGATGCACGATTACCTCCGCCCCCCGCGACGACGACCACGACCGAGTCGGCTTCGACGCTACACGCACGCGCCGCTCGTGCCCTGTCTCGCTTCGCTCGTTGCGGGCATGCGGAGACGCTATTCCACTGGTCGCTCGGCAAGCCTCGCTCACTGCGCCGCGCTTCGCTGCGGCGCTCAGCCGCCGCCGACGACCTCGCGCAGCCCGATCTGCACAAGGGCCGCGTGTAGGCGAACCGACAGTGCGGCGAGTTCGCGCACCGTCTCTTCGGCGCGCACTCTGGCCTCGCTGCTGCGCTGACGCGACATCGGACCGACGACCTGCGAGAACAGTCCGACCTCGCGTTCTGCGGCGGTGCGGAACGTGCGCAGGTGTCGACCTTCGAGTCCGAACCGCGCCAGGTCGGCGACGATCTTGCCAACTGCGAGCGCATCGTCGTCGTAGTGCCCGCCGGGCTTCTTGCTGATGAGTCCGAACTGCTCGAGTTCACCGAGCTGGTTGGGACGTAGCCCGGCAGCGTTGAGCAACTCCTCGCGGGACAGGCGCAGCGCCGCCTGCGGCGGCCGGAAGTGCTCGGCAGTGGGTGCGTTGTCCTGCATCTCGGCGATGGCGACATGCGGCACGCGCGGGCTCGCGGCGCCCCCGGGCGCAACCAGGCCGCGGTCGATGGCCTCGAGCTGCTCCTTGATCACCTTCAACGGCAGGTAGTGGTCGCGCTGCTGCGATAGCACGTAGCGCAACCGGGACACGTCAGCCGCGGAGAACTTGCGATACCCCGATGCGGTGCGCTCCGGGCGAATTAGCCCGGCGTCCTCGAGAAAGCGGATCTTGCTGATCGTGAGGTCGGGGAAGTCCGGGCGCAGCTGGGAGAGCACATCACCGATCGTCAGCGTCGATCCCCCTGCCGAACCCGTCCTCGACGCGGCACGGGCGGAAGTCATGCGGGGACGCCGGCGCGGACCGCGGCGGTCAAGTAGACGAGCCGGAACTTGCCGATCTGCACCTCGTCACCGCCGGAGAGCACTGCGGCATCGATCGGCTCGCGGTTGACGTAGGTGCCGTTGAGCGAACCTACGTCGTGGACGGTGTAGCCGCTGCCTTCGCGACGGAACTCGGCATGTCTGCGGGACACAGTGACATCGTCCAAGAAGATGTCACTGTCGGGGTGGCGACCCGCCGTTGTGACGTCCTGATCGAGCAGGAATCGACTGCCGGCGTTCGGGCCGCGCTTGACGACGAGCAGCGCCGAGCCCGGCACCAGCGCATCAACTGCCCCCTGATGCGCCTCCGTCGAGAAGTCGCCGTCGGCCTCCGGCATCGCGCCGGACGTCGAGATGGTGCGGGTCACGTCCACACCAGGGCCGGCGGCCGCCGCGGGCAGCGCAGCTCCGCAGCTGGCGCAGTAACGGCTTCCGGCAGGATTCTCAGTGCCACACGCGGTGCAGAACACTCGCCTCGCCCTTCGAAATCGCCAGGACGCTGCCGAGGTCGGCCATCGCCAGGGCGATTCCGCGACCCGCACAGGTCAGGGTAGGTAGGTATGTCTCGGTTGGCCGAGCGTAGGCCCGTCGCGACACGAGGGTCAATCGACGGTGCAGGCCGGCTGGTACTAACTCGGACGTCGCGTCAGCTTGTATCAGCTCGCCATGTTCGTGTAGCTCGCCGCGTCGACAAGCGAACCCAAGTCGGCGTCCTCGGCGAGCTCGATCTCGAAGATCCAGCCCTCGCCGTACGGGTCCGAGTTGATCAACTCGGGCCTTTCGTCGAGCGCCTCGTTGCGTGCGGCGACGGTGCCCGAGACGGGCGCGTACACATCGGAGACGCTCTTGGTCGACTCGACTTCGCCGCACGCTGCCCCCGCCGTCACGCCGGTGCCGACCTCCGGCAGCGACACGTACACAACGTCGCCGAGGGCCTGCTGCGCGTAGTCGGTGATGCCGATGCGCACGGTCGAAGCGCCCTCGTCGACCCGCACCCATTCGTGTTCGGCGGTGTAGCGCAGCTCGGAGGGAACGTCGGACATCGGGCGGTGCCCCTTTTCTACGGCGTTGTCGGCCTTCGATGTTGTCGGCGCCTCGCCGACTATCGCCAGCCGACCCTACCGATGCGCGAGCGGTCAGTGCCCGGACGGGGTCAGGTATTTCGGTGTGGGCAGTCGGCGCGTCACCGTTATCGACACCTTCGGCAGTTCTCGTACGGTCAACGTGCCGCCAGCGGCGCGGACGGCGTCGGCCACGCCGCCTGGGATGTTGAGCGCGGTGTCCAGCGTCTTGCGCTCACCGATGGCCAGGACGTGGTACGGGGGAGCGAGCGCACTGCCGTCGACGGCGACCGATCGGCCCTGCTGGGTGAATGCCGAGTTCGTCGAGATGCGCACCGTCGCGAACTGGATCGCTTCCGCGCCGGCGCCGCGCAGCTCCTCGACGACATCGAGCAGGTCCTCGGCGGACAGCTTGCGATCGGCATCGGAGATCGTCACCTCGACGCCGGGCCCGGTCGCGGGCAGCGTGCCGAGCAACACTCCGAGAGCCTTCGCGTCCTCCTGCGCCTGTTGCCGCGCCGCCGCGGAACGGTTGCCGCTGTCCTGCAGGCGGCGCAGTGTCTGGTCGAGGTCGGCGATCTCCTGACGCAATCGGTCGGCCCGGGCGTTCTGGTCGTCGAGAATGCCGACCAGGTCGCTCTCGCGGAGGTTGGCAAGATTGTCCGATCCGGAGTTGGCGCGCACCTGTACGACGATCGCGAACCCGAGCAGCGCGAGGAGCACGACCGCGATCGCGCCGGCCGCGATCCGGATGCCCGGCGCGGACCGCGGCGCTTTCTCGGTGTCTTCGGTCATGGCTGCACGGCGTGTCACGCGTGGAAGAGACGTCGGCGGATGGCGGCGGCGTTGCCGAAGATGCGGATGCCAAGGACGACGACGACGGCGGTCGAGAGCTGTCCGCCGACGCCGAGTTTGTCGCCGAGATAGACGATCAGCGCCGCAACGAGCACGTTCGAGATGAACGACACCACGAACACCTTCGCGTCGAACACGCTGTCCAGTCGGGCCCGCACTCCGCCGAACACCGCGTCGAGCGCGGCCACGACCGCGATCGGCAGGTACGGCTCGAGCCAGGTGGGCACAGTCGGGCGCAGGAGCAGCCCCGCGACGATGCCGGCGATGAGCGCTACGGCTGCGATCATCGGCCGCCGCCCGCTGGGACGTGCGCGTAGCGCAGGGTCGTGCCCGGGCTGGCGGCAACGCTGACCTCGGACTGCTCATGGAAGGAGAAGCCGATGCCCTTCGCGCTGGACAGCGTCTGGTAGCGGCTGGCGACGTCACTCGCGGCGAAGCCGGTCGCCAGAGCGTCGGCGTCGCCGATCGCCGTGATCGTGTAGGGCGACGCTATGGGCTGGAAGTCGACGAGTACGGCCTGACCCGCGAACCGCACCGCGGAAGTGGGCGTGAGCCGGATGTCGTTCACCGCGATCGCCTCGGCGCCACCGGCCCACAGTTCGTTGACGACGCTGCGTACATCACGGTCGGTGAGGATATGTCCCGCGGCGATCGGGACAGTGCCGCCTCGCCCGGGATCGCTCGTCGAACGTGGCGCGGGCGGTTCGGACAGGGTGACCTGCAGCCCCGGTCCGGTGGCGGCCAGCTCTCCGCTGAGCAGCTGATCGCGGTCGAGCGCGGTGGACAGCGGTCCCGCATCGCCCAATGCGCTGTCACGCAGCGCATTGAGCCGGAGCGTGTCACGCTGCGCCTCCGTGGCGAGCACGGTGGCGCGCTGCTCGGCAGTGCGGACGCGCGTCACCAGGTCGTCGTGGACCCTGACCGCGCCGGGTGCGCCGCGATTGGTATGGACGTACGCGAGCGCGAGCACGAAGCCGGCGATCAGGGCTCCGACCGCGAGGGCCGGGCGGTCGTACCAGTGGCGGGCCGGCTGTCCGCCGCGTCGCTGTGCCGCTGCCTCGTAGGCGGGATCGCGCGGATCCATGACGAGTTCGACGAGCAGCTGTGGCGACAGTCCGCGCTCGCCGTTCGGGCGCCGGGTCGTCACGGTGCCGCCGCGGTCTCGTGCCCAGTGCCGTGTCGAACCAGTTGCGCCGCCTGGCGCAGGTAGACCACTCCGGCCCAGAGGTAGAGCCCGGTCCCCCAGATCGTGAGGGCCCAGGCCGGCGGACGGGCAAGGTCAGCCAACGTCCCCTCGTGTGCGCCGATCAGCAGCAGCGGGAAGGCGTAGAGCAGGCAGAACGTGGCGGCCTTGCCGAGGTAGTGCACGGCGTACGGGCCGAAGCCGTGCCGTCGCAGCACGAGCAGCGAGGCGCTCAGCACGAGGTCGCGACCGACGATCGCGAGCGCCAGCCACAGCGGGATGATGTGGCGCAGCACGAGACCGACCAGCGTGGCCAGGATGTAGAGCCGGTCGGCCGCGGGATCGAGCATCGCGCCGAGCCGGCTCTGCTGGTTGAGCCGCCGCGCGAGGACGCCGTCGAGCCAGTCGGTGAATCCCGACAGCATGAGCACTGCCAGGGCCCACCCGTCCGCGTGCGGGCCGAGCAGGAGCCAGAGGAACAGCGGCACGCCGAGCAGGCGCAGCACACTGAGCAGGTTGGGGATCGTGAGGATGCGGTCGGTCGTGGGCTCGGTGTTGGCGGCTGTCGTCACGCGCGCCTCCCCCGGGCCGGGCGTCGGGTGGTGGGTCGGGACGGCGGGATTCGAACCCACGACCCCTTGACCCCCAGTCAAGTGCGCTACCAAGCTGCGCCACGTCCCGGTCGTGCGGTGTCCAACCCTAGCGCAGCGAGCGACGGGTAATCAGGTGCGCGGCGCGCCGCGCTTGTCCCGCACCCGCACCGAGATCTCGATCGGTGTCCCGGTGAAGTCGAAGTCCTCGCGCAGCCGCCGCTCGATGAATCGGCGGTATCCGGCCTCGAGGAACCCGGTGGTGAACAGGACGAAGCGTGGCGGCCGGTTGTCGGCCTGGGTGGCGAACAGCACCCGCGGCGCCTTGCCACCACGTGGCGGCGGTGGGGTCTGCGCGAGCACCTCGCCGAGCCACGCGTTGAGCCGTCCGGTGGAGATGCGCCGGTCCCATGACGCGAGGCTGATCCGCAGCTGCGCCGGGAGCTTCTCCACCGCGCGCCCGGTGCGCGCCGAGACGTTCACGCGCGGCGCCCACGCCACCCTCGCCAACTCGCGGCTGACCTCGCGTTCCAGGGTGAGTCGGCGATCCTCGTCAAGCCGATCCCACTTGTTGAAGGCGAGGACGAGCGCGCGGCCGGCGTCGATCACCTCGCCGATCACCCGCTGGTCCTGCTCGGTCAGCGACTCGGACGCGTCGAGCAGGACGACCGCCACCTCCGCGGACTCGATCGCCGCGGTGGTGCGCAGGCTGGCGTAGTACTCCATGCCGCTGGCCTGGTTGACCTTGCGGCGCAGACCGGCGGTGTCCACGAAGCGCCACACCTCGCCGTCCAGTTGGACGAGGCTGTCGACCGGATCGATGGTCGTGCCCGCGACCGCGTCGACGACCGAGCGCTCCTCGCCGGTGAGCCGGTTTAGCAGGCTGGACTTGCCGACGTTGGGGCGGCCGATGAGTGCGACCCGCCGCGGGCCGCCCTCCTCGTCGTCGTCCGCCGGCGCGACGGGCAGGTCCGCGAGGACGGCGTCGAGCAGGTCGCCGCTGCCCCGGCCGTGCAAACCACTCACCGCGTAGGGCTCGCCGAGCCCGAGCGACCAGAGTTCGGCGGCGTCCGACTCGCCGCGCTCGTCATCGATCTTGGTGACGGCGAGCAGGACTGGCCGCCCCGCGCGGCGCAGCGTGCGCGCCACGACCATGTCGGTTTCGGTCGCTCCGGTACGGCCGTCCACCACGAACAGCACGAGGTCGGCGGTGGCGACCGCCCGCTGGGCCTGCGCCGAGACCATCGCCTGCAGCCCGCGCGCGTCGGGCTCCCAGCCACCGGTGTCGACCAGGGTGAACCGGCGCCCGCCCCACAGCGCGTCATAGGCGACGCGGTCGCGGGTGACGCCGGGGACGTCCTGTACGACCGCCTCGCGACGGCCCAGGATGCGATTGACCAGGGTCGACTTGCCGACGTTGGGACGGCCGACGACCGCCACGACGGGGACCGTCATGGCGCCAGTACCAGGTCGACTAGCCGATTGACGACCTCGTCGACATCGAGATCGGTCGTGTCCAGGTCGACGGCGTCGGAGGCGCGGGCAAGTGGACTCGCGGAGCGGCTGCTGTCCAGCCGGTCCCGGCGTTCGATATCGGCAGCGACCGCCGCCACGTCGGCCAGCTGGCCGGTCTCGCCGGCGCGCCGCTCGGCGCGGATCTCCGCACTCGCGGTCAGGTACACCTTCGGCCGGGCGGTAGGCCACACCACGGTGCCGATGTCACGGCCCTCGACCACGATTGCGCCGTCGGCGATGAGCTCGCGCTGCATCGCCACCAGCCGCGCGCGGATCGCCGCCACCGCCGAGACTGCGCTGACCGCCGAGGTCACCTCTGCCGAGCGAATTTCGGCGTCCACGATCGCGCCGTCGAGGCGGATCGACGGGGAGTCCGGATCGGTGGAGATTTCGATGGTCGCGGCCTCGACGCACTCGACGACGCCCATCTCGTCGTCGGGCGCTACCCCGGCCCGGAGCGCCGCCAGGGTGGCCGACCGGTACATAGCGCCGGTGTCGAGGTAGCGGGCGCCGAGCCGGCGAGCCAAACCCCGCGCAACCGTCGACTTCCCGGTGCCGGAGGGGCCGTCGAGGGCCACCACTCCCACGAAGTTCGGCGGGACGGCGTCCTCGGGCACGCGGGCACTCCTCTACGACTCGGCGGTACCACGAGGATACGGAGTCCGCCGAGTTGATCGCGGAAAACCTGATCACCATGCCGCTGCCGTCGGTAACATCAGCCCGGCGAGCGCGGACCGCCGGCCATTTCATCGACGAGACGATGTAGCTCGGCGAGTTCGTCGCGCGTCAGCTCGCGGAGCGTCCCCGGGTGCTGGCCGCCGAGGCGGACCGGGCCGATGGCGGTGCGCACCAGTCGCTGCACCGGGTGGCCTACCTCGGCCAGCACGCGGCGCACGATGTGGTTGCGGCCTTCGTGCAACACCACTTCCACGATCGCCCGCGAACCACTGGATTGCACCACGCGGAACCGATCGACGCGTACCGGGCCGTCGGCAAGCTCGATGCCCGCTCTGAGCCGCCGTCCGACGTCGCGCGCAACGGGCGCGGGCACCGTCGCCAGGTAGGTCTTGGACACGCCGAATGCCGGATGCATCAGCCGGTGCGCCAGCTCGCCGTCGTTGGTGAGCAGCAGCAGCCCCTCGCTGTCACCGTCGAGCCGTCCTACGTGGAAGAGCCGCTCGGGACGGTCGGCAACCAGATCCCCCACCGTGGTCCGTCCGCGATCGTCGGACATCGCCGATAGCACGCCGCGAGGTTTGTTCAGCACCAGGTAGATGAGATCGTCGCGGACGTTGATGCGCGCGCCGTCCACCCGGACGATGGCCGTCGCCGGATCCACCCGGGTGCCCATCTCGCGCACCTGCTGGCCGTCGACCGAAACCCGGCCGGAGGCGATGAGCTCCTCGCACGCCCGACGTGACCCGATCCCGGCCGCCGCGAGTACTTTCTGCAGACGGACACCCGACGTGTTCTCCGGTTTCGACGTCAACCCGACAGCTCGTCCTGTTCCCATCCGTCCAGCTCGGGGAGCAGTGGGGCGAGCGAGGGCAACTCATCGAGGGAGCGCATGCCCATCCGCTCGAGAAACAACTCGGAGGTGCGAAACAGACCGGCTCCGGTGTCCGGTTCGGAGCCCACCTCGACGACGAGCCCGCGGGTGAGCAGGGTGCGAACCACCCCGTCCACGTTCACCCCACGGATCGCCGAGACCCGGGCGCGGGTCACCGGCTGACGGTAGGCAATCACCGCTAGCGTCTCCAACGCTGCCTGGCTGAGCCGAGTGCGCTGACCGTCCTGAAGGAACGCCTCGACCTGAGTCGCATAGGCGGGGCGGGTGTAGAGGCGCACCCCGCCAGCCGCGTCGCGCAGCTCGATCCCGGCGCCGCGCTCGTCGTAGCCCACGCGCAAGGTCTGCAGCGCCGCCTCGATCACCGCCACCGGTTGGCGCAGGGCCGCGCCGAGTGACTCGACACTCAGCGGGGAGTCGACCACGAACAGGATCGCCTCGATCGCGCTCGCGATCTCGACTGGATTGTCGAGCGTCGCGTCTTCGGGTGGCGCGTCGAGTTCGGCGTCATCGCGCAGCTCGGCGGGCGGATCTGCTTCGGCGGCTCCGTCCCCAGTCATCCGTAGTCCTCGTCGAGGTCCGCGCGTGCTCCGGCGCCGTCCTGACTCCCGATCCAGCGCACCCGCAGCTCGGCCAGCGCGCCGGCTTGATCGAACGCGACGAAGCCGTCCCGGTACAGCTCGAGCAGGCCGAGGAAGCGACCGACGACTTCCAGCGTCGAGCTGCTGTCCGCGACGAGGCTGCGGAAAGTCACCGCGCCGGAGCGCACCAGGCGGGTTCGCAGGATCGCAATCTGCTCGGGCACGCTGACCCGCGGGGCATGGACGTGGGCGATGGACACGCTCGGGACCGGTTTGGGGGCCAGGGCGGATGCGGCCAGCTCGGCCAACTGCGGCGGCGACAGGCCGAGCAGCACGTCGGGCAGGAGTGCGGCGAAGCGCGGCTCGAGCTCGGCGCTGCGCCCGTGACGCCGTCCCTGCGAGCGGGCCAGCTCGCCCAGGTAGGCCGCCGCCACCTTGTACGCGCGGTACTGCAGCAGCCGGGCGAAGAGCAGGTCGCGCGCCTCCAGCAGCGCCAGATCCTCCTCGTCCTCCACGACGGCGGCGGGCAGCAGCTGCGCCGTCTTGAGCTCGAGCAGGGTGGCGGCGACGACGAGGAACTCCGTTGCCTGGCCGAGGTCGAACCCCCCCGATCCGGAGATGTAGCCGATGAACTCGTCGGTAACCTGCGAGAGGGCGATCTCGGTGAGGTCGAGCTGGCGGCGCGAGATCAGGCCCAGCAGCAGGTCGAACGGCCCCTCGAAATTCGACAACCGGACGCGAAAAGACCCGTCCCCTGAAGGTGCGGTCAATCCGGTCGAGCCGGTCGACAGCGTTTCGACCTCGACCGAGTCCCGCGCCGACAAGCTCATACCTGGCGTCCGGCGCGGGCCAGGACCTCACGGGCGAGGTTTCGGTACGCCGTCGCGCCGGGCGAGTTCGAGGCCCACGAGGTGATCGGCTCGCCGGCAACTGTGGTCTCCGGGAACCGGACGGTGCGGGCGATCACGGTGTCGAACACCGCGTCCCCGAACGCCTCGACGACGCGGGTGAAGACCTCGCGGCCGTGCAGGGTGCGCCCGTCGTACATCGTGGCGAGGATGCCGTCGACGACGAGCGCCGGATTCAGCCGCTCGCGCACCTTGTCGATCGTGTCGATCAGCAACGCGACCCCACGCAGGCTGAAGAATTCGCACTCCAGCGGGACGATCACGCCGTGCGCGGCGGTCAGCGCGTTCACAGTGAGCAATCCGAGCGAGGGCTGGCAGTCGATGAGGACGTAGTCGTAGTCCTCGACCACCGGCACCAGCGCCCGGGCCAGGGTCTGCTCGCGCGCGACCTCGTTGACCAACTGCACCTCGCCGGCCGACAGGTCAATGTTGCTCGGGATGAGATCCATGCCGGCGACGCCCGTCTTGAGCAACACGTCGTCGATGCCGACACCGCGCTCCATGAGCAGGTTGTAGACGGTGCGATCGAGCTGATGCGGCGCCACGCCCAGGCCGACGGAGAGCGCGCCCTGCGGGTCGAAGTCGACGAGCAGCACCCGGCGGCCGCACTCGGCCAGCGCCGCGCCGAGGTTGATCGCGGACGTGGTCTTGCCGACCCCGCCCTTCTGGTTGCACAGCGCGATGACGCGCGCCGGTCCGTGGCGCTGCAACGGCTGCGGCTCGGGCAGCTCGCGTTTGGGACGCGCGACGGCAGGGTCCGCCGACGGCGGGTGCGCGACGGTGAACAGCTCGCCGGAGCCCACCTCGGCGTGCTCGCCTGCCGACCCCGAATCAGCGGACTCGCTGCCTGTCGACATAGCCATGAAGCGTCTTGCCTCCTTAGCGCTGACGGTGCGCACGCTACCCCAGCGCCCGCACGCGACGGCGAACCGTGGGACGGGTCAGGCGCGGGCGCGCGGGTGCGCGGTGGCGTACACCTCGCGCAGCGCGTCGACGGTGACCAGCGTGTAGATCTGCGTCGTCGTGACCGACGAGTGCCCGAGCAACTCCTGGACCACGCGGACGTCCGCGCCACCCTCCATCAGGTGCGTCGCGAAGGAGTGCCGCAGCGTGTGCGGGGAGATCCCGGCGGACAGGCCGGCCCGCTCGGCGGCGGTGGTCAGCACCATCCAGGCGGACTGGCGCGACAGCGGGCCGCCACGCGCATTGAGTAGCAGCATCAGCGTCCCGATCCCTGCCGCTGCGAGAGCCGGGCGGGACCGCACCAGGTAGGCCTCCACGGCGCGCGCGGCGAACGAGCCGAGCGGCACCCGCCGCTGCTTGCCACCCTTGCCGGACAGCAGCACGCTGCGGTCGGCCAGGTCCACGTCGTCGATCGCCAGTCCCACCGCCTCGGAGATGCGCGCGCCGGTGGCGTACAGCAGTTCGAGCAGCGCCCGGTCCCGGATGGCCAGGGCCGTGCCCGGGTAGGCCGCGGCGTCGAGCAGGCGCTCGACGTCGTCGACGCTGATCGCCTTGGGCAGGCGCCGCGGCGAACTCGGCGGGTGCACCTCGCGGGCCACATCGACCTCGACCAGCCCGTCGCGCAGAGCGAAGCGGTGCAGCCCGCGAACTGCGATCACCGCCCGCGCTGCGGAGGTCGCCGACAGTGGCTGGCGGGTCTGGTCGCCGGAGCGCAGGTGGGCGAGGAATCTGGTGACGAGGCCGGCGTGGACGTCCGCGATCGAGGAGATCGACTGAGCGTTCAGGTAGTCGAGGTACCGGTTGAGGTCGCGCCGGTAGGAGGCAAGGGTATTGGTGGCGACGCCGCGCTCCACCGCGAGATGGTCGAGGTAGGCCCGGACCACCGCTGTGGGCGCCAGCCGCCTGCTGGCCGTCGCCGTCACCCGACGGCTCCGGGACGGTCCGGCCATGGCGCTTCGACCGGGCGCAGCCCTGCCCAGCCGGCGTTGCGGGCGACGTCGGCGGCCAGGATGCCGGCGACGGCCGCCGCGTTGGTGATCTCTCCAGCCAGGACGCGATACACCGCGCGACGCAATGGCACTCGGGTCACCCTCAGGGTGAGCTCCTCGTGCGCGCGCACGAATCCGTCCGGGTCGCCGGCGTCGGTCAGATCCCGGGCCAGATAGACGCGGATCGCCTCGTCGGAGAACCCGGGCGAGGTGTTCAGGTCGAGCAGCACCTCCCACCGCCCAGCCTGCACCGAAGCCTCCTCGGCCAGCTCCCGCCGCGCGGCGAGCACGGCCGGTTCGCCGGCCACGTCCAGCAGCCCGGCGGGCAGCTCGTCCAGACGGCGCCCGAGCGCGGGCCGGTACTGGTTGACCATCACCACGTTCTCGTCGTCGTCGACCGCGACGACGACGACGGCGCCCGGGTGGGCGACGATCTCACGCTCGGCGGTGTCGCCGTGCTCCATCTGCAGGGTGTCGCGGCGCACCGAGATGATCTTGCCTTGGTAGATCTGTTCGCTGCCGAGGACCGGGTATTCGGGTGCCGGCGTCATCGGGTTGCCGTGCTCACAGCGTCGCCGTAGACGGGGTGGCGACCGTCGTCGCGGCTGAGTTCGGCGTCGTGGATCACGACCGGCAGCCGTTCGGCGTCGCTGTAGTCCAGCGCCGCGCCGATGAGCGCACGGAACAGCGGGTGGGCACGCGTCGGGCGCGACTTCAGCTCAGGATGCGCCTGGGTGCCGGCGTAGAACGGGTGGACATCGGCGGGCAGTTCGGCGAACTCGACCAGGCGCCCGTCCGGCGAGGTGCCCGAGAACACCAGCCCGGCGTCCTCGAGCTGGGCGCGATAGGCGTTGTTGACCTCGTAGCGATGCCGGTGCCGTTCGGACACCGCGGTTGCGCCGTAGGCGTCGGCGACGACCGTGCCCCGTTTGAGCTGCGCCGGGTAGGCGCCCAGCCGCATCGTGGCGCCCATGTCGGCGCGTCCCTCGATGATCTCCACCTGCTCCGGCATGGTCGCGATGACCGGGTGCGGTGTATCCGGCTCGAACTCGGACGAGTTCGCACCCTCGATCCCGGCCAGATTCCGCGCCGCCTCGATCACCATGCACTGCAGTCCGAGGCACAGGCCCAGGGTGGGCACGCCGCGCTCGCGGGCATGCCGCAGCGCGCCGAGCTTGCCTTCGATCCCGCGGATGCCGAAGCCGCCGGGGACGACGACCGCGTCGACACCGGCGAGTGCAGCAGCGGCGCCGGCCGGGGTTTGGCACGAGTCGGAGGTCACCCAGCGGATCGCGACATGGGCACGGTGCGCGAACGCCGCGGCCCGCAGCGCCTCGGACACCGAGAGGTACGCGTCGGGTAGATCGATGTACTTGCCCACGAGGGCGACGGTGACCTCACAGCGCGGGTGGTGCACGCGCTCGAGCAGATCACCCCACACCGTCCAGTCCACGTCGCGGAACGGCAGCCCGAGCCGGCGCACCACGTAGGCGTCCAGGCCCTCGGAGTGCAGCACCTTGGGGATCTCGTAGATCGAGGTCGCGTCCACCGCGGTCACGACGGCCTCAGGGTCGACGTCGCACATCAGCGAGATCTTGCGCTTCAGGCTTTCCGGCAGCTCGCGGTCGCTGCGGCACACGATCGCGTCGGGTGTGATCCCGATGCTGCGCAGCGCGGCCACCGAGTGCTGCGTCGGCTTGGTCTTCAACTCGCCGGACGGGGCGAGGTAGGGCACCAGCGAGACGTGCAGGAAGAAGCAGTTCTCGCGGCCGACGTCGTGGCGGACCTGGCGGGCGGCCTCGAGGAACGGCAGGGACTCGATGTCGCCGACCGTCCCGCCGATCTCGGTGATCACGACGTGTGGGGCAAGCCCCTCGGCGTCCGGTTCGGCCATCGCGCGGATCCGGGACTTGATCTCGTTGGTGATGTGCGGGATCACCTGGACGGTGTCGCCCAGGTACTCGCCGTGGCGCTCCTTGGCGATCACCGTCGAGTAGACCTGCCCGGTCGTGACATTGGCCCATCCGGTGAGGTCGGTGTCGAGGAAGCGCTCGTAGTGGCCGATGTCGAGATCGGTTTCGGCGCCGTCCTCGGTCACGAAGACCTCGCCGTGCTGGAAGGGGTTCATCGTGCCGGGGTCGACATTGAGATACGGGTCGAGCTTCTGCATGGTCACCCGAAGCCCACGCGACTTCAACAGCGACCCGAGGCTGGAGGCGGTGAGGCCCTTGCCCAGCGAGGAGGCGACGCCTCCGGTCACGAACAAATGCCGGGTCGCCATCGAGGGGCGAGACGTCCGATCCACGGAAGTCCACGCTAACACCTGGTGCGGCCGTCCCGCGCCGACGCGCAGGTAGACCTACCGCGCGATCGGAAGCGCTTCGATCGACCGCTCGGCCTCGGGCTCACTCAGCAGGCCGCCTGCGTGCAGCTGCCGCAGCAGCCGGGCCCGGGCGTAGGAGTTCGGCGCGAACGGCCCGGCCGCCCCGACGACCACCGTGCCGAGCTGGTCGGTGGAGTCGCTCGCCTTGCCGCGTCCCCAGATCGTGCCGCTCAGCTCGGACAGGCGTTGCCGCACGAAGGCGGCGAGCGCGACGACGCTGTGCGGCGGATTCGCGAAACCCATCCGAGCTACCTCGCTGGGGTCGGGAAAAGCGCCTCGGCACCCTTAGCCGTGCCGTAGTGGCCGACGGCGTTTCCAGCGGCGGCCAAAGCAAGGGCGGTGGAGACCTGGCCGAATCCGGAGTCGGCGTTGTCGACGGTCGACACCGTCGACCTCGTGGGGGTGGAGCGGACGAGCGCCACGACGCCGTTGCCCTGCGCCGACCCGTAGTCGCCGGCGACGACGACGTGGCCGCCGGCCTTGGCCAGCGCAGCGACCAGGTCGAGTTCGCTCTGGCCGGCGTAGGAGTTCTTCGGCTGCGAGCCGGCGCCGATGACGACGACGGTCTTGGACGCCTCGATACCCTTCGGGTCGGACGTGATCATGTGCAGCGAGAAGTAGCCGCTGAGCACGGTCTTGAGGTCGGTCGCTTGGCCCTTGCCGAGCAGGACATATGCGAGCAGGGCGCCACCGAGCTGGCCGGGGTCGTTCGTCTGCGGGAGCCTCAGACCGAGCGGGTGGGCCGGTCCGGTTGCGAGCGTGGTGACGCTGCTGCCCTGGGACGGATCGATGAAGCCGGCGGCCAGGGCCAGGCGTCCACTGATCGTCGCACCGGCCGCGCTGAGCTGGCCGGCGATGCCGTCCTGCTCGCCGGTACTCGCGCCGGGCAGTGCCACGACGAGAGCCTTCTGGCCCTTCAGCGCGCCGGACACCAGCCGGGATCCGAATGTGGACGCGAACTGCCCGGCAGTGTCGACCTGTCCTTGCAGGTTCCTCACCTTGCCCGCCAGCTGGGCGCGATGGTTCTTGAGGTCGTTGACCTGGTTGCGCAGGTCATGGGTGACCGGACCGTTCAGCGCCGTCGTCCCCACGACGATGCCCACCGCGAGGGCGAGGAAGACCGCGATGAGCGAGACGATGTGGTATCGGAACGAGATCACGAGAACAGGTCCCGGACCCGCTGGAACGCGTGGTCGATGCTGTGCCCGATGTCGGTCAGGTACAGGCGACCGCTCTCGGACGCGGAAAGCGCCGCGACGACCGCGATCAGGGCCGCCAGCACCACGAGCAGGATCGCGGCGGCGGAGATGCGGTTGCGGTAAATGCGACTGACGCCGGCGGCATCGACGAGTTTTCCGCCGATCCGCAGCCGAGTCAGGAATGTCGACGCCATCCCGGCGCGGCCCTTGTCGAGGAACTCGGTGAGCGTCGCGTGAGTACCCACGGCGACGATGAGCGCGGCCTCCTTGTCGTCGGCCAGCAGCAGGGCGGCGTCCTCGCTGGTGCCTGAGCTGGGGAACACGCTCGACTCGATCCCAAGATCCTGCACCCGCGCCAGGCCGGGCGCCCGGCCGTCGGAATAGGCGTGCACGACGATCTCGGCGCCGCTGTTCAGGGCGGCGTCGGACACCGCATCCATGTCACCAATGATCAGGTGCGGGGTGTAGCCGGCCTCGAGCAGTGCGTCGGCCCCCCCGTCGACGCCGACCAAGACCGGCTTGTACTCGCGCACGTAATGCTTGAGCGACTTGAGGTCCTTCCGGTAGTCGTAACCGCGCACGACGACCAGGACGTGCTTGCCGGCGAACCCGGTGCTGACGCCAGGGATGCCGAGGCCGTCGAGCAGCAGTTCACGGTCTCGGCTCAGGTACACCGAGGTGTTGACCGCGAATGCCTCGAGCTGCGCTGACAGACCTGCCTTGGCCTCGATCGTGAGCTCGGCCACCGAGTCGACGTCCTGTGGCGTGCCGCGCGCGACGCCGGTTTCGCCGAGGTACACGGTGTCGCCGTCGACCCGGATCTTGGTGCCCTCCTTGATCATTGCGAAGATCTCGGTGCCGACGTCGTCGAGCAGGGCCACCCCGCGCCCCACGATCAGTTCCGGACCGAGGTTCGGGAAACGCCCAGAGATGCTGGGCTGGGCGTTAATGATCAGCGCGGGACCGGCCGCGACGAGCGCTTCGGCGGTGACCCGATCCAGATCGACGTGATCGATGATCGCGATGTCGCCTGGGTTGAGCCGACCGGCCAGTCGGGTGGCGCGGCGATCAGCCCGTGCGACGCCGCTGATGCCCGGCAACGCCTCGGTTCGGCGGCGCAGCGTGGCGAGTCTCATGAGAGCCCATCGTGCCATCCGAGTGAGCCAGTCCCGCCGTTCGCCACGCGGTCAGCGCCGCCTTTTCCCGGCGGTTTCGCACCGGCTCTCGGCCCGTTCGGCGACGGCCGTCCGCATCAATTCGGCAGCATGCTCGAGGGCAGTCGCGGAGTCGCTTCCGGCGAGCATTCGGGCCAGTTCGGTGACCCGCTGCTCGTCGGTGACGGTGCGGACGTCGCTGGTGGTCACCCCGTGCCCGGTGTGCTTGTCGACGACGATGTGCCGGTCGGCGTACGCGGCCACCTGCGCCAGGTGGGTGACCACGATGACCTGGTATCCGCGGCTCAGCCGGGCCAGCCGCCGTCCGACCTCGACCGCCGCCCGACCACCGACGCCGGCGTCGACCTCGTCGAAGACCATCGTGGGGACCGGGTCCGTGCCGGCGAAGCAGACCTCGAGGGCCAGCATGACCCGCGACAGCTCCCCGCCGGAGGCGCCGCGCGCGATCGGGAGCGCCGGTGCGTCCAGGTGCGGCTGCAACAGGAACTGCACCTCGTCTGCGCCGCTCGGACCCAGCTCGGTGGCCTGGACGCGGACGGTGAGCCGCGACGCGGACATGGCCAGTCCGGCGAACTCCTCGCTCACCGCAGCCGCGAGCCGTCCGGCGGCCTTGGCCCGTCGATCGGACAGGACGCTTGCCAGGCGCGTCACCTCGGCGTGGGCCGCCTCCCGGCGGGCGTGGAGCGCGAAGATCGCCTCGTCCGAGACGTCGATCTCGGCGAGGCGGTCCTGCGCCTGCTCGGCCCAGGACAGCACGGCCGCGAGGCTCTGGTCGGGACCGTCGGCGTACTTGCGGACGAGGCCGGCGAGCACGGCGCGGCGGCCCTCGATCTGCTCCAAGCGCGCAGGGTCGGCGTCGAGGTCGTCGGCGTACGCGCCGCATTCAGCGCCGAGGTCGCCAGCGAGCGCGGCGAGATCTTCCAGGCGCCCACCAAGGGCATCCAGTTCAGGGTCGGCGCCGCGTTGCTGCTGCATCGCGCGGCGGGCGATGCCGATCAGGCCGAGGACGTCGGCAGACTCCCCGGTCGGGTCGTCAGCATCGCCGAGCAGCGCGTCGTGGCCGGCGCGTGCGGCCAGGCGCAACGCATCAGCGTGGGCGAGCCGTCCGGAGACCGCGGCCAGTTCGGTATCCTCGCCCGGCCGCGGAGCTGCGCCCTCGATCTCGGCCAGCCCGTGCGCGAGCAGGTCCGCTTCCCGGCGCAGCTCGGCCGCCCGCGCGACCCGGTCGGCCAGCCCGGCGGCGCTCTCCCGCCAGCTGGCGTAGGCGGCGGCGTACTCGTCCAGCTCGAGCCCGGCAAAGCGGTCGAGGGCGGCCCGCTGCTCGCCGGGACGGGTCAGGCGCAGCTGATCGGACTGGCCGTGGACCGTGACCAGCCGCTCGGCAAGTTCACCGAGGACGGCGACGGGGGTAGGGGCGCCACCGACAAAGGCCCGGGAGCGCCCGGCGGCGCTGACGACGCGCCGCAGCACGAGACCGGTGCCGTCATCGAGGCCGCCACCGGCGGCGAGCACCCGGTCGGCGACCGGCGAGGCGGGATCGATCTCCACGCGCCCGTCGACGCTGGCCTGCTCTTCGCCCGAGCGCACCCGCGCCGAGTCGCCGCGGGCTCCGAACAACAGCAGGAGGCCGGTGACGACCATGGTCTTGCCGGCGCCCGTTTCGCCGGTGACCACGGTGAGGCCGGGTCCGAGCGGCAGGACGGCGTCGTCGATGACACCGAGGCCGCGCAGGTGCAGCTCCTCGAGCACCGGGTTACTCGAGTGCGATCGACGGAGGCGACGCCTCGCGCAGACTGCGCACCGGTAGCTGGAACTTGCTGACCAGACGGTCGGCGAAGTTCCAGCCGGCCATACGCGCGATCTTCACCGGTTGATCGCTGCGATGCACCGTGATCCGGGCGCCGGGCGGGACCGGCAGGGACCGGCGCCCGTCGCAACTGAGCACCGCCTCGTGTCCACGGCTGAGCAGATCGATGTCGACGGTCGACGTGGGCGCGACCACGACCGGGCGGGCGAACAGCGCGTGGGCGGCATTGGGCACGATCAGCAGCGCGTCGACGTTCGGCCAGACGATCGGGCCGCCCGCCGAGAACGCGTACGCGGTGGAGCCGGTCGGCGTGGCGCAGAGCATCCCGTCGCAACCGAAACGCAGCAACGGACGGGAGTCGACGGCTACCGCGACCTCGAGGATGCGCCCGCGGCTGGTCCGTTCGAGGGAGACCTCGTTCAGCGCCCAGACCCGGTGCTCGATCGCCCCGTCCACGACGACCTCGGCCTCGACGGTGACCCGTTCCTCGACCGCGTACTCACCCGCGACGATCCAATCAACCGTGGACGCGAGCGCGTTGGGTTCCGCCTCGGCGAGGAAGCCGACATGTCCGAGGTTGATCCCGACCAACGGCACCCCGCTCGGGCGGGCCAGTTCGGCAGCGCGCAGAAACGTGCCGTCCCCGCCCAGGACTAGGACCACCTCGGCCTCGTTGGCGGCGGACTCGGGGTCGACGATGACGACCCCGTCGACGCTCATGTACGAGGATTCATCGGCGAGCACCCGGACCTCGAGGCCGGCCGCGAGCAGTTGCACAGCAGCGCGCGTCGCCTGTTCGCAGATGCTGCGCCGCTCGGTGTGCGCGACCAGCAGCACAGCTCTCATCGGGACCCAACCTCCGCTGTCGAGACGACCTCGTGTATCGCGTCCCGGTCGAGCGGCCGGCTCACCGCGCGACGCAACCACAGGAAGAATTCCACGTTGCCGGACGGGCCGGGTAACGGGCTCGCGCACACGCCGGCGCTCAGCCAGCCGAGCCCTTCGGCGGCGGCTGCCACGTCGGTGACAACCTCAGCCCGCAGCGCCGGATCCCGGACCACGCCGCCGCTGCCCAGGCGGTCCTTGCCGACCTCGAACTGCGGCTTGACCATCGGGAGCAGGTCTCCGTCGTCGGTAGTGCAGGCAGCCAGGGTAGGCAGGACCAGCTTGAGCGAGATGAACGACAGGTCGGCGACGGTGAGTGTCGCCGCCCCGCCGATCGCTTCGGCGCTCAGGGTGCGGACGTTGGTGCGGTCGTGCACCTGGACGCGTTCGTCGTTGCGCAGCGCCCAGCTGAGCTGGCCGTAGCCGACGTCGACGGCCACCACCTCGGTAGCCCCGCGGCGCAGCAGCACGTCGGTGAACCCTCCGGTGGAGGCGCCCGCGTCCAGGCAGCGGCGACCGGCGACGCGGAGTGCGCCGAACGTGTCGAGCGCGCCGGCGAGCTTGTGCGCGCCGCGTGAGGCGTAGCCCGGATCGTCCTCGTCGGCCAGCACCCGCACCGGGGTGCCGGCCGTCACGCCCGTGGCCGGCTTGCTCGCGGCGACGCCGCGCACCTCGACCCGTCCCGCGGCGATCAGCTCGACCGCCTGCTCCCGGGAGCGGGCCAGTCCGCGCCGGACAAGTTCGGCGTCGAGCCGTTGGACGCGCCGGGGCATGCGGCCGGATGCGCGCTCAGGCGCTGTCGATCTCAGCGAGCACGGCCTGCAGTTCGCCGTGCAGACGCTGATAGGCCGAGGCATGCTCGGCGAGCGGGCGGGCGTCCAGGGTGTCGATCTCGGACAGCGCGGCCTCGATCCGCGAGACGTCGGCCCGCTCCGGGTCGGTGCCCGCGCCGCAGTCAGCCGGATCAGCTGCGGCTCGATCACTGGGGCTCGGTTCGATCGCGGCAGTGTCCCCGGCGGCCGCGTCCTTTGCGGCCGCCTGGTCCCGAGGCTGCTGCCCGCGGCTCACGGCCGAGCCTCGCTGCGCTCGTTCGGCCGCCAGAGGCCTATTCCCACGGTTCGCTCGCACGCCTCGCTCACGAGCCGTGACGCTACCGGGTCAGCACTGCGGTACCGTCGCACCGGGCCGGAGCAGGCCGCCGCGGGAGAGGACATCGGATGGCCAGCGTTGCCCAGTGCGAGCAGGCATTCGCCGCCCTCGCCGAGCGGATGGCCGCAGTCGATCCCGAGGAACGCAAGCGCAACACCCTCGACCGAACTTTGTCTTGCACCCTTCCCGACCTCCAGGTGATCTTCGCCGGGAAACTGCAGGACGGCCTGCTCACCGATATCCGCCAGGTCGAGGACGGCGAAGCGCAGGTCCGCCTGACCTTGTCCAGCGACGATCTGGTCAGGATGGTGGACGGCGAACTCAACCTGGCTTCGGCGTGGAGCACCGGCCGGGTCAAGATCGATGCGGGTATTCTCGACATCATCAAGCTGCGCTCCGTCTTCTGACTGCGCTGCCCATACCCAGCCGGGCGGCTCGACCCAGCCGAGCGAGTCGTCCGGGCCGAGCGGACCCAACCAGCGTCAGCCGCTCAAGCCGAGCGCGGCCAATGACCGTTGCGCCGGCTCATCTTGGCCGGTGACGCGCAACGCGTCACTGGTGCGAACCTTTGGGTGATGCCAGGCCAACCCGCACAGCGCGCGCAGCCCGTCCAGATCATCGGCTACGTCATCGCCGGCGCCATCATCAGCCTCATCGCCGGCCTCGCCCGCGTGGGCGAGGCGCAACTCCCCCTTCCCCGTCCGTTCTGCGCGCCAAGCCCCGCACCGCGCACGCGCCCCATCAACCTCGGGAGCCCGGTGCGCGACCAGCAGACCCGACACGTCGCGTGACACAAACGCCGGCCGAAGATTCTCACTCACGCTCAGCAGGTCGCGTGCCGTGCTCACCCCGGTGAGCACGAGCAGGCTGGCGCAGCCGACCATGTTCGCGCCTTCGATGTCGGTGTCCAGACGGTCCCCCACCACGATCGGACGCTGTGCGTGCGATCGCTGTACCGCCTCGCGGTGCATGGTGGGGTCGGGTTTGCCGGTCGAAACCGGGTCGAGTCCGGTCGCCAGGCGCAGTGACGCCACGAGCGACCCGTTTCCCGGCAAGGGTCCGCGCGACGAGGGAACAGTCGGATCGAGGTTGGTCGCGACCCACGGCACCCCCCGACGAATGGCCACCGCGCCCTCGGCGAGCTGCTTCCAGTTCAGGTCCGGCGAATAGCCCTGCACGACGGCGGCCACGTCATCGGATGCCGTGTAGACGGGGCGGAGACCGCGCTCTACGAGCGCCTCGTCCAGGCCGACCGTACCGACGACCAGAACCGCGGCTCCTGGGCTCAGCCGGTCGGCGAGGTAGTGGGCCGCCGCGTGCGACGAGGTGATGACCTCGTCCGGTTCGGCGGCGATCCCGAGCCGAGTCAGATGCTCGGCAATCGCGGTGGGGGGGCGTGCAGCGTTGTTGGTGACGAAGGCCAGCCGCATGCCCTGCTCGCGCGCCGTAGCAAGCGCCTCGGAGGCGCCCCGCACGGCATCCGGACCGATGTAGACGACACCGTCCAAATCGAGCAATGCGACGTCGTAGCAACGGCTCAGCGGGTCCGGCGAGGTCTGCAGGTTGGTGTGCGCCACAGTCCGCATCCTGGCATGGGCCGCGCGCTGCGTAGCATCGCTGACCGTGACCGCTCAGACCGACAGGACGCCGCGAGGTCTGGTGCTGCAACCGTTTCGGGCGCTGCGCCCGACCGCGGGCGAAGCCACGCTCGGCACCCTGCTCTGTCCACCGTACGACGTGATCGACGCTGCAGAGCGGGCGAGCCTGCTCGCGCGCAACGCGGACAACGCGGTCGCGGTGATCCTCCCTGAGGCCGACGGTGACAGCGATCGATACGAGCACGCGGCGCACCTGCTGGAGCACTGGGTCGAAGATCACCGCTATACCGTCGACGACACGGCCGCGCTGTACGTCTATGAGATGAGCGACGGCAAAGGCGCGGCCACCCGCGGTCTGGTGGGAGCCGTCGAGCTGCGTGATCCGGCCGACGGCGTCATTCTCCCGCACGAAAACACCATGGCTGGACCGGTGGCGGATCGGTTGGCGCTGATGACGGCGACCGAGGCGAACCTCGAGCCGATCTTTCTTGTTTACGACGGAGGCGGGCCGGCGTCGAAGGCGGTGCGCGACGCTGATGGCGCTGCGGCGATTGCGCGAGCCAGCACACCCGACGGCATCTCGCACACGCTGTGGGCAATAACGGAGGCTCATCTTCTCGAGGACATCGCTCGTGACCTGCGTGAGCGGCGCGCGCTGATCGCTGACGGGCACCACCGCTACGCGACCTACCGCGAGCTTCAGCACCGCCGCGCGACGGCTGACGGCGCCGGTCCGTGGGACTACGGACTCACGCTGCTCGTGGACTCGACGAGCTACGGACCGCAGGTGCACGCTATTCATCGGGTCCTGACCGGTCTGGGGATCGTGGACGCGGTCGAGCGCGCCCAGTCCTGGGGCGTTATCACGTCGGAGGCAACCGATCCCGACGAGGGCCTCCGGCTCGCGGGCGAGGAGCACGGGTTCGCGTCTGTCCTCACCGACGGCGTACGCACCGTGCTGCTGACCGATGGCGAGGGACGGCTCGGTTCGGCAATCCGGCGCGAGGACGAGCCAGCGATAGTGGCCGACCTCGACGTGACCGTCTTGCACCGCGGCCTGGTCCAGGAGGTCTGGCAGCTCCCCGACTCCGTTGAGTTCGTCGGATACGCGCACAGCGTGGACCAAGCGATCGGGCAGGCGCGGTCCAGCGGCGGCACCGCGGTCCTGATGCGAGCCACCGCGGTCTCCGCGGTGGCCGCTGTCGCTGCCGCGGGAGCGCGGATGCCGCGCAAATCGACGCTGTTCACGCCGAAACCGGCGTCGGGCCTGGTCATGCGCCGCTTCCGCGACGTCTGACTCGCTTCACGTCGACTTCGTATCGGCTTGCCAGCCCGCTCGCCGAGCGCCAGACCCGACTTCCGCAGATGTAGGCACGCGCAGGCGCGGGAGCGCCCGTGTTTACTGGGCTGTGTGGGGCTGGTTGAAGCTGACGCGTGTTACTACACGCCGGTGCGGGTTGTGCTCAGTCGCTGGTGGGGACGGTGATG
>JBBQZQ010000058.1:0-27685 GCA_038207565.1 Mycobacteriales bacterium
ACAAGGCATCGATCTCGCCGCGGATACGGTCAGTGGGAGATACTCGTGCAGACACGGGCGTAGTCCTTCCTTCGCTGAGTTGGTAGCTCTTGAAGGAACCTACGTCCGTCGTCATTTACACCAGGGTTGGGACGCGACCCAATCTCGTGGGGAAGGCTCTGCGCCAGTGCGGTCGCCGAGCGGTAGCCGGCCTTGAGCAACTCGATCCCGTTGAGGGGCCCGGCGCCGACGGAATGGATCCGCTGGTAGGCCTTAAGGTCGGCAACCACCATCGTCCTGGCCTCGTCCGGCAACCCCTCGAAGCTCACTTGCGCCGATGTCCCACTGTCAGGGAGGTAGTTGATCGCTAGCAGGTCGACGTCCGGGTTGAGCGCTCGTACGCGGTCAATCCAACCCACTCGCTCGTGGATCGTGTCGAGGGCGGCTGAGGCGTCGGTCGCGCTGTCTATCACCGGCCCGAGGCCTAGCCCTGGATGGAGATTGACAAATGCCCGCAGTTGGCGAACGGCGTCAGCAGCCGCGCTTGGGCCAGGGATTGCCGGCCCAGGAGGTTGCGCGATAACAGTGTCGATCGCGTTGACGAGGCCGGGCGGCACCGTCGTCACGCGGTGGAGCAGGGCCTCGGTCGGGAAGCTGCCGGCGATCTGCTCGGCGATTGCCGCCGCGTGATTCTGCACGGTCATGCCGCTCGGAGGTTCGATGTGGGCGCCGGTGAGCGCTTGTTCGAGGTCAGCCGTGGCGAGCGCGGCCAGGTCACGTGCCCGCCGAAGGCCCTGACCGCCCAGCATCGCGGGCCCGCAGGCGACGATCGCGGCCATCGTGGCCTCGTCGCCGTCGGTCAGTTGATGGAGGGCGAGACCAAGGCCGATTCGGTGCGCATCCGCGTCCGCAAGCTCGCCTCGTTTCACCATTCCGGCCACCAACATGTTGTCGAGCCTCGGCAGCGAATCCGCGTGCTGCAGCAGAGCCCCGACCCCGTCGGCGCCCAGGCCGGCGGTCGTGAGTGCCGCCCGCACTGCGTCGCGTCGCGGATTCGGCATTGCGTCGAGGTTCGCTTCGAGACTCGACTCCAGTCCGGCAGGGATGACCTCGTGTGCGATCGCTGCCAGCGCCGCGCTACGAAGGGTCGCGACGGGCTGCTCGACCAGCTGGTCCCATTCCTCCGGCAAGCCCTCGCGAAACCAACCGTAGAACAGCGCGGCATGCCCGTCGGCCTTCGAGGGATCTATCGGCCCGCCCGGCACGACCGTCTGCGCCGCCCGCGCGAAGGCGGTGGCGATCCATTGCAGGTGTTGCCGCGCGATCCCGGTGTCGCCGGCCAGGAAGTCGAGATCGTCCTGCGTTAAGCCGGCGATCGGCAAATCCGTACCGTCGCGTGCGTGCCCAGCCAGCAGAGGCAATATTGCCTCAACGTGCCGCTCGAATTCGGACGGTTCCAGGCCCTTACCCGGCACCACGATGTCGATCTCAATCGTCCGCGACTCCGCGTTCTGGGTCGGCACCTCGACCAAAGGGTCATCCGGATCGCCCACGCCGTCCGGGCGAAATACGCGAACGACAAACTGAGGCTTGCCCTTGGCCGCCCGCCCCAAGTCCGGACGCGAGCAACGGATCTCGTAGTGCCCATCCGCGCCCGTTACCGAGTCCCGACCAAGGGCCTCATCACTGCGGAAGGACAGATAGCGCGCCCGTACGATAAGCCCCACCGCTGGATTGCTGCTCGGATAAGTGACCCACCCGCTGACAACGAACTCACTGATTTGTTTCTCGTCGATTTCGCCCAGCTGCCCCAGTAGCTGGTTCAGGACGTCGGCGGTGCGCTCATCCACGCCGTCGATACTGTCACCCAGGCCTTGCTGGACCTGGACGATCTGCACCAGACGCTGCGTCGCTCTGCCGTCGCGGGAGTCGGTACGCTCGACCTCCAGCTGTCCCCTGAGCGCGGCGAGCTCCTCGTGGGTGGGGCTCTTGGGCTTGTCGAAACCCACGATGAGGCCTCGCTCCAAGAGCACTCGTAATGCGTCTTGTAGGTCTCGGACTCGAGACCAATTGCTGTCCTTAACAATAGGCGCTTCAACCGACATCTGAACTCCTCGGCCTTCGGACACAAACAGGTGCGATGACGGCGTGCGACATCTCGCGACAAATCAATATCATTGTTGTAACCAGCTGGTAATCGTGTCGCTCATGCGTTGAGTCAGTGCGCCAGGATTCGTTGCCAGTGATAGCAAATCCCCGACGGCTGTCAGGCTGGCAGAGGTAGCCCCAATTAGTCCGGCCGCGTCCCTGGAAGTGCCCAGATGTAGGGCTACGTCCGCATCCGCTTTCCCACGCTTCTGCGCCAAATCATTTATGCCGAGACCCTCGCCTGCTGCCTCACCGGCCGCATACCCGCCCCGAGCCGCGCCTACGAGAGCTCCAAGCGGCGTTGGGGTCATCTCGACGACGTCAAGGCCAGCCGACCCGAGGCCGTCGACCGCCCCATGGTAATCGCCCTTTTGAAGCGCATCGCTGCCACGAGTGGCCGCCTGCGCGGTGCCGATCAATCCGATCGCTGTAATGATGCCGAGCGCTGGCCTGGAGACGTGCTTCCCTACGGACGCCAAATGCCCGACAGTCTTAGACTTCGCAGCCTTACCAATCAGTCCCTCGAGAGTCCCTATGCGCGTTCGAAGCGTGCCTATGCTCGTTACCGCTGTCTGCCCGCCTAGGACCTTTGCCTCCTCCTTCAGCGCACCGAGCCGCTCAGGGGTCACCTTCCCGTACCAAGTGTTGATGACGACTCCCTTCGCAGCTTGCGACTCGCTGACATAACCTGCCACCTGCTTTTGGGCGGCGGTCAGGTTGCCGAGTCGTTGCCGCACCGAAAGGTTCCGTTCCGAACCGATTCCCATCGCCTTGTGCTCTCTGACGAGGCCGACGCTCGTCACAATTTCATCCATTTCCCGAGTGCTTCCCATCGCCGGCGGGACCTTACGCTCGACGGGTATCTCGATCAGGCCAATCTTCGGCCCGTTGATGCCGGGCCGCACCTGAACGTCCTGCGCGCGTAGTTTGTTCACCAGGTCCTGGAAATGCTTCCAGAGACCTTCATTCTCCGCACCTAACTGCTGCGCCGCGCGGCCTATGCGCTCTGCCTCGGTCTCGCGCGCTGCGGTTCCCAACGGATCGCTCAGGCGGACCGTCCGGGCGTGAGCGTACTGATACCTATTGGGGCCGTCGGCCACTCCGAGCGGGTCGCAGGTTGCCCATCTGCCAATGAGCACGTCCAAGTATCTTGCGCCATGATATGACATTCCGCTCTCGTCGTCTCGTTCAATTCCTGTGTACCTATATCGTTTCCGAGGTACTTCTAGGTTCGAGGGAATCAGCTCGTAGGCGCTGGTTCCGTACGGGTGGAATTCCTCGTAGGAGATCAGCTGTGCCTTGTCGTCGAGTTCCGCACCTACCGAGCCGAGGTGGTTGCTGTACTGGTAGCGCCACAGCGTCTGCGCGCGAAGGGTCGATCCGTCCGGGCGAGGGTTGGGGGTTTTGAGTACGTCGTCGACGAGAAGGACGCGTTGTTCGCCCTCGAACAGTTGATGTGACTCGATCTCCTCGACCGGGTTGTGCGGGTTCCCGGTGTGGCGGCGGTAGCGTTCGTAGCCGCCGAGGTAGATCCGCTCCTCCGTCATCGTGCCGCCTGGCACGGCTGGGTTGCGCACGATGCGTTTGCGGCAGCGCTGTTTGTCGGCGCCGTACGTGTACCACGCCCGTCCGCCACCGCCGAGGTCGATGGTGTGGATCATGTCGTTCCAGTCCCAGCGCAGGTCGTACTTCGTGGGGGCGTTGCCCAGGTTGAGCATGCTGCCGTGCGGGTCGTAGCCGTACTCGGTCTTGCCGGTTGCGTTGGCGCTGGTCCAGTCCGGGTCGCCCAGCCAGGTGCGCGACAAGCGGTTGCTGTCGTAAGCGATCTGGTGATAGCGCGTCCAGCTGCCGGATCGCCCACCGAAGCTTGATGCGAGGTGCCGCATCTGTTCAATGTTGCCGGCGCGGTCGTACCGGTAGCGCTGGATGTAGCGGCGGGTCGCCTCCGGCGAGGATGGTGCGCCGACGGCTGCTGCGTTCTCACGTCCGGTGCCTTCGACCAAGCGGTACAGCGCGTCGTACACATAGTCGTTGCTGGGCTCGATCACACTGTTGGCGAAGAAGATCGTCTGCTGCGCGTCGTCCTGGATGTGGGTGATGTTGCCCGCGGGGTCGTAGGTGTAGTGCAGGTTCTGCACGCCGCAGGGGCGCAGTGGCCGTTCGAGGTCGGCGGTGTCGCTGCCGCAGTCAGTGGTGAAGGCGGAGGCGCGGCGGGTGTAGAGGTGGGCCAGGCGAAAGGTGGCCGGGTCGTAGGTGTAGTGGGTGGTGGTCCCGTTTCCGAGTTCGAGGCTGATCTTCTGGCCTTTGGCGTTGTAGGCGATGCCCGTGATCGCCTGCTTGCTTCGGGTCACGCCGGGGACTTGTTCGTGGCCGCCCGGAGTTTTGCGCGCGCGGACGAACAGTGTTTCCTGATCGAGCGCGCCACGCCGGTTGTAGTGCGGCAGATAGACCGCGACCCGCTCGGACGTGCCCGTGTTGCCGGGGTTCTCGACGTGCCAGTTGTACCGGCGGGTCTCGCGGCCGAGCGCGTCGTAGTCCACGCGCTGGGTGAAGACCTCGTCGTCGAAGCCCGGTGCAGAATCTGCGTCCGCGTCGGCGAGCTCACGGCCGGTCCAGTCGAGCACCGCGGCCTCGATGTCGCGGGCGAGGCGCACGCGGACGGCGAAGGGCTTGCCGCTGAGATCCAGGGCGTTGGTCTGCGTGAGACCGCTGGCGTCGTAGTGCTGCCAGAGCTGCCCGCGCAGGTTGTTCGCCGTGTCGTCGGGGCGGTCTTCGCCGTAGCGGAGCCGTTCGATCAGGGACGTGTTCACGTCGCCGGTCGCGTCATCGCGGATCCGCAGTCGCCGCTCGATGGGGCGGTGCAGCGCGTCGTAACGCGTTTCGTAAAGCCGATGCTCCCTGACTACGACGGTGGAGGTCGCGTCCATCCGTTCGTTGTAGTCCCAGGCCAGCATCGGCTGCCCGGTGGCATCCGTGAGCAGGCGGCGGTCGCCGGCGTCCACGCTGTGCTGGTACAGCAGGTTCCCGGCGATGTCGTAACACGGCGCGGAGGCCGCGGGCATGTCGTAGGCGGGCCGGTGGTCGGCGGCAGGCCCGTCGTAAAGCGGCGTGTGATCAGCCTTCGGTGCGGCGATGTACTGCATCACCAGGTTTCCGCGTGCGTCGCAGATCCACAGCGGCTTGCCCTCGGCGTCGAGCTTGGTGAAGGTGAGCACGCGTTCGTCTTGCCAACCCCAGTCCGAAACGGACCAGTTGATCGCGGGAACCGCGTTCTCGTCCGGCTGGCGATTGTGCGCGATCGTGATGACGTCGCGGCCGAGGCTGTCCAGGTGCGTCTCGGCTGGCGTGTTCGCGTGATGCGCGGCGAGCCAGGCGGCGCGGTAGTCGGGGGTCACGGTCAGCTGCCCGGCGATATCTCTGGTCAGTGCCACGGCCGGGTCCGGGCTGCCGCGCTCGCGATACCAGCGGCTCTCACGCACGGTGTCGTTCTGGTCGAAGCTGCGGTGCAACCAGGGTGTGAACTCGACCCGGCTGTGGGTGCCGTCGGGCAGGTCTGTGCGGATCAGGCGACCCGGTGCGTCGTAGAGCAGGACGGGCGAGACGCCAACCTGCGTGGGCTCTTCGAACAGGTGGCCGCTAGGTGAGAAGTACGGCTCGTACTGTAGGACAGGCTTGCCCTTGTTGTTGACGACGGTCTTGCCGTTGACGATCCAGCGGATGGGGCCGCCATGTGTAGCGGGGTCGGGCTCGGCCTGCACTTTCTTGACGAAGGCCTGTCCCGCGCCGTCGGAATACTCGAAGCCGAGTTGTAGGTCGACCGTCGCGTTGGGGGCGTCGCGTTCGTGGTGCTCGCGCACGATGCCGCAGGAGCCGGCGGCGGTGACTGCCCATTCCGCGACCCCGGCGGTGTGGCGCTCGCCGAGGTGATAGACGAAGCGGGTTGTAGCGCGGCCGAGCCAAGCGCGGGCCTGGACCTCGTCCAGAGGCTGGGCGTGAAAGAACTGCGCGACCGCACCCGGGTTGGGGTTCAGGTCGCGGAAACTTAGCGTGGTGACGGTGTCGCCCGTCTGCGGTACGCCGTTGGTGAGCTTGCCCATCGTCGCGGAGGCGACGGGGAGTCCGCGGACGTCGAAGGCTACTTCGGTGATGTTGGCGTTGGCGTCGGTGAGCCGTGCGGGAGCCAGGACGCGGTGGTCGAAGCGGTCCACGGAGGTGGTGTTGCCGACCGGATCGGTGCTCGATGCGACGTACAGGTCGTCGGCGTCGTAAGCCAGCGTCGTCTCGTTGCCGAAGGAGTTAAGGAAGCGCTCGGGCAGATAGAAGTGCGCGGCGGCGTCCGGCTGGAACCCGGCCGCGCCCGAGCGCAACCACCACGTCTGCTCGGCGCCGGCGGCCTCGAAGAGCGCGGCACCGTCCAGGTAGCCGCTGACGAAGAACCCGGGGCGTGCGGCGGACGTGCCGAGCGTCGAACGAGCTTCGGCGACGAGGTCGTCGGATACCGGGGTGCCGGTGAGGACGTCAGCGAGCAGGGAGTCGGTGAGCGCGAGCCGGTAGGTCTCGTACGCCAGGCCGAGCCGGCTGAGTTGCCCGGCGCCGAGGGGGCCGGACAGGTCATCTCTGCGGTAGCGGGTCAGCGTGTGCTCGATCAGGCGCTTGTGGGCGGCGCGGTCCGGTGGCTGCTGCTGGTAGGCCAGCGCGGTGACTGTCCGTGTGGCTTGTGTGTCGAGAGCGGGATTGAGCGCGAAGGCGCGCAGACCGTCACGCGTGTAGTAGCGCGTCCCCGGTGGGACGTCGACGTCGGTCAGCTCGTAGGTGCGGACCTCGCACGGTGCGGGCAGACGATGATTGTCGGTCCGGTCCGCGATGGGTAGCTCGCCGGTGAACAGGGTCTCGGTGTAGGCGAGGTGGGATTCACGTTGCACGGCGCGGATGAGTTCGACCTGCTGGGTCGCGAGCGGTGCCGGATCGTGCTCAGGGTTGCTGTACACGAGCTCTCGCGGGTACGCCGCCGCCACCGACTGGACTGCGCGGCCGTAGCTGTCGAAGCGCAGGTTCAGGGTGTGGGCGATGCGTGGATCCGGCTGCAGCGCACCCGCGCCGGTGAGGGCCAGCTCGTAGTGGTATGAGACGGCCTCGCTCTCGGTGACGACGAAGACCGCGTGCTGGTTGATGCCGCGCGGTTGGACGCGCCGGACGTGGCAGTTGTGCTGTGCCGCAGTGAACAGGCGCACCGGTGTCTGCTCGCCGCGATCGTGCAACGCCAGGGCGTCGAGTTCGACAATCTCTTGCCGCAGCATCATGCCCTTGCATGCCCGCATCGCCTCTCGCCACTCATCTGTCGCGAGCCCGGGTTCGGATGCCTCGATCACGGGTTGCGGCAGATCGTGCTCGGCGAAGCCTGCTGCCGGGAGCCGGTCGGCGTAGCGCGACGGGAAATACTCCCGCTCGTAGAGCCCCAAGATGCGCGCGCGCGAAGCGGCGATACCGGTGTGGAACCAGGTGACCGTCTTAACCGGTGGCTGGTAGAGGCTGTGATCCGCCCCGACGAAGAGAGTGTCTCGGTTGGCGGCAGACACGTCGTCGAAGCGTTGAGTGTCCACCTGCTCGACACGACCGAAGCCCCGGAACTCACGCTCCACCCCGTCGAAGTAGCCGTGGTGATAGCTGAAGGTGTTAGCGAACACGCTGCGCCGATGCAGGTCGGTGACGGTGACCTTCTCGAGGCAGTGCACCGGAAAGGGCAGCTTCGTGGCCCAGGGCGTGCCGGCGGCCTTGTCGCGCAGGGAGAACTTTGTCGACGCCGCGTAGTCCAGGGTGGTCACCGCGCCGAGGTTGTTACGGATCTCGATCAGCAAATGAGGTTTGTGGCCGCCCATCAGATCCAGATAGCGCAGCGGTCGGCCAGCGTCGGCGGGCAGGTCGGATGACCAGACCAGGCAGGCGGTGCCGTTGCCGAGCAGATCCGCGACCCGGATCTGTGCGACGTTTGTGGTTGCTGCTGGGAACGGTAGGTCCCGGGCGGGGCTCCACGCGTTGCCGCTACGGTTGAACCACAGCCGCGCGCCATCACGGCTCAGGTAGATGAGATCCGTAGTGCCGCTGCCGTCGATGTCGGCGAGCCGGATGCGACGTTGGTCGAAAAGATCGCCATGCTCGAACCACGGGGAATCGTCCATCACGACCTGCTTGCCCCATCGGCTGTATCCCAGGTTGGGCCAGTAACAGATCTGCCCGTTGCGGATGCGCACGATGTCGATGAGCCCGTCACCGGACATGTCCGCGAGATACACCGTCAGCTCGGCATCAGCGAAGATGAGGCGTGGACCGTCACGCTCGTCGCGGGGGGATGCCGCGCTTACCGGCGCTCCGAAGCCCTCGTGGGCCAGCGACGGGTACCAGGTGAAGACGTCGGCTTCGGTGATCACCGCGTCGGCGTGGCCGTCGCCGGTAAGATCGAGAAAGCGCAGGTTGCGGTCGTCCCAGTCGATGGTAGGCAGGCTGCTGAACGGGACGAACTGCGTCCAGCCTCGGTGCTCGTCGCGCTCGTGAAACCCGGCGAGTGGCGGGTGGAGCTCGACGAGGTCCAGTGCGCCGTTGCCCTCCACGTCCATCAATTGCTGACGTCCAGCGCCCAACGCCGCCATGGCAGGCTGGGGATTGACTGGCCGCGCCGGGCCGAATCCGGGACCGGTAGGGCCGCCGGGAAGGTTTGAGCCGAGGTTGGGCTTGTAATACCAGGCCCCCGCCTGCTCGGTGAGGATGCCACACACGCCTTCCCCGTCCAGGTCGACCCACTGATAGCCGGAGCCGAGACCGACGGGGAGATTCTCCAGCGCCCGCGGTTGGACGTCGCGCACATGATCGTCGATCGTGGCTTCGCTGTAGGAGAACTCGATCGGGGGCAGCTGACGGCGGTGCCAGGCACCGCCGTCACGTTGGTAACTCCATTGCGTAGCCGACTGGACAAAGCTGTATCCCGTGTCGCTGCTGGTGCTGTACTGCGGTGCGCTGCGATAAGTGAGATCCAGTGAACGGACCAGGCAGGGCACGTCTCCGTCAAGGTCTGGGAAGCGATGGAACATCAGCACCCGGTGGCACAGCCGATAGGTGCGCACCTCGAAGCCGGCCCGATGACGGGAAAAAGGATCCGCGCGGCAGGTCCAAGTGCCCACCGCGTCCGGGTCGGCGATCGGCGGGTCGCCGTAGTCGAACACGAGCTCGAACATCCAGCGGGTGCTCGCTACGACCTGCGGTGTCAATAGGGCCGGCCGCCGCGCGGTCGCCGCGTCGAGCAGCGTCGTGGCATTGCCGTAGCGAATGCGCTCAACGTATCGGTTAGCCGTACGCGACGGGTCGTTCGCGCCGCCGCGTTGCCGTTCGTGCGCCCGGTCAAGGGCGACATCGGTGCCGTCTTCCGCGCGGTACTCATAGACAACGGCATTGCCCTTGTCGTCTCGACTCTCGCAGATCAGCCAACTGAAGATGTGCGCACCGTTCGCGGGGTCCACCACCCGGCTAGTTCGGTCCTTGCCGAACACAGTGAGGACGTTGTCAACGGAGATGGACCGCCAATGGACGTCGCCGTCAGTGCGCGTCCAACGCTCGATGCGCGCGAACAGACCCTCGATACGCGGCCGGAAACGACGAATCACGTAACCCGGGACGGAGCTGTCGTCGTCGACCGTGCCCGCCGGATTAAGCACAGGCACGAGATCCTCAGCATCGGACATCAGAAACGTGTCGGTGTCGTCCCGGTAGCGGGGCAGGCCCTTGTCCGTTTTACGGGTGATGGCTGGCAGCGCCAGGCTCCAGCCGAAACCGAAGGAACCGTTTCCAGACGCTGAGTCGTATCGCAAGGCGAGGTGCGGGCCGAAGCCGCTGCGACCAGGCGAGGCAGGCAGCGGAATCGAAAACGTCGCCGACCCGGTGACCGGATTGGCCGCGAACTTCTCGCCCACGCCGCGAATCGCGCCGCCGCCAGTCGGCACGCTGATGGTGGGGGCCGTGAAGGGTGCGCGCCACTCATCCGTCTTTGGTCCCTCACCGTGAGCTCCCGCCGGGCTGGCCGGCGGCGTCATCGGCGACAGAAGACGCGGGCGAGCACCAAAGCGCGGCGCCCGTGACGATTAGTCGCCCGGGAGAAGTTGCTGCAGCGACTATCGTTCTCGGACTGTCCCACGGCACGACTCCCGTCGACATATGGCGACGAGACACCAACGTCGGGGTGGCGAAATCCGCTACGTCATCGCGGCTCGATGCTGAGGCAACAGTGCTCTGGTCATCGGCGAAGGTCAATAGTGTCGACGTCGTCGTCACCGTGAACCACGGGTGACGACGCCGGAGGATCCGTCATACCGAGAGCGCCGATCGCGACCATCAGCACCGGACACGGCGCCGGGGCGGTGTTGCGTTGGCGGTTCCTGGTGCTCGGCGAAGCCGCGTTGATCAGCGCGTGTGCCGTCACAGGCACAGTGCGGGCTCGCCGAACGCGACCCGAACCCGATCTTGAGCGGGTAGCTCGGCGGTGAGTGCGTGGTGGCCGCGTCGCAGGTTCTGCACGAACGCGTGACCAGCCGCAACAGTCCGGGCCGATCTCAGCCGTTTGAGTCCGCGCATCGGCCCTAGCCGTGCCTTGAGCCGGCCGTGGTCGGCTTCCACGCGATTGTTCTCCTACTGCCCGGTGACATGACGCGCCGCGGGCACGAGCTCGTCGAGCACTCGTGGGTAGACCGGTGCCCGGTCGGTGCTGACCTGGGCCGGCGATGACCCCACGCGGAGCGCGCGGGTGAAGAACTCCCGCGCCGCCCGCCTGGTCGCCGACCTCGAACCTGCCGCCCGGCATGTCACCGACCAGTACGCCAACAACGTGATCGAAGCCGATCACGGAAGGTTCAAGGCGCGGCTGCGTCCGATGCGCGGGCTGAAGACGATCGCCTCTGCTCGCACGATCTCGGCAGGTCACGCCTTTGTGCAGAACCTGCGGCGCGGGCACTACGCGATCACTGCCAACGTGGCCCCACCCGATCGAGTTCGTGTCGCCTTCGACGAACTCGCACTCTGCGTCTGACCGTGGCAGGGCGCCATCAGCCCGGCCCGGCGTGCCCGAGGACTATCAACGCAACAGCTGGCACTGCGGTGATGCGTCCCCTTGCTATGGTTCGTACCGCTCTCAACAACGGACAGCCAGTTTGGCCGGCACATCGAGCACCACCTCGCCATCGACGACGAGTCGCTGAGCCAGCGACCGGCCCGCCCCGTGACACCCCTCGACTGCCCACCGTCGCTGTCGCCAACGTCCGCACGGCCCGTCGCCGGTAGAAGTCACCACCGACCGGGCACCGGTCTACCCGCGCGTCGTCGGCGAACTCAACCCGGCCGCGCGGCACGTCCTCGAGCAATACAGCAGCAACATCGTCGAAGCTGATCACGGTCGCCTCAAAGCGCGACTGAGGCCGATGCGCGGACTGAAGACGATCAGCTCGCTGCGCACCGTCGCCGCAAGGCACGCGTTCGTGCAGAACCTGCGCCGCGGTCACTACGGGATCACCGCCGACCTGTCCACCCATGATCGCGTCCGAGTCGCGTTCATCGAATTCGCGCCCTGGCTATAGGTGCGATCGAGTGCGAGCCGGGCTGCAACGCTGCGGGCGATCAATCAACGCAACCCGCCTGTGACGGTGCCTTCGGCTTTGCCGCCGGTGAGGTCGTCGGTGTACTCGGTCGTTATCACTACTTGCTTTGCCATCAACACTCTCCAGGTAGGTTCAACAGTTGCTGTCTACACGAACGTCTCATCCGACTCGCGTGTAGAAGCCGGCATCAACTTGCAGGGTCACGCCGGTGACGTAGCGGGCCTCATCCGAGGCGAGAAACAGTACGGCGTTGGCGATGTCTTCCGGTTCGATGAAGTCGACCGGCAGCGGATGCAGGGTACTGAAGATCTTGCTTAACTGCTCCCGGTTGTCGGTTCCGAAGGCTCCCCAGAACATTTCATTCTGGATCATCGGGGTGTCGACCGCGCTCGGGTGGACCGTGTTGACACGTATGTTGTGCGGCGACAATTCATTGACGAGGGCGCGCATGAGCCCGACGACGGCATGCTTGGTCGATGAGTAGTGCGAGAAGCCGGCAAATCCCATCAGTCCGCCGATGGAACTCGTGAGTATCAGCGAGCCGCCGGTGCCCTGCTTGATGAGTTGCGGGGCCAGCGCCTTGACGGTTCGCCATACGCCGGTGAGGTTCACATCGAGCACGTCTTGCCACTGCTGATCAGAGAGCTCCCAGGACGGGCCACCGCTGATGATTCCTGCATTGGCGATGCCGACATCGATGTGGCCGAACCGCTCGACGGCCTCTGAAACAACTGACGCGAGAGCGTCCGAATCGCGGACGTCGGCCTCGCGACTCAAAATCTGGCCGCCCAGACCCTCGACGAGTTTCGTCGTCTCGGCTAGGTCTTGCGGTGTCGCCATGTCGAACGGAACGCTGTCGATTTGGCTGCAGATGTCAGTCGCGACGATGCTCGCGCCCTCTGCTGCGAGTCGTACGGCGTGGGCCCGACCCTGCCCGCGTGCCGCTCCGGTAATGAATGCGACCTTGCCATCCATTCTGCTCATGACCTTGCTCCCATGTCTTTGGTTAGCTCGTGATTGACCGTTAGAAAGCGACGTATGATTCACATCTTGAGTAAGGGAAGAACCTCCTCGGCGAGCTTTCTCATGTGTTTTTCCTGATCATGAGAGCCGATCACCAGCTGGAACAGTCGGACGCCATGGTCGATGAATTCCTGCAGTCGGGCCGCCACGAGTTCGGGAGGACCCACGATTCCCCAACGATCGACTACGTCGTCTCCAACTGGTGGCCCGTGGAAGTCTTCCAAGTGGTTTCGCAGCTCGAGCCAGCACAGCTGGGGGTCATCACCGATGTTCACGAATGCGTTGTAGGCCCATATGAATTGTCGTTGTGATGCGGCGTCGTGCCCCGAGTCAGAGCAGATCATCGCCGCTGATGACGCGTACTCCTGCGGCGTGGCATGCGGCGTGATCCATCCGTCGCCGAGCCGCTGGATCCGCTGATACGGCCCGAGCTGGTACGTACCGGCGCGGGCTGTCTTCCACTCGTGATGAACGGGTCCGCCTTGCATCTTGGGGTAATAGTTGCCGCCCGCCACGATGATCGGTGGTGCCACCTCGGGGCGGGCAGCGCCGAGCGTGACGTCGGTGAAGCGGAAGAAGTCTCCGTCGAATGACACCTTATCCTCGTGCAGCAGACGACGAACGATCGTCAGCGATTCCTCGAAGACTTGTCCCCGCTTCTCGTACAGTTGGTCGGCGATCGTGTCACCCGGTCGGCGCAGAGCGGTCGTCGCCTGGTACTGGCGCCGCACCAAGATCGCTTTTCCGGCGCCGCCGCCGACGCCGAGGATCGAGCGACCATTGGACACCTCGTGCAGGCTTGCCCAGCTGCCGGCCAGGGCGATCGGGTTCCGCAGGTGGGGCGCGAGGACGCCCGAGCACAACGACACCCGCTTGGTGCAGCCGGCGATGGCGGACAGGATCACGACCGGGTCATACGCCGCCACCGTCCGACGTCCGCCCGGCGCATCATGCACCCAGACTGCCCCGAATCCCATCGACTCAGCGTCGCGTGCGGCGTGGAGCAGGTCTCGGATTGAGTAGCGGTGACCGGTGATCCCGCTGAGGTTGTTGAGGGAGACACCGACGACTACGCCGCGGTCGCCACCGGCGAGCTTCTTCGCGGCACGCTGTGCGGGGCCAGCAGTCATCTACTCGCGCCGTGACCGACGGTGGCGGGGGTGGTTGCTAGCGGTCGCAGTCCGATGATCTTCCGGGCTTCCGCAGCGGTCGCTGGTTCACACCCGAGCTTCTCCACGATCGAGACCGTTCGCTCGACCAGGCTCTCGTTCGTCGCCGGCACGCCTGCCTGCATCTGGAGGTTGTCCTCCATGCCGATTCGCACGTGACCGCCGCGCAGGATCGCCTCAGTCGTAGCCGGGAGTTGCGCCGCGCCGATCGCGCTGACACAGAAGACCGAGTCTGCCGGAAGCATTCGGATGGTCAGCTCGAGGATGTCCGAAGAATATGGCATCGTCCCGCTGAAGGACTTGTGCGTCCCGAGCACGATGTTGATGTAGTACGGCGCCGAGTCGTAGCCCATCGAGATGAGTCGCTCGATCACCGGCAGGTCGGCAGGGGAGTAGATCTCCCATTCCGGTTTGATGCCTTTCTCGCGCATGCGTTCCGCAAGGACCACGCACCGCTGGAAAGGCGTGTGGAACAGGATGTCCTCGCCGTCGGCGATCATCGACATCGTTTGTGGATCGAACGTGCACATCTCAGCGCCGGCCTCGGTGGCTCGCAGGCGCGCGTCGAAGTCGACCTCTTTCCTTCCGTCCGGGAGCACACGGATGAGGTCAGGGCCTACGCCACCTCCCGTGCTGTTGTTGACAATGACGTCGCACGCTTGCCGCACAAGACGATTGATGGACCGATAGATGTCGGGCTCGCACGTTGCTGTGTCATCAGGGCGCCGCGCGTGGAGCGCGGCGACGGACGCGCCTAGTCCGGCGCACGCCTGAACGGCGTCAGCAATCTCTTGCGGCTGGGTCGGCAGATCTGGCGCCGTCGCCTTGCCGATCAGTCCACCAGTCGGGGCGACAGTGACAATGACCTTGCGTCGCGCCATGGCATCTCCCAAATGTTCGGTTTAGCGACGCGCCGCAGCGCGGTCGGCGAGCGTCTGGCGCAACTCGAGCAGGGCGGACGCCAGGCTTGCGGGGTCTGCGCACTCTGGGACTTCCGTCCCAGTGGTCCACAGCCATGTCGTCTCGTCGATCGAGCTCGAGGCACGACTGAATTCCGTCGGGCTGAGAGCCGCCTTGCCGGGTACGTTCTCGGCGAGATGAAGAACGTCGGACCGGAAGAACCCACACACGTTCGCCAAGCGGGTCTCAACCCGTGCCTCCGTCCCGTAGAGCAGGATCAGCTCCGGTTCAACGGGCCCGACCGCTCGAACGGCTTCGACGAGAACGCGGTTGGCCCAGGACACGGCTTCTGGCAGGCCGACCGATGCCGCCAGTTCGCCTGCATCCGGCAGCACAAAAGCAATCCCGGCCCGCTCGCCGAGCACGAAGCGAAGTCGCTCGGCGACGTCGATCAGCACTGCCATCGGACCGGATGCTGGCACTAACTTCGCCTCAGGGAGGACGTCCAGCGGTCGCCGATCGCGAACAGCGGACCAGGCGTCCTGGCTGGACAACGACGGCTGCGCAGCCGTCCAGCACGCCGTCGCAAGGTGTGCCCCGTCGGCGCCGACAGTCACCGCGTCCACTTCATAGAGGGAGGCCAGGTTGCGCAGCGCCCGCGCCATGGCCTCCGCGGCCATCGGCAGTCCGACATCGCGCATCTGCTCGAGGTGGAACGCGTGACGCCAGATCAGCGGCACCAGCGCGGTCGAGGATCCGTCCTTCAGATCCAACGCGCGACGGAGCGTAGCTCGACTCATCCTCGCGTCGCCCGCACTCAGATCCGCACGATCGGAGTCTCTGGTGTTCCGTCCGGCCAGCTGCCGAAGTACTTCATCGCCTCGGGTGCGGGACGCAATTGGTTCCATTCCGCATGGAACGCACCCCATGTCTCACCGAGCCGAATGCGCTCTCGTTTCGCTTCGGCGCGAGCTTCGACGGTGGCGGCCTCGTCCAAGCGACCGGATCGAGCGAACCGCACCTGGTACAGGTTCTCGGCCGTCCATCGGCTGATCACGTCTCGACGCACATCTTTTACGACGAGCTCTGGATCACGCTTCAACACGTCACCGTAGCCGGCCCCGCCGGAGTCCATCTGGACGAGGACGTCGCCGTCGGTACCGACCCGGGCAGTGCGGTTCTCGTGCTCGAAGGTGTACTTGCCGCCGATCGCACGTTCGACAGCCAGTTGCACGGCCCCGGTCGGAAGGTCCCGGTCACCACGGGCCATCTTCTCGCGGAGGTCGGTGTTGGCGATGGAGATACCTGGACTGGCACTGGATGGGTAGCCACCGAACAGTCCGACGGCGTGCGCGATGTTGCAGCCCTTCCCGAGTGAACTCCAGAAGAACATGGGCACGCCCCACGGCGCGATCGCTGTCTCCGTTGCCGCGCCACCCTGTTGCTGACCGAAGCCGCCGCTGTCGGTACGAAGGTTGTTGAACAACCTGATGAACGGGTACTCGGTCTCGGAGTCCTCGGTGTCCGGCGACCGACCGGCGTGGCACCAGGGGAAGCCATAGGCAGCCATGCCATCCATGTCGATGCGTGCGCCCTGACCTTCGGTGTTCAACGCGCTGGGCTCGAGGTCGGCCACGGGAACGCCGTATTGGTTGACAGTTCCAAAGATCAGGCAACCGCCGCTGTTCCCGATCGACGCGCCGATCTGGATGCGGTCTGGGCTGTCGAAGATCATCTTTGCGGTCACCGTGGGCATCAAGCCCATGATCAGCGTGCACAGCGTCACGCTGTTGCTCGTCGCGGCGTCCGCACCGGCGTTGAAGCAGCTTGTCAGCGGAGCGACCCAGTCGAACGGTGCCATCGTGCCGTTCGACACCGGCAGGTCGTGGAACGGGTAGGCGAAGAGATAGATCGCAGCGTGCGCTGCCGCCATGTGCGGGTATGCGTTGTACGAATACGGTGTCTCCGGAGTGCTTCCCGTCAGGTCGACGGTGATGTGGTCGCCCTTCTTCGTCATGGCCATGGTGCCGCGAATCAACGCCGCCTCGGGTCCGACGGTGTCGATGAAGATGCTCGCGCGATACGTCCCGTCGTTCCATTGCTCGATTCGCCTGCGGGAGGCGCTCTCGGCCTCGACGACGAGCCTGCGCAGGAGCCCGCGCACGAAGTCGTTGCCCTTCTTCTGAGCAAGCTCTTGCATGCGTATCCGCAGCCGGTCGGCGGCCGTTACCCGCGCGCGTGTGTCGACGGCCTGCATGCGTGGAGCGCGATTGATGAAGTTGACCAGGACCTGCATCAGGTCGGCTTTGATCTGGTAGTTCTCACCGATCTTGAATGGGGACAGCTTCAGTCCCTCGTCGTTGCGGCTCCTGGCCGAGCCGGATATGCCGCCCGGCTCGTTTGCGCCGGTTTCCGGTTGGTGCACGAGCGCCGCGGTCCAGGCGATGAGTTCTCCGTCGTTGAAGACCGGCATGAACGCCATCTGGTCCGGGTTGTGGACGCCGCCGAGTGTGCCCTCGTTGAAGTAGAAGATGTCCCCTTCATGGATGCCGACGCTCGGCTCGTCGATGAACTCCTGCAGCACGTACTTGACCGGCATGACGGCACTCACGGCGTGCAGGTAGGTACCGGCTGATGCATTGGCCAGATCGCCATTCGCCGTATACACGCTGAGGATCAGGTCACCGGACCGCAAAAGGCTGGTGACGCCACTGCGTACGAAGATCTCGCGAGCCTCGTCGAGGATATTAAGCAGTTTCTCGTTGTAGATCTCGTAGTCGGCCGGCTCAAGCAGATCCATGCACCGCTGCTCGAGTTCCGACGGCGCCTCGGGCTTGAGCCACTCGATGACCGTCGCAGGCCCGGGATCGAGCTTCTTGACCCGCAGATGTGGCGGGATAGTCGCGCCGCCGCTGGGAGCGGCGTGTTCCGTTGTGGTCGACATCGAGTATCAGCTCCTCGTGATGACCAGGTTGCGATGGTTGTCGACCTCGACAGCGAACCCGGGCTCGATGACGGTAGTGGTGTAGGGCGCCTCGACGATGGCGGGACCATCGATCAGCATTCCGGGATCGAGGGTCGACTCGCTGAAGACGGGCGTATCGACTCGCTTGGCCAGCGACAACCAATAGACCGAGCGACTGCCGGTCGCGATCTCGGACGCTGCCACCGTGGCCGGAGAATAGGTGGCGAGCTCCCACGGCGGACGCGGCATCTCTGCGCGCAAGGCGAAGCTATGAATCTCGACGCCGCCCTCCGGGAAAACGTTGACTGCGCTGAAGAACGAGCTGTACTCCTGCTCGAACGCGAGGCTGATGGCGAGGACGTCGTCCGGACCGTTCAGCCGTAGGACGGGGCTCGCCGTTCGGTGGACGTGGATCTGACCGCCATACTTCATCGTCAGGTCCAGGCTGAACGTCGCTTCGTCCGGGTCGTAGCCCTCGCCGGACAGATCCCGACGCGCTTGGTTCTCCAAGTCTTCGACGATCGCGTTGAAGCCGGCGTAGTCAGTCATCGCCTGCATCGAACCCGGCCGAAGCAGCTCGAACCTGCGCGACGCCTCGTACAGGTGAGCGACCGGCATTGTCGAGGATCCCCACGCGCAGAACAGCGGCGACGAGGGCATGACAACTATCTTCTGGATACCGAGGTTTCCGCCGTAACCGACGCAATGCGTCGGCCCGGCTCCGCCATACGCGAACAGGATGAAGTCACGTGGATCGTAGCCGCGCATGAATGTCTCCCGGGCGATCACGTCCGCCATGTTCGCGTCCACGATGAGCTTGATCCGTGCTGCCGCCTCCTCAACCGAGATGCCGACCGGGTCGGCAATTCGTGACTCGATCGCTTCGCGGGCGAGGTCGACGTCGAGCTTGATGCGGCCGCCGAAGTATCCGTCCGGGTTGATGTATCCGAGGACCACGTCGGCGTCGGTGACGGTCGGCTCCTCGCCGCCCATCGCGTAGCAGGCCGGCCCGGGCAGCGAGCCCGCGCCGCGCGGTCCCACTTCGAGCCGACCACCCATGGCGGTGTTGATCCAGGCGATCGAACCGCCGCCCGCGCCGATCGATCGGGTCTCTAGCATGCTCAGATCTGCCCAGTAGCGATCGATGAGCGGACGGAACTGGTAGAAGCGGGTCGAGCCCTTGACTACGAGTCCGATGTCGAAGCTCGTGCCGCCCATATCGGTGACCAGCACGTTGTCGAAGCCGAGCGCGGACCCCAGCGCGGCTCCACCGATCAGGCCGGCGACCGGGCCGCCGTTGAAGGTCTGGACAGCCGATGTCCGGTAGACCTCCGCCATCCCGCCCGTGTTGTGGACGAGCATGATGCCACGTTCATAGCCACGCTCACGCAGCGCGTCGCTCATGCCAGAAAGCTCTTCCCACATGGCCTGGTGCAGGTAGGCGTTGAGGGCGACGGTGTTGGCACGGGTGTATTCCCAGCGCTTCGGCGCCACCTCACACGAGAGCATGATCGGCATCGCACCGAGGAACGCCTCCGGGTATTCCTCCTCGATGAGCTCCCTGATGCGCAGCTCGTGCGCCGAGTTGATGTAGGAGAAGAGCAGAACCACCACGAAACCACGGACGCCTTGATCTACCAGGCTGCGGAGGCTCGCGCGGAAGTGGTCCTCATCGAGCGGTTGGATGACCTGCCCGAAGCAGTCCAAACGCTCACGGACTCCGATCACGAGTTCCCGGTCGATCAGTGCGGCCGGCTTGGTTGCTCGGGCCACGTTACGTATCTCGCGCAGGACGGCAGCGTCGGTCCAGGACGCACCCTTGCTGACCTCCAACAGATCCTCGAAACCCTGGGTGACGATGAGGGCGAGCTTGGGCCCCGAACGCTGCAACAACGTGTTCATTGCGACAGTCGTCGAGTATTGGAGGCTCTGCGTGCCGGCGAGGAGGTCTTCGAGCGGGAGACCCAACTCGACGGCGGCGCTGCTCAGCGCCTGCTCGAATCCGACCGCCAGTCGGTAGCCGGTCGTCGGCGTCTTCACCGCGCTCGTGCGTCCATCGCCCAGGCGGACGAAGCAGTCGGTGAACGTGCCACCGATGTCCACGTTGATCAACGCGTTCAACGCAGCGGTCACCGGACCTCGCTCTCCTCGGCCACGAGCCGGCGCCGCAGACTCTCCAGATCCAGCTCGATGTCGTGGGTGAGTGGGTGGCCGGGCGGGAGAACTTCCAGTTCGATCATCGTTCCGCAGCCGGGGCAATAGAATTCGACGAGACGCATCCAGTCCGCGTTGTAGGAGAAGTTGTACGCCTCGTCGATCTGTGGCGGCCAAACCTCGGTGGGCTCACGGGAATGGATGAGACAGCCCTTCTTGTAGTTCTCGCTCGCGGCGCCGAGATCGTGGCCGCAGTCGTGGCACAGCCAGCGCCAGTCTGCGAGGCTGTCGCGGTTCACCTGGATGTCCAGCCCTTCGGTGATCTGCCGTTTCACGTCGCCCCCTCCGTGCGTGCTTGTCCTTCAGGCTTCGAGCCGTTCGCCGCGAAGCTGAACACGGCCTCCCCGAACTCGCCGACCGTTACATGCGACCCGGGCGAGATGAGCACCGTCGTCATCTCGTTCTCGAGGAGCGCCGGCCCGTCGATCACGTCCCCGGCAGCGACAACGTCCCAGTTGAAGAGATCTGCCGCGGCCATGCCCGATGCCCAGAAGACGTCGCGCTTGCCGATGCTCGACGCACCCACACCCTCGGTGCCATGCAGGGCAGCACCGCGGCCCGGCGCGATCGCGCGGATGCGTAGCAGCCGCTGCGTTGTGTCTGCTGGGCCGGCCGGTCCCACGGCGCGTCCGGAGTCGTCGAGGTCGATCACAGAGACAGAGCCGTCAGGATTGCTGATCTCGGCCTCTAGGCGGAACGTGAGCCCGTCCAGCTCAACGCCCTCGCCGCGCATGTCCCGCTCAGCCTTGGTCTTCAACTCACGCAAGGTCGCATCGAGATGGTTCGGGTCCGGCATTGCTTCGTAAGCGTGCACAAGATCGAGACCCGACATGCCGAATGCACTGAGGACCGGGCTCAGCGGGAACGTATAAGCCCGCGCCACGCCGAGGCGCTCGGCGATGAGCTGCGCGAGTATGCCGCCATTACCGCCGAATGCGAAGACCACATACCTCGCTATCGCGACCCCGGTGCGGTCAACGAGGCGCAGAATGTGGCGGTTGATCTCATCGACTGCCGAATCCACCACCAGCCGAGCGGCTGTCGCCACCTGCAACCCGAGTGGCGCGGCGACCTGTGCGCCGATCACCTCGACCGCGCGCGCCATCTCCAGACGCTTTCGACCTCCGGAGAAGTTGGCGGCGTCGAACACCCCCAGGCAGCACAACGCATCGGTCAGGGTGGCCTTGTCCCCACCAAGGCCGAATGACGCCGGGCCAGGCACCCCGCCCGTGCTGGCGGGTCCGACGACAACGGCCCCATCAACGACAGTGGCAATCGATCCCCCGCCGATCCCGACCGAGATGACGTCAACGCAGGGTAGCGAGACCTCGATCCCCTCGATGTGGGGGCGCACGGTTCTGGGTACCGCGAAGTCGTCGAGCACCGTGATATCTGTGCTGGTCCCACCGATGTCCAGTGCCACGACATGAGGGAGATCGAGTGATCGCCCGAGGGTCTGCCCTGCCGCGGCCCCCGCGGCAGGGCCCGATCCCCAGGTGCGAATAGCCGTCGTCTTCGCCACCCGCGACGTACCGTTGTCAGCATTGGCGCTCAGCAGCGGATTGCGATAGCCGAGTTGCTTCAGCTGGTCTTCCAACTGGTAGAGGAATCGTGACATGACCGGATGGACATATGCGTTGAGTACCGCAGTATGGACGCGAACGGCCGGATCCAGGGCGAGCGTCACCGATGATGACGGCAGAACTGGAACCGCACCGAGATAGTGACGTGGATAATTCCGCGCGATCACGTTGCGTAGTGCCGATTCGCGGGGGCCGAACTCTGGCCCGCTCAGCGCAACGACGATGACGCGAGCTCCTCGCTCCAGCAACCGGCGAACAGCAGCACTGATCGCCTCGACATCGAATTCGCCCGGACCCTCCGGCACAACCTCGAGAAGTGCCGGTTCGAGCGGTAACTCAGGAGAAAGCCGGCCGGCGAGCTGACTATGCAGGTCGGAATCGATGAGGATCCCGACCCGTGCCCCGCTGCGATTGAGCAAAGCGTTCGTGCAGACGGTCGTCGACAGCCGAATAATATCCGCCTCGAAAAGCAAGTCGCGCAGCGTCGTATTCAGTTCGGAGGCAGCTGACTGGATACATTCGAGAACGCCGACGGCAAAATTGTGCGGGGTCGTTTCGGTCTTCACCCGGATCGATCCTTGCGGTCCCACCACGTACCCATCAGTGAAGGTTCCACCGGTGTCGATGTCGATGGTGTAGCGCGGCTCGCCTTCGACCGACGTGCCCGCCTTGGCCAACTCGGGCACTCGTGTCGGACCCGACGTCGCGGAGATTTGGGACATCGTGTCTCGCCTCCTGCGGGCGGCCGTCGTGCGGCTGACTCATCGAGTGGCTACGCTAACAGCGCCCAACCTTGGCTGTACAGGTCCGAATTGGACCAGGATCGGTGGTCGGACGTGGCCGAATTGGACAACTCGGCGGACTCCGGGTCAGTCAGCGGCGAGCCGCAGGCGGAACCGTCCTCGTCGCTGCCCGAAGCTGACCATGTCTCCGGTCGCCACCTCGCCGCCCTGACGGAGATCAGCCAAGTGCTGGTGACAGCGGTCGGGTTCGGAGACGCGATCGAGCACGTGATCGCCACGGTGGCCCGGGCTCTCTCGATAGAATCCGGCGGAATTCTGCTAGCCGATCACGAGGCGGGCGACCTGGTGCTGCAGGCCCCCGCATTCGGTCGGATGAATGACCTCAGCGGGGGACCCACCAGGATCTCGCTCGCCGGTCGCTCCAATTCCGTTGCCGTGTTCAAATCCGGCAGGCCATATCTCAGCAATGACGCCCGGAACGACCCGGCGATCCTGCAAAGTTTCGTCGATGCCTACGGCACGCGAAGTATCTTGACCGTCCCGTTGCAAATTGCGGGCAGATCGATTGGGGTTTTCCACGCCGTCAATAAGGTGACCGGCGGATTCAGCAACGATGATGTCGAATTCTTATCGCTCATCGCGCCGCATCTCGCGATCATCGTGAGATCATCCGAGATGATGCGCGTGTTACGCACTCAGCATCGTGAGATGGAGGGCGTCCTAGAGATTGAAAGCACCCTCAATGGGGCGTTCCTTGCCGGAAGCGGGCTTGCCGGCCTTACTGAGACCTTGGCAAACCTACTGCACTCGCCCGTGGCCCTGACTGACGAAGCCGGGCGAGTGCTGGCATTTTCAACAGTTGGCAATGTAGTGGTTAAGCACGCGCTCGCCACCCTGTGTCGCATTCTGTCGACTGCTGCCGGCCAAGAGAATGCATTCTCGGCCCGATCCGGTCCTGCACGATTGTCGCTCAACGACCGCAACGAGATGGTGGAAGCCGTTGTCCTGCCGGTTCTGGTCCGCGGTGAACGGGTCGGCTATCTCGCAGCCTTGGCTACGCCGGCGGCCCTGGGCAATATCCAGGTCCGCGCGTTACGACAGGCAGTAGCGCTGTTCGCGGTGGAGATCACCAAGGGCAACGAGGTGTATGAGATCGAGAGACGCCTGCAGGTCGACGTCATCGACGGCTTGCTTGCCGCCACGTCAGAATCGGAAGCGATGCGACTGTTTCGACGGATCGCTGCAGACCTACAGTTTCCGATCCGTGCCGGATTCCTCCAATTGTCCGAGACGGCGTTGCGTGAGGTCAGCCATGGCCACGCGAGCTATCACGTCCGACTGCACCGCGCGTTGCGGGCGGCCTTGCTGACGGTGTATCAGTCAGCCGAGGTCGTCCCCTACCGGGACGGGTTCGTATTACTCCTCCCGTCCCCTGCCGCACCCGATCTGCATACCGAGAGTGACGATCTCGCGAACGCACTTGCCGCAATGGATGAATCGATGGGTGTCCGGCGGGCCTCGTACCAGGTCGGCCTCGGAAAGCCGGTGTCTTCGCCGGCTCGCATCGTGAGGTCGTTCGAGGAAGCTCTGGCTGTGATCGCCATGGCGGCCGAGCTCGGCCACGCCAATTCCGCACTGCTCGTGGAACAGCTCGACGTGTATCGACTATTCCTGTCGCCTACTCGCGAGCGAGACGTCAACGAGTACGTCGACGGGATCCTGGGGGACCTGGTTGCGTACGACCGGGATCACGGCACCGACCTCACGAAATTTCTCCGAGCATTGGTGCAGGCGAACTTCAATGCGAGCAGAGTCGCACGGTTGCTCTCGGTCCATCTGAACACTGCGAAGTACCGACGGCGCCGAATCGAAGCTCTCCTCGGGGGAAATCTCGACAACCCCGACGTCCGGTTCAATGTCCACCTGGCACTCAAGTTGCTGGCCGTGCACAACGTACTTGCAACGGTTCCTGCGGACAGATCTGCAAGGATCCGCTGATGTCGTTGGCATCAGGTGCCACGAGCATCGTTTTGCCCGGGGCCGACGCCGCATCGATCCATCGAGACCATCGAGACCACGCGCGCGCCGAATTTGTTCTTCCCCGACGGTATGGATCTCGCCGCTGCGTCACCTCGATTTGGACAGACGCGATCTATCGTCCTTGAGCAAGGGTTACTACGGAGCCTCGATCGTGCCGGTGGAGGTGCTCAAGGAGATCAGCACGAGACTGCCTGCCCTGCGACTGTTCAACTGGCCTGACCCCGATTCTTAGGTCCATGGCGAGTGAGAGTCTGATTGCCTCGATGCGGGCAGGAAGACTCGATGATCATGGCGACGAGGAAGAGGCACAGCCCGGAGCACGTCGTGCGGAAGTTGACGACGGCGGATCGGTTTTGGCCGAGGGCAAGGACGTCGCGGCGGTGTGCCGCGAGCTGGGCGTGTCCGAGCAGACCTATCACCGCTGGCGCAACCAGTTCGGTGGGCTCAAGGCCGACGACGCGAAGCGGCTGAAGGATCTCGAGCGGGAGAACTCGACGCTCAAGCGTCTGCTCGCCGACGCGGAGCTGGAGAAGGCGGCGTTGAACGAGATCGCTCGGGGAAACTGGCTTCTTAGCCCGGAGCGACGCCGGGCTGCCGTGCATCACCTGATCACGACGATGGGCGTGTCCGAGCGGTTCGCCTGCCGGGTCACCGGCCAGCAGCGCTCAACGCAGCGACGTGACGTCGCGTCGACGACGCCGGGTGACCCGGACGCTGCGCTAAGGACGTGGCTTCGTGACTGGGCGAATACGCATCCGCGGCGCGGGTTCCGCAACGCCTATGCCGACGCCCGCGGCGAGGGCTGGGCGGTGAACCACAAGAAGATCCAGCGGCTGTGGTGAGACGAGCGTCTACGGGTCCCACAACGCCGACGCCGCAAGCGATTGGGCACCAGCACAGCCCCTGTTCGGCCCGCCGCCGACGCGCCGAACAGGGTGTGGGCCGTGGACTTCCAATTCGACGCCACCACCGACGAACGACCCATCAAGCTCGTCTCGATCATCGACGAACACACCCGCGAATGCCTCACCAGCCTGGTCGACCGATCCGTCACCGCCGACGTCCTCATCGACGAACTCGACCGCCTCGCCATGACCCGCGGCTACCCGGCCGTGCTGCGCTGCGACAACGGGCCAGAACTAGCCTGCGACGCGATGGCCGACTGGGCCGGCGAACGCGTCGAACTGTCCTTCATCCCGCCCGGCGAACCCTGGCGCAACGGCTACCACGTCGAGTCGTTCAACGGCCGGGTCCGCGACGAATGCCTCAACATCAACATCTTGTGGTCACTGGCCCAAGCCCGGGTCGTGATCACCGACTGGAAGAACGACTACCACCACCGCCGACACAGCTCGCTCGGCTACCAAGCCCCAGCCGTCTACGCTGCCGCCTGTATCCACCGATGAACGACTCTCACGACTGGCGCAGAGGATGAGCAACGCCTAGCTGCAATCGGGTCTTCGCTTGCGAGTCGGCGCATGACAGCCAGAGCACTGCTTGAAACGACGGATACCCGCAGTGCGTTCGGAGCGCTCGCGCGGCTTGTGAGTCCTTACGGGCAACCCGGCCCCGGGGCATCGGCGCACGGCCTGTGCGCCCCGCGCATATCGGCAGGCCATCTCAGGGTTTCGTGCGAATCGTCGACCGCATATTCGGCGTAATGCCGACGTCGGCATTACGCCGATCATGCCGACCTCGTGGTTATGCCGACCCCGATGCTGGACCGCCTGAGGGCAACGGGGTGCGCGCGAGCGGGTCGGCATAATCCGGCGGCCAGGGCTGAGCCTCCTTGGCCGGCTCGGAGAGAAAGAGAAGCGTGTGTCGTACGCGGTAACGCGGATTTTGGCGGCGCGGATCTGCGGGCAGTTCCTGTGGTGGGAGGTCGAGCCTTCCTCGGCCCGCCACCGTTATGCCGACCTCGCCCGTCCGGATCCGTTGCGCCGCAGGGAGATTCCGGTGGAGTCGGCATAGCGGTGTGGTCGGCATGATCGGCGTTATATCGGGCGGTGCGCCACCGGGCGGTGCGGGTGTTACCGCTGCCGTCGTAGTCGCAGGCCAGACACTCGCCGGAAGTCGGACAGGTTGCGGGTGTCGACGCTCAAGCCGTGGATCAGTGCGGTGGCAGCGAGCAGCGCGTCGGGCAACCCGATACCGACCTCGCTGCGGATACGCCCAGCCTCCCCAGCGATCTGTCGATCGAGCGGGTACTCGGTCATCGCACCCAACAGCCGCCGGATCTGCTCAGCCTCGAACCCACTCGCCGCGCCGGACTGCAGCTCAGCCCGGGTGAGCACCGAGTACCCCAGAGCGCTCCTGCGCCCGGACAACCGGGAACGCCCGACCAGGTGATCGATGCACACCCCGGTGTCGAGCAGCAGATCAGCCACGACCAACCGCTCCCCTGCCGGCGCGGTCCCACTCACCCCGCGACGGCACCCGCTGCGCCAACCCCCGGCACAGCCCCGAACGTGTCGGCCAACAACCGGTCCCGCTCCACGTCACCCACATCGGCCGCAAGATAGCTGTCGACCGCGTCGCGGATCACGTGCGCCATCGTCCTACCCTCCACCCGCGCCCGCTCATCCACACCCGCACGCTGCTCGCAGGTCAGATACACCTGCGTCCGCGTCGCACCCGACATACAGCACACTATACAGCGCAAAACCACGCCGCCGAGGTTCACCGCCAGTCACTAACGTAGTTGAGGTAGTCCCTTCGACACTACGACTCTGCATCCAGCGCGACCGGCTCACACCCCGTGACACCAGTTCTTCGGAGAAGCCACTCCCGGGTCACAGACAACCCTACGACCGGCCGCACTGCGGTGCAGCAACCCCCACCGTCGAAGACGGTCCACCACGCCTCTTGACACAAAGAGGCCTCGATAGGCGCGGCCCTATCCGCGTCAACTCAGCGCGCAGATTGATATATCCAGCGCGGGCCGGCGCGCCGAACAGTGATCGTGACTGTGACAGTGGGAAGCGAGTGCGGTGACAGTGGCGGCTAATGAGCCCTGAGCGGTGCGCCATGATCTTGTTGTCGACCAATGCGGAATCTGCACGCCCAGGCCCGGCGCTATCGATCTTCCGGATCCCGGTCGCCGGTCAGCGGGCACAGGTTACGGTCACGATGTTGTTGCGAATGCATGCGTCAACGGCGCTGCGTTCGGTCTCCTTGCGAGTGGCGGCGATGCCTACGCATTCGGCGCTGGGCGCGGCCTTCACCACAGGATCGAGTGCCCGGAGGGTGTAGAGACGCCTGCCTGACCCCGACGGCAATCTCTGGCGGC
>JBBQZQ010000059.1:0-27138 GCA_038207565.1 Mycobacteriales bacterium
ACGCCACAGCTCCAGCACCTCCGCATCGGCGCACGGACCCAACGACAGCGCCGCCAACTCGTCCAGATCGGATGCCACCCGGGCTCGCATGTCGGCCACCCGCGAAGCGGTCAACGATGCGCTCATACATTCGATTTTAGCACCCGAGTGATGGTCGAGTGATGGTCGTCAAGCAGCAATCCCTAGGTATATCAGCGAATCATCCCCAGAGCGCAACGCGGACGAGGCGATGGCGGCCACCCAGCCTGAAACCGACATCCAACGCTGTCGGCAACAATTGCCAGGGACAGCGGGCGAGAGCTGCCGATTGACTTCGACGCATGGCCCGGCTGCGAATCGGCATCGACACCGGTGGCACGTTCACCGACGTGGTCGCGTTCGACGAGTCCACGGGCGCCATCGCGACGACCAAGACCCCATCGACCCCGTCCGACCCGGCCGAGGGTTTCCTGACCGGCGTACGCAAGATTCTGGAGCGCCTCGGCGCGAGTGGCGACGACGTCGCGGCCGTCAGTCACGGCACCACCGTCGCCACCAACCAACTGCTCGAGGGGAAGGTCGAGCAGCTCGGCTTCATCACCACCGAGGGATACGAGTTCGTCCTCGAGATCGCCCGGCAATCAGTGCCCGACGGGTACGGCAACTCCTACTTCTGGGTCAAACCGGACCGCATCGTCCCGGCGCACCTGGTCAAGACCGTCGGCGGCCGCCTCGACCACCGTGGCGCAGAGATCCGTCCTTTCGACGAGGGCCGGGCCGTCGAGGTCGCCCGCTGGTTCAGGGACAGGGGCATCGACACGCTAGGCGTCTGTTTCCTGCATTCCTATGCCGATCCCGGCCACGAGGAGCGCATGCGCGACATTCTTGCGCGCGAACATCCCGACGCCGTCGTGTCGATCTCGAGCCAGGTGCTGCGCGAGTACCGCGAGTACGAACGCTCGATGACCACGCTCGTCGATGCCGCGGTGAAGCCGAAGGTTGCGCGCTACGTGCGCACCATCGCCGAGCGCCTGCGCGAGTTCTCCGGGCGCGACCTGCCGTTCTACGTCATGAAATCGAACGGCGGCGTGTTGTCGGCTGACGAGGTGGTGCACCAGCCGATCTCGACCGTGCTCAGCGGCCCCGCAGCCGGCGCGCTCGGCGCGGCGCTCATCGCGAGCACCGCCGGATTCGATCGGGTGCTCACCTGCGACGGCGGCGGCACCTCGACGGACGTGTCCGTCGTCCTGGACGGCGAGCCGACCCTGACCACCGAGGGCACGGTCGGCGTCTACCCGTCCAAGATCCCGATGATCGACGTCGTGACGGTGGGCGCGGGCGGCGGATCGATCGCGTGGGTCTCCCCCGAAGGCGCGCTCAAGGTCGGGCCGCGCTCGGCCGGCGCCGACCCGGGCCCGCTGTGTTACGGCAGGGGCGGTACCGACGTCACGATCACCGACGCCCATGTGGCATTGGGACGAATCCCGCCGCACCTGCTCGGCGGCGAGGTGCCGCTCGACGTCGAGGCCGCGCAGTCCGGGCTCGACGAGCTCGCTGCCCGCCTCGGCATGTCGCGCGAGGCGTGCGCCCTGGGAGTGCTGGAGGTCTCGGCGTGGAACCAGGCCAACGCGCTGCGCCAGATCACGGTCAAGCGCGGGCTCGACGTGCGTGACTTCGCGCTGACCACATTCGGCGGTTCGGGTTCGCTGCTGCTGTGCCGTTTGATGGACGTCCTGGGTCTGCGCACCGTGCTGGTCCCGCCGAATCCGGGCAACGTGAGCGCATTCGGACTGCTCACCGTCGACGTCCGCAACGACTACGTGCGTACCGCCGTCGCCAAGCACGCCGACCTCGATACGAGCCACGTCCAGCGCGTCTTCGATCGACTGCAGGACCAGGCGCGCGCCGCGTTGACCCGGGAGGGCTTCTCCGACACGCAGCAGCGCTTCATCCGGACTGCGGATCTGCGCTACTTCGGCCAGGCTTTCGAGGTGCGCGTCGCGGTGCCGGACGGCAAGCTCGACGACAAGCACGCCGCTGCCGTCGCAGACGCTTTTCACGACGCGCACCATGCGCTGTACGGCTACGACTTCCGCGGCAATACGGCGCAGCAGGTGGAGTGGGTGAACCTGAGGGTGTCCGGCATCGGACCGATCCGCCGTCCCGAACTGAGCGAAGCCGAGCCGATCGGCGGCCAGTCGACCCGCGCACGCACCGGCCACCGCGAGGTGTGTTTCGACGACGCCGGTTACTCATCGGCGCCGGTGTACGACCGGGCGCGCCTCGGCCCGGGCGACGAGATCGATGGGCCGGCGATCATCGAGGAGTACGGCTCGACAGTGCCGATCCACCCGGGGTTCCAGGTCCGGGTCGATCCGTACCGAAACCTGATCATCAGGCGGGGGGCGGGTGCGTGAGCACACTGACCGGGCACACCGCGGTCGACCCGGTGCTGTTCGAGATCGTGACCGGCAGCCTCGCCTCGATCGAGATGGAGGTCGAGACCGCGATCGGGCGCACGAGCCGATCCCCCATGATCCGCGACGCACACGATTTCCGCGCCGGCATCCACGATCGCCTGCTGCGTAAGCTCACCGGCCGTTCCTACAGTGCGCTTGTCCACCCGATCGCGCGCGACTTCCCGCTCGACACGATGCGTCCCGGTGACGTGTTCTTCCACAACGATGTGTATCGATCCGAGGGCGGCATAGGCCACCTGCCCGACCTCTGCGTGACGGTGCCGGTTTTCGACGGTGCAGACGTCGTCGCGTTCGTGCAGGCGTTCGGCCACCACGACGACATCGGCGGCGCGGTCCCCGGATCCATGCCGAGCCACGCCACGAGCGTGTTCGAAGAAGGTCTTATGGTGCCGCCGATTCGCCTGTGGGATCAGGGTGTTCCCAACAGGGCGGCCCTGACGATCATGACGCGGAACTCGCGGATGCCCGACTCGCTGGCCGCCGATCTCGACGCCGAATGCGCAGCGTGCCTGATGGGTTCGAGGCGACTCGGTGAGCTGTTCGAACGCTACGGGCGCGACCTGGTCGAGATGTGCTTCGATGCCATCATCGCGCGTACCGCCGAGACCTACCGCCGCGAGATCCTGTCCCAGATTCCCGAAGGCAGCTGGACGTGGGAGGACTACGCCGAACACGATGGCGTGGACGAGCCGAGGCTGCACACGCAGCGGATCACCCTCACCCGAACAGCCGAGCCCAAGCTCGTGATCGACTTCGCCGGCACTGCGCCGCAGGCCAAGGGGCCGATCAACCACTGCGGTGACTACGCGGACGGCAACTTCCTCAAGAAATGGCTCGCCCCGGTGCTGCGCAATCTCGCCGAGTCACCCGAGCGGATGGCCGAGCTCGATGTCAACGAGGGTGTGGTCGAACTCATCGAGATGCGATTCCCGCCGCCGGGGACGCTGCTCACGCCGGTCTTTCCCGCACCGACGAATGCGCGCACGTTCGTCATCCTCCGGCTGCTCGGCGTGCTCGCCGGTGTCGTGGCCAAGGCGGTGGACGGACGGATGCCGGCTGACCAGGAGACGATCCGCTATACCGGGGTGTACGGCACCGACGACGATGGCCAGCCGTACCTGATGCGCGAGGTGCTCGGTGGCGGATCGGGCGGGCGCTACTACGCCGACGGGGAGGACACCATCCACGTCGTCCCCGACTCGCGCAACCTGCCGACCGAGTTCACCGAGTCCCGCTTCCCGTTCATCGTCGAACGGCTGGGGCTCACCCGCGATTCGGGCGGCGCCGGCAAGTATCGCGGTGGGCTCGGGTACGAGAAGCACATCCGGATGCTGCGCGATGCATACTTCATGTCGATTGCCGATCGCTCGATCCTGGCCTGTTGGGGTGTGCGCGGCGGCAAGGCAGGCACCCCGTTCCGCGTGACCGTGGACCCGGGCGGACCTGGCGAGCACGATGTGGACGCGCTGGTCGACGGCGAGTTCGTTCCCGCGGGAACGGTCATCCGCATCCGCACCACGGGTGGCGGCGGCTGGGGCGACCCGTTCGACCGCGACGTCGGGGCGGTGGTCCGCGACGTGCTGTGGGGCAAGGTGTCGCGAACCGCCGCACATGACGATTACGGGGTCGTCACGGACGGCCCGGACGACGATCCGCGCGCTGACGTCTCGGCAACCGTGCAGCTGCGGGCCGAGCTGCGTGCAAGTCGCCCCGCCGACCAGCCGTTCTTCGACCGCGGGCCGGGATATGCACGGCTCTCCGGCGGCGCGACCCATGCCGAATGCGACGTGCTCTGATGACGTCGTGAGCACCGGACCGCTGCAGGACCTCGTGGTCGTCGACCTGTCCCGCGCCCTGGCCGGACCGCACGCCGCGATGATGCTCGGTGACATGGGTGCGCGCGTCATCAAGGTCGAGTCGCCCACCGGTGACGACACCCGCGGCTGGGGCCCGCCGTTCGTCGATGGGGTCTCGACGTACTTCCTGTCCTGCAACCGGAACAAGGAATCGATCGCCCTCGACCTGAAAAGTGACGACGGAAGGGACACGTTGACCGCGTTGATCAGCAAGGCTGACGTCCTCGTCGAGAACTTCCGGCCCGGCGTGCTCGACCGGCTCGGATTCCCGGTGACCCACCTGCACGAACTCAACCCGCGGCTGGTCGTGCTGGCGATCAGTGGCTTCGGCCACGACGGACCCGAGGGCAGCCGCGCCGGTTACGACCAGATCGCTCAGGGCGAGGCGGGACTGATGTCGCTCACCGGGCCGTCCGCCGACGAGCCGACCCGCGTGGGCGTCCCCATCGGCGATCTGCTCGCCGGTATGTACGGCGCGTACGGCGTCCTCGCCGCGCTGCACGAACGCAGCGCCACCGGACGCGGCACAGTCGTACGCACCAGCCTGCTCGCCGCAATCGTCGGCGTGCACGCGTTCCAGGGCACGCGCTACACCGTCGCCGGCGAGGTGCCCCACGCGACCGGCGGCCATCATCCGTCCATCTGCCCGTACGGGTTGTTTCATGCCAAGGACGGCGCAGTGCAGATCGCAGTGGGCAGTGCGGGCCTCTGGCGCCGCTTCGCCCCGGAGTTCGGCCTGGATCGTCCTGAGTGGGCCACCAACAGCGATCGCGTCGGTCGACGCGACGCAGTGATCGGCGCCGTCGACGCTGCATTCGCAAGCCGCGACGCCGACGAACTGCTGCGCACGCTTGAGGCGCTCGGCATCCCGTCGGGCAGGGTTCGCGATCTTGGCGAGGTCTACGAGTGGGACCAGACCCGCTCGCAGGGTCTGCTGCTCGATGTCGAGCACGAGACGCTGGGGCGGATCACCCTGCCCGGCCCACCGGTGCGCTTCGGCAGCGACGGACAGGGCGGACGCGCGACGCACGAGGCCCCGCCCACGCTCGACCAGCACGGCGCTGCCATCCGGGCGTGGCTGGCAGAGGGCTGACATGCGTCTGCTCATCGCCCTCGGCGGCAACGCCATGACCGCACCGGACGGCAGCGCCCGGCCGGAGGATCAGCGCCACGCCGTCACGCAGGCGATGGAAGCGGTCGCCGTCCTCGTGTCGGACGGTGTCGAAGTCGTGTTGACCCACGGCAACGGACCGCAGGTCGGCAACCTGCTGGTGAAGAACGAGATTGCCGCCTCGGTCGTGCCGCCGGTCCCGCTGGACTGGTGCGGCGCACAGACGCAGGGCACCATCGGCGTCCTCATCCTCAACGCATTGGACGCCGCACTCGAGCGCCGCAACAGCACCGTCCATACCGCAGCCGTCGTCTCGCGGACCCTGGTGGACGCAGCGGACCCGCACTTCACCGAGGCGTCCAAACCGATCGGGCGCTACCTGCCCGAGGCGGAGGCGCGGGTGATGATCGAGCACGGCCAGAGCTGGCAGGACCGCGGTGACCACGGGTGGCGGCGGGTGGTCCCCTCGCCGGAGCCGATCACCTGCCTCGACGCGCCGGCCGCGCTCACCCTGCTGGACGCCGGCTGCGTCGTCGTCTGCTCGGGCGGCGGCGGCGTGCCCGTGGTGCGCGACGCCGACGGCACGCTGCGTGGCGTCGAGGCCGTCATCGACAAGGACCTGAGCGCCGCGCTGCTGGCAACCGACCTGGCCGTCGACGTCCTGGTCATCGCCACCGACGTCGACGCGGTTGAGGTCGGCTACGGCACCGACCACGCGCGCCGACTCGGCGAGGTCAGCGCAGCCGAATTACGTGCCCATGCGGCGAACGGCGAGTTCGCCGAGGGCAGCATGGGCCCGAAGGTCGAGGCGGCATGCCGGGTCGCCGAACGCGGCGGGCGCGCCGTCATCACGTCCCTGCACCGCATCGCCGACGCAGTCGCAGGCACCGCCGGAACCACTGTCACCCACGAGTAGGAGCGAACCCAGTGCCCGAAGCGATCGAGGTCCGCAAGATCCCGCTGCACTCCGTCACCGACGCGAGCGAACTGACCAAGCTCATCGACGACCGTGTCATCGACGCTGACCGCATCGTCGCCGTCATCGGCAAGACCGAAGGCAACGGTGGCGTCAACGACTACACCCGCATCATCGCCGACCGCGCCTTTCGTGAGGTACTTGTCGCGAAAGGCACCCGCACCGCGGACGAGGTGAGGCAGGTGCCGATCGTCTGGTCCGGCGGCACGGACGGCGTGCTCAGCCCGCACGCGACCATCTTCGCGACGCTGCCTGCCGAGCAGACGGTGCAGACCGACGAGCCCCGCTTGACCGTCGGCGTCGCGATGAGCGAGGTGCTGCTGCCCGAGGACATCGGCCGCACCGCGATGATCACCAAGGTCGCCGCAGCCGTGCAGGAGGCGATGCAGCGCGCCGGGATCGACGACGCCGCGGATGTGCACTACGTGCAGACCAAGACCCCGCTGCTCACGATCGAGACGATCCGCGACGCGAAGAGCCGCGGAAACGATGTCTTCACCGAGGACACCCTGGCCTCGATGGACGTGTCCAACGGCGGCACCGCGCTCGGCGTCGCCGTGGCGCTCGGCGAGATCGAGATGCCACGCGACGAGGACGTGTTGCGGGACCGTTCGCTGTACTCGTCGGTCGCGTCCTGCTCCTCGGGCGTCGAGCTCGACCGCGCTCAGGTGGTGGTCGTCGGCAACACGAGCGGCGTCGGCGGGCGGTATCGCATCGGCCACGGCGTGATGACCGACGCGCTCGACCAGGACGGAATCTGGAACGCGATCCGCAGCGCCGGGCTCGACCTGCCCGACCGGCCGCGAGCCGAGGACCTGGGGGGCCGCTTGGTGAACGCGTTCCTGAAATGCGAGGTGAGCCAGGACGGTCAGGTCCGCGGACGCCGCAACGCCATGCTCGACGACTCCGACGTCCACTGGCATCGCCAGATCAAAGCCTGCGTGGGTGGCGTCGCGGCGGCCGTGACCGGCGACCCCGCCGTCTTCGTCAGCGTGTCCGCAGCGCACCAGGGCCCGGACGGCGGGGGGCCGGTCGCCGCGATCGTCGACCTCGGTTGAGCCACGGCGGCGCAGCCGGGTCAGCGGCGGCGCAGCCGGGTCAGCGGTGGCGCAGCGCGGCGGCAGCCCACAGCCCGGCCGCAGCCGATGCCGCGCCGCCGAGCGCTACTCCGGCGGCGGGGATGCCGCGGGTCGCGCCCTGCCGCATGGCACCCGCGATGACCACTGCGTCGACGGCGTCGACCGCTGCGGCCACCGCCAGCCACGGCGCGGCCTGGGCGCCTCGCCCGGCTGCCAGCGTTCCGACGCCGAGCCCGATGTCGCGTACTGCGGCCATTCGCATCAGGAACGCGACCCGCTTTGCGCTTGCGGAGTCGACCCCGAGGGTCTTCAGGGACACGACCGGCGCGGCGAGCAACGTGGTGCCGATCGCGACCCGCGCCGCTCCGGTCGCGCCGGCCACCGCGGACGGCGAGAACGACACGCCGAAAAAAGTCCTCACGAATGAAACCCGATCAGCCGAGGGAACGAACAGGTGAACAGTGGTGGAGGCCTGCCGGTGGGGCTGGTTACCCCAACCACAGGTTACCGGGGTAAATCATACGGGGAATCAATAGTCAATACCGTTCGTTGACTAGATTGACCACGACGACCACGATGACCGCAAAGCTCCTCGAAGGAGGTGCCGACTCAATGGCAGATCGGACACTACGCGGAAGCCGCCTGGGCGCCATCAGTTACGAGACCGAGTACGGCGCGGAGCCCGCCCCGCGCAACGTGGCAGCGTATCGCTGTCCGCGTGGGCATGAGTTCCGCGTGCCGTTCTCTGAAGAAGCTGAACTTCCCACCACGTGGGAATGCCGTCTCGACGGTACGAATGGCTTGCTCGTCGACGGACCGGCGCCCGAGGCGAAGAAGACCAAGCCCGCCCGCACCCACTGGGACATGCTCATGGAGCGTCGCACGATCGAGGACCTCGAAGAGGTGCTGGCCGAGCGGCTGGACGTGCTGCGTGCCCGTAGGGGCCAGAAGAGCGCGTAGGCCCCGCTCGAACAACCTCCAAACACGACAGCGCGACGCCGTAGCCGTCCGGATCATCCGGGCGGCTACGGCTTTGTCCGCTCGAGGCGTCTGACCCGTCCGCCGAACGAACCGAGCGCGTGTTTGACCTGCTGCGCGCGGTGCACGACGCCCCATTGCGTCACCCGCCACAGTGCCTCACGCACGATGACACTGCTCATCTTGGATTCGCCCCGCTCACGCTCGGCGAAGGTGATCGGCAGTTCCACAACCCGGTACCCGGCGCGCACGGCACGCCAGGCGAGGTCGACCTGGAAGCAGTATCCCTGTGACATGGCGCCGCTGTAGTCGGCGTGTTCGAGCACTTCCCGGCGATAAACCCGGTACCCACCGGTGGCGTCGTGCAGGTGGATACCGAGCATGAGGCGGGTGTAGACGTTACCCCCGCGCGAGAGGAACTTGCGCCGCAGCGGCCAGTTGCGCACCTCGCCACCGGGCACCCAGCGTGACCCGAGCACCACGTCGGCCGAGTCGAGCCCGGCGAGCAGGCGCGGCAACTGCTCGGGGGCGTGCGAGCCGTCTGCGTCCATCTCGACCAGGACGCCGTAGCCGGCCGCCAGGCCCCAGTCGAAGCCCGCGGTGTAGGCGGCACCGAGCCCGGCCTTGCCCGGACGGTGCAGCACGTGCACCCGCTCGCCGGCCTCGGCGAGGGTGTCGGCAACTTCGCCCGTGCCGTCAGGGCTGGCGTCGTCGACCACCAGGACGTGCGCGTGCGCGACGCTGTCGAGCACCCGCTTGACGATCTCTTCGATGTTGTCGCGCTCGTTGTACGTCGGGATGATCACCAGAACGCGCGGCGCAATCACCTGTTCACCATCTCATCGGCCGCCGGCGACGCGTCGGCCGGCTCGGCCCTCGAGCCGCTCCGGCGTCGACGCGCCGCCACGAGCGCGCCGGCCGTCCCCAGCCCGGCCAGCGCCGCCAGGAGGTACTCGGGCAGCGCGCCGAGGCGCATTGCCAGCGGGCGGGCGGCGCGGGGATCGATCGCGATACGGTCGGAGAGGATCGCGGGCTTGAACAGCGCACCCGAGCGCCGCACGACCCCACCGTCCGGCCCGATGATCGCCGTCTCCCCTGTGGTCGAAACCTGTAGCACGGGGAGCCCGGTCTCGACGGCGCGCAGTCGACTCATCGCGAGTTGCTGGTAGGTCTCCGCAGTTCGCCCGAATGTCGCGTTGTTCGTCTGCACCACGACCACCCGGGCCCCGGCATCGACCGACGAACGGACCAGATCGTCGTAGGCGACCTCGAAGCAGATGACGTCGCCGATCGGGACGGGTCCGCCTGTCAGCAGGCCGTTCCCCCCGCCGCCGACCATGTCCTGGGTGACCAGCTTTGCCGCCGAACTCACCGTCTCGGCGATACTGCGCAACGGGATGTACTCGGCAAAGGGCACCGGATGCCGCTTGATATAGACCGCACCCGGACCGGTCGTCGGCGACCAGAGGATGCCGGCATTGCGCCGGTGCTCGGCGCCGGGCCCGCGCAGGATCGCGCCGACCAGTACCGGCGCGCCGACCGCCTTCACCGCCCGCGTGATCTGAGCTGCCGCGGCGGCGTCTCGCAACGGGTCGACATCGGAGGCGTTCTCGGGCCAGAGCACGAGGTCCGGCTGGGCGACGGCTCCACTTTTCACCTGGGCGGCCAGCGCAAGCGTCTGCGCGACATGGTTGTCCAGTACCTGGCGGGCCCGGTCGAACGAGGCCAGGCCACGATCGGGGACGTTGCCCTGGATGAGCGCGACGTTCAGCGTCGGCGAGGACGAGCCGGGGGCGGGAATACCGACCCAGGCGCGCAGCCCGGCGACGAGCGGGATCGCGACGAGCACGACGAGGCACCCGGCCAAGGGTCGCCACGAGACCGGGCGGACGTGGCGCGCTCCGATCGCCAGCGCGCCGCCGAGCGCGGCGACGGCGAAGCCCAGCAGCGGCTGGCCGCCGAGTGCGGCGAGCCAGCGCAGCGGCGAGTCGGCCTGGCTGAAAGCCAGTCGTCCCCACGGAAAACCGCCGAACGGCAGCCGGTCGCGCAACGCCTCCTCCAGCACCCAGGCGCTACCGACCCACAGCGGTGCGACGGGCAGGCGCTGAACGAGCGGTAGCACTGCCCCGAGACCGGCCGTGAAGGCAGCCTGTGAGCCTGCCAGCAGCAGCCACGGAACGGGGCCGACATATGCTCCTGTCCAGTGCAGCAGCGGCCCGAAGAACATGGCTCCGTAGAGCAGGCCCAGCCACGCCCCAGCGCGGCTGCGCCGTCCGTCCACCGCCCAGGACAGGGCCGCGACGCTGAGGAAGGCGAGCGGCCAGACGCCGAGCCGCGGATAGGCGCCGGTTCCCACCAACCCGCCCTGCACGGCGACCAGGGCGGCCCAGCGCACCGGCACTGCCGGGTGCGGAGCCGGACGGGAGTGCATCGTGCAAGTATCGCCGAGGCGGGTGAGCGCTGGAGTTACCGCGCTCAGTGCAGACCGGCGTCATACAGCGTCGTACCGGCACGAACCGTGGCAAGGCAGGTCGGCAGGTTCGCACCCGGCGCCAGCTCAGGCAGGCCGGGGACTGCCGCACGTGCGTCGGTGCTCCAGCGCACCACGCGCTCGTCAGGGGCGTCGACCGCCAGCTCGCCGGCCGCCCATACGGCGAATGTGGCCGGCAGTCCTGGTGCGAGCACGCCCTCACCGTCGCGGCGCGCGGCCCGCCAGCCCGCGCGGGTGTGCGCCGTGAAGGCGGCCCGGACGCTGATCGCCGTGGTGCGGTCGTGCGGGTAGGCCGCCGCACGGACCGCCGCCCAGGGTCCGAGCGGCGTCACCGGCGCATCCGATCCGAAGGCCAGCGGGACTCCGGCGGCCGCGAGGTCGGCGAAGCGGTTGAGCTGCGCCGCGCGTTGTGTTCCGAGTCGCTGGACGTACATGCCCGCCGGCCCGCCCCACGTTGCGTCGAAGACCGGCTGGACCGACGCCAGCACACCAGAGGCAGCCAGGCGCGCCGGGTCGTTGACGAACTCGACGTGCTCGAGCCGGTGGCCGGCGCCCGCCGGGCGGCCGAGCCCGGCACCGGCGAGGTCGAGGGCGTCGAGCACCTGATCGATCGCCGCGTCCCCGATCACGTGGAAGCCGGCCTGCAGCCCGGCGGCGGTGCAGGCGAGCACGTGCTGGGCCAACTCGGCGGTCTCGAAGCGCAGTGCGCCGCTGGTGTCGGGCGCGTCGGCGTAGGGCGCACCGAGCGCGGCGGTGTGTGACCCGAGCGATCCGTCGCAGAACAGGTCGCCTGCTGCGCCTACTGCACCGATCTCGCGCGCGGTGTCGACGCCGTGCAGCTCGCCCCAGTAACCGATCACTTCCGGCAGCGGCTCGTCGCGCGCGAGGGCGAGCAGCGAGGTCAGGTCGTCGGCACTGGAGATCGCCGGGCCCGCCATCTCGTGCACGCAGGCGATGCCGAGCGAAGCGGCATGGGTCAGCGCCGTGCGCTGCAGGTCGCGGGTCTGGCCGGCGGTGAGGGCGGCCAGCGCAGTGCTGCGTGCGGCGTCGTGGGCAGCACGGGTCAGCCGGCCGTCCGCGCGGTAGCCCTCCAGGCCTCGCAGGCCCGGTACCGAGGCCGCGAGCGACGACGAGACCACCGCCGCGTGCGCGTCGACACGTGCCAGGTACACGGCCCCGCCGTAGCTCGCCCGGTCGAGCTCCTGGATGGTGGGGGCCCGACCCTCCGGCCAACGCGTCTCGTCCCAGCCACCGCCGAGCAGCGGTCGGCCACGACCGGCGCGGGCTGCCCGTTCGATGAGATCCAGCGCCTGGGCCAGGGTCGCGGCGACGGACAGGTCCAGCCCTGCCAGAGCGATGCCGGTCGCGGTCGAGTGCACATGGGCGTCCACGAACGCAGGTGTGATCAAAGCGTTGTGAACGTCGACCACGGCGTCGGCGAGATGCTGCTCGGCCCCGAGTTCATTGCCGATCCAGACGATCGTCGGCCCCTCGACCAGCATCGCGGAGGCCGCTCGGACGGCCGTGGTGTGGATCCGGGCGTTGCGGTAGAGGGTGCGCACCGGGCAAAGTCTGCCAGCGGGTCACCGGTAGCGTTTTCTCCAGCATGAATCATGTGAGGACGCGGGAACGCTAGGACAGGGGCGGCGAGATGGCGGCGAGCATCGAGGACGTCGCGCGGCGCGCAGGCGTGTCGATCGCGACGGTGTCGCGTGCCCTGCGCGGGCTGCCCGACGTCGCCACCGCGACCCGCGAGCGCGTCCTGGACGCCGCGTCCGAGCTGCACTACATTGCCTCCCCGTTCGCCGCCCGGCTGGCCAGCGGGCGGACTGCGACGGTCGGCGTCGTGGTGCCCTTCGTCAACCGGTGGTTCTTCGCCGAAGTGATCGACACGGTCGAGACGGCGCTGCGCAAGGCCGGCTTCGATCTGCTGCTCTACAACCTCGGCGACCAGGACGGCCGGTCGCGGTTCTTCGACGTAATGCCGATGCGCAAGCGCGTCGATGCGGTGCTGGTCGCGAGTCTCGTGCTCAGCGACGAGGAGATCGCGGCGCTTTCCGAGCTGGGATGCCCGCTGGGTTTGCTGGGCTTCCACCATCCCGGCTTCCTGTCCACCCGCATCGACGACGCCGGCTCGGCGCGCGCCGCGGTCGGGCACCTGCTCGATCTGGGGCACCGTCGCATCGCCCTGATCGGCGGCGACACCGACGACCCGATGCGATTCACCCCGCCGCTGCACCGCGAGGACGGGTACCGCGACGCACTGCTCACCGCCGGCGTCGAACCGGACCCGGCGCTGTCCGTGCTGGGCTACTTCACCATCGAGGGTGGCATGGACGCCTGCGAACGCCTGCTCGAACTGCCTGAGCGGCCTACCGCGATCTTCGCCGAGAGCGACGAGATGGCCTACGGGGTGCTGCGGACGCTGCGCCGGCACAAGCTGCGCGCCCCCCACGACGTCGCGGTGATTGGTTTCGACGACCACGCCAACGCCGAGCTGATGGACCTCTCCACCATCCGGCAGCCGGTCGCAGAGCAGGCGCTGGACGTGAGCACCCGTCTGCTCGCAGCCGTGGCAGCGGCCGATCCCGCGGCCGAGGACGTCGTCCTGCCGACCACCTTGATTGTGCGCGGCAGCACCGACCCGACGAGGTCGGTCGACTGATGACACTCATGCTGGTCGACGCGGCGGGCCTCTACTTCAGGGCCTTCTACGGGTTACCGGAGTCGATCACCGCGCCGGACGGACGGCCGGTGAATGCAATCCGCGGTTACCTGGACATGACTGCAGCACTGATTGACCGGCGGCGTCCGACCCGGCACGTGGCGTGCCTGGATCTCGACTGGCGCCCGGCGTTCCGGGTCGAACTGGTCCCGTCCTACAAGGCGCACCGGGTGGCGGCGGACGGTGGGGAGGAAGTGCCCGACGCGCTGTCGCCGCAGATCCCTCCGCTGCTGGAATTGCTGACCGCACTCGGGCTGGCGACCGCGGGCGCCGAGGGTTTCGAAGCCGACGACGTCATCGCGACGCTCGCCGCCCGCGACGCGGACGCCGTCGAGGTGGTAACCGGGGACCGCGACCTGCTGGCGCTGGCGACGGATCGAGTGCGCGTCCTGTACACGGGCAAGGGCATCGCCAAACTGGCCGACATGGGACCTGACGAGGTACGCGCGAAGTACGGTGTCCCGGCTCAGTACTACCCCGACTTCGCCGTGCTCCGCGGCGACCCGAGCGACGGTCTGCCCGGGGTGGCGGGGATCGGGGAGAAGACGGCCGCGGCCATCGTCTCGCGCCTGGGGCCGATCGAGGACGTGCTCGCGGCCGCGGAACGCGGGTCGGACGGCTTCCCGGCGGGCGCGCGCAACAAGGTGCTCGCGGCACGTGACTACCTCGCCAGGGCTCCGGCTGCGGTGCGGGGACGGATCGATGCGCCGGTCGACGAGGTCGAGGATGCGCTGCCGGTCCAGCCGCGTGACGCCGCCCGGCTCACTTCGCTCGCCGCGGAGTTGGGCGTGGGGAACTCGGTGAGCCGGCTGCGCGCAGCGATCGAGAAGTCCCTCGCCAGCCCCCGGTGATCAACAGCCCGGCAACGTGTTGGTGGACCCGCTGCCGGGCTGTTGATCAGGCGGCCGCGTGCGGATCAGCCCGGCGAGGGCTGGTAGCCACCCTTGTCGTCGGTGAGCTTCACGGTGAAGTTCGCCCCGTTGGCACCGGTGCAGGTGAAGGTCTTGCCCTTCTTGATCTCGATGTCCTTGCCGTCGTTGCAGACGACGTCGGACGCGCCCTGGCTTTTCTCGATGTAGTTCTCCACGGCGGTGTGACGGAGGTTCTTCGTCCTGGTGAGATACAGCAACGCCGCCGCGCCGACCGCGAGAACGACCAAGAGTGCGAGCAATGACCAGAGCAGCGGCTTCCGGTTCGTCTTCCGGGACGGCGCCGCGGCGTAGCCCTGCTGGCCGTACTGCTGTCCATAGCCTGACGGGCCGTATGCCGGCTGCTGACCGTAGCCTGCGGGCTGTTGTCCGTACCCGGGCTGCTGTCCATAGCCTGACGGGCCGTATGCCGGCTGCTGACCGTAGCCTCCGGGCTGCTGACCGTACCCGGGCTGGCCGTAGGAGGGCTGCTGCCCGTAATCGGCCGTCTGGCCGCCCTGTCCGTAGGACCCCGCCGCTGTCGCGCCGTAGCTGGGCTGCCCGTACCCCGGCTGTCCGTAGGACTGCTGCCCGGACTCCGGCTGCCCGGACTCCGGCTGCCCATAGGTGGGTTGCCCGTACTCCGGCTGCCCATAGGTGGGTTGCCCGTACTCCGGCTGCCCAGAGGTGGGTTGCCCGTACTGCGGCTGCCCATAGGTGGGTTGCCCGTACTGCGGCTGCCCATAGGGCGGTTGCCCGTACTCCGGCTGCTGGCCCGCCCGGTCTTGGGACGGCTCGCCGTATGCCGGCTGGCCGTAACCGGCCGGTCCGTACGGGGGCTGGCCGTAACCGGCCTGTCCGTACGGGGGCTGGCCGTAACCGGACTGGGCGGCTTCGCCGCCGATCGGCGGGTACACGCTCGTGTGCTGCTCGTCGTCGTCGGGCCGGCCACTCTGCTCGGTGGGGGCGCTACGCGCGATGTATTCGGTGCTCGTCTCGTCACGAGGCGCGTGCTGCTGGGGTACATCGGTGCCGAGCGCGTGGGTGCCGGACGGGCCGCGCTGCTGGTCGCCGGCGGGTTCGTCACGTTCCGCGGTCGCATCCTCGGCGGTCTCGTCGTCCGGCGCCTCGTCGTCCGGCGGCTGCTCGCTCGGCGGCTGCTGGGTTGGCGGCTGCTGGGTTGGCTGGTCCGGTGGCCCCTGCTGATAGCCCTGCTGGCCGTACCCACGCTGCTGGCCGTACCCGCCCTGCGGATAGTCACCCTGCTGCGGGTAGCCGCTCTGCTGCGGATAGGGATTCTGCGGGGGCCACTGCTGGCCGGGGTAGCCCTCGTTGCCCTGCCCCTGGTTGCCCTGGTCGCTCATCACGCAGTTCCTCGTCGGTGGTGTCCATGACCGCATCGCATGATCGCGATAGGTCCGGCTGCACACGCTACTGCTTATCGGTCCGGTGTGGCAGCCGAGCACCCTGCCTGCGGTTCGGGCGGGTGCCCACCCGGGTTCGGCTCTGCCTCAGATCGTCATGCTCTGCGCAACGACACCCCGGCGGACTGCTGCCGCCGCCGCTCGCGCGGTCGCCGCCAGGGGTTCGATCTCGCCGCCCGGCGCCGGCGCGCCCGCCAACTGTTCGAGCAGATCGAGCACCTGCTTGCACCAGCGCACGAAGTCGCCCGCCGACAGCTCGGCACCGCTCGTAGCCGCTGCACCGAGCGCGCGATCGAGCCGTTCGCCGTTCGCCCAGCGCAACAACGCCCATACCAGGCCGGGTTGCGGCTCGCGGCTCGCCGGCAAGCCCAGCTCCTCTTCGTCCTCCACGATCCGCGCCCAGATGCGCGTCGAGGTCGACAGCGCCTCCCGCACGGCCGCGTTGGGCATGCGGTCGACGGGGCGTTCGTCGCGACGCGGTTCGTACACCAGCGTCGAGACGACAGCGGCCAGCTCGGCCGGATCCAGCGCCTCCCAGACCCCGGCCCGCAGGCACTCGGCGATGACCAGGTCGCTCTCCGACCAGATACGGGCCAGCTGCCGCCCGGGCGGGGTGGTCTCGTCCGCGGCAAGGAAACCTCGCTGGTCGAGCAGTTGGCAGATGCGGTCGAACTGCCGGCCGAGGGAACCGGTGCGCCCCTCGATGCGGCGCTGGAGGTCCTCGGTCTCGCGCTCCAGCCGGGCGTGGCGTTCGGCCCACCGCATGTGCTGCTCGCGATCCGCGCACTGATGACACGGGTGCGCCCGCAGTTGCGCGCGCAACCGCAACACCTCCGCATCGTCGCCGGTGCCGTCGGTCCCACGGCGACGGCGGCCCGACTCGGCGGGCAGGTCGAGCTCGCGCAGGCTCGACACCAGGTCGCGGCGGACCTGGGGCGAGCGGTGATTGGGGTGCTTGGGCACCTTGACCCGTCCCAGCACGTCCGCGGTCGTCGGGAAGTCGAGCATCGAGAGCCGCCCGGCCCAACGCGCTTCGGTCACGACGAGCGGGTGCGGGTCGTCGTGCGGCGCGACGCCGGAATCGAGCACGATCGCCAGCCCGGCGCGGCGGCCGGACGGCACCCGGATCACGTCGCCGGGACGCAGCTTCTCCAGCGACTGCGCGACCGCGGCCTTGCGGGCGTGAGCGCCCTGCCGCGAGAGGTCGGACTCGCGCTGAGCGAGCCGGCGCCGCAGCGCCGCGTACTCGCCGATGTCGCCGAGGTGGCAGGTCATCTCCTGCGCGTACTCGACCAGCGTCGCCTCGTTGCGCCGGATCTGCTTGGCGAGCCCGGACGCCCCCCGATCGGCCTGGAACTGCGCGAACGAAGATTCGAGCAGATGGCGAGCCTGGACGCGTCCCATCTGGCCGACCAGGTTCACGGCCATGTTGTAGGACGGGCGAAACGAGGAGCGCAGCGGGTACGTGCGGGTGGAGGCGAGGCCGGCGACACGTCCCGGGTCGAGTTCGGGACTCCAGAGCACCACGGCGTGCCCTTCGACGTCGATCCCGCGCCGCCCCGCGCGTCCGGTGAGCTGGGTGTACTCCCCCGGCGTCAGATCGGCGTGCGTCTCGCCGTTGAACTTGGACAGGCGCTCGAGGACGACCGTGCGCGCCGGCATGTTGATCCCGAGGGCGAGCGTTTCGGTAGCGAACACCGCTTTGACCAGGCCCCGCACGAACAGGTCCTCGACGGTCTCCTTGAACGCGGGGACGAGCCCGGCGTGGTGCGCGGCAATGCCGCGCTGCAGCCCGTCGCGCCAATCCCAGTAGCCGAGCACGTCGAGATCCTCGGCCGGGATGCCGGCGGTGCGCTGCTCGACGATCTCCTCGATCTCGGCCCGCTCGTCCTCGGTCGTCAGCCACAGCCCGGCCCAGACGCACTGGCGGACGGCGGCATCGCAGCCGGCCCGGCTGAACACGAATGTGATCGCCGGTAACAGACCCTCCGCGTCGAGCCGGGCGATCACGTCGGGGCGCGGGGGCGGGCGCCACCCGCGCAATGGCCGACCGCGTCCGCGACGATTGACCGAACCGGGGTCGAGGTGGCGCATCCGCTCGTTCACGTAACGGACGAGCGCAGGATCCACTGCCGTCCCGGCACCGCCGAAAACGTCGAACAGACGCTTCTGCACCAGCATGTGCTGCCACAGCGGGACCGGGCGCTCCTCGTGCACGATGACCTGCGTCTCCCCGCGCACCGAGACGAGCCAGTCCCCGAACTCCTCGGCGTTGGACACGGTCGCCGACAGGCTGATGAGCCGCACCGAGGCAGGGAGGTGGATGATCACCTCCTCCCACACACCACCGCGGAAGCGGTCACCGAGGTAGTGCACCTCGTCCATCACGACGTACCCGAGATCGGAGAGCGAGGTGCTGCCGACGTAGAGCATGTTGCGCAGCACCTCGGTCGTCATGACCACGATCGGGGCTGCGGGGTTCACGGAATTGTCACCGGTCAGCAGGCCGACGCGCGCCGGACCGTGGCGCTCGACCAGATCGTTGTACTTCTGGTTGGACAGGGCCTTGATTGGCGTCGTGTAGAAGCATTTCTGGCCGGCGGCGAGCGCGAGGTGAACCGCGAATTCACCGACCACCGTCTTGCCGGAGCCGGTCGGTGCGCACACCAACACCGAGTGACCGTCCTCGAGCGCCTCGCAGGCATCGATCTGGAAATCGTCGAGAAGGAACGGGTAGCCGCCGCGAAAGGTGCTCAACGCCGGTCGTCGGCTCCGTTGCCGCGCCGCCACGTACCGCTCGCTGGGCGAGGACATGACCTCAGCCTAGTTTCGCGGTGGTGACCGGCCGATCAGGTGGTATCGCTCCAGCTCTCGTCGCTACTCCCCAGCGACTGCGGCACGGCATCCACGCGGGACGGGGTCACGTCGTCGAGGTGCTCGACATCCTCTGCCGCAGCCTTGCGCCGCCGCTTGCGCCGGTCGTGGATGACGGAGATGAGCACCGCCATCTCGAACAGGACGACCATCGGGACGGCCATGGCGCACATCGTGAACGGGTCCGTGCTCGGAGTGGCCACCGCGGCGAACAGGAAGATCAGGAAGACGCCGAGGCGCTGGGACTTCACCAGCAACTTGGCCGGCAGCACGCCGGCGAGATTGGCCATGACGATGATCAGCGGCAGCTCGAACGCCGCTCCGAAGATCACCAGCATGAGCGTGACGAAGGACAGGTACTCGGTGATCGTCAGGATCGCCTGGGTGCCCTCGCCGGCCTGCTGGAGCAGGATGTTGAGGCCCTTGGTGAGCACGACGTAGGCCAGAGCCATGCCGGCGACGAACAGCAACGACGACGCGATGATGAACAGGACGGTGTACTTGCGCTCGTTCCTGCGCAGTCCCGGGGTGATGAACGCCCAGATCTGGTAGAGCCAGAGCGGGCCGGTCAGCACCGCACCTGCGATGAAGGAGACCTTCAGGCGCGCGGTGAAACCGTCCAGCACACCGGTGTAGGTGAGCACGCAGCCTTGGTCGGCCTGCCCCGGGTAGCGATACTTGGCCGGCACCGAGCAGTACGGGTGCTTTAGGAAGTCCAGGATCGGCAGGTAGAGGAGCCAGCCGATCACCGCACCGGCAGCGATGATGAGGACGACGATGATGAGGCGCCGGCGCAACTCGCGCAGGTGGTCCATGACCGCCATGCGGCCCTCGGGGTTCTTGCTTCGCCGCCTCAGCACGCGGTCGACCTTGCCCATCCCGGCGATCCCGCTACAGCCCGGTGCCGGCAGCGCGTTGCTGGGCCGCCACCAGGTCGTCACGCAACGTCTGCAGCCGCGCGGTCGCAGCCTCCAGGCGTCGCATCTCGCGACGCAGCCGCCGCGATTTGCCTACGATCTCGTAGGCGCAGAAGCCCAACACGATCAGTGCGACGAGCGCGACGCCGATCCATGCCGCCCACGCGATCATGTCCATGTCCGCCCTCACTTCGATCGGGTCGGCCAGCACAGCACGACGCCCGTGTGATCACGACTTTACGTTGCGGCGTAGCCCGCGAGTGCCCGTGCCGCATCGGTACGGATGGATTCGGCGAGCCAGCCCGGCGAGAGCACCTCGACCTGACCACCTGAGCCGAGCACGAGCGCACGCACCCACGCCGGCTCGGAAACGTGCAGGCTGGCCTGCAGGGCGCCCTGACCCAGCTCCGAGACGTCCACGGTCGGGTAGTAGTCGGCGACCCATGCGTACGCGGGCGCGAGGCGCAGCACGGCCAGCAGGTGCTCGGACGACGGTTGGTACACCCCCTCGGCCAGGTCGCGCAGCTGCACGTTCTCGGGCGGGCGGGACGGTTCGTCCAGCAGCCGCACGTCTTCGATGCGATCGGCACGAAAGACCCGCATCCCCTCGGCGCTGCGGCACCAGGCCTCGAGGTAGGAGACGCCGTCCATCTCGAACACCCGCAGCGGATCGACGGTGCGTTCGGTGACTTCGTCCCGCGCGGCGGTGTAGTACCGCAGTCTCAGCGCGCGTTTCTGGTCCACCGCACGGTGCAGGACGGGCAGCATCCGGCTCGCCTGGTCGAGGGCGACCGCGACGGTTCCGTCGTCGACCATGCCGCCCGCGGCAGCCTCCACCTTCGCCAGCGCGCGCTGTACCGCGTCGATGTCGGCCACGCCGGATGTCTCGGCGAGCGTGCGCAGCGCGACGACGAGCGCCAACGCCTCCTCGCCGGACAACCGCAGCGGACGGGACATGCCGGCGTCGAAGATCACCGACACCGTTTCGCCCTCGAAGGACAGGTCGATCAAGTCACCGGGACCGTGGCCGGGCATCCCGCACAGCCACAGCAGCTGCAGGTCTCGGCGCAGTTGCGCCTCGGTGACCCCGAAATCGGCCGCGGCCTCGGCGACCCGGATTCCGGGGCGGGCCTGCAGGTAGGGCACCAGCGCGAGCAGTCGCGGCAGCCGTTGCTCGTTGCTCGTTGCCATTACCGGCCCTTCGCCGCTGCGGTCAAGCGCGCCACGACGGCGTCGCGCAGATCGGGCGGGTCGAGCACGTGCGCCGCCGATCCGGCACCGGCGATCTGGCGGGCCAGCCAGTGCAGGTCGCTGAAGGAGATGGAGAGCTCGTCCCCGTCCGTGGCGTCGGCGATCCGGCGCAACGCCGCGGCGTTGCCCGTCAGGCGCACCCGCGCCCACCGGGTGTCCTCGGATCGGCGTCCGTTGACCATCGTGAACAGGTCGATCTCGTGGGGGCGTTCGAACTCCCCGGCCGCGCCCACGAAAGCGACGGGGCCGGTGATGCGAGACAGGCGGAAGCTGCGCGGCTCAGCCCGTCCGCGGTCGAGCCCCGCGACATACCAACGGCCCCGCCAGGACAACACTCCCCACGGCTCGAGCGTGCGTTCCTCGGCGGTCCCTGACCCGGCTTTGACGTAGGAGAAGCGCACCGGGCGCGCGAGGCGGGCCGCTTCGAGCAGCGCGGGCAGGCTGGGGTCGCTGGCATCCAGGTGCGGGACGGCGCCGGGCGTGTCCTGGTCGCGCACCTCGGTGCCGGCGGCGCGCAGTTTCATCAGCGCATTGCGGGCGGGTTCGCCGAGCGTCGCCGAGCGCCACAGGCGCGAGGCCAGACCGACCGCGGCTGCTTCCGAGGCGTCGAACTCGATGGCCGGCAACTCGTAGTCACCGCGCTTGATGCGGTAGCCGTCGTCACTGTCGAAATGGCTGTTCCGTCCGGTCTCCAGCGGGATACCGAGGTCACGCAGTTCGGCCTTGTCCCGTTCGAACATCCGCTTGAACGCGTCGTCGGTCGCTCGGCTGCCGTCGGCACCTTCGTAGCCGGGCACGGCATCGCGGATCCGTTCGGCGCTCAGGTACTGGCGGGTCGACAGCAGGCAGATCACGAGATTGACAAGTCGCTCCGCGCGCCGGGCCGCCATGTCCTCAAAGTTAAGGCCTCGGGGGTCCCGCCGGGGCCGCGACCCAGGCGACACGGCGCGCGTCGTCCTCATGGCTCGATTGTCCCTGATCAAATGCGCGCGCGACCCGCGACGCTCGACCGCCCCAGCGGCGATGACAGCTCCGTAGGAGGACCTGCACCCAGTTCAGCCGATCGGTCGCGCCACGTCACGTGCCATCGCGGTATTCCTCGATGTCGGCATCGACGCCGTGGGGCACGACGACCCTACATCGAGGCGATGAGCTTCTCGACCCGCTCGTCCACGCTGCGGAACGGGTCCTTGCACAGGACCGTGCGCTGGGCCTGGTCGTTCAGCTTGAGGTGCACCCAGTCCACCGTGAAGTCGCGGCGTTTCTCCTGTGCACGTTTGATGAAGTCACCGCGCAGCTTGGCGCGCGTGGTCTGCGGCGGTACCGACTTCGCCTCGAAAACGGCGAGGTCGGACACCACCCGGTCGACGGCGTGCTTGCGCTGCAGGAGGTAGTACAGGCCCCGCGTCCGGGAGATGTCGTGGTAGGCGAGGTCGAGCTGCGCGACCCTCGGCGACGACAGCGGCAGATCATTCTTGGCGCGGTAGCGCTCGATCAGCTGATACTTCGTGGCCCAGTCGATCTCGCGGTCGATCTTCGTGAGGTCCTGCGCCTCGATGGCGTCCAGGGTGCGTCCCCACAATTCGAGGACCCGTTTGGCCCACGGGTCGTCCCCCGCACGTTCGACGAAGTCCACGGCGCGCGAGTAGTACTCCCGTTGGATGTCGAGAGCGCTCGCGCTGCGGCCTGCTGCCAGCCTGATCGGGCGGGTTCCGGTCAGATCGTGACTGATCTCGCGAATGGCCCGGATGGGATTCTCCAGCGTGAGGTCGCGGAAGATCACGCCCTGCTCGATCATGCGCAGCACGAGGTGCGCCGAGCCGACCTTGAGCATCGTCGTGGACTCGTTCATGTTCGAGTCGCCGACGATGACGTGCAAGCGGCGGTAGCGCTCGGCGTCGGCATGCGGTTCGTCGCGGGTGTTGATGATCGGACGGCTGCGGGTGGTCGCCGACGACACCCCCTCCCAGATGTGCTCGGCGCGCTGGCTGACGCAGTACACCGCGCCGCGCGGGGTCTGCAGCACCTTTCCGGCACCGCAGATGAGCTGGCGGGTGACAAGAAACGGGATGAGGACATCCGCCAGCCTGCTGAACTCGCCGTGGCGGCCGATGAGGTAGTTCTCGTGACAACCGTAGGAGTTGCCCGCCGAATCGGTGTTGTTCTTGAATAGGTAGATATCGCCGGCGATGCCCTCGTCGTGCAGGCGCTTCTCGGCGTCGACAACCAGGCCCTCCAGGATGCGCTCCCCCGCCTTGTCGTGTGCGACCAACGCGTCGAGCGAATCGCATTCCGGGGTCGCGTACTCGGGGTGGCTGCCGACGTCCAGGTAGAGGCGGGCGCCGTTCTTCAGGAAGACGTTGGAGGAACGCCCCCACGACACGACCCGCCGGAACAAGTACCGGGCAACCTCGTCGGGCGAGAGGCGGCGCTGGCCGTGGAACGTGCACGTGACGCCGTACTCGTTCTCGATGCCGAAGATGCGCTTGTGCACGGTCTCACACTATGTCGTCGTCGGCGCCGGTGCCGTGCAGCGTGCCGTCGAAGTGGCACAGCGGAGCAGGTGGGTGCGCGGCCGCGATCACCGGGCGGATGACGGAGCCGTCAATTCTGCAGCCGCAAGATCGGAGTTCCGTCGGTGAGCGCGACGTCCACCTGCGCAATCTGCGACGGGTGCAGCGCGGTGCCGGCGCTGAAGCTGATCTCGTCGCCCGGAGGCAGCAGCCACGTGCCCAGGTTCTCGGGGCGTCCGTGCCGGTCGCGCACGACGAGCAGGTAGGGAAAACCTTGCTTGACCCCCTTGCCGTAGCGGCAGTGCAGGTTGATCTCGGTGCCCCATGCCTTGGCCACCAGCACCGCGTCCGCCTGCACCGGGCTGGCGACGACCGGCGTGAGCGCACGGGGCGCGGGGCTGCCCGGTGACGGATCCGGCGACGGCCAGAGCGCGACTGCGAGCGCGACGAGACATGCCGCAGCGAGCGCGGCCAGACCGGCAACGACACGTCGCCGGGTGCGCCGCCCTTCCCCGGCGCGCCGGAGCAGCCCGGGTAGCAGGGTGTCCGGCGGCCCGCCGAGATCGTGGTCGGGATCGAGGTCGGCGTCGAGGTCGGCGGCTCCCACGTCGACGAGCAGCGCCGGCACCTCGTGGATCTCGGCGACCCGTTCGCGGCAGTCGGCACAGGTCCGCAGGTGCTGCTCGAAGGCAACCTGCTCGTCCTCGGCCAGCGCGCCGAGGACGTACGCGCCGTCGTCGTGGCGATGGGCGTCGTGCACGCCATGCTCGGTCATTGCACTCCCCCCATCTCCTCGATCGCCAGCTTCAGCGCGCGCAGCGCGTAGTGCGTACGGGACTTGATCGTCCCTTGCGGGATGCCGAGCGCCAGCGACGCCTCAGCGACCGAGGAGCCGCGGAAGTAGCACTCCAGCAGTACCTCGCGGTGATCGGGCGACAGCCTGCGCAGGGCGGCCACCACCAGCTGCCGATCGACGGCGTGCTCGGCCACGGCGTCGTCGGCGTCGTTGCTACGGCGCTCGGGGACCTCGGCCACGATGACCTCGGGGCGGCGACTGGTCGCCCGCCACTCGTCGATCACGATTCGGCGCGCCACCGTGAACAACCAGCCGCGGGCCGGCTGCCCCGGGCGCTCCAGAACAGCCGGGGTACGCCAGGCGCGCAACAGGGTCTCCTGCACGACGTCCTGTGCCCGCGCACTGTCTCCCCGCGTCAGGCGCACGACGTAGGACCAGAGAGCCGGCGCGTGCTCGTCGTGGAGCATGCGCAGCAACTGGTCGTCCGGACGTCCCACCGCTGGTTGATCACTCAAGTACGCGAGTGTCGCACTCATCGATCCGCCCGCGCGAGGAATCCGGACCGGTTGGGCACACCATCGACTACGTCGGCACAGGCGAGCCGGTTCGATCGCAGCCAGGCACCAGCACGGGTGAACCAGCGACGTCCGGAGCGCGTGGTACTGCACATGACGATGAAACCCGCAGTCACCCGGCGCACTGCGCTGGTCGCAGGCGCGGCCACGCTTGGAGGCGCCACTCTCGCCGCGTGCAGCAGCGATTCCAGTTCAACGACGTCGGCGCCCCCCTCGGCGCCCCCCTCGACGTCCGCCGGCACGTCGCCGGCTGGGGGGAAAGGCCTGGTCGCCCTCAACAGCATCAAGGTCGGCGAGGCGGTCTCGGCGAAGCTCGCCGACGGCTCCAAGGTGATCGTGGCCCGCCCGACGAGCACCACGGCCGTCGCGTTCAGTGCTATCTGCACGCACCAGGGGTGCACCGTCGCGCCGGCCGGCAAGAAGCTCGACTGCCCGTGCCACGGCTCGGTCTACAACGCGACCACGGGCGCGGTCATGAGCGGCCCGGCCCCGAAGCCGCTGCCGAAGGTGCCCGTACATGTCGCGGGTGGGCAGGTCATCGCCGACCAATGAGCCGGCGCAATGAGTACGGCCGAAGCGTCGACGGTCGCTGAGCGCGAGGTCAGCCCGGCTCGTCGTGCGGCGGGGTGTCTGCCTGCGCGGGCTCGGCGTCGGGTGCAGGATCGCTGTCGCTGGGTAGGTGCGGGGTCAGCGCGGCGCCGGTGATCCGCCGGAACTTGCGCTTACCGCGGGTGCGGTCGAGCACCCCGACCTCGAGCTGGTTGGCGTGCAGCGTGCGCGGCTTGCCGTCGGCGCCACCGACGGAGCCGATCGCCTGCACCGCGACGCTCAGCGCGCCGTCGAGCGGCAGTCCCTCGCTGTAGGTGCGACGGACCTCGGTGGTCAACGCCTCGGCCTGGGCCCCCATCACGAGGAACCCGGGTTCGTCGAGGATCGTCCCGTCATAGGTGAGCCGGTAGAGCTGGTCCTCCTCGGCAGTGTCACCGATCTCGGCGACGCAGATCTCGACCTCGTACGGCTTCTGCTGTTCGGTGAAGATCGTTCCGAGCGTTTGGGCGTAGGCATTGGCGAGCGCGCGGGCGGTGACATCGCGGCGGTCGTAGGAATAACCGCGCAGATCGGCCAGCCGGATCCCGGCGACGCGCAGGTTCTCGTACTCGTTGTACTTCCCCACCCCGGCAAACGCGATGCGGTCGTAGATCTCGCTCACCTTGTGCAGCGTCGAACTGGCATTCTCCGCGACGAAGAGGACTCCATCGGCGTAGGTGAGTACGACGACGCCGCGCCCGCGCGCGATGCCCTTGCGCGCGTACTCGGAGCGGTCCTTCATCAACTGCTCGGGCGGGACGTAGGGTTGGAACGACATCAGGCGCTGTCCTCCGTCTCCCGCGCTGGACTGCCGCCGGTTCGCTTGAGGGCCTCTCCCGACTCGCCCAGGACGGCCTCGAACGCGGCCCTTACCTCGTCGTCGGCGATCGGCACCACGCCCTCCGAGGTGATGGTCTTCACGGAAGGGTAGATGCCGCGTAAGGGGTTCGGTCCGCCCGTGGCCACGTCCTCCTGCGAGGCGTCGTAGAGGGCCTCCACCGCCGCCCGGATGGCGGCGTCGCGCCCCAGGCCCGGGCGCCAGCGCTTCTTCAGAGTGCCCCGGGCATGAAGCGAGCCCGAGCCGGTCGCGTGGAAGTCGGCCTCCTCCCACCGCCCGCCGGTCACGTCGTAGCGGAACAGTCGCCCCTCGCCCTTTCGTTCGTCGTAGCCGGCGAAGAGGGGCACGACCACGAGGCCTTGCAGGGCCATGGGGAAGTTCGCGCGGATCATCTGGGCCAGGCGGTTGGCCTTGCCCTCTATCGAGAGGCGCTCGCCTTCCACCTTCTCGTAGTGCTCGAGCTCGGTCTGGAAGAGGCGGACGATCTCGGTCGCCTGGCCGGCGGCGCCGGCGATGGCGACGGCCGACGTGTCGTCGGCCGGGAAGACCTTGTCGATCCTTTCGTCGGCGATGCTGAACCCCTCGACCGCTCGCCGGTCCCCTGCCATGACCACACCGGCAATGAACTTGAGGGCGAGAACTGTGGTCCCGTGAGGGATACCCGGCGACACCGCTCCAACCGCGCGCGACTCGTTGCCTTCGGGCATCGTCGCTCGAACGAGATCGGCGAAGCTCGGGTTGGAACCCAGCGGGTAGGCGGGCCCGGGGAAACCGCCGAA
>JBBQZQ010000060.1:0-26904 GCA_038207565.1 Mycobacteriales bacterium
GCGCCGGACAACGGTCACCGCCTCAACATCCTGAGCAGCAAGTTCACCAACGTCGGCATCGACGTCTACTTCGACTACCAGCACAACAAGATTTGGATCACCCAGGACTTCGGCCACCCAGCCGCCTAACAACCCCGCCACCCCACAACCCCGCCACCCCACAGCCCCGCCACACCACAGCCCGGCCACCCGAACAATCACGCAAGCCACCGCAAGCCACCGCACGACAACGAGACCGGTTGAGGCGCCCACGCCTCAACCGGTCTCCTCGCGTTCCACCGCTCAGTCGCAGACCGCACCCTGCGCCGCCGAACCGACCAGCTTCGCGTACTTACCCAACACCCCATGATCGAAGCGCTGCGGCAACGGCTTCCACTCCGCTCGCCGGCGCTCCAGCTCGCGGGCTGGACTGCTAGTCGACGACCGGCGGTCCTGCCGGACGAGAGGCGGCGCGGCGGCGTCGCGGACGGGCCCGGGGCGAGACGTCGTCGGCAGGATCGGACGGGGCGGCGCCGTTCGGAGCTGCCCCGTTCCTATCGCCATCCGCCCGGCCGGTGTCGTCGGGGCCGGTGTCGTCGGGGCCGGTCTCGCCGGGGCCGGTCTCGCCGGCCTGCATCTGAGGCAGCTCCGCCGGCGACGTCGCGACCTGGGACACCCCCGACCCGGCGGCCGGCCCGGTGCCCGGGGCGGCGCCGCCCGGGTCGGCGGTTGGTTCGGTGAGCGCCTCGACGAAGTCGAGGTCCAGCAGTTCAGCGTCGATCGGGGAGCCGATGAGCACGGCCTCGACGGCGTCGATCTCCAGTTCTGCCGGGGCTACCTCCTCGGCGTATTCGTTCGGGTGGGCCGCCCGGTGTATCGCCGTCATGGCGGCCAGGGCCTTCTGTCGTTGTTCCGGATCGATCGCGGGGTCCTCGGACTCGGGGACAGCCTTGGCCGAGCCGCCGCGCCTGCGGCGCGCCGACTTGCCGGTCGAACGGTCCTCGTCGTCGGACCCGACCGACGCGCCGGACGACTCGCCCTTGTCGACCGGCTCGTTGTGCAGGATGACGCCGCGTCCGCGGCATACCTCGCACGTCTCGCTGAACGCCTCGAGCAGGCCCTCACCGACACGTTTGCGTGTCATCTGCACCAAGCCGAGTGAGGTCACTTCGGCGACCTGGTGCTTGGTGCGGTCGCGTCCTAGGCACTCGGTGAGCCGGCTCAGCACCAGCTCGCGGTTGGATTCGAGCACCATGTCGATGAAGTCGATGACCACGATGCCCCCGACGTCGCGCAGCCGCAGCTGGCGCACGATCTCCTCGGCGGCCTCCAGATTGTTGCGCGTCACCGTCTGCTCGAGGTTCCCACCCGCCCCGACGAACTTCCCGGTGTTGACGTCGACGACGGTCATGGCCTCGGTGCGGTCGATCACCAGCGAGCCACCCGAGGGCAGGTAGACCTTGCGGTCCAGCGCCTTGGCCAGCTGCTCGTCGACCCGCAGGTCGTGGAACAGGTCACTCTCGCCGGTGTGTCGCGATACCCGCTCCTGCAGGTCCGGCGCGACGCCATCGATGTACTCAGCGATCGTGGCCCAGGCGTCCTCGCCTTGGACGACGAGCTTCACGAAGTCCTCGTTGAACACGTCCCGGACGACGCGGATCGCGAGATCGGGCTCGCCGTGAACGAGCTGTGGGGCGGACGACGTCTTCTCAGCCTTCTTGGACATGGTCGCCCACTCGGCCTGCAACCGCTCGACGTCGTGGGTCAGGTCCTCCTCGCTCGCGCCTTCGGCGGCGGTTCGGACGATGACGCCGGCGTCCTCCGGGACGATCTTCTTCAGGATCGACTTGAGCCGGTGCCGCTCGGTGTCGGGCAGGCGCCGGCTGATACCGGTCATACCGCCTCCGGGGACGTAGACCAGGAAACGGCCGGGCAGCGAGACCTGACTGGTGAGCCGGGCGCCTTTGTGCCCGATCGGGTCCTTGGTCACCTGGACGAGCACGGCGTCACCGGACTTCAGCGCATTCTCGATGGCGCGGGACTTGCCCTCGAGGCCGGCGGCGTCCCAGTTGACCTCCCCGGCGTACAGGACGCCGTTACGGCCCTTGCCGATGTCGAGGAACGCGGCCTCCATCGAGGGCAGGACGTTCTGCACGCGACCGAGGTAGACGTTGCCGACGTAGGACGTGGAGCGGGCGCGGGTGACGTAATGCTCGACGAGAACGTTGTCTTCGAGGACGGCGATCTGCGTTCGGTCCTCGATCTGGCGCACCGCCATGACGCGGTCGACGGCCTCGCGACGCGCGAGGAACTCGGACTCGGTCAGGATCGGGGGGCGGCGCCGGTTGGTGTCGCGGCCGTCGCGACGCCGCTGGCGGCGTGCCTCGAGGCGGGTCGAGCCCTTGACGCCGCGGACCCCGTCGTCGTCCTTGGCACCACCGTCGCCACCGCCGGACCTGCCCGAGGAGCGGGGGCCCTTCTGGTCACCGTTCTTCTGCTTACTGCTCTGCTCACCGCTCTTCGGCTCGCGGACGTGGACGACGGTGTTGGGCGGGTCGTCCTCGGATTCGTCGCCGCTGCTCGTGCCCGTGCGCCGGCGGCGGCGCCGACGGCGCGAGGACGACCCGTCGCCACCACCCGACGCGACGCCGTCCTCGGTCTCTTCGGTGTCCTCGGTGTCCTCGGTCTCTTCGGTGTCCTCGGTGTCTTCGGCTGACCGGGCGTCGTCGGCGTCGGTGCTGTCCGCAGCCGTGGTCGTCGGGGCGATGCCGGGCGCGTCTGAGTTGGCGCCGTCGCTGCCGCCGGCATCGCCATCGGCGAAGGCATCGGACTCGTCGTCGGACTTGACGCCGCCGCCGCGACCCCGGCGACCACGCCGCCGCCGCCGCCGCGCTCCGGTGGCCTCCTCGGCCGCTGCCTCGCGAACGTCCTCAGGCTCAGCGGTCTGGTCCTCGGCGTCTTCAGCGACAGTGATGTCGGCGTCGGAAGGGACGGGCTCGGCGGGCGGTGGCGGCCCGGCCGGGGCCTTCGCCGCGCGCCGGCGGCGTACCGGTTTGTCGGACAGGTCGGGCGCCACGAACACGATGGCCGGGGCGATGAGTTCGACATTCTCACTCGGCGCGGCCTCGGCCCCGACGGGGACGCGGGTGGTGGTGACCGCGGCGTCGTCGTCAGGCGTCGGAGCGGCGAAGCTCTCACGCAGGCGGACGGCCACGCCCTCCTCGACCGAGGAGGAGGCGCTGGTGGCGCTCTCACCCAGCTCGCTCAGCCGGGCGAGGACTGCCTTGCTGGTGACGGCGAGTTCGCGGGCGAGGACCGAGACGCGCACTCTCGGGATCCGGGCGGCTCGCGGCGCCCGGCCGGCGCGGGCCGGCGTGCTGGCTTGCTGGGCCGTTTGCGCATCGTCGTGGGTGGTGGGGTTGTCGTCGAGCATGTGCTCGGGTCACTCCGTTTCTGGACCCCCGGGCGCGGTCGTCGGACGACGAACCGCGGCCGCACGAGGGCGGTTGTGGCGGGCGACCCCTCCGAGTCGCTCGCAAAGTCTGCATCGGATCGCGCCTGCTGCGACAGGCACGCCCCGGTCTGGGTGGTCGTACTACGAGGGCGCCGCCGCCGCTGCGTGGTCGGCAGCCAGCGGATCGCCGACCGCTCCCCCGGCGTCGAGCGGTCCCTGCGCCACGCGTACCGCAACAGGCGGTGCCACGAGGGCGAGACCGGCGACGCTGCGCAATGCAACGAGGACGTCATCGGGCCGTACGGCGGGGGTCACCTGCCGGACAACCATGTCGAGTATCGCACGCGGCTGTCCATCCGGGCCGCCGGCGCCGTCCGACACGTGCGCGGACACGACTGCGCCGCGTGCGTCGATGGTGCGGCGCCCGTCCTTGGTCAGGCGTTGCACCTCGAGCGTCGCGCAGGCCAGGAAGGCGGTGACGGCGGCACCCAGCGACTCCGGAGAGACCCCGGGCAGTTCGACATGCCAGTGCGAGGCCTGCATGCGCTCGGCCAGTGAACCCGGCCCAGCGGCGACGGCCTCGACGATGTCCAGGCCGTCGGGCAGAGCGGCGTCGAGCGCGACGCGCAACTGCTCCGGTTCCATCTCCCGGGAGAGTCCGATCTCGAGGAACTCCGCCTCGCTGGCGACTCCGGTCGGCGCCGCGCCGATGTAACTGATCTTGGGGTGGGGCGTGAAACCGGCGGAGTAGCCCATCGGCACGTCCGCACGCCGCAGCGCCCGCTCGAAGGCGCGGGCGAAGTCGCGGTGCGAACTGAACCGCAGCCGACCGCGCTTGGCGTAACGCAGGCGGACGCGTTGCACGACCGGCGGGGGAGGCGGCCCCGTGGGGACCCGCCGTGCCATCAGTGCCGGCCCATCGAACGCGGTGCCGTCAAACGCGGTGCCGTCAAACGCGGTGCCATCAAACGCGGTGCCATCACCGGAGGGCTGGCGGCGCCAGCGGCAGCAGCGCGCGCCCGGTCGGGCCTACCTGGATGTCGGTGCCCAGGTTCGAGCACACGCCGCAGTCGAAACACGGCGTCCACCGGCAGTCGTCCTGTTCGAACTCGCTCAGCGCGTCCTGCCAGTCGTCCCAGAGCCATTGCTTGTCCAGCCCCGAGTCCAGGTGGTCCCACGGCAGCACCTCGTCGCCGTCGCGCTCACGCGTGGTGAACCAGGCCATATCGACGCCGGTGAGCTCGCTTTCGGCCGCACTCGCCCAGCGGGCGAAACAAAAGTGCTCGGACCAACCGTCGAAACGCCCGCCGGCACGCCAGACCTGCTCGATGACTGCACCGACGCGCCGGTCACCGCGCGAGAGCAGGCCTTCGACGAGCGACGGCTCGCCGTCGTGATAGCGCATGCCGACGTTGCGGCCCAGCGAGCGGTTGCTGTTGATCGCCTCGCGGAGCTTGCGCAGCCGGTTGTCGACGGTCTGCGGATCGCACTGCGCGGCCCATTGGAACGGGGTGTGCGGCTTGGGGACGAACCCGCCGATCGAGACGGTGCAGCGGATGTCCTTGGACCCGGTGACCTCGCGTCCGGCGCGGATCACGTCGTGCGCCATCTCGGCGATCTCCAGGACGTCCTCGTCGGTCTCGGTGGGCAGCCCGCACATGAAATAGAGCTTCACCTGCCGCCAGCCCTGGCCGTACGCGGCCGAGACGGTGCCGATCAGGTCCTGCTTGCTGACCATCTTGTTGATCACGCGCCGCAGCCTTTCGGAGCCGCCTTCGGGTGCGAAGGTGAGCCCGGAGCGTCGGCCGTTGCGGCTGAACTCGTTGGCCAGGTCGATGTTGAACGCGTCGACGCGGGTGGACGGGAGCGACAGGCTGATCTTGTCTTCGGCGTAGCGGTCGGCCAGCTGCTTGGCGAGCTCGCCGATCTCGGAATGGTCGGCGGAGGAGAGCGAGAGCAGGCCGACCTCTTCGAAACCGGTTGCGTTGAGGCCCTGCTCGACCATCGCGCCGATCGTGTCGATCGAGCGCTCGCGTACCGGACGGGTGATCATGCCCGCCTGGCAGAATCGGCAGCCCCGCGTGCAGCCCCGGAAGATCTCGACCGACATCCGCTCGTGCACCGTTTCCGCGAGCGGGACGAGTGGTGTTTTCGGGTAAGGCCAGTCGTCGAGATTCATCACGGTGTGCTTGCTCACGCGCTCGGGAACACCGGCCCGGTTCGGGACGACCGACGCGATCCGGCCGTCGGGCAGGTAGCTCACGTCGTAGAACCGGGGGATGTAGACCCCGCCGGTCGCGGCGAGACGCAACAGCAGCTCGTCGCGCCCGCCGGGGCACCCCGCCGCCTTCCAGTCACGCATGACGTCGGTAATCGCCCCGACGGCCTGCTCGCCGTCACCGAGTACGGCGGCGTCCACGAAGTCGGCGACAGGCTCGGGGTTGAAGGCGGCGTGGCCGCCGGCCACGACTACCGGGTGCGTCTCGTCCCGATCGACGGCGTGCAGCGGAATGCCGGCGAGGTCCAGCGCGGTCAGCAGGTTGGTGTAACCGAGCTCGGTGGCGAAGGACACGCCGAGCAGGTCGAACGCGGCCACCGGGCGGTGGGCATCGACGGTGAACTGCCCGATGCCGTGCTCGCGCATCAGCGCTTCGAGGTCCGGCCACACCGAGTAGGTGCGCTCGGCCAGTGCGTCCGGGCGTTCGTTGAGCACCTCGTACAGAATCTGCACACCTTGGTTCGGCAGGCCGACCTCATAGGCGTCCGGGTACATCAGCGCCCAGCGGACAATGACCGAGTCCCAGTCCTTCGTGCGGGCGTTCAGCTCACCGCCGACGTACTGGATCGGCTTACTGACCTGGGGCAGCAACGGCTCCAGCTTCGCGAATAGGGATTCCACGTCTGCAGATGGTACGGACCGCACGCCGTCGATCAGGTTTTCGCGTCCCCGACCTGGCGAGCCCGGCGAGCCCGAGCACCCGGAAGGAAAACCTGATCGTGCAGGCTGACAGGATCGCGGGCGTGCGCACCGTCCCCCCGCAGGTCCTGCTGCTGGGCGGAATCGGCTCGGTGCAGTTCGGCGCAGCGTTCGCCAACACCCTGTTCGCCCAGGCCGGTCCGGGCGGGGTGGTCTTCCTTCGCCTAGCGCTGTCCGCGCTGGTCCTGGTCGCGATCGCCCGGCCGGGCCTGCGCGGACGCAGCCGCTCGGACCTGCTCAGCGTGCTCGGGTACGGGCTGATCCTGGGGACGATGAACTGGTCGTTCTACGAGTCGCTGCAACGCCTACCCCTCGGCGTCGCGGTCACGATCGAGTTCACCGGACCGCTGGCGGTGGCCGTCGCCGGCTCGCGACGGCTCCTGGACGTGCTGTGGGTCGGGCTGGCCGCCGGCGGCGTCGGGCTGTTGGCGTTGCGGGGCGATCGGCACGGCATCACCGCGCTCGGCGTGCTCCTCGCGCTCACCGCGGGTGCCTGCTGGGCCGGTTACATCCTGATCTCCCAGCGGGTCGGCCGCTCGTTCTCGACCCTGGACGGGTTGTCTATCGCGTCGTGCATCGGGGCGGTCGTCGTGCTGCCGGTCGGGATCGTCGAGGGCGGCAGCGCGCTCGGTCGGCCGTCCGTGCTGGCGGGCGGGCTACTCGTCGGCGTGCTGTCCTCCATCATCCCGTACTCGCTGGAGCTGATGGCGCTGCGGCGGCTGACCGCAGCGACGTTCGGACTGCTGATGAGCCTCGAGCCGGCCGTGGCCGCGGTGGCCGGCGTGATCGTGCTGAGCCAGCCGGTCACCGGCGTGCTGCTCATCGCGGTCGTCCTCGTCGTGGTGGCCAGCGCCGGCACCACGCTGGCTCAGCGACGTCCCAGGCTGGGGAAGGTGAGCGTCGCGGCCGGGCCCACCTGAACCGCCGACCCGCCGCACCGGGCCAAGCGGCGCCGGGCCAAGCGGCGCCGGAAAAGCCGTGGCCGGAACTCGGGCCCTTGTGCTTGGCTCGCCCCGACACTGACGTGAAGTTAGAGTTAGGTAGCGGCGCGGTCTCGGCAGACGCCACCCGACCTGCGGGGGGACGGTGAGCCGTCTCGAGACCGCGCCGCGTACCGCAAGGCGGTCACCACCGGCAGCGCTCACCCGCCACCGTCGAGCGCCGGACCGCCTCCAGGACGCCGATGGCAAGGCCCTGAGCGAACATGGACGACCCGCCGTAGGACACGAAGGGCAGCGGCAGTCCGGTGACCGGCATCAGTGCGAGGTTCATGCCGATGTTCTGGAACGCCTGGAACGCGAACCAGCACACGATGCCCACGGCGACGAGCTGCCCGGCGTGATCGGCATGCCGTGCGATACGCAAGCCCCGCCAGCACAGCACGGCGAACAGGGCGATCACGACGCTGGCGCCGACCAGCCCGAATTCCTCACCGGCCACGGAGAACACGAAGTCGGTGCGCTGCTCGGGGACATAACCGCCGTTCGTCTGCGGGCCGTGGAAGAGCCCGGTGCCGAAGAGCCCGCCGTTGGCGATCGCGATGTGCGCCTGGGTGATGTTGTACGCGGCGCCCTGGACGTCTCTGCCGGGATGGGTGAAGGACGTGAACCGCTCGAGCTGGTAGTCGGCGAGCAGGCCCGCCTTGACGACGACCACCGCCAGCACCACGGCGAGGATGAGCAGACCGACCGTCCACCTCGCCCGGACGCCCGCGGCGAGCAGGATTCCGAACGCCGCTGCCGCCAATACCATCGCCGACCCGAGGTCGGGCTGCAGCATGATCAGCGCGAGCGGCAGGGCGATGACGACGAGTGCGAGAAGCACGTCGAGGTTCGTGGGCGCACGCGACGGGTCGCGCTCGCTCACCCGTTGCGCGAACAGCACCGCGAGCCCGAGGATCAGACCCAGCTTCATGAACTCCGAGGGCTGCACTTCGACACCGCCACTCAGCCGGATCCACGCGTGCGCGCCGTTGACGGTGGCGCCGAACGGGAACACCAGCAGCAGCCCGAGGACGGCTGCGGCATAGCCGAGCGGCCCCGACAGCCGGAGCAGTCGCGAATCCAGCCGCGAGGCGCCGATCATGAGACCGGTCGCGATGACCAGATTGACCAGGTGCCGGTAGAGGTAGCCGTTGGGATCGTTGCCCGCGCCACGCTCGACGTCGCGCGTCGCGGCCAATACCAGCAGTGCCCCGATGAGCGACAGCACCAGCGCGGTGGCAGCGAGCAGCCAGTCGAAGCCGGCGCCGCGCCGCCCGCGCGAGCCGGTGCCCGACACGAGCGGGAAGGGCGCGCGGGGGTCCCGCGCAGCGAGCAGGCTCACTTGCCGATCACCGTGACCTGCGGCGCGATCTTTGGCAGCGTGGCGACCGGACGCTGGTTCTTCAGCACGGCCGGCTGCCCGATGCCGAAGATGCCGTCCCAGACCTTCTTGAGCATCGGCCCGGCGCCGAAAGCACCCGTGCCACCCTGCTCGATCATGCCGACCACGACGAACCTGGCGTGCGTCCGGCCCGTGCGGTCGGTGCTCGTCGGTCCCCAGGTGGCCAGCCAGCCGGTGTCGGTCTTGCCGTACACCTCGGCAGTGCCGGTCTTGCCGCCGAGCAGGTCCTGGTAGGGCGAATCGAGGTAGGCGAAGGCTCCCGAGACCGGCCAGCCGCGACTGAAGCTCAGCGACTTCATGATGTAGTTGCGGACGTTCTGGCTCACCGGGACGGTGTTGCGGACCTTGGTGCGAATCGTCCGCACGAGCTCGCCCTTGCCGTTCATGACCGCCCGACCGAGCGTCGGTTCAAGGATGCGCCCGCCGTTCACCAGCGCGGAGTAGGCAACCGCGAGCTGCAGCGGTGACATCGTCGTCTCGCCCTGCCCGATGGACATGTCCGCGTTGTCGCCTGCCCGGTAGCGCCAGCCGTCGGTGCAGTTCTCCGACGCCAGCTTGATGAGGTACGCGCGCTGCGCCGCGTCCTCGACGTCGCGATAACCCGTCTTCGCCTCGCGGCAGTACAGCGTGCGGTTGGCCCTCCAGCGCGTGCGGCGGGTCTCGCGGTCGGCGTAGGAGCCGGTGGCCTGCTCGTCGGCCGGCAGGTCGATCCCCGGGGCGGTGCCGACGCCGTAGGAGGCGGCCATCTTCTGCAACCACTCGTGCGCCGTCCTGCCCCGGGCCAGCCGCTCCTGATCGGTGTAGTACTCGGCGGCTGCCGGAGCGTAGAAGAATGTGTCGCACGAGTAGCCCAAGGCGTCCTGGAGCGAGATCGGGTAGCCGAAGGACTCCCCCTCGAAGTTGGTCTTGACCCGTCCGTCGATGGTCAGCGAGCCGGGGCACGGATAGGTGCCGTTCAACGAGATCTCGCGGTGCTTCACGATCGAGGACGTCGTGATCAGCTTGAAGGTCGAGCCGGGCGCGTACTGCCCTGCTATCGCGCGGCTGATCAACGGGTCGGCGGCCGACGGTGCGGTCAGCCGCTGGTAGTCCTTGACCGAGATGCCGCCCACGAACAGCTCGGGGTCGTACGTCGGGTAGCTGGCGATCGCGATGATCCTGCCGTTGTTCGGGTCCATGACGACGATCGCGCCCCCGGTCGCGGGCTTCCCGCCCGCGCGCAGGGTCTTGAGCTGCTCGAGCAACGACCGCTCGGCAAGCTTCTGGACGTTGGCGTCGATGCTCGTCACCAAGGTGTCGCCCTGGACGGGCGGGGTGTAGCCACCGTCCTGGACCGAGTAGCCCTGCGGGCTCAGGCGGACGACGCGGGTGCCGTCAGTGCCGCGCAGTACCGAGTCGTACTGCTGCTCCAGGCCGGACATGCCGATCGTGTCAGCGTCGGTCAACGCCGCATTGCGCTTCTTGTCCGCCTCGGTGATCTGACCGGTGTAACCCAGGACGTGGGCGGCGAGCGTCCCGCCTGGGTAGTGCGGAAGGCTCAGGGTCTCGATGGCGACGCCGGGGTAGTCCTCGCGGTGCTCGCTGACGGCCAGCACGACGCGGGCGCCGACGCCGGTCTGCACCGGGACGGGCTGGTACGGCTGGCCGGTCCAGCAGGGCGCCGGAACCTTCGGCGAACAGCTCCGAATCTCATTCGCCAATCTGGTGGCGTCGGCGTGCAGCAGGCGCGCGATCTTGCGCAGTACCGCCGCGCCGCGATCGGGCATCTGCTGCAACAGCTCGGCGTCGATCGTCAGCACGCGCGTCGTCGTGTTGTCGACCAGGGGTTGCCCAGTGGCGTCGACGATGAGGCCGCGTGGTGCCGGCACCACGATGTCGCCGTCGTGCAACAGCCCGGCCGTTTGCTGCGGCTTGCGGGGGTCGAGCAGCTGGACGTAGTAGAGCCGGCCGAACAAGGTGAGTGTCATCGACGCGATCAGCACCACGATCATCGCGTAGCGCCGCGCGCCCGGACGGCGGTTCATCGGTCCGCTCTGACCAGCAGCGCAGGCTCGCTTGCGTGCGGGCTCCGCAACGAACTGCTGCGCAGGAACGCACGCGAGATCGGGACGATGGCCAGTGCGAGCAGTGCATCACCGACCAGCGTCGGCGCGAACGGGAGGATCGCGCGTGCAGATGTCGCGCCGTCGGCATGCACCAGCGAGAGCAGCAGTGCGGCCGCGACCGACCCGACCGCGCACACCACCGCAGCGACGGCACCGTCGCGGCGCACCGACGCGCGGCTCGCAGCAAGCCCGCAGACCAGACCAACGCCGAGCCAGCACAGTGCGAGCACCCCGGCCGGATGCACCGACGCCAGATCGGCGAGCAGCCCCGCCGCGAAGCCGTAGGCCATGCCGGTACCAGGTCCGTCGACGAGCGCGATCGCGGCGACCGTCATCGCCGGGAGGCTGACCGGAACCGGCAAGGTCAGCGGAGCGACCAACGTCGCTTGCAGCAGCATCGCGGTCAGCATCGCGGTCAGCGCCGCCAGCACGCGTGATCGGGTCACCCGCCACCCGCCAGCCGGGAGGATGTCGGGCGCACGATCACACCGACCAGGTCGAGCGAGGTCGGCGAGGCCTGGGGGGTGACCAGTGCCTGCGTGATGCCGTCCGCCGCCGTCCGTACCGAGGCGACTGTGCCGATCGCCAGCCCTGGGACGAAGCTGCTCTTGCCGGACGGGCCGGTGACGAGGCGGTCGCCGACGTGGGGTGTGGCGTGCTGGTCCAGCGGCATGAAGGTGTAGCCGTCCACGCCGTGGCCGGTGGCCACGCCGAGCTGGCCGGAGGAGAGATTGCGCGCGCCGACGCCGGAGCCGGGATCGACCGACAGCAGCACGACACTCGAGGACGCATCGGCGTGCAGCACGCGCCCGACCAGCCCGTACCCGTCGGTGACAGTTTGGCCGTCGCGCACACCTGCGCTACTTCCGATGTCGAGCGTGACCGTCCAGTCGAAGCCCTGTCCGGCGCTCAGCGCCGCTACCCGCGCCGGGAGCACGCGGTACCCGCCCGACGCGGCCGCGAGATGCAACGTCTTCAGCGCGGTCGCCGTCTTGTGATCCGCGCGCGCGTCGGCGAGTTCCTTTTGCAGCTCGGCGTTCTGCCGGCGCAGGTCGCGCATCCGCTGCTCGTTGGACGCCGCGCCCGGCAGTCCCTGGACGAACCGGCGTGCCGGGCCGAGCACGTGATCGGTACCGCGATACAGCGAGCCCAGCGCGCCGCGGACTCCGCCGTGTGCACTCGACAGCCCGGATCCGCCGAGGTCGAGGGTGAGGAAGCACAACGCGACCACGATGAGGGTCGCTGCTGCCACTCGCTGGCGTCGGGTGAGCCGCCGCATGACGTCGTTCGCCGCTCAGCGGCGGTGGCCGTCGATGACGACCTTCTGCAGCTGGTCGAAGTGCTCGACGACGGTAGCCGTCCCCAGCACCACCGAGTCCAGCGGGCGCTCGGCCACCAGGACCGGGATGCCGATCTCGTGCTGCAGACGCGCGTCGAGCCCGCGCAGCAGTGCGCCACCGCCGGTCAGCACGATGCCGCGACTCACGAGGTCCCCCGCCAGTTCAGGTGGGCACCGGTCGAGCGTCGAGCGGACGGCGAACACGATGCGGCTGAGCGGTACGTCCATGGCCTTGCGGAGCTCGTCGCCGGAGATGGCCACGTTGCGTGGCAGCCCGGTGCCCACATCGCGTCCGCGTATTTCGGCCTTCTTCGCTCCGTTGACCGGGAACGCCGACCCGACCGAGATCTTCAGCTCCTCGGCGGTGCGCTCCCCGATCATCAGCGAGAATTCCGAGCGGACGTGGTCGACGATGGCCTGGTCGAGCGCGTTGCCGGCGATGCGCAGCGACGTCGCGGCCACGATCCCGCCGAGCGCCAACACGGCGACCTCGGTCGTGCCGCCGCCGATGTCGACCACCATCGACCCGGACGGCTGGTTGACCGGCAGTCCGGCGCCGATCGCCGCGGCCATCGGTTCGGAGATGATGTGCACGCGGCGGGCCCCCGCGGCATAGGCCGACTCGCTGACCGCCCGCTGCTCGACGCTGGTGATCCCGGACGGTACACAGATCACGATGCGCGGGCCGGTGAAGGCACCGCGGCGGCGAAGCACCTTGCGCACGAAGTACCGCAGCATCTCGGCGGTGATGTCGTAGTCGGCGATCACGCCGTCGCGCAGCGGCCGGACGGCGGTGATGTGCCCGGGCGTGCGTCCGATCATGCGCTTGGCCTCCGCGCCGACCGCGACGACCGAATTGGTCGTGGTGTCGACGGCCACGACCGAGGGCTCGTCGAGCAGGATGCCCCGTCCGCGCGCGTAGACGAGTGTGTTCGCCGTGCCGAGGTCGATGGCCAGATCGCCGCCGAGCAGATCACCGCCACGCTGCGACATCGACGACAGTCGACCGAGCGCGGTGATCGTCACGTGGGGCGCCTTTCCTCAGGTCGGCCGTACGGTGGCCGCACCCGGTGGCAGGGCGCGGCCTGACCGGATCGTAAAGTCGCGTAGCCCCGAAACCGCGCTGCGACGCGCGGTGTGGACGGTGCACATGTGACGTATGTGAAATTAGGTGTCACCGGCACCGACGAGGCGAACCAGGCAACCGCCCGGATCAGAGGGAAGGGAACCAGAGCGCGATCTCGCGCGCGGCGGACTCGGGCGAATCCGACCCGTGGACGAGGTTCTGTTGCACGGGGGCGCCCCAGTCGCGGCCGAGGTCTCCGCGGACGGTGCCCGGGGCGGCGGCCGTCGGGTCGGTAGCGCCGGCGAGCGAGCGGAAACCTTCGATCACACGCTGGCCTTCGGCGACCAGAGCCGCGACCGGACCGGAAAGCATGAACTGCACCAGCGGCTCGTAGAACGGCTTGCCCACGTGCTCGGCGTAATGCTGGGCGAGCAGATCGGTGGTGGCCGAGCGCAGCTCGAGGGCGAGGATGCGATAACCCTTCGCCTCGACGCGGGCGATCACCTCGCCGATGCAGCCGCGCTCGACGCCGTCGGGCTTGACTAGGATCAGGGTGCGCTCCACAGCTGGCTGGGTCACCTGCCGAGCCTATCCAGCTGCGCGCCGCGACGAATTCGCCGGGGCTCTGCATGGTGTCGTCTCGCATTTACCGGAAGTTGGTCGGTAATGTCTGATAATTGTGGAGCAGAACGAGCGAATGGCGGTGGCCATCGACGATGACGACGACATCCGCGGGCTGCTCGTCGAGTTGCTGACGCAGGGCGGGTTCGACGTGGTGGCGGCCGCGACCGGCGCGGAAGGCGTCCGCCTCGCCCGCGAGCACGACCCCGAGCTGGTCACGCTCGACCTCAACCTGCCCGACCTCGACGGGATCGAGGTCTGTCGCCGGATCCGGGAGAGCAGCGAGGCCTACATCATCATGCTCACCGGCCGCCCGGACGAGATCGACCGGCTCGTCGGGCTCGAGACGGGGGCCGATGACTACCTGACCAAACCGTTCAGCCCGCGCGAGCTGCAGGCCCGGATCGCCGCCCTCATGCGTCGCCCCCGACGCCGCGCAGCCCCCGCCGATCCCGCACGTACGCCAGAACCGAGCGAGCCGGCCCGGGCGGAACTGAAGCCGGCCGAGGTCGATGGCGTGTTGCGCCACGGTGCGCTCGAGGTCGACGTCGAGGGTCGGATGGTGCTGCTGAACGGCGCTGAGCTGGACCTCACCCGGACGGAGTTCGACCTGCTGGTCACCTTGCTCAACGGACCGCGCCGCGTCTGGCCCCGCGACACGCTGTTGCGCACGGTCTGGGGTCACGACTGGGCCAGCGATGGGCACCTCGTCGAGGTGCACATGGGCAATCTGCGCCGCAAACTCGGCGACGATCCCCGCAACGGCCGCTACATCCGCACAGTGCGCGGCGTGGGTTATCGCCTCGGTTCCGGCGCTGCATGAGGCGATGATCGAGGGCAATCGGCTGCCCTCGCGGAGTACGACAGCGTCACAGGACGCGACCCGGCGGGGGCGGCCCGACCCGTCAGGCCGGACCTGACGCACACTGCAGCCGCCTGAGCGCTCCGGCGGTGTCCTGCGCCGTCGGACCAGCTCTGGGCCGGCGATCAGACTCGGCGGTCGACAGCCGGGTTGCCGGCCCTCGCCTCCTGCCCACCAGATTGATCGGCGAGCTTCAGCGTCAACTGAGCGATCAGCGGACATTCGTGCGCAAGCCGCCGAATCCGGACGAGGTCATCGACGGCAAGGCCCGATACGCGGGGGGCTGCGTCAGGACGTGAGTAGCCGCACGCCGCCAGGCGTCCCCACGATTTCGTGACGCAGCATCAGCACCCGTACCCAGACCGCAGCGAAGATCGCCGCGATCACCAGCATCGCGAGCAGCCAGACGCCCGTCAGCAGGAACACCACCTGCAGCGCCGACCCGAATCCGATACCCCACGGCCGGCGGAGCAAACCGGCGGCCAGCACCATGGCGAGCGCCAGGCCGACGAGCAGCAGGGTGCGAGTGACACCCAGGCCCGTGCCGCTGAAGGCGAGCGCGCGGGGCACGAGCAGCGTGACCAGCGCCTCGAGTGCCAGGACAGCGGCGAGGACCCCTCGGGTCGCGCGATCCGCCCGGCGTGCCCGCTCGGCGATCTGCTCCTCGGTCGGCGCCGACCCGACCGGCACCCGGCCACCCTCGTCGCTCGCCGGCGTCTCGTCCGTCCCCCGCGCCTCATCGGGATCGGTCCGCCCGGTCGGCTCGCTCACCGCTCCACCCCGAGCAGGGTGCGCGCCTCGCCGGCGGTGATCACCGAGCCGGTCACCAGCACCCCTGCGCCGGCGATGTGGTCGTCACCGGTGTCTTCGGCCAGCCGGATGGCGGACTCGATCGCGTCGTCGAGGCGGGGCTCGACGGTGACGCGGTCGGGGCCGAAGACCTCGACGGCGACCCGGGCCAGCTCGTCGGCCGGCACGGCGCGGGCCGACGAGTTCTGGGTCACCACCAACTCATGGGCCACCGGCTCCAGATGTTCGAGCATGCCCCGCACGTCCTTGTCGTCGAGAACGCCGACCACTGCGACCAGGCGACGGAAGTCGAACGAATCACCCAGTGCGGCCACCGCCGCGGCCATGCCGTGCGGGTTGTGTGCGGCATCGAGGAGGACTGTCGGTGCCGAGCGCACCGGCTCGAGCCGTCCGGGCGAGGTCACCGCGGCAAACGCCGCGCGCACGACGTCGTCGTCGATCGCGCCGGCCGCGGCTCCGGCCCCGAAGAACGCCTCGACCGCTGCCAAGGCGCAGGCCGCGTTCTGCGCCTGGTGCGCGCCGTGCAGCGGCAGGAACACGTCGGCGTAGCGGCCGCCGAGACCCTGCAGCGTGAGCAGCTGCCCGCCGACCGCCACCTGCCGTTCGACGACACCGAACTCGAGCCCTTCGCGCGCGACCTGCGCGCCGACCTCTGCCGATCGCCGCATCAGCTGATCCGCGGCGTCGACGGGTTGCGCGGCGAGGATCGCGGAGGCGCCCTGCTTGATGATCCCCGCCTTCTCCGCCGCGATGGACGCCACATCGGTGCCCAGATACGCGGTGTGGTCCAGGTCGATCGGCAGGACGACGGCCACCTCCGCATCGAGGACGTTGGTGTTGTCCCACGCGCCGCCCATGCCGACCTCGACGACGGCAACCTCCACCGGGGTGTCAGCGAAGACGGAGTACGCGAGCGCGGTCACGATCTCGAAGAACGAGAGCGGGGTGTCGAACTGGCCGTCGATCAGCTCGAGGTAGGGCGCGATCTCGCGGTAGCCCTCGACGAAGGCGCGGTCACTGATCGGCGTGCCGTCGACGACGATCCGCTCGGTGACGCTGGTGAGGTGCGGGCTGGTGTAGCGGCCCACCCGCAGGCCGAATCCCCGCAGCAGCTCGTCCACCATGCGGGCAGTGCTCGTCTTGCCGTTGGTGCCGGTGAGGTGGATCCCGCGAAACGCTCGTTGCGGATCGCCGAGCAGGTCGACCAGCGCCTGCATCCGCTCGTTCGTGGGGTTGACGTGACCCTCGCCGCGGCGGTGGAAGATGTCTGCCTCGACCTGACGCAACAGCGCTGCGTACTTCTCCCGCTCGGTCCCGGCCACGACCCTCCAGTCTACGGACCGGCGTCTCCCCGCCCCTACCGCCGGCCACCGCAAGTGGCGACGGGGTCAGGAGGGTGGCAGGGCGTCCAGCGCAGCGCGGACCCGCTCGATGTCGGCCTCGGCGGCCGCGAGCCGATCACGGACCTTCGCCACCACTGCGTCCGGCGCCTTCGCGGTGAACGCCTCGTTGCCCAGCTTGCCGGCGTTGACCGCCTTCTCCTTCTCGGCGGCAGCCAGATCTTTCGACAACCGCGCCCGCTCGGCCGCGACGTCGATGGCCCCGGACAGGTCAAGTTCGACGGTCACCGCGCGCGCGGTCGTGAGCGACGCGGTGGGTGCGAACCCGTCGCCGGGCTCGGTCAGTCGCAGCAAGGTCCGCACGGCGCGCTCGTGACTGGCCAGGCCGGCGAAGCGGGCCGGGATCGGCTGGGACGGCTTTACCCCCTGATCGCTGCGGAAGCGGCGCACCTCGTTCACGACGACCTGCAGTGTCTCCACGTCGGACTCGGCGTCGGCGTCGATGCGCTTCTCGTCGGCCTGCGGCCAGGCGGCGATCACCACCGACTCGCCGCCGGTCAGTGCCGTCCAGAGCGCCTCGGTGACGAACGGGATCATCGGATGTAGCAGGCGAAGGAGCACGTCGAGCACCTCCCCCAGCACCCGACGGGTCGGCGCGGCAGTGCTTTCCTCGGCCAGGGTCACCTTGGCGAGTTCCAGATACCAGTCGCACACCTCGTCCCACGCGAAGTTGTAGAGCAGGTCGGCGATCTTGGCGAACTCGAAATGCTCATAGAGAGCGTCCGCCTCGGCAACGACGCGGTGCAGCCGCGACACGATCCAGGCGTCCGTACCGGTCAGTTCGCTCGGCAGCTCGCCCTCGGTGCTCGCGCCGTTCAGCATCGCAAAGCGCGTCGCGTTCCAGAGCTTGGTGCAGAAGTTGCGGGCGCCGACGACCCACTCCTCGTTGATCGCCTGGTCGGCTCCGGGATTGGCCCCCTGGAGCAGCGACAGGCGCACGGCGTCCGCCCCGTACTCGTCGATCCACAGCAGCGGGTCCACGACATTGCCCTTGGACTTCGACATCTTCTTGCCCGAGCTGTCACGTACCAGCCCGTGCAGCACTACGGTCTGGAACGGCACGCTGTCGACCGGCCCGCGGTCGTCCATCGCGTAGAGCCCGAACAGCATCATGCGCACGACCCAGAAGAAGAGGATGTCGTAGCCAGTGACCAGAACGGTCGTCGGGTAGTAGCGGCGCAGATCCTCGGTATCGGCCGGCCAGCCCAAGGTCGAGAACGGCCACAACGCCGACGAGAACCAGGTGTCCAGCACGTCCTCGTCCTGCGTCCAGCCCGCAGGTGGTGTCTCGTCCGGACCGAAGCACGCGTCGTCACCGTCGGGTGAATACCAGACGGGAATGCGGTGGCCCCACCACAGCTGTCGGCTGATGCACCAGTCGCGCAGATTGTCGACCCACTGGAAATAGCGCCCGGCGAGTGAGGCCGGCTCGATCACGACCCTTCCGTCGCGCACCGCATCGGCAGCCGCACGGGCGAGCGTCTCGACGCGCACCCACCACTGCAGCGACAGGCGCGGTTCGACGACCGTGTCGCACTTCGAGCAATGCCCGACCGAGTGCAGGTAGGGCCGCTTCTCCGCCACGATGCGGCCGTCCTCGCGCAGTGCGGCGACGACCGAATATCGCGCCTCCAGCCGGTCCAGCCCGGCGAAGGGGCCTGGCGCGGTGATCACGGCTCGCTCGTTCATGATCGTCAGCATCGGCAGGTCGTGGCGGCGGCCGATCTCGAAGTCGTTCGGATCATGTGCCGGAGTCACCTTGACCGCGCCGGTGCCGAACGCCGGGTCGACGTGCTCGTCGGCGATGATCGGGATCATCCGGTTGGTCAGCGGCAGCGCCACCTCGGTGCCGACCAGGTGCCGGTAACGCTCGTCGTCGGGGTGCACGACGACTGCGGTATCACCGAGCATCGTCTCGGCGCGCGTCGTCGCCACCACGATGGACGCATCGCCGTTGCCGTAGCGGATCGACACCAGCTCGCCGGGCTCCTCGGCGTGATCGACCTCGATGTCGCTCAGCGCTGTCAGGTCGCGCGGACACCAGTTGATGATCCGTTCGGCGCGGTAGATCAACTCGTCGTCGTACAGGCGCTTGAAGATCGTCTGGACGGCCTTGGAGAGGCCCTCGTCGAGGGTGAAGCGCTCCCGTGACCAGTCGACACCGTCGCCGAGTCGGCGCATCTGGCCGAGGATTTGACCGCCGAAACGTTCTTTCCACGCCCAGGACTTCTCGATGAACTCCTCGCGGGTGTAGTCGAAGCGGCCCTTTCCCTCGGTCTCGCCGAGATGGCGCTCGACCAGCGTCTGCACGCCGATGCTGGCGTGATCCATCCCGGGAAGCCACAACACGTCGCAGCCGCGCATGCGTGCCCGGCGGGTGAGCGCATCCATCATCGACTGCTCGAGCGCGTGTCCGATGTGCAGGCTGCCGGTGACATTCGGCGGCGGGATAACCAGTGCGAACGGTGGTTTTCCGCTCGCCGGGTCGGCGGTGAAGTAACCGTGCTCGACCCAGCGTTCGTACATCGGGCCCTCTACCTCTGCCGGCCGGAATTGGCTCGGCAGGGTGGGACGGTTGTTCGCTGCATCGGTCACACCCGCGATCCTAAGGTGGCTCATCGCAGTGCGGTCGGGCGCGGCGATCGCGGCGCAGCCGGTCGCGCGTGCGTTGCCGCAAGCAGCGCTCAGGTCCCGGCACACTGTGCGGTGACCGCACCAGAAGGAGACCTCACATGCCCACTCGCTGGGGAATCATCGCTACCGGCGCAATCGCCCAGGCCTTTGCCGAGGACCTGAAGCAGCTGCCGGATGCGTCCCTCGTCGCGATCGGATCGCGCACCCAGGAGTCCGCCGACCGATTCGGCGACCGATTCGACGTTCCCCAGCGGCACGCGTCATACGCGGCACTGGTCGCGGATCCCGACGTCGACGCGGTCTATGTCTCCCCCCCGCATTCCGGCCACCAGGGGGCCACCCTGGCCGCGATCGCCGCGGGCAAGGCCGTGCTCTGCGAGAAACCGTTCGCGATGAACCTGCGAGAGTCGCAGGCGATGGTCGAAGCCGCCCGCGCCGCCGGGACGTTCCTCCTCGAAGCGATGTGGACGCGCTTCCTGCCGCACATCGAGCGCGTCCGCGAGATTCTCGCGGCGGGCACCTTGGGCGAGATCGTCTACCTGACCGCGGAGCACGGCCAGTGGTTCGCAGCGGACGAGTCACACCGGGTGTTCGCGCCCGAACTCGGTGGCGGCGCGCTGCTCGACCTCGGTATCTACCCGGTGTCGTTCGCGTCGATGGTGCTCGGGACGCCCACATCGATCACCGCGGTGGGCACGCCCGCTTTCACCGGTGTCGACAAGACGACGTCGATGATCATGAGGTATGAGTCCGGCGCGCATGCGGTGCTCACCACGTCACTCGCGGCCAAGTCGAACAACCCCGCAGTCATCTACGGATCCGACGCACGCCTGGAGATCGACGGCTGGTTCTACACGCCCGGGGGGCTGCGGGTCGTCTCCCGCGACGAGCAGGAGCTCGAGCGCTTCGACCCGCCCCAGGAGGGCCGCGGCATGCAGTTCGAGGCAGCCGAGGTCGGCCGCTGCCTGGCGGCGGGGCTCTGCGAGAGCCCGCTGATGCCGCTGGACGAGACGCTGTCGATCATGGCGACCATGGATGAGATCCGCCGCCAGATCGGCCTGCGCTACGACCAGGACTGATCCTCGACTGGGTGTCGGCCGCTCGCCGCTGCCGGGGTCTTGGCCGCCGCGGCCGCTGGGTCTTGGCCGCCGCTGCCGCTGGGTCTTGGCCCCTGAGCAGGGTCGGCTGCGGCGTGTCGCCCTGCTGCGGGGCCAAGAGTCAACCGGCGAGGCGGTGGCGGCGCGCCGCGCGGACGGCCAGAACGTCGCGACGACAGCCCGCCACGTCGCCGGTGAGCCGGGCGTGCGACAGGCGGACCGTCTGCCAGCCGAGGGTCGCGAGGGCCAGGTCCCTGGCGATGTCACGCTCCCACTGCGCGGGACTCGCGTGATACGCACGACCGTCGAGTTCGACGGCGAGCCGCTCCTGTTCGTACGCCATATCCAGGCGATAGGTGCGCCCGGCGACACGGATGCTCTGCTGGCGGCGCGCGTCACGCAGACCCGCAATGTCGAACACCGAATCGTAACCCCACAATTCTAGTTCGCTTTCGCAACCGGCCACGATCTTGGCCACGAGCTGACGCAGACTTCGAATGTTGCGGACCCACCACATCGCGTCCGCCGCACCGAGGATGCGGTCGGGGTCGAGCAGGCCACGCCTGGATGCCACGATGACAGGCGCCCGCTGCTGCGATCCCGGCTGCATCGGCCAGCTCGTCACCACCGCCGCCTCAGGGCGAACCGTTGGCAGGCCACCGACGAGGACGGCGTCGAGCGGGCGCAGCGTGCGATGCACGACGAGTTCGCCCGCCACACCGCGTGGGTGACGCGGTTGATACGCAGTGACGTGCACGGGTCCCGGCAATGCGACGGGAAGATTCCACTGAGCAAGGGCGCTCAGATGACTCAGGGCGACCTGCCCACCGACGCTGAGCAGCGCGGCGGACGACCGCACGGCCTGCTCGTCCACGTCCCACGGCCTCGCGTACGCCCGCGGGAACACGGCCACAAGCTGGCGCCGCCGGATCTCGTCGTCCAGACCGGCTCGCGACACCACCGCGAGCAGTTCGGCGCGCGACGCCGCCCCGCCACCTCGGCTGAGCACCGCGTCCAGTGCCGTTCGCATCCGCGCAGTCTTTCGCTCACTCGACGGCAGCGGTCAGAGGAGGGGCGGGCTGTGGACAAGGCGCACGGGTGTTGGCCCCTCAGCAGGGCGACACGCCGAAGCAAACCCTGCTGAGGGGCCAAGACCCTGCTGGGGGGCAAGACCCGGCGCGTGAAACAGGCCCAGACCCGATCCGCCAGGTGTCAGGCCGACTTCTCGCGCGGGGCTCGCTTGGGCGTCTCGCGCGGCACGATCGTCGGGTAGACGTGGTCGAGCACCGTCTCGCGGGTGATCAGTACCCGCGCCACGTCCTCGCGTGAAGGCACCTCGTACATGACCGACAGAAGTACCTCTTCGAGGATCGCGCGCAGCCCGCGCGCACCCGTCCCGCGCAGCACGGCCTGGTCGGCTATGGCCTCGAGGGCGTCCTTACCGAACTCGAGTTCGACGTTGTCGAGCTCGAAGAGTTTCGCGTACTGCTTGACCAGCGCGTTGCGCGGCTCGGTCAGGATCTTGACCAGCGCGTCCTGGTCGAGGGGCCGGACGGACGTCAGGACGGGCAGGCGGCCGATGAACTCCGGGATCAGCCCGAACTTGATGAGGTCCTCGGGCATCACCTCACCGAACACGTCCAGCTGCTCGCGCTCGAACTTGGAGTGCAGCTCCGCGCCGAAGCCCAGGCCCTTCTTGCCGATACGGTTCTCGATGATCTGGTCGAGGCCGGCGAAGGCGCCGCCGACGATGAACAGCACATTCGTCGTATCGATCTGGATGAATTCCTGGTGCGGATGCTTGCGACCACCCTGCGGCGGCACCGAGGCCGTCGTCCCCTCGAGGATCTTGAGCAGCGCCTGCTGCACGCCCTCACCGGACACGTCGCGGGTGATCGACGGGTTCTCGGCCTTGCGGGCGATCTTGTCGACCTCGTCGATGTAGATGATCCCGGTCTCGGCGCGTTTGACATCGTAGTCGGCCGCCTGGATCAGCTTGAGCAGGATGTTCTCGACGTCCTCGCCCACATAGCCGGCCTCGGTGAGCGCGGTCGCGTCGGCGATGGCGAACGGGACGTTGAGCATGCGAGCAAGGGTCTGAGCGAGCAGCGTCTTGCCCGAACCGGTCGGTCCGAGTAGCAGGATGTTCGATTTGGCCAGCTCGACGGCGGACTCGGCATTACGGGGCTTGCTCTCGGTGCCGGCCTGAACGCGCTTGTAGTGGTTGTAGACGGCGACGGCGAGCGTCTTCTTGGTGTGATCCTGGCCCACCACGTAGGCGTTGAGGAACTCGTTGATCTCGCTCGGCTTCGGCAGCTCGTCGAAGGAAAAGTCGCTGGTCTCGGCCAGTTCTTCCTCGATGATCTCGTTGCACAGGTCGATGCACTCGTCGCAGATGTAGACCCCGGGACCAGCGATCAGCTTCTTGACCTGCTTCTGGCTCTTCCCGCAGAAAGAGCACTTGAGCAGGTCACCGGTCTCGCCGACACGTGGCACGGGCGACTCGTCCCCTCACTCGGGCTTGAATTGTCTGCTGCTTACGTTGACCGGAGGTACTCGCAATCGCACCCGATTATGCGATCCGGACCCGAACGTACCCAACTTTTCCCCGGAAGTCCGCCGGAAACCGGAGTCGGGGCTACGGCGTGGCGTGGCCGGCGTCTGTTCTCCCGCGGTGCTGGGACGGCGGCCACGACGTACCGATCAAATCTTTCGGCTGCTGATGACCTCGTCGACGATCCCGTACTCCTTGGCCGCGGCAGCGGTGAGAATCGTGTCGCGCTCGATGTCGGCGCGGATCTTCGCCTCCGTCTGCCCGGTGTGCAGCGCGAGAATCGACTCGAGCAGTCCGCGCATCCGTAGGATTTCGTTCGCCTGGATCTCCAGGTCGGTGACCTGACCCTGTCCCTCGCCAGAGGGCTGGTGGATCAGGATGCGCGAATTCTGCAGGGCGTACCGCTTGCCCTTCGTCCCCGCCGCGAGAAGCACCGCGGCCGCGGAGGCGGCCTGACCCATGCAGTAGGTCTGCACCTCGGGACGAACGAACTGCAGCGTGTCGTAGATGGCCGTCAACGCGGTGAACGAGCCGCCCGGTGAGTTGATGTAGATGAGGATGTCGCGGTCGGGGTCGTTGGACTCGAGCACGATCAGCTGCGCGATGACGTCGTTGGCGACCACGTCGTCGATCGGCGCCCCGAGGAAGATGATGCGCTCCTCGAAGAGCTTGTTGTAGGGATTGGATTCCTTGACGCCGTAGTTCGTCCGCTCGACGAAGGACGGCAGCACGTAGCGCGATTGCGGTGCGCCCTGGAATTCGGCGCCGTGCAGGCCGGACGGTGTGTAGAGCTCACTCATGGCTGGTTTCCCTCTCAGGCCGGGGCCGGTCCGGCGCCGTTGGGCACCTGGGCCACCCGGCTGACGACGTGATCGACGAACCCGTACTGCTGCGCCTGCTCGGCGGTGAACCACCGGTCACGCTCGGAGTCGGCCTGGACCTGCTCCAGCGGCTGGCCGGTGTGCTCGCTGATGAGCTTGGCCATCTCGATCTTGGTGAGCTTGAACTGCTCGGCCTGGATCGCGATGTCGGACGCGGTGCCGCCGATCCCCGCCGACGGCTGGTGCATCATCACGCGGGCGTGGGGCAGTGCGTAGCGCTTCCCGCGGGTGCCCGCCGAGAGCAGGAACTGACCCATCGAGGCGGCCAGCCCCATGGCGTAGGTCGCGATGTCACAGTCGACGAACTGCATGGTGTCGAAGATGGCCATACCCGCCGTGACCGATCCGCCGGGCGAGTTGATGTAGAGGTTGATGTCGCGCGTGGGATCCTCGGCGGCGAGCAGGAGCAACTGCGCGCTGAGCTGGTTGGCGATCGTGTCGTCGACCACCTGCCCGAGAAAGATAATCCGCTCACGAAGCAGTCGGTCGTACACCGAGTCGTTGAGCGTCATGCCGGAACCCGCCGCTCTCATGTCGAGAGCGCGAACCGGCTGGGGGTCGAAGCGACTCACTTCAGCAGACCTTCCTTCGTTGTGTGCTGTCTTCATCGACCCTAACCAGCCGATGGCCGGTCGAGTCCCGGAACGCGCGGCGTTCGCTCAGGGCGTGATGGGCGCGCCGGCCGCGGAGCTACGCGGTGGACTCGTCCGAGCTGTCCGAGGCGTCGGTGTCGGTGTCGGTGTCGGTGTCGACGTCAGGGGCCGGGATGAGCGCAGCCAGGTCGACGGGGTTGCCTGACCCGTCAGTGACCGTTGCCGACTCCAGCACGGCAGCGAGGGCCTTGTTGCGCCGGACGTCGGCGATCAGCGCGGGGAGGTTGCCCGCCTGCATGATCTGGTTCGCGAAGTCCTGCGGCGGCATCTCGTAACGAGCGGCCTGCCGGACGAGGTACTCGGTGAGCTCCTCGTTGCCCACCTGCACGTCGGTCTTGTCCGCTACGGCATCGAGGATGAACTGGACGCGCACTGACTTCTCGGCGCCCTCCCGCAGCTCCGCGGTGAACTGCTCCCGCGTCGTGCCCTGCATTTCGAGATACTGGTCGAACATCGCGTCGTCGTGGTTGAGCGAGTGCACGATGTCGTGCTCGCGGTATTCGACCTCTGCGTTGACCGCCGACTCCGGAACCGGGAAGTCGACCGCCTCCAGCAGGTGTTCCACGAGCTTGTCGCGGGCCTCGGCGCCCTGTTCCATCGCCTTTGCGCGCGCGATGCGCGTACGCAGGTCGGCGCGCAGTTCGTCGACGGTGTCGAACTCGCTGGCCAGCTGGGCGAACTCGTCGTCGGCGGCGGGGAGTTCCTTCTCCTTGACCGAGTTGACGGTCGCCGTGATCTCGGCTTCGGTGCCGGCCTGCTCACCCTGCTGCAGGGCGGCAGTGAAGGACGCAGTCTCACCGGCAGCCTTGCCGACCAGCGCGTCGTCGAGGCCGTCGATCAGCTCACCCGAACCGACCTCGTAGGACATGCCGCTCGCCGAACCGGCCTCTATCTGCTCACCGTCCACCGCCGCGGACAGGTCGAGCGATACGTAGTCGCCGGTCTGCACGCTGCGCTCGACGCCCTTCAGAGTGCCGAAGCGCTCACGCAGCGCGTCAACCTGCTGATCGACGTCGTCATCGCTCACCACGACGTCATCGACTTCGACGGCAATGCCGTCGAGATCGGGCAAGGTGACCTCGGGACGGATGTCGACTTCTGCGGTGAAGCTCAGCGACTCGTTGTCGGCAAGGTTGGTGACGTCGATCTCGGGTTGGCCGAGCGCCTGAATCTCGAGCTGGCGCGCTGCCTCCACATACTTGCGAGGCAAGAACTCGTTGACCGCCTCCTCGAGGACGGCAGCGCGCCCGACGCGCTGGTCGATGACGCGGGCCGGTACCTTTCCTGGACGAAAACCCGGCACCCGCAGCTGCGAGCCGATCTTCTTGTAAGCGGCGTCCAGGCTCGGCTTCAGCTCGTCGAAAGGCACCTCGACGGACAGCCGTACCCGCGTGGGGCTCAGGTTTTCGGCGGTGCTCTTCACGGTGGTGCGACTCCTCGGGTGCGGACGGCTGGACGAACGGGCGGGACACGTGCACAGCGGGCCCGGCTCGGGGTGAGCCGGCCCGGTCGGAGTGGCGGGATTCGAACCCACGGCCCCTCGCTCCGAAAGCGAGTGCGGGGCGTCCAACCAGTCTATGCCGCCCGCTTGACGGGACCTGTGTCCGGTCGTCTCCCAGGCCGACGGCTCGATTGGGGGCGCCCCTGGCCGATTACTTGGGATGTTCGTGAGACGTGAGAGATCAAATCCAGACCGACCAGGACACGAGATGAAAATCGCGGGCGCTTGCGGTCGTGGAAGGCGGGGACCAGTTCTCCCGCTACCAGTTCTCCCAGCTACCAGGTCTCCCCGCTAACACAGTTCTCCCCGCTAACAGCAGAGCGGTGGCGTCGGCCAGCTCGGCTGCGAGCCGGTCGGCGCCTGCCGGCCGCACCCCACCGAGGTCACCCGACCGATCGGCCCCGGCGGCTGCGATTGCTCATGGCAACTTGGCCACCGTCAGCAGGACCGCGGAGTCCTTGAGCGCGTGCAGGCTGTGCCGGGCGTTGGGAATCTTCAACAAGTCTCCCGCCCGGCCCTCCCAGGACGCTTCGCCGGAGGACAACCGGACACGTCCACGCAACACGTACAGCGTGGCCTCTCCCGG
>JBBQZQ010000061.1:0-24916 GCA_038207565.1 Mycobacteriales bacterium
GAACCGATCGTGGTTCCTTACCCCGATCCTGGCTGGGGAAAGAACCACGATCGAGGTAGCGGGCCGTCAGGCCTCCTCGTCCTTGGCCGCGCTGCGGCGGATGATCACCTTTCCGGACTCAAGATCGATGCGCTTGCCACCGGACGAGTCGCCGACCTCTTCGCGGGTCGACTGCAGGCGCTGCTTCTCCTCATCCATGTGCCTCTTGGCCGGATTGAAGAGCGTGTCGAGGCCCCACTGCGTCATATGACCGAGGTTACGTCCTTCTGACGATCCTTCACAGCGGGAGCAGCACGGTGGCACCCGGCCGATCGCGCTCGTAGCCTGGAGCCATGCTGTTTTCGCGTAAGACCGAACTCGTCGATCCCGAGCGCGCCCTCACCGGCCGCGACGCCTACGACTTCCCCGTTGCGTCGACGCATGCGGGTAATGCTCACCCTCTCACCCCGCCGTTCCCGGACGGCCTGCGCACGGCCGTCTTCGGGCTCGGCTGCTTCTGGGGTGCTGAAGAGGTGTTCTGGCAGCTGGAGGGTGTCTGGACGACCGCCGTCGGCTACGCGGGTGGGTTCACCGCACACCCGAGCTACGAGGAGGTGTGCTCGGGCCGCACGGGACACACCGAGGCCGTCCTCGTCGTGTACGACCCCGACGTCATCAGCTACGAGAAACTTCTCGCCGCGTTCTTCGAGGTGCACGACCCGACGCAGGGTTTCCGCCAGGGAAACGACGTCGGCACCCAGTACCGCTCGGCGATCTACTGGAGCGACGACGAACAGCATGCGGTCGCGGAAAAGGCCAAGGCTGCCTACGAACGCACCCTGCAGTCGTTGGGTTACGGCGCCGTGACCACCGAGATCGCGCAGGCCGGTCAGTTCTACTACGCCGAGGCCTATCACCAGCAGTACCTCGCCAAGAACCCCCACGGTTACCGCTGCCACGCGACCACCGGCGTGACCTTCCCGCTGGCGGAGTTGGAAAAGGCCGGCTGAGCATCACCTGCGCGCGGAGCCGACCGTAGGCTGAACCCGTGCCAGAACTACCCGAGGTCGAGGCGCTGGCCGCATTCCTGCGCGAGCGGGCAACCGGGCGTGCGGTCATGCGCGCCGACGTGGCCGCGTTCAGCGCCGTGAAGACCTTCGATCCGCCGCTGAGTGCGCTCGCCGGGGAGATCGTCTCCGGCGCGTCGCGCTACGGCAAGTTCCTGGCGCTCGACTTCGACGGCCTGCACCTGGTCACGCACCTGGCCCGGGGCGGCTGGCTGCAGTGGCGCGAGTCGCTGCCGGCCGCACCCCCTCGTCCCGGCGGCAAGAGCCCGCTGGCATTCCGCCTGCATCTCGCACCCGAATTCCCGTCCGGGCCGGTCGCCGGCTTCGACCTCACTGAGATGGGGACGCAGAAACGCCTCGCGGTCTACCTGGTGCACGACGTGCAGGAGGTCCCCGGCATCGCCCGGCTCGGCCCGGACCCGCTCGGGCTCAGCGGCGCCGAACTCGCCCACGTACTCGGTTCGCAACGCGCCCAGCTCAAGCGCGCGCTCACCGACCAGACGGTGCTGGCGGGCATCGGCAATGCCTACTCCGACGAGATCCTGCACGTCGCCAAGCTGTCGCCGTTCAAGATCGCGGCAAAATTGAGCGGGGACGAGATGGAGCGGCTCTACACCGCGATCGGCTCGGTGCTGACCGACGCCGTCGAGCGCTCGGTGGGCCAGCGGGCTGCCACCCTCAAGGGCGAGAAGCGCAGCGGGCTACGGGTACATGCCCGCGCCGGGCTGCCGTGCCCGGTGTGCGGAGACACCGTCCACTCGATCTCATTCGCCGACCGGCACTTCGAATACTGCCCGACCTGTCAGACCGAGGGCCGCGAGCTTGCCGATCGTCGACTGTCGAAGCTGCTCAAATAGGCTCCTGACATGCATCCTGCGCAGCCACCCACCGTCACCGTCGAGGACCTGCCCGATGGCGTTGTCCTGCTCGACGTGCGCGAAGACGAGGAGTGGCGCGCCGGTCACATCGATGGCGCGGTGCACGTCCCGATGAACGAGGTCCCCCGCCGCATCGCTCACGACCCCGGGCCGATCATCGCGGGCACACCGGTGGTCGTCGTGTGCAAGGTGGGTGCGCGCTCGGCGCACGTCGCCGCCTGGATGCTGGCGAACGGCTATGACGCCGTCAATCTCGACGGTGGGATGCTCGCCTGGGCCACGGCCCACCGGCCGATGGTCAGCGAGGGTGCCGAGCCGCCCTACGTCTACTGATCCGTCTCGCGTCATGTGCGGCGTGGGGGTGATCTTTACCTCTGGTGGGCGGCACGTCGTAACGCCGGATTCATCTCCGCAGTCCACGATGGACGGGTGAGACCGGGCTTGCGGCGCCGAGCCGCGCCGCCCGCCGTGCAGCCGCCGGCCCGCCCGTGGGTCGTGGCGCACCGCGGCGCATCGTCGTCCTCGGCCGAACACACCCTGGCCGCGTACCTGCTGGCGGTCGAGGCCGGTGCCGACGGCGTCGAGTGCGACGTCCGACTCACCAGCGACGGCCATCTGATCTGCGTGCACGACCGCACCGTCAACCGCACCTCCGACGGGTCCGGAGTGGTCAGTGAGTTCGACCTGGACGGCTTGCGGCGGCTGAACTTCTCCTCGTGGCGGGGCGACCTGCCCGATACCGCCGACGAGCTGATCTCGGAGACCCCTTACTTCGAAGGCGTCGCGCCGGACCGGGTCGACGACGGCGGCATCCTCACCCTGGAACGCCTGCTGGAGCTGGTCGACTCGGCCGATCGTCCGGTGCGATTGCTCATCGAAACCAAACATCCGACGCGCTACGGCGGGCTCGTCGAGAAGCAGCTGGTCGAACTGCTGGCCCGCTTCGGGTGGGCCGGTCGACCCGGCCCACCGACGTCGGTGCGGCAACCGGCCGACCCCGACAGCCGGGTGCTCGTCATGAGCTTCGCGCCGACCGCGATCCGCCGCGTGCGACTGCTCGCTCCCGACGTCCCCACCGTGCTGCTGCTCGAGTGGCCGATGCCGGTGCGTCAGGAACGGCTGCTGCCGCCAGGCGTGCCGATCGCCGGACCCGGACTGCACCTGTTGCGCGCCGATCCGGACCTCGCCGGCCGAGCCCACGCGCGCGGCTACCGCGTGTTCGTCTGGACGGTGAACGAGATGCGCGATGTCGACTTCGTGGTGTCGCTCGGCGTGGACACCATCATCACCGATCGGCCGTCGGAGGTCATTGCGCGGCTGGACCTCGGCGCGTCGCGATCACCAGGGTGATGTGCGCGGCCCGGTGGCCGACGTGCGCTACCCGCTTGCCGCCCCCCTGCTCAGCTCGGTAGACCGCGCATCACCCGTAGTGCCACCGACAGTGTCGCCAGATCGACCGTCTCGCGATCGAGCGCCTCGCGCACTGTGGTCCGCGTGCGATCGACCCGCTCCGAATTCGCCTCGATCCACGCCGCTGTCCGCTCTGTTGCGGACGCGGTGTCGTCGGTCTCGCGCAGCACCGCCGTGGTGATGGCCGACAGCGCTGCGTACACGTCGTGTCGCATTGCCGCGCGTGCCAGCGTCGTCCATCGGTCATCGCGCGGCAGCTGGGTGACGCTGGTCAGCATCTCGTCGACGTAGAACTGGTCGGACAGGGTGAAGTGCAGCTCGGCGATCTCCGCTGCGGAGTGCTGGCTCGCGGCGGCGATCTCGACCACGTCCAACAGCAGGAACGCGCTCAGCAGCTCGGCGAGCCGGCTAGCCAGCTCCGCCGGCAACCCCAGCGCGATCAGCCGTTGCGTCTCGGACTGGATGTCGGCGTGTTCGGCACCACGCACCAATTCGGCGATGTGCGGCTGCAGCTCGCGCAGGGTGGGGGCGAAGCGTTCGATCTCGGCCGCGACATCGCTGATTGGGAACCGCACGTCGACGAACCACCGGGTCGCCCGATCGATAAGCCGGCGGATTTCCTGGTAGCCCGCGTGCTGTGCCGATGTCGGGACGACGTTGTCCAGCGCCTCAATGTCGGCCCAGAGGGTCGGCAGGCCGAAGACCTCGCGTACTACCGTGTAGGCCCGCACGATCTGCGCGACCTCGGCCCCGGTCTCCTCCATGGCGCGGTGGACGAAGGTGGTCCCACTGCGGTTGATCATGTCATTGACCACGACGGTGGTGACGATCTCGCGGTGGAGCGGGTGGCTGGCCAGGTCGTCGGCGAAGCGTTCGGCGATGCGCGGCGGGAAATAGCCGGCGAGGATGCGCCTGAACCACGGCTCGTCCGGGAGGCTGGTGGCTTCGAGGTGGCGCATCAGGGTGATCTTCGAATACGCCACCAGAACCGCGTTCTCCGGCGAGAGCAAGCCCAGCCCTGCTGCCTCGCGGCGCTCGATCTCCTTGTCCGAGGGCAAGAACTCGATCGCCCGGTCGAGCTCCCCGTGTCGTTCGAGCTGCTTCATGAACCGCTGGTGCACGGACACCAGGGCCGGGCTCAGCTTGCGCGCCATACCCAGTAACACGTTCTGCTCGTAGTTGTCGCGCAGCACGTGCGCGGCGACGTCCTCGGTGACCGAGGCGAGCAGCTCGTTGCGCTCGCGTCGCTCCATCGATCCGGACGCAACGGCACGGTCGAGGAGGATCTTCAGGTTCACCTCGTGGTCGGAGGTGTCCACGCCGGCAGAGTTGTCGATCGCATCGGTGTTGATCCGGCCGCCCGCGGCCGCGTATTCGACCCGGCCGAGCTGGGTCAGTCCGAGGTTGCCGCCCTCACCCACGACCCGGGCGCGCACCTGGTCGCCGTCGGCGCGTATCAGGTCGTTGGCCTTGTCCCCCGCGGCAAAGTGCGTCTCCGTCGAGGCCTTGACGTAGGTGCCGATGCCCCCGTTCCAGAGCAGGTCCACCGGAGCAATGAGAATGGCATGCATCAACTCCGCAGGCGTCAGCTTCGTGGTGCCGCCCGGAAGCCCGAGCGCCGCGACGACCTGCGTGCTGATCGGGATCGACTTGAGCGAGCGCGGATAGACGCTGCCACCCGCTGACAACAGCGCGGTGTCGTAGTCGGCCCAGGACGAGCGCGGTAGCTCGAACAGCCTGCGCCGCTCGGCGAATGATGCCGCAGCGTCCGGGGACGGGTCGAGCAAGACATGCCGGTGGTCGAAGGCGGCAACCAGGTTGATGTGCTCCGACAGCAGCATGCCGTTGCCGAACACGTCCCCGGACATGTCACCGATGCCGACGACGCTGAAGTCCTGGGTCTGGGTGTCCACGCCCAGCTCGCGGAAGTGGTACTTGACCGACTCCCAGGCCCCCCGGGCGGTGATGCCCATCGCCTTGTGGTCGTAGCCGACCGAACCGCCGGATGCGAACGCATCGCCGAGCCAGAAACCGTAATCGGCAGAGATGCCGTTCGCGATATCGCTGAACGTCGCGGTTCCCTTGTCCGCCGCGACGACGAGATACGGGTCGTCACCGTCGTAGCGCCGCACCTGCGGGGGTGGCACCACCGTCTGCGCACCGTCCGCCCCGATCGCGTAGTTGTCGGTCAGATCGAGCAGGCAGCAGATGAAGGTGCGATAGCTCGCCACGCCCTCGGCCAGCCACGCCTCGCGGTCGACTGCGGGGTCGGGCAACCGCTTGGCGACGAACCCGCCTTTCGCGCCGGTGGGGACGATGACGGCGTTCTTCACCATCTGCGCCTTCACCAGGCCGAGGATCTCGATGCGGAAGTCCTCGCGGCGATCGGACCAGCGCAGCCCGCCGCGTGCCACCGGCCCGAAACGCAGGTGCACCCCTTCCACGTGTGGCGAGTACACCCAGATCTCGAAGCGCGGGCGGGGCTCGGGGAGGTCGGGAATGCGGTGCGGGTCCAGCTTCACCGCAACCGCCGCGCGGCGCGTCCCGTCGGCTTCGGTGCGGTAGGCGTTGGTCCGCAGCGTGGCCTGGACGAGTGCCAGCAGCGACCGCAGGATCGAGTCCTGGTCCAAGCTGCTCACCCGAGCGAGCTGTTGCTCGATCAGCGCGCATTGTGCCCGCCCGTCGTCGTCGGGACGCGCTGGGTCGAAGCGCGACTCGAACAATGTCACGAGCGCGCACGCGATGTGCGGATGCTCGATGAGCGCCTGCTCGATGTAGCCCTGGCTGAACGGCGTCCCTGCCTGCCGCAGGTACTTCGCGTAGCAGCGCAGGATGTTGGCTTGCCACCACGTGAGCTCGGCCTGAACGACGAGCGCGTTGAAACCGTCCTCCTCGATGCGGCCTCGCCAGAGCAGCCGGATCGTCTCGACCACGTTGGCGGCGCGCTTCTCGTCGAACTCCACACCGGTCGGCAACCGCAGCCCGAAGTCGTAGATCCAGACGTCGTCGGCGTCGGCAAGATTCACTTCGTACGGACGCTCGTCGAGCACCTCGATGCCCATCTGGGTGAAGATCGGCAGGGCGCGCGCCAGCGACACGGGACGTCCGGTGCGAAAAACCTTCAGCCTCCGGTCGGCCGCATCGCCGGCTGCACATCCGTCCAGCACGAACGCGAGCCCGTCGTCGGTGGGCAGACCGTCCAGGATGGTGAGATCGCGGACCCCGATGTCGGCGCCGAAATCCTCCTTGTAGGCCTCAGGGAGCGCATCGCCGTAGGTGCGCAGCAGCCGATTGCCGATCTCGTCACCGTGGCGTTCGTGCAGGAGGTCGGCGAGGTCGTCGAACCAACTCCGGGTCGCTTCGGCGACCTGCTCCTCGACGGTGGGGCGGTCGGGCGACGCCGGTTGGGTGCCGGGTCGGACCGCAATCAGAAACTGCATGCGGGCAAGATCCAGTTCGACGATCCGGTCGTCGCGCCCGATCACCTCACCGGGCCAGAAATGCCGGATGACCGCGCTGACGCGACGCCGCGTCTCCGGACCGAGCCGCTCGGCGGGGAGATAGACCAGGACACTGACGAAGTCGCGGTTGAGGTGGATGCGGGCGAAGACCCCCACCGACCCCCGCTCGGCGCGGTCGACGACGAGCTGCGCCAGCCGCAACAGGTCCGTCGTGGGCGCTTCGAGCAGCTCGTCGCGCGGCAGCGTGCGCAATGCGGCCAGGGTCTGCCGGCCGGTGTGGCTGTCGGCGCGTACCCCGGAGCGCAACATGATCTCGGCGATGCGCCGGCGCACAACAGGCACCCGGCCCACGGTGCCGTCCTCGGCGTTGGTGATCAGTCCGAGGAAGACGTGCACCATCTGCGCCTCGCCCGGGCGGGCGGGAGCGATCACCGTGACGCAGTCGTAGCGCGCCGAGCGACGCACCGTCGACACCAGCGGGGACTTGAAGATCACCAGGGGCACGCCGCTGCGGAACGCAGGTAGCAGCTCCAGCGGCGAGACACGCGCAGCCCCGCGCAGCACGCCCTCCGCGTCGAGGTCCTGGCCGCGCGAAAGCGGGTTAGCGAGCTCATTGGCCGAGTACGCAGCGTGCCCGAGGATCATGTAGTTACCGTCGGCGAGCCAGCGCAGCAACGCTCCGGCTTCAACGCTGGTCTCCCGGTCGAACTCGCCGGGGTCAGCCGTCAGCCGGTCCGCGAGCTCGCGGATGCGGCTGTACATCCTCGGCGCGTCGGCCACCGCGTGGTGCACGTCGGTCAGCACACGGGTAAGGGCGTCGCTCAGCGGGCCCAGCGCTTCGCCCGGAATCCGTTCGAGCTCGATGTGCGTCCAGGACTCGACAGCAGCATCGTCGGGCACCGGGGCGTTGTCGTCGATGTCGAAGACGCGCTGCAGCGTGCCGTCCGCGGCGCGTGAGACGACCAGCTGGGGGTGCAGGACATGGGCCGGACGCAGTCCTTGCCGCGCTAGCTCGGCGCGCAGGGAATCGACGAGGTAGCGCACGTCCTTAGTCACGATGTCGACCGAGGTCGACCCGCCATCGGAATCGAGCACCCGGAGCAAGATCTGATCCGGTTGCCGCACCATGCCGAAGGCCAGCGCGTCCCTGGCGAGGTCGGTGAGCTCGTCCTCGTCCCGACCAGCCAGCTGCGTGGCGGCATGCGCCAGATAACGCCGCTCGAAGACGTCCGCTTCCACGAGAACGGTGCTGACCACCGCGCCGGACGCAGTGCCAGGCACGTCGCTCGGCTCATTGCCGGACACGTTGCTGGACACGTTGCTCGAAACGCTGGACACGTTGCTCGAAACCTTGCTGGACACCTCGTCGCCACTCCGTTGTGACTGTCTCTGCTCGCGCTGGGCCGATGTCCGGCGGACAGCGACCTCCATCCTTGCACCACGGAGCGCTGTGCGCAGGGCGGCGCGGACGCCGCGCGCCGGGGATGCACACCGACTCAAGAAGTCGGGAGGAACACTAGGCATTTGATCAGGTACTTGTTAGCGTCCCGGTCACTGGCGTTTTCCGTGCAATCCCCACCCCGCAGTCACATGCCACAAATGCGAAGAAATCGCGTTCGGCTGACACCCAATTCAGGAAGGCAACACATGCCACGAAAGTCCCGCCTGGGCAGAAGGGCGCTCACGGTCACCGCCGCGGCCTCCCTGCTCGGTTCGGTGGTCGCTGCCGGCGCATCCGTACCGGCCGGCGCCGCACCCACCCCCGCCCCTGCGTCCTCGTCCGGCAATCACCGCGCCACCGCGCTGCACAACCGCATGGGCGCGCAGTCGCCGGCCTACAGGCGCTTGGCGCTCGGCAAGATGAAGGGCCTGGAGCACGCGCACGGTCAACAGACCGTATTCGTCCGGTTCCGCGGGAGCGGCGCCGCCGCGACGGCCTCCGGTGCCGCTCGCCGCGCTACCGGCTCGAAGTCCGACCAGTCTACCGCCGCGAAATCAGCCGCCCTGGCCCGTCGTGCAAGCGTGGCGGGTACGGCCGACAGCGTCATGCAGGCTGCGCGGGTCAAGGACGCAAAGATCACGAAACTCTACGTGGTGAGTAACGCCGTCCCCGGCATCGCGCTGCGCGCGAATGCGAAGGCACTCGAGGTCCTCGCCGCCCGTCCCGATGTCGTCAAGATCAGCCAGATCGTCCCCAAGAAGCTCAGCAACGCCAGCGCGGCACAGCTGACGAGGGTCCTTGACACCTGGCAGAGCACGCACAACTTCGGCAGGGGCGTCAAGGTCGGCATCATCGATACCGGCCTGGACTACACCCACGCCGACTTCGGCGGCGTCGGCACCCGGGCCGCCTATCAGCGCGCGCTCGCCAACGACACCAGCCCGGCCTGGTACAACCAGCTGCCCGTGCGGGCCAAAGCCAAGATCGTCGGCGGCATCGACTTCGTCGGCGACAGCTACAACGCCGATCCCGCGTCACCGGACTACCAGCCGGTACCGCACCCCGACCCCAACCCGCTGGACTGCAACGAGCACGGCACGCACGTTGCCGGCACCGCGTCCGGTTACGGCGTCGCGGCGAGCGGTGCGACGTTCACCGGCGACTACAGCACCCTGACCAGCACCCGCCTCTACAACCTGAAGATCGGTCCCGGAATGGCGCCGCAGTCGCGCCTCTACCCGCTGCGCGTCTTCGGCTGCGACGGCAGCACCGACGTCGTCATCGAGGCGCTGGACCGCTCGCTCGACCCGAACGGTGACGGCGACTTCAGCGACAAGCTCGACATCGTCAACCTCTCCCTCGGCTCCGACTTCGGCGCGGCGGACGATCCGGAGAACGCGGTCGTCGACGCGCTGGCCGCGCAGGGCGTCGTCCCGGTCATCGCGATGGGCAACGCCGGCGACCTCACCGACGCCGGCGGTACGCCGGGCAACGCGGTGCGCTCGATCGCCGTGGCGAGCACGGTCGACGAGTATCAGCTGCGCGACGGCCTGCAGGTCAACGCGCCGCCCTCGGTCGCCGGAATCGTCGACGGCCAGAACTCGGTCTTCTACGACTACGCTGCCTCCGGCGACGTGCTGAACTCCCCCGTTGTCACCATTCCGGGTGACAACGGCGATCCCAGTGTCAACAACAACGACGGGTGCGACCCGTTCGACGCCGCAGCCCGGGCGGCCGTCGCAGGCAAGACCGTGTGGCTCGAGTGGGACGACAACGACGCCACCCGGCGGTGCGGCTCGGTGACTCGCACCGCCAATGCGGTGGCGGCCGGCGCGGTCGGCACGATCTTCACCTCGACCCTGAACGTGTTCGGCGGCGGCATCTTTGGCGACACGCGCATCCCGACCTTCCAGCTGCCCAAGACACAGACCGACCGGCTGCGTCCCGCAGCGCAGGCCGGCACGCTGAATGTCAGCTTCAAGGGCGAGTTGCGCAACACGATCAAGTCCAGGACGCCCTCGATCACGGACACGATCTCGTCGTTCACCTCGCGCGGCCCACACGGCTCGATCGGCGTCGTCAAGCCCGATGTCGCAGCACCCGGTGACACCATCGCCTCCGCCGGTATGGGCACCGGCAACGACGTCCTGGTCATCTCCGGAACCTCGATGGCCACCCCGCACACCGCGGGCATCGCCGCCCTCGTCAAGTCGGTTCACCCGGGCTGGTCGACGGAGCAGATCAAGGCCGCGATCATGAACACGGCGAACCACGACCTGTACACGGGTCCGAGCAGGACCGGTCACAAGTACGGACCGGCCCGCGTGGGTGCCGGGCGGGTGGACGCGCTCGGCGCGGTGAGCACCAAGGTGCTCGCCTACGACTCGAACACGGCCGGCGCAGTCAGCGAGTCCTTCGGCGTCGTGGAGGCGCCGGTCACCTCGGCGACGGTCACCCGCAGAAAGGCGATGACGCTCGAGAACACGGGCACCTCGGCAGTGAGGCTGACGTTGGCCTACGAGCCGATCATCACCCAGCCCGGCGTCTCGTACTCGGTGTCCCCAGCGTTGATCACGGTTGCCGCCGGCGCACGTGCCACCGCGTTCGTCACCATGAGGATCACGCCTCAGGCACTGCGGCACACCATCGACCCGACCATGGAGACCGACCAGCTCGGCGTGCCTCGGCAGTACGTGTCGGACGCGTCCGGTCACGTATTGGTGACCCAGTTCGCCGCGCCGGCGCTGCGGGTGCCCGTTTACGGTGCTGCCAAGCCGGTGTCTCTCATGCAGGCGTCCGCCGGTTCGGCCGACGGAGTCACCGGCATCAAGCTGAGCGGTTCGGGCTTCAGCCAGGGCAGCGGGCCGACCGGTTGGTCTTCGCTCGCCTCGGCGATGGATCTCGGGGCGGTGAGCACGAGGTTGCCGAAATGCCCCGCGCTGCTGGGTACGAACTGCACCCAGAACAGGAGCGCCGAAGGTGCCGATCTGCAGTACGTCGGTACCGGGAGCTTCCCCGGTCAGGCCACGGACGGAACTGCCAGCCTGGCGAACGGGTTCCTGTACTTTGGCATCTCGACCTGGGGCAACAACGCCAACATCGGGCAGATTTTCACCTCCATCCCGGTCGTGGACTTCGACACCAACGGTGACGGAAACGTCGACTTCGAGGTCTTCGCGGAACCGGTGCCGGGTTCGGACGTGTTGGTGGCCGCGCTTTACAGCTTCGAGCAGGGCGCCGTCATCGACCTCGAACCGATCAACTTCGAGTTCGGCGACGTCGACACCAATGTGTTCGACAGCAACACGCTGATCATGCCGGTGGCCCTCGGCGCGATCGGAGTCACGGACGCGACCACCTCGTTCCCGGTCACGTATCAGGCTTACGAGCTGTCGGCGTACACCAGCAACCCGAACCTCGTGCAGGACATCACCGATCCGATCACCACCGACGCCGTGCGGCCCGCCGTCGACCTGAGCGTCCCTGCGGGCTCGGTCCCGCTGTACGACGACCGGGCGGGTGAGGTCATCCCGGCGCTTGTGAAGCGGGCGAACACCAAGGCGCTCGTGTTCCATCTGCACAACACCAGTGGCACGCGGGCTCAGGTGGTCACGCTGCAGCCGTTCGCCAAGTCCTCGCTCGTCGAGGGGGTCACGCGCAACCTGCACCCCGGCGACACGGCGAAGATCGGGTCCACCCTGACTGACGCGCTGACGGGCGAGCCCATCTCGGGAGCAACCGTCAGGCTGCAGCGGCGCTACTACCCGAACGGGGCCGTGCAGTACCCGGTCGGGACGTTCACGACCAACAGCGTCGGCAAGGCCTTCGCCTCGATCGCGCCCAAGCGCAGCTTTGCCTACAGCTGGGTGTACGACGGCTCGGGCACGCACGCCGCGGCGAAGTCGGGTGAGCAGCTGGTTCTTGTCCAGTAGGTCGGCACCGCCGGACCAGGTGAAGACCGGTGGCCCGGCACTGCGCTAACAGCGTGGTGCCGGGCCACCGGCCATGTCCAGCCCACCCGTTACGACCAGGTGTGCACGGGCTCGTTGGTGTGCATGTGCTCGATGTAGCGGCGCAGCATCTCGCGCAGTGCATCGTGCCGGTCCAGGGGGCGCTGGTCGGCGTCGATCTCGTGGAAGGTGCGGGCCTGCCATTCGGCGCCGTTCGTGTGCAACTTGCAGCGCGCCTCGATGATGCCGAGCAACCGGTCACGTACGCCCGAGTCGACGCCCCAGCTCTCGAGACCCGCATACGCCATCGGCAGTAGCCGGCGCAGGACGAGCTCGGTGGCCGGAACCTCGCCCTCACCGGGCCAGTAGAGCACCGCGTCGATGCCGTCTCTCGCACCGTTGGTGAAATTGTCCTGCGCGGCAGCGAAGGACATCCTCGTCCAGATCGGGCGGTCCTCGCTGGACAGTGTCCGCACCAGGCCGTAGTAGAACGCGCCGTTGGCCAGGGTGTCGACGACCGACGGCCCGGCGGGTAGCACCCGGTTCTCGACCCGGATGTGCGGCTTGCCGCGGAAGACGTCGTAGACCGGCCGGTTCCAGCGATAGATCGTGCCGTTGTGCATGCGCAGCTCGGCGAGCGACGGGGTGTCACCGCGATCGAGCACCTCGAGCGGATCCTCGTCGTCGGTGATCGGCAGCAGCGCGGGGAAGTAGCGCACGTTCTCCTCGAACTGGTCAAAGATCGAGGTGATCCAGCGCTCGCCGAACCACACCCGCGGACGCACTCCCTGGGCCTTGAGCTCCTCCGAGCGGGTGTCGGTCGCCTGCTCAAACAAGGCGATGCGCGTCTCGCGCCAGAGTTCCTTGCCGAACAGGAACGGCGAGTTCGCTCCCAGCGCGACCTGCACGCCGGCAATGGCCTGCGCCGCGTTCCACGCTGCCGGGTACTGCTGCGGACTGACCTGCAGGTGGAACTGCACGCTCGTGCAGGCTGCTTCAGGCGCGATGGTGTCGGCGTAGGTCGAGAGCTTCTCGACGCCGTCGATGCGGATCGGCAGATCCTCACCGCGCGCCTGGAAGATCTGCTCGTTGAGCAGGGCGTAGCGCGGATTCGCACTGAGCGCGTCGTGGGTGAGGTGTTCAGGGCGCAGGGTTGGCAGTGTCCCGATCATCACCATGTGGGCGCCCAGCTTGCTCGAGCGTTCCTCTGCGTCGTTGAGGCTGGTCCGAATCTCGTCCTCGAGATCGGCGACATTGCGATCGCCCAGGACACGCGGCGGCAGGTTGATCTCGATGTTGAACTGCCCTAGCTCGGTCTGAAACTGATCGTTTGCGATCGCGTTGAGCACATCCGCGTTGCGCATCGCAGGGTCCTGGGCGGCGTCGACGAGGTTGAGCTCGATCTCCAGGCCGGTCATGGGCCGATCGAATTCGAACTTGGCCTCGCTGAGCATGCGCGAGAACACGTCGAGGCAGCGCCGCACCTTGGCGCGGTAGCGCTGTCTGTCCGTGCCGCTGAACGACGTCCGCTCGACGTCTTCACCCATCGCCCACCTCGCGTCGTTTCGGTGGGCCGGCAGAGCCCGCTGTCAAGCTTTCCTGCGAGCGCCGTTCGCAGGCGGTTCTCACCGACCCCACCCTGCGGCATCCGGGGTGTGGTCGTCCATCCCGACGGGCCAAGATAGAGCAGTGAGTATTCCGGACTCGGCCCGGCCAAGGCCACTGCCGACCAGCGCGTCCTACGGCATCACCGTACGAATCTATGCGGCACCCTCGGCGCAGGTCGTCGGCGCCCTCGCGACCGCGGTCGGCGCGGCGGGCGGGCTGGTGACCGCGATCGACGTGAGCGAGTCTCGTGCCGACCGGATCACCATCGACGTCAGCTGCTCGGCGGCCAACGGCGACCATGCGGCCGAGCTTGTATCGGCGTTGCGTGCCGTCGAGGGTGTCACAGTGCACCGGGTGTCGGACCGGACGTTCCTGCTGCACCTCGGCGGCAAGATCAAGGTCGAGTCCAAGGTGCCGCTGCGCAACCGTGACGACCTGTCGATGGCCTACACGCCTGGGGTAGGACGCGTATCGCTCGCGCTGGCCGCGCATCCCGAGGACGTCGCCAAGCTGACGGTCAAGGGCAACGCGGTTGCCGTGGTGACCGACGGCTCCGCTGTACTCGGACTGGGCAATATCGGCCCCGGCGCCGCACTGCCGGTGATGGAGGGCAAAGCCGCCCTGTTCAAGCGGTTCGCCGACATCGACGCCTGGCCGATCTGCCTGGACACCCAGGACACCGACGAGATCGTGCGGATCGTGCGCGGCATCTCGCCCGGTTTCGGCGGCATCAACCTCGAGGACATCTCGGCTCCACGCTGCTTCGAGATCGAGCGACGGCTGCGGGCCGAACTCGACATCCCGGTGTTTCACGACGACCAGCACGGCACCGCGATCGTCGTCCTGGCCGCACTGAAGAACGCGCTGCGCTGCGTGTCGAAGTCGCTGTCATCGGTGCGGATCGTGGTGTCCGGAGGTGGCGCCGCGGGCACGGCGATCGTCACCCTGCTGCTCGCCGCGGGCGCGGCGCACGTCCTGGTCTGGGACCGGGAGGGCATCCTGTCCCCGTCCGATCCGTCCTTGTCTGCGGCGAAGAAGGACCTCGCGGCCCGGACGAACCCCGAGGGCGTCACCGGCGACCTGCACGATGCGCTGCGGGGGGCGGACGTGTTCGTCGGGGTGTCGGCGCCCGGTGTGCTCGATGCCGCGTGGCTAGCGGACATGGCGCCGTTGCCGATCGTGTTCGCGCTGGCCAATCCGGACCCTGAGGTGGACGTCGACCAGGCCCAGCAGTTCGCGGCCGTGCTCGCGACCGGACGCAGCGACTACCCGAACCAGATCAACAACGTGCTGGCCTTCCCCGGCGTGTTCCGCGGCCTGCTCGATGCGCGTGCTCGCGAGGTGACCGTCGCGATGCTCCTGGGTGCCGCGGACGCGCTGGCCCGCTGCGTGTCCGACGAGCAACTCAATGCCGCCTACATCGTCCCGTCGATGTTCGACCCGGCCGTCCCCACCGCGGTTGCCGCCGCCGTCCGCGACGCCGCCCAGGACGGCAAGGGTCCCCCCGCCCCGACCAGCGCCTGACGGTCACGGGGCCGAACGAGCGGCGGGTGCGAGCATGCCAGATACCTACCCCGGGTATAGTTGACCGCATGGCTGAACAGACTTACCAGGTCGCGGGAATGACGTGCGCGCACTGCGTCGAAGCGGTGACGCGAGAGGTGCAGGCCGTCGATGGTGTCGCAGAGGTCATCGTCGACCTCGACAGTGGCCGGCTCACGGTCCGGGGCGCGGACGTTGCGGCGGCGGACGTACGTGACGCCGTCGCCGAGGCGGGTTACCCGCTCGTCTGACTAACCCGCAGCGAGATCGAGCGCGGCGGCCAGGAAGCTGTCGTTCTCCTCCGGCGTGCTCACCGTCACCCGTGCGCCGTGACCGGCGAAGGCGCGCACGATGACCCCGCGCTGCTCGCAACCGGCACCCCAGGCAGCGCTCGCCTGGCCGAGCGGCAGCCAGACGAAATTCGCCTGCGTGGGCGGCACGTCGTAGCCCACCTGCAGCAGCGCGTTACGCACTCGGTCGCGCTCCTGCACCACCTCGGTGACGCGGCGCATCAGCTGCGCCTCGGCTTCGGGCTGCAGGCTGGCCAGGGCCGCGGTCTGGGCCACGGTGGTGACGGCGAACGGGACCTGGGTCTGGCGCAGCGCGGTGCTGAGCGCCGGGTCGGCCGCGATCGCGTAGCCGACCCGCAGTCCGGCCAGGCCGTAGGCCTTGGAGAAGGTCCGAAGCACGACCAGATTGGGGTGCTCGTCCAGCAGCGTGAGCCCGTCGGGCACGGCCGGGTCGCTCACGTACTCGCGGTAGGCCTCGTCCAGCGCGACGACGACGTCCTCGGGAACCCGGCGCAGGAAGGCAACCAGCTCCTCTCGGCCGACCACCGTGCCGGTCGGGTTGTTCGGGTTGCAGACGAAGACCACGCGGGTCTTGCCGGTGACCCGCTCGGCCATCGCGTCGAGGTCGTGGACGTAGTCGTGCAGCGGCACCCGCAGCGACGCAGCGCCACTCACCGCTGCAATGATCGGATAGGCCTCGAAGGAGCGCCAGGCGTACATGACCTCGTCGTCGGCGTCGGCGACCGCCTGGACCAGCTGGGTGCACAACGACACCGAGCCGCAGCCGACAGCGACCTGGGCCGGCTGCACGCCGTGCCGCGCGGCGAGGGCGGCGGTGAGCTCGACCGAGCCGTTGTCCGGGTACCGGTTCGCCGCCTCGGCAGCGATGGCGATCTGGTCGATCACGTAGGGCAAGGGCGGGTGCGGGGTCTCGTTGCTGGCGAGCTTGATCGCGCCGGCGACCGTCCGACCGGGAACGTAGGCCGGCAGGGACGAGAGCACCGGCCGTAGTCGAAGCGTCATCACGATCCTCCTTCTGCGCGCGGGCGATAGTGCTCCACGCGGGCCTTGCGTCCCTTGATCAAGGTGGCCTGCAACGCTGCGATGACCTCGTCCTCGGCGGACTGCGGGATCTCCACCGTCGAGAAATTGTGCGTGATCTCGATGGCGCCGATCTGGCGACCCGACAAGCTTGACTCGTTGGCGATCGCGCCGACGAGATCCTGCGGGCGAATCTTTGCAGCGTGGCCGAGGCTAACGAAAATCCTCGTGGTCGAACCGTCGTCGGTGAGTCGCCGCTTCTTAGCCGGCGACGACGTGGGCGCCCCGGAGGGGGAACCCGATCGCGCGGACCGGCCGGGCGGGGCGGACCCCCGCTCGGGCGCGGGCGTGCGCACGACCGGGATGTCCTCGTCCAGGTCGCTCTGATCGGCCTCGTGGGCCAGTTTCACCGCGGCCAGGGCGACCTGCATCAGGTCGAACTCGTCGGTCAACGTGTCGACGACCACGCGGTAGCGCTCGAAGTCGTCCTCCTGCAACGTCTCGTGCAGAGCGGAGCGGGTGAGCTCGAGGCGGCGGGCACGCAGGTCGGCGACGGTGGGCAGCGTCTCGACCGAAATGGTCTGCCGGGTGGCTTTCTCGATGGTCTTGAGCAGGCGGTGCTGGCGGGGCTCGACCAGCGTGATCGCGGTGCCGGCGCGCCCCGCCCGGCCGACCCGTCCGACGCGGTGGACGTAGGAGTCCGGCGCCGACGGCAGGTCGTAGTTGACGACATGAGTGAGGTGGTCGATGTCGAGCCCGCGCGCCGCGACGTCGGTGGCGACGAGCAGCTCCGAGGTCCCGTTGCGTATCCGCTGCATGACCCGATCGCGCTGGTCCTGCGTCATGCCGCCGTGCAACGCCTCGGCGCGGTATCCGCGGGCGGTGAGCGTCTCGCCGAGCGCGTCGACCTCCTCACGCGTGCGGCAGAACACGACGGTCGCCGTCGGTGACTCGATGTCGAGCAACCGTCCGAGCGCAGACGGCTTGTGGGCGCGCGGCACAAGGTAGGCGACCTGGCGCACGCGCGACGCCGCGTCCGACCCCTTCTCGCGATGGATCTTCACCTTGACCGGGTCGCGCAGGTAGCGCTTGACCAAACCGTTGATCCGGGCCGGCAGGGTCGCTGAGAACAGCACGGTCTGCCGATCCGCGGGCACGGCCTGCAGGATCGCCTCGATGTCCTCGGCGAAGCCCATGTCAAGCATCTCGTCGGCCTCGTCGAGCACCACGACCTGCAGGGACGAGACGTCCAAGGTCTTTCGGGTCAAGTGGTCGATCGCGCGCCCCGGTGTGGCCACGACGACGTCGACGCCGGCCTCCAGGGTGCGGATCTGGCGCACGATGGGCTGGCCGCCGTAGATCGCGAGGACGCGCGCGCCGAGCTCCTTGCCGTAGCGGTGCACGGCCTCGGCGACCTGGATCGCGAGTTCACGGGTGGGTACCAGGACGAGTGCCTGGGGTGCGCGTCCGCCCTCGCTCAGCCGTTGCAACAGCGGCAGCGCGAATGCGGCGGTCTTGCCGGTGCCGGTGGCCGCCTGGCCGACGACGTCGCGACCAAAAAGCAGGGGCGGGATCGCCTCGCGCTGGATGGGGGTGGGTTCTTCGTAGCCGAGGTGGTCGAGGGTGCGCTGCAGTTCGGGACGTAGTTCGAGGTCGGCGAAGCTCGAGGGGGCAGGCTCGGTCACGTCGTCAACCTTGCCACTCTCTGCCGTTAGGAGTTCGGGCGCCGGTGGTGCTTCGGCGCTGGTGCGCAGCGCAGTCAGAGGTTGCCGCGCAGGTCCTGCTCGCGCTCGATGGCCTCGAAGAGGGCCCGGAAGTTGCCTTTGCCGAAGCCCAGGGAGCCGTGGCGCTCGATGAGTTCGAAGAACACCGTCGGACGATCACCCACCGGCTTGGTGAAGATCTGCAGCAGGTAGCCGTCCTCGTCACGGTCTACCAGGATCTTGCGCGCCTTGAGCTCCTCGATCGGCACCCGGACGTGCCCGATGCGCTCGCGCAACTCCGGGTCGTCGTAGTACGAGTCGGGGGTGTCGAGGAATTCCACCCCACGAGCGCGCATCTCGTCGGCGGTGCCCAGGATGTCGTTGGTGGCCAGCGCGATGTGCTGGCAACCCGGCCCCGCGTAGAACTCGAGATATTCGTCGATCTGCGACTTCTTCTTGCCTACCGCGGGCTCGTTCAGCGGGAACTTGACGCGGTGGTTGCCGTTGGCCACGACCTTCGACATCAGCGCGGAGTAGTCGGTGGCGATGTCATCGCCGACGAACTCCGCCATGTTCACGAACCCCATGACGCGGTTGTAGAAGTCAACCCACTCGTCCATCCGGCCGATCTCGACATTGCCGACGCAGTGGTCGACGGCTTGGAACAGTCGCTTGTCCGGCGCGTCCATCGGCGAGGTCTTCCAGACATAGCCGGGGAGATAGATGCCGGTGTAGCGCGAGCGGTCGACGAGGGTGTGGCGGGTCTGGCCGTAGGCAGCGATCGCGGCCAAGCGGACGGTGCCGTGCTCGTCGGACACGTCGTGTGGCTCGTCGAGGACCGTCGCGCCCTGGGTGCGGGCATGCGCGACACAGCGATCGACGTCGGGCACCTCGAGCGCAAGGTCGACCACCCCGTCGCCGTGCGTCCGGTGGTGCTCGACATAGCGACTGGCCGGGTCGACGGCGCCGAGAATGACGAAGCGGGCGGAGCCGGCGCGTAGCACGAAGCCCTTGTGATCGCGGTTGCCGGTCTCGGGGCCGGTGTAGCCGACCAGCGTCATGCCGAATGCATGCTGGTAGAAGTGCGCGCTCTGCGTGGCATTGCCGGAGACGAAAACGATGGCGTCCATGGCCGTGACGGGGAACGGATCGGTGCTCTGGTCGTAGTCGACAAGGCCGACGAGCTGCTTGAGCCGGTCGACGGTGAGGGCAGCCTCGCGCTCCTCGGGAGTGAGGTCGATGGTCGTCATACAGAGCAGCATGCGTCCGCTGTCTGCAATGTGCGATAGCGTGACGATCTTCCGGACAGTGTGCGCAAATTGTCAAGCAGAAACGATCTTCAATCTTACAACCTGTGCACCTTAGAACTTGATGGGTTTCGTCCGCCGTGAACCGAGGGACGACGCCGGAATCGTCGGCCCGGCGCTACCGCGTGATCCTCCAGCGGCTGCGGGCGCGCGTCGTGTCTACCCGGCGGCCGGTCCCAGGCGCCCTAGCCTGATGCCGTGTCGACCTACGTGGCGGTATTCGCCCTGCTCATGGCTTATGTCGCGCTCGTATCGTCCTATATTGCTTTGCGCACGCTGGCCAAGCTGCGCCGTGCCACCGCTGTGCTCGCTCGCGGGCCGCGCGGTTCCGCAGATCGCGAGTCGTTGGTCGAGGTGACCACCCGGCACGCGCAGCTGAGCGCCACCGTGGCCGATGAGCTCAAGGCGCTGCGCGCCTACGTCGAGCGAACCAGGGAAGAGAGCGTGGCGGCCGACCGCGAGCGCGACGACGAGACGGTCACCGCCCTGCGCAATGTCGCCCTGGTGCGCTACGACGCCTTCGCCGAGATGTCGGGACGGACGTCGTTCTCCCTCGCCCTGCTGGACGAGCGCGGCGACGGGGTCACGATCAGCGCGATCAGCGGGCAGACGGGAACCCGCGTGTATGCCAAGGGCGTCAGCGGCGGCAAGGGCGAGCACGAGCTGTCGCCCGAGGAGGCACAGTCGGTGTCGGCGGCGCTGGACAAGCAGCGTGAGTCGGGCAAGTTGCGCTCGGCGCTGCTGGCGCGCCGCGCGGGGTAGGCGCGTTAGAGGTAGAGCCCGGTGTTCTCGTCGTTGCGCTCCGAGGCGATGGCGTGCAGATCGCGCTCGCGCAGTAGCAGGTATTCGTCGCCCGCGATCTCGACCTCGTGGTGGTCATCCGGGCTGAACATGACGCGATCGCCGGTCTGCACGGCCCGGACGTGGTTGCCCACGGCCAGCACCTCCGCCCACATCAGGCGCTTCGCGACATTGGCGGTCGCGGGGATCAGGATGCCACCCGATGAACGTCGCTCACCCTCGTCCCGGGGTTCCCGTACGAGCACGCGGTCGTGCAACATCTTGATGGGCAGCCGGTCAGTCACGGCTCCAGCGTAGGACGAACTAGCCCGTCCGGGGCGGCCGACGAGATCAATCCGATACCCAATCGCATTCTCAACTCGTGGGAACTGCTCCGGACGATGGGTTAGTCTCGGTCCCCTCACCAGGCTCGGCCGGTAGTTGCCGGGACGCTGTGCGCGCCCCGGCCCGGCCGACGTGCGGCACGTCAGAGAGGACGACACTTCGGTGACATCGATGCGAACCAAGGGATTGACAGTCGGGATCGCTGCTTTGCTCGCGGTCTCGCTGAACGCCTGCGGCGCCGGAAAAAAGAAGAGCAACAGCACTGCCTCGGGCACCGGGACCGGCAGCTCGGGGCCGCCGGCCCAGACGAGCAAGCCGATCACGATCGGCACCACTGATCAGGTCATCGCGCTCGACCCGGCGGGTTCCTACGACAACGGCTCGCTGTTGCTCGAGGACAACATCTACCAGTTCCTGATGATTGTTCCGCAGGGCGGCAAGAAGCCCGAGCCCGACGCGGCACAGAGCTGCAGCTTCGCCACCCCGACCACGTACACCTGCACCCTGAAGGACAACCAGAAATTCGCCAACGGCGACGTCATGAGTGCCAAGGACGTCGTCTTCTCCTACCAGCGCATCATCAAGATCAACAATCCGAACGGTCCCGCCTCGCTGCTGGCGAACATGAAGTCCGTCGCGGCCAAGGACGCGAAGACCGTCGTCTTCACCCTGAAGAACCCGAACGACCAGACCTGGCCGTTCATCCTGGGCACCTCGGCCGGCCCGATCGTCGACAGCAAGGTGTTCTCGCCGAGCAAGTTGCTCGACGACAGCAAGGTGGTCGGGTCCGGCCCCTATGCGGTCAAGAGCTACAGCAAGAACCAGCTCGTCTCACTGCAGGCCAACCCGAATTACACGGGTGCCAACAAGCCGAAGACCGACAGCATCACGCTGAAGTACTACACCAAGTCGACGAACATGAAGCTCGACGTGCAGAGTGGCGCCATCGACATCGCCTGGCGCAGCCTCACCCCGACCGACGTCGCGAGTCTGAAGAAGACCAGCTCGGTCAAGGTGCTCACCGGGGCCGGCGGCGAGATCCGCTACCTCGTGTTCAACCTCAAGACGATGCCGGGCAGCACCGACGCGCAGAAGCTCGCCATCCGGCGCGCCGTCGCGTACTCCGTCGACCGCGACGCGCTCGCCCAGGACGTGTACCAGGGGACGTACCAGCCGCTGTACTCCATGATCCCGCAGGGCGTCGCGGACGCGACCCAGCCGTTCAAGGACGAATTCGGCACGGCCCCGGACAAGGCCAAGGCCAAGGCGGCGCTGCAGAGCGCGGGCGTCTCCACCCCGCTCTCGCTCAACATCGAGTACACGACCGACCACTACGGGCCGACCTCGGACCAGGAATACAACGAGATCAAGCGGCAGCTCGAAGCGAGCGGCCTGTTCAAGGTCACGCTCGGCTCGGCGGCGTACACGACCTACTCGCCCGAGCGCGTTAAGGACACCTACCCGATCTACCAGCTGGGCTGGTTCCCGGACTTCGTGGACGGTGACAACTACCTCAGCCCGTTCCTCGTGGAGAACAACTTCGTCGGCGCGCACTACTGCGACGTGAAGAAGACCAACCGGCCGTGCGACAAGGACAAGGTTGCGCCACTGCTCGCGACCGAGGAGACCAAGACCGGCGCGGCGCGTACCACGGCGTTCGCAAAGATCCAGAAGACCTTGGCGACCGGTCAGTTGCCCTACCTGCCGCTGCTGCAGGGCAAGCAGGTCGCCGTCACCGGTACCGGCATCAGCGGCGTCCAGGACACGTTGGACCCGACGTACCAGTTCCGGTTCTGGTTGTTCAGCAAGAGCTGACCAGCGCCCGGATCGCCGGGTACACCCACCGTTCGCGGTGCGTGTACTCGGCGCTCTGGGTTGTGGCTAGGTTTGCTCCTGCCGGGTCCGTCCGCGCCGTCAGCGAGGTCGCTTTGAGATGACGTCCACCGCCACCGCTTCGTCCGGGTCGCTGCGCACCTACCTGATCACCCGATTGCTGCTGGTGATCCCGATGATCTGGGTGCTGGTGACGCTGGTCTTCTTCGTGATGCGCGTCGTCGGCGATCCGATCGAAGCCGCATTCGGCGGGAAGGTCTCGCCGGCGGATCTGGCCAACCGCAGGCATCAGGCGGGACTGGACCGACCCCTGCTCTCCCAGTACTGGGACTACCTCACCGGCGTGGCACGGTTCGACTTCGGCAAGACGTTGACCGACAACCAGAGCATCAACCACCTCATCTACGTGAAAGGTGCGGCGACCCTCGAGCTCACCTTCTGGGCGCTCGTCGTCGCCCTTGTCCTGGGCATCCCCCTGGGCCGCGTCGCGGCACGCCACCGCGATCGGCTGCCCGATGTCGGCCTTCGGTTGTTCGCGGTGCTCGCCTACGCGATGCCGGTCTTCTTCCTGGGACTGCTGCTGAAACTGCTGTTCTCGGCAACGCTGAACTGGTTGCCCGCCTCGGGACGCGCCAGTCCCGACGTCGAGGTCGCGCTGACGCAGGACGTCTCGCCGGACACTCACATCTACCTGGTCAACGCGATCCTCTACGGCGACAACAGCTACGTCGTTGACGTGCTCAAGCACACCGTCCTGCCCGCCGTCGCGCTCGGACTGTTGACCGGTGGCGTCTTCCTGCGCCTGGTGCGCGTGAACCTGCTGCAGACCCTGCGGGCCGACTATGTGGAAGCGGCCCGCGCGCGCGGAGTCCCGGAGCGCAAGGTCGTGCGCAAACACGCGTTCCGCAACGCGCTGATCCCCGTTGTCACCGTGATGGGCCTGCAGATCGCGTCGCTGCTCGCAGGTGCTGTCCTCACCGAAGAGACGTTCGAGTGGCAGGGGATCGGGTACACCTTGGCGCACTACCTGATCGCCGTCGACTTCATCGCGGTGCAGGGCATCGTCACCGCCACTGCCGTCATCGTCGCGCTGATCAGCTTCATCATCGACGTTATCGCCGCCGTCATCGATCCCCGGGTGAGGTACTGATGTCTGTTCTCACCGAGATCGACGCCAGCCAAAGCGACTTGCCGGCACGCCGCAGCAGAATCCCTGGGGTCGCGGCCGTCCGTGCGACGTCCGGATTCCAACGCGGAATGCTGCTGGCAGGGATCCTCATCGTGGCGTTCTTCGTCGTGCTCGCTGTCCTCGCACCCCTGCTCTCGCCGTACGGATTCAACGACAACGCCTCCGGCGGCAAGCGTTTCGTGCCGCTGCAGACGCCGTCGTCGGCGCACTGGTTCGGCACCACAGTCGGCGGTGAGGACGTGCTCTCGCGGGTCATCTACGGCGCGCAGACAGCGCTCGAGGTCATCGTGTTGGCGGTGATCATCTCCATCGTCGTCGGCGTTCCGCTCGGACTGATCTCCGGTTACTTCGGGGGTGTCCTGGACCGCATCCTGGTGCTGGTCGCCGACGCGTTGTTCGCCTTCCCGTCGCTGTTGCTCGCGATCATCATCTCCATTTCGCTGTCCAACGGGTCGAGCAGCAGGAATGCCGGTATCGCCTCGGCGGCAATCGCGATCACTGTCGTCTACGTGCCGCAGTACTTCCGGGTAGTGCGCAATGCGACCGTTGCCACGCGGGAGGAACCGTATGTCGAGGCCGCGCGAGCGCTGGGTGCCTCGCCGTTCGCGATCATGACGCGCTACGTGTTCGGAAATGTCGTGCAGACCGTTCCGGTGATCGCGACCCTCAATGCAGGTGACGCGATCCTGACCCTCGCCGGGCTGGGCTTTCTCGGTTTCGGCATCGAACCGTCGTCAGGCGCGGAATGGGGTTACGACCTGAACAAGGCACTGTCCGATGCCGCCGCAGGCATCTGGTGGACAGGTACCTTCCCCGGTATCGCGATTGTCCTCCTCGTTGTCGGGGTCACCCTGGTCGGTGAGAGTCTCAACGATGTGCTGAATCCGTTGCTGCGGACAGCGAAGATCAAGCAGGTCGTCCTGCCGGAGCGCGCGACGGTGGCGGCGAAGTGAACGAGCGAAGCGAGGCTCGGCCGTGAGCGACGCGTGCGAGCGAATGATCGGTATCGGGCTTGGCCGTCCGAACGAGCGAAGCGAGGCTCGGCCGTGAGTGAGTGGCCAGATCCGACGGGCGTCGACCTGTCGCCCGACG
>JBBQZQ010000062.1:0-24535 GCA_038207565.1 Mycobacteriales bacterium
CGCTCACAAAACACCGGGGCCTCCTCACACATGTGGATAGGCCGAGCGTGGGACCACTCTCGGTAACCCACGACAGTGCGTGAGCGAGGCCCCGGCCAGCAACCGCCATCAGCCAGCGGTCACTCCATACGGTCTAAGCCAGTGTGCCTCGCGAAGCCCGGTCCGGAAAGCGATGCGCGCGCTGTCCAGATCAATGCGCGAACTGTCTCGGTTTCGGCGAACACCGCTCGTAGCGTCGCCAGACATCCGTGACAGCCATCACACCACCATGAAGGAGTCGTCGTGACCGACACAGTGACGCAACGTCCCGCAGCAGCTCACCGGTCAGAACGCGAGGGCATGGGTACCGGCGTGGATACCGCTCTGGTCGCTCGCGCGACCGAACTCATCCCGCTCATCCGTGAGCACGCCGCCCAGACCTCCGAGGAGCGTCGCGTGGTGCCCGAGGTCATGAAGGCGATAGAAGACGCCGAGCTGTTCAACCTGTTCGTCCCTAAGCGCTGGGGCGGCCACGGCGCCAACATGGCCACCACCGTGGAGACGATCGCCGAGATCGCCCGCGGCGACGGCTCGACCGCCTGGGCCGCCGCACTGCTGAACATATGCACGTGGTTCGGCACGACGTTCTCCGAGCAGGCCCAGCAGGACGTGTTCGGGGAGAACCCGAACGCCAAGTGTTCGGGCATCTTCACCCCCGGCAGCAAGTACGAGCGGGTCGATGGCGGGTACCTCGTCAGCGGCCGTTGGCCTTACTCCTCAGGCTCGTTCGCTGCGGACTGGGCCGCGCTCGGCATCGCGGCCGACGTCCCCGAGGGCGAGGACCCGCGGGCGCTCGCACTCATCCCGAAGCAAGCGTGGACGATCGACCCCACCTGGTTCGTCACCGGAATGAAGGGCTCGGGCAGCGACACCATCGTCGTCGAGGACCACTTCGTCCCCGAGCATCGGGTGCAGCGGTTCATCGACATGCGTGAGGCCAACTACGCGACCCCGTACAAGGACGACCAGAACTCGCACATGGCGTTCATCCCGGTCGCGGCACTCATCCTGGTCGCGCCGCAGCTCAGACTGGCCCGCCACGCCCTCGAGCGCACCCGCAACAGCCTGCCGGGCAAAGCCGTCGCCTACACGATCTACTCCGAGGCCCGTAAGTCGCCCGTGCACCAACTCGGTGTCGCCAATGCCGCCACAAAGCTCCACCTTGCCGAACTGCTCATGCGCCAGGCCTGTTTCGACATCGACGTCAACGCCGCCGAGCACCACCTTCCCACGATGGAGGTCCGTGCCCGGATCCGTAACGACACCGGCATCGTCGCCGAGCTGGCCAAGGACGGCATCGACGCCCTGCTGACGGCCAATGGCGCCGGCTCGTTCGCCGACGCGAACACGATGAGCCGCATCTGGCGCGACGCCTCGATCGCCGGCCGCCACGCCTACGTCTCGCCCGAGGTCGGCAAAGAGGTTTACGGTCGGGTCCTGCTCGGCGACGACGAACTCACCATGGATCTGTGACTCGACACCGTATCGAAAAGGAGCTGGCCTCGTGATCTACGAGCACGCCTACCTCGTCATCGACCCCGACCGCGCAAATGAATTCGAGAAGGCCGTCCCGGCCGGTCGTGACGCGTTACTAGCCGCGCCCGGCTGCCGGGAGGTCGCAGTATCGACGAGTGTGGACCGGCCCGGTGCCTACCTCCTGCGTGTCGGGTGGGACCGCATCGAGGATCATCTCGAGGTGTTCCCCACCACCCCGCAGGCCGGCCAGCTCGCGCGAGCGATCGGCGGGTTCTTCATCGAGGAACCCACCGTCGTCCACTTCGACAGCATCGACCTCTGACCCACAGACTCGACAGGAGCCGGTCGGATTCCTTGCGCTGTCGCGGCTGCGCCAAAGCGGTCAGCCGCGGCAGCGGCGGGTCACCACACCTTCGAATAGGACGCCAGATTCATGCCCAGCATTGAGAAAGCCACCGTCGCCACGTCGGCCGCTAGCCGCGAGCTGTTCAGCGAGCAGCGTTCGGCCGAGGTCGTCACCGCCAGCTTCGCCGACACCCCCGACCCCCGGCTGCGGCAGGTCCTCGACAGCCTCGTTCGCCACCTGCACGCCTTCGCCAAAGACGTCGACCTCGCCCTGCCCGAACTGGACACCGCGATCAGTTTCCTCACCCGCACCGGGCAGATGTGTGACGACGTCCGGCAGGAGTTCGTGCTGCTCTCCGACGTTCTTGGCATGTCGATGCTGGTCGACACCATCACCAACCGCGCCGCCGGCGCCGCCACCGAGTCCACCGTCCTGGGGCCGTTCCACATGGTCGAATCGCCCCCGCGCGAGCTTGGCGAGTCCATCGCCGATGTTCCGAGCGGAGAGCCGACGCTGATCACCGGGCGCGTCATGACCGTCGATGGCGTTCCGCTGCCCGGGGCGGTCGTGGACGTATGGCAGGCCGACAGCCACGGCTTCTACGACGTCCAGGCCCCCGGCGACGTACCGCAAGGCAACCTGCGCGGGCTGTTCACCTGCGACGCCACCGGTTCGTTCCGATTCCGCACCGTCCTACCGGCGCCCTACCCGATCCCCGACGACGGTCCAGTTGGGCAATTGCTCACCGCCACCGCCCGCCACCCCTGGCGCCCGGCGCACATCCACTTCATCGCCGGCGCCGTCGGGTACGCGCCTGTCACCACCCACATCTTCGTCGGCGGCTCGCCCTACTTGGACTCCGACGCGGTGTTCGGTGTCAAGGACAGTCTCGTCGTCGATTTCGCCGTCATCGATGACCCTGCGCAGGCGGCGCGCGAGGAGATGCCCTCGCCGTACCGGCACGCCGACGTCGAGCTACGGCTGCGCCACGCCTGATGGACCCGTTCGTCCATCAGCAGCGCGCCGTCCGCGTCGTCTTCCGCCCAGGAGCACTCGCCGATGTCGCCGACGAGGTCGACCTGCTGAACGCGAAGCGCGTTCTGCTCATCGGCAGCCCGCGCCACGCCAACGCCGTCGCCGATCTGCTCGCCGGCCGCGTCGTCGGGACTGAAACCAGGCCGGTTATGCATGTGCCGATCGAGCAGGCCGACACTGCACGGGTCCGCGCAGATGAGCTCGGGGTCGACGCGTGCGTCGCAGTCGGTGGAGGTTCCGCCGTAGGGCTGGCGAAAGCGGTCGCGTTGCACCGCCGCATTCCGATCCTCGCCATTCCGACGACACTGTCCGGATCGGAGATGACGCGCGTCTGGGGGCTGACCGTCGACGGCGTCAAGCAGACCGGCAAAGACCCCGTGGTCGCGCCAAAGACCGTCTTGTACGACCCTGACCTGCTCGCGTCACTACCGACCGACCTCGCCGTCCCGAGCGCGGTCAACGCCCTCGCCCACGCCGTCGAAGCGCTCTGGGCGCCGGACCGCACCCCGGTCACCGACCTGTTGGCCGCCGAGGCCGCCCGCGCCCTCAGCTCGTACCTAAGGCAGGTTGTCCAGAGCGGCAGGGGTGACTTCAGCACCGCACTGTACGGGGCGTGGTTGGCCGGCTCGTGCCTGGACGTCACCACCATGTCCGTGCACCACAAGATCTGCCACACTCTCGGCGGCACGTTCGCGCTCCCGCACGCGCCCACGCACACCGTTGTGCTGCCACACGCGATCGCGTTCAACGCCGCCGACGCACCCGCAGCCATCGCCACTCTCAGTAGCGCGCTTGACCTGCCCGACCCCGCCGTCGGTCTCCAGAAACTGATCGGCGCTGCCGGTGGACCGACCTCGTTGAAGGAACTGGGCTTAGGCCCCGATGACGTGGACCGCGCGACCGAACTATGCCTGGCGTCGCCGTACGCGAACCCACACCCGGTGACCGCGCACGGTATCCGAAACCTGCTGGAACGCGCCCTGCACGGTGCGGCTCCGCTGCCGGGGTCGTGATCGAGATCTCCGCTAATAGCGACGAGGCGGCCCGCCCGCGGCGCCACCGATGGGTCGACCGTCATGATCAGTGGGTTCGGTCGAGCCGGCATGCCGTACGCACTCATCGACGCCCTGGTGCACAGGGTGATGACGAGTGACGTCCTCGACGCCGACGATTTCCGCATCGAAGTCGACTTTCAGGAGTCGAGCCCCGCAACCAACCCACGCGCCTAGGGATAGCGTGCCCGATTCGACGCTTCGGATCGGGACGCCGAGCGATGCCGCCGAGGTCCACGCCGTTGGTGGCGGCGATCGACTGCGACCCCGCCCCGCCATCATGTGCGTCGTATTCACACTGCCTCGTTGGAGATTCTCCGAGGATTGCCGGGGAGTCGCGTCCACCAACCCGCCATTCGCTTCGGCGTGTGCGACTTCTAGGGTGCGCCCACAGGGAAGATTCCTGACCTGCGGTGGGCGCGGAGCGCAGACTTGGGCAGCCACCCGAAATGACGCCGCGCCGACGATAAGCCGGGGGAGTCAGGACGACGCCGCATGAACGAGCCTGGTACTGGCGCAGTCGCAGCAATTTGGCCACGCTGGACCTACGCCAGGTCGACCTGGCGACGGCGAGCGACTTGAACCAAATCGACCCACACTGCCGCGGTGGTACCCAGGCATCCACCCAGCACTTGTCGGGCTCAAAGTCCTCCGCTGGGGCCACACGGTGCCACGATCACTGACGTCCGGGTAACAAATGTGAGTGGTTCAGAACGCTGAAATGACTAGAAGCCCCACAAAACCGGCGGAATTCGATAGCGGTGGCCACGTGCCGTCAAGCATCGCCTGGGCGAGGAAAGTGGTCGTCCCAATCACGACTCCGGCAACCGACGCACCCGCAAGACGAACACGGGTCACTCGACCTGGTGCCAACGAGGTCGTGATCAGCCGGTCGGCCGGTCTGCCTCGGCTGCACAGCCATCAATCCGCCTCACCGCTGCCGCTGGAGGTAAGCAAGCCCGCGGGTGCGAGGTATCCGTTCGGGTCGAGCGCGACGTCCTTCGATTTGGCCTCGACGACGACGGCGTCATCCCATTCGATGTAGACCCGACCGTCGCCTTCGGTCAATACGATCACCTGAACCGGCTCCTCCCCGGCACACTTGAACGCGCGCCACGCTCCCGGCGGGATCGACACCGTGTCGTAGGCGCCGATCTCGGTCGACACCGGGTTTTCGCGGTTGAGAGTCACGGTCAGGCGCCCGGTCTTGACGATCAGGACCTGCGATTCCGCGATGCGATGTGTGCCGACGCCCTGACCGGGACGCGCCCGCAGCCACGCCAAGGAGAGGCCATGCGGGTCCGCAAGGCGCGGGCGCTGAAAGCGATCCTCGGTCAGTCCGTAACCGATGACCAGTGAGAGTTGGGCACCGCCGCCCGGCAAGGTCGAGTCGAGGAATGGTTCGTCACTCCACGCCAGATCCGCCGGCTTGGCCAGCCGCTCGCGCATCTCGTCCCCGGTGTACGTGTGCAGCACGGCGAGCTGGTCGGCGCTCAGCGGCTTGATCAACTCAACGCCCTCCGGCGTGGCCCCGGGCTCGGTCTCGATAATCCTGTTGTCGGCCGACAGATGCATGCCGTACTGCGCTGCCTCTTCGATCACCGAAGGAGCCCAGATCAATCCGCCGCTTTCATCGCGGCCGAGCGCAGTGTAGAGCCACGCGTCATCGGTCTTGCTGGTGAATCCGCGGAAAATCCAGGTGGGAATGGAGATGACGTCCCCATCCGAGACAGTTGCCTGGCCGTCGGTGCCGTCGACGCCCCACCGAAACCGCCACTCGCCGGCGAAGCACACGAATACCTCAGCGGTGAAGTGCAGGTGCAGGTTGTTGATCACGCCTGCCGGCATGACGGCACCGCCGAGGTTGAAGCCGTGCGGCTCGGTCACCGGGATCACCTGGTCGGCGTTCTCGGACACGCCCGGGCCGATCATCGGATAGTTGATCTTACCCTCGGAACCCGGGATCTTCGTATCCAGAAAGGCCGCTCGATCCTCCTTCAGGTCCGCGCGAAGGATCGTGCGGTAGGTGAGTTCTTCGGGCGTTATGAAGACTTCGGCAGGCATCCTCGGCGAGCCAACTCTCTGGTAGACGCAGTGCGTGAATACGTATGTATGATCACCTCAGCCGAGCCCAGTTGTCAACAATGGATGATGACTGTAAGAACCGAGGGGGCAGTGTGCGCGCGAATCGACTGCGTGATTTATTGTCTACCGGCGAGCCAGTCGTGAGCGCGTGGATGTCGATCGACAGCCCGTACCTGGCCGAGGTGCTTTCCTACTGCGGCTACGACGCGGTCACAGTGGATCTGCAGCACGGCATGTTCGCGCTGGACCGCGCGGTCACCCTTCTCCAGGCGGTGAGCGCCGGGCCCGCCGTGCCCATGGCTCGCTGCCCATCCCATGAGTCCGCGACGATCGGCAAGCTGCTCGACGCGGGCGCCTACGGCATCATCTGTCCCGGCATCGACGACGCCCGACAGGCCGCCGCGTTCGTGAGTGCCTGCCGCTATCCGCCCACTGGCGCCCGCAGCTACGGACCGTCGCGGGGCCTGCTCTACGGTGGCCCGGATTACGTCGATCATGCCGACACCACAGTGCTCACTTGGGCGATGATCGAATCCGCTGAGGCACTCCACAACCTCGATGCCATCCTGGCGACCCCCGGCCTGGACGGTGTGTACGTCGGCCCCAACGACCTAGCTCTATCGTTCGGCGAAGTTCCCGGACAGCGCGAGCCCCCGGCCCAGGTGAGCGAGGCGCTGGCCCGGGTGGCAATGGCCTGTCGTAATGCTGGGCGGTGGGCCGGGGTCTTCTGCGCCGACGCGCGCATCGCCCGCCACATGGTCGAGCTGGGTTATCACCTGGTGACGCCCGGCAACGACGTCGGCGTCATGCGGCAGGCCGCGGCCGAGCGGATCGCAATCGTGCGAGGCGGGCCGGACGACGCGTTTCTCTCCCGGGGTGGATATTGATGCCCGTCCCGGTTGGGCCGGTGATATCGCCAGAGCGACCGATCGCGCCAGCCGGGCACGTTGGTGGGTTGCCGCTCGACCTAATCCCCCGAGGAAGTATGGCCGCCCGCTCAGCGCCGACGAGTTCGCCGCCCCAGAAGTTGCAGCGTCAGCCAGTCGCGCAGCTGCTCGGCCAACGCGTCCGCGGCCTCGAGCGGGAGCATGTGTCCGGCGTTCTCAATGCTCACCAGCTGGGCCTGCGGGCACCGCTGGGCCAGCTCGCGCTGAAGAGCGGGCGGGCACACCTCGTCCAGTTCCCCGGAAACGACGAGAACCGGAACGTGGATGGCTCCGGCGCTTTCGCGGCTGTCAGGACGGGTGGACTGAGCTGACAGCTGTCGAAGGAAGCCCTCGGGACCAACGGAGCGCGCCATCGCGGCATTGGCGGTGACGAGCGGCTCGTCAGCACGCCGAGGTTCGGCGAGCGAGGCCAACGCCAGTTCGTCGGCAATCTGGTCGAACGCACCGTCGAGAACGCGCTGTCGCCATTGCGCCCACACCTGCTGCTGCGCGTCGGTCGGCCCGCGGGCGCTGGCGTTCACGAGCACCAGCTTGGTGACCCGGCCGGGTGCCTGGCGCATGATCTCGAGGGCGACGATCGCGCCGAGCGAGTGACCGCCGAGGGCGAACCGCGGTGGCGCCTGGGCGAGGACGCTGGCGGCCATCTCCGGCACCGAGTCATCCAGATCTATTCGCGCGGGCCATGGCAGGATGACGTCGCTGAGGTGGGCAGCAATGCCGTCCCAGAGGGAGGCATTGCCGAGCATTCCGCTGAGCAGCACGAACGGTTCGCGATCGCTGTTCGGATCTTCGGCTGGCCGGCCGGCGCGCAAGGACGACAGCATCCCGGAGATCATCGCGGGCAGGTCGTAGATCACGAGGTCGGCGCCCGATGCGAAAGCCCGCGTGGCCGCTTCCGGCGACGTCACCAGCTGGGTGCGGCCAGACTGGCCGTAGGCCTCTTCCGCGCCGATCACGCCGTCGAAGTCGGCGCCGAGAGCCTCCGGGGCGTCTTTGGTGGTGAGCAGGATGACGGGCAACCCGGTCTCCCGTAGCGCGCACAGAGATCGGTGGGGCACGGAGGCCTCGACCAGGGCGAAGTCCAGACCGTCAATTCGATCGTGGGGAACCGGCTCGCCAGCGAACAACGCCCCGAGCATCGGTTCACGCCGGCGCAGCCGTTCGGCGAATGCCGACCTCCCACGCGGCGGAGGCAGAATCGATGTCATTGCTCTACCGTGCCATGGTTATCAAGAGCCAAGGAGCGCGCCGTTGCCGCTCCCCCGCATACGGCTTGCCGATGAACCTCCTGGCCGGTAGCGCCGCCTTCGGGTAACGGACCTGCCTGCGTGCAGCACTGCCGCGCGACCATTCCTGCGGAGAGGTCGATGTCAGCGCAATGCAGCCCGGTCATCTGTGATCATGACACCCCTGGGACGGACGGCCTGGTTGCTGGCGTCAATGTATACGTATGCACAGCGCGAGGCAAGCGCGTCACTTCACGAGACTGTGAGTACCCCTGAGCACTATTTGGGTCGGGAATACCTCGGTACGGGCCGGGCTGTCGTCGGCCCCAAGCCGGCGCACGAGCAGGTCGGCCGCGGCCACCGCCATGCCGGTCAGGTCGACCCGCGCGGTCGTCAGGTCGAAGCACGGCCATGCGGCCATCGCGATGTCGTCGAAACCAACAATGGCGACGTCGCGGGGAACGGCCAGACCCATCCGGTGCGCCTGGTTGATCGCGCCGACCGCAACGAGATCACCGAAGCAGAACACCGCCGTCGGGCTGTGTCGGCCCCGCATCACGGTCGCCATGCCCCGTTCACCGTCCTCGTAGCCGAACCCCCCGTGTGCGACCCGACCGGCGGGCAGCTCGATGCCGGCCTCAGACAACGCCGAGCGAAAGCCGGCTTCACGGTCGCGACTGGTGCTCGCATTCATGCCGCCGAATACCGCCGCGATGCGTCGATGTCCTTCGGCCAGCAGCAGCCGCGCCACGTCGACCGCTCCGCCCCGATTGTCAGCCGTGACGCTGTCCAGGCTGCGCCGTCCCGAGCGTCGGTTCAGCTCAACAAACGGGAGTCCCCGGTCGAGCAGGCCCTTCGACAACGACGACCCGATGAGTGTGGTGGTCAGGACCACTCCATCGACCGACCGGTCGAGGACGCGCTCGTAGGTGGCCTGGTCGTCACCACGCTCGGCCAGCAGCACCATGCGCAGGCCGTGCTCGGCGAAGCGGTCATGCAACGGCTCGACCAGCGTCGGGTAGAGCGCGTTGCGCAGATCTGCGACCATGGCTATCTGGTGGGTGGACCGCGTCGAGAGGCTGCGCCCGAGTTCGCTCGTCACATAACCGAGGTCGGCGGCGGCGAGCATGACCTTCTGACGGGTCGTCTCGGCTACCCGCCGGTCGCCGCGCAGCGCGCGCGACACCGTCGGCTGTGAGACACCGGCCAGCCGGGCCACGTCATGACTTGTCGCGGTCATCGCCCCAAACCCTCCTGCTAGGCGTGGCCCGGACTGTACCGAGGGCAGTCGCACTGGGGCGACCAGTTCCCGGCGGCGGCGAAGGCGTGTCAGTAGAGATCAGGCCGCCGATCGCCGAGCAGGTCATTGCGGCCGGAGATCCGCTTGTCTCGGCCGGCCCGCAGATCGAGGTCGGCGACGGCCGTGCCCGCGGCATCCGCTGTCGCGAGCGGCCAGCCGTCCGCGCCCATGATCGTCGTCGATTCGTTCCAGCGCTGCCCTCGCTCGATGCCGCGACGGTCGCAACAGGCAATGGGCATCTTGTTGACGCGTGCGGCCGCCATCGCGATGACGATCTCGGGGGCGGGCATCCCGTCCGGCCGGTCGACCCACGGCCAGTTGGTGGGCACGGTCAGCAGATCGGCCCCGCGCAGCGCGACCGAGCGGGTCATCTCCGGGAACTCCAGGTCGTAGCAGATCATGAGGCCGATGCGGGCGACCGCGGTGTCGACCACCGGCGGCGGTGCGTCGCCCGCGGTGAAATAGAGTTTTTCGGCATCCCACAGGTGGGTCTTGCGATACACAGCGCGCGCGCCGGTGCCGTCGAGCAATACCGCGCTGTTGTAAAGGTTTCCGTCATCTCCGAGTTCGGCGAAGCCGGCGACCACGACGGCACCGGCCGCGTCGTCCGACCACCGGGCGAAGACCTCATGAGCAGCGCGGATCGACGTCGATCGGGCCTCGTCCACGGACTGGAAGCAATACCCGCTGGTCACGAGTTCGGGCAGGACGATGACATCCGCGCGGGCCGCGGCGGCGGCTCGCACCGCAACCGATGCGGCGGCGAGGTTCCTGTCGAGTTCGCCCACGCTGGGCGCGAGCTCGCAGCAGATCACCTTCGCCATATCATCTCCCGTCGGTGATCAGGAAATCATGCCTGCCGGTTCGTCACTGAGGATCTGGGCCATCACGTCGAACTCGTTGAACATGTGCCAGTCCTCGGTGATCTGCGCGCCAGAGATGTAGAGCTGGTTGATCCCCCACAGGTGCACGCGGCGATTGGTCGGCTCGCCGTAGAGCGCATAGCCGCGGTGTGTGCCTTGGGCGGTCCAGCGGACGGACACGCGGAAGCCTTCGGCCTGGTTGCCCATCCAGTACACCTCGTCGACCTGCATGCCGAGATCAGGGAATGTGGCCAGCATTGCCCGCGCCATGCCTTTGACGTCCTGGCGTCCGTAGCCGAGGCGATTGGACGTGCCCTTCCACCGCGCTGTCGGAGCGTAGGCCTTATCGACGGCGCTGAGGTCGCGACGGTTGTACAGGTTGTGCCAGAGCGCTCGGACGAAGTGTTCGACATCGAAGCCGGGTGCGGACGATTCCGGAAAGTACTCCGGCGAGCGACCGCCGACGAGCCGCTGGACTTCGCCCTGATGGCGATCGGCCACTGTCCGGTTCAACTCATTGCCGTATTCCCGAGCGGCGCTCGCCGGGTCGATCCCGAGCTGCATGAACCTCGAAACCATGTTGTAGAGGACCCATTCCTCGAAGATTTCGTTCTCGCGAATCACGCAGTTGGCGATGCCCCAGAGGTTCACCTTGCGGCTGGTGGCCGGCCCCCAGCGCCACGCCCCGGTGTGGTGTCCGGTCGTGACGTACCGGTGGGAGGTGGCGAAGCCTTGCTCGTCGTCGCCGGCCCAGATGACCTCATCCGCCCAGGACCGGGTGTCGGGGAAGGCGTGGACCGCTCCCATCGTCGCTTCGACGACTCGCTCGACACCGTAGTTCGGTCCGCTGTCGTCGTAGACGAAGCAGCCCGGAGCGTAGGTGTCGTAGATATAACCGACGTCCTGGTCCTCCCAGATCCGGTGAGTGACGCGGATGATGTAGTCGACGATGTCGGTATAGGTGTCCTCGAACCCCCGCATGGACTGCGAACGCTCACCGCGCTCGGATCCCGCCGTGTTGCTGCCCCTGCCAGGACGTACGGCAATGCGGTAATCCGCTGGCATGGTCCGCGTCGATGGGGCCGCCGCCACTGCGCTCTCCCGGATGGGACCTTCCGCCGCGGCCGGTGCGGACAGGGTAGGTCGCTGCGCCGGGGAGGCGGCGCCCGAGAGCGCCGCGTCCTGGCGGGTCATGCCGTTTGAGTCCTCTGCCATCAAGAGCAGTTCACGTCGTAGATGTACTGCTTGGCTTTGGCCGAATCCACCGTCGCCGGGGTGACGAAAATGGCGTCGGCGGACTGCTCACGCGGCACCGACTTGCCCTGCATGGCGGCGACTGCGGCCTGGACCCCGCTGGCGCCCTCGCCGCGGGGGTACTGGACCACGGTTCCGGCCAGCGAGCCGGCCTTCAGCGCGGCCACGATCGGCTCGGATGTGTCGTAGCCGACCACCTTGATGCTGGTCTTCCCGGACTCCCGAACGCCGGTCAGCGCGCCTTCGGTGTTGTTCGTCTCGGCGCCGAAGACACCGACGAGTTCCTTGTTGGTGCTGGCCGTGGTCGACACGATTGATGCCGCCTTACTGATGTCGTTGCCGGAGTACTGGATACCGGTGACCTTCATGTTCGGGTATTTCGCGATCGCCTGCTTGAACCCGTCGGTTCGCGCCTTCGACACCACCGAACCGGTCGCGTTATCGATGATCAGCACCGAGCCCTTCCCGCCCACCGCCTTGGCCAGCGCGTCACCGGCCAGCGCACCGCCTTGCACGCCGTCGGACTGGATGTTGGTCGTCATGATGCTCTTATCGTTGAGGTCACCGTCAATTGCGACGAGCTTGATCCCGGCTTGCTTGGCCGCGGTGAGCGGAGCGATCATAGCCGTCGGATCGGTTATCGAGATCATGATCGCACCCGGCTTGGTGGCGATCACACCATTGAGGATCTTGGTCTGCTCAGCGACACCGAAGGTCGGGGCGCCCTGATAGGAATACCCGACGCCGAGCTTGCTCGCCTCTGTCTTCGCCCCGCAGGACACAGTGTTGTAGAAAGGGTTCCCGGTCAGGCCCGGGATATAGACGATCTTGCCGAGCGTGGCCGAGGATGCGCTCGACCCGCCGCCGCTGGCGGGTGCCGTCTTGGTCGACTTGCTCGAGCTGCTGCAGCCGACGGCCAACGCGATCGCCGCGACACTCGCGACGGCGACGCCTACCTTGTTGCTACCTGTCATAGCGATCCTTCTCTTGGTCGGGTTGATTCTCATGGGTGTGCTGCACGCAGTTCGGTCAGGATCGATCGCGGGCGCGACGCTTGAGCTGGTCGATGTACACGGCGCCGATCAAGATGAACCCGATGGCCACGTTCTGCCAGAACGGTTGAACGTTCTCCACGACGAGACCGTTCTGCAGAACGGTCGGGATGAAGATCCCGATCACGGTGCCGAGGACCACCCCGTAACCGCCGTACAGGCTGGTACCGCCGAGGATGACCCCGGTGATTACGGTGAGGGCATCCTGAGAGTGGCCGCCGATCGTCGTCGTCGAGAAGCGGACCAGCGACATCATCCCGGCCAGGCCGGCCAGCCCACCGCTGATCGCATACAGCTTGACCAGGTGGGCGTTGACATTGATGCCCGCCCGCCGGGCCGCTTCGTCGTTTGAGCCAATGACATAGGTGTGCCGGCCGAAGCGCGTGTAGCGCAGCACCGCGCCACCGATCAGGACGACGACGACCGACACCCAGACAATCCACGGCAAACCAAACACGTCGTCTATCTGGATACTGATCAGCGACTTCTGGGCGACCGAGATGTCGTTGCCGTTGGTCATCAGATTGGCGATGCCGAGAGCGGCGCCCAGCGATCCGAGCGTCGTGATCAGTGCCGGTACCCGGAGCCGGGTTACGCAGAACCCGTTGAACAGCCCCCAGGCCACCCCGCCGATCAACGCCGCGACCAACCCGGCCAGCGCCGTCCAGTAACCCTGACCACCCACCCACGACATGGTCTTGACCGCGCAGATGCCGGCGAAGACCAGCACGGATCCGATCGACAGATCGAAGCCGGCCGCGACCATGACATAGGTCATCCCAACCGACATGACCAGAAAGATCGACGTGTCGACAACCAGATTCTTCACGTTGGCCTGGGTTGGGAACGTGTCGGGCGACAGGATGCTGAAGACGACGAACAGTGCCACCAGGACGGCGAACATGTACGCGGGCGAAGAGTTGAATCCCCGGCGCACCAGCCGTCGCCGAGCCGAGACGCCGCTGGCCGCCACCGCGTCCTGGGCCTCACCGGCCGGCTCGGTCGGTGTGGTGATGGCGAACTCCGACGGAGCCGACCCGGCCGCGTGGCCCTTCTCGGCACTCAATCCCGGATCGCGGTCGGTGGTGCTCACGACGCCACCTCTAGCGAACCGGTCATCGCGCCGACCAGGTCGTCGACACTGGCCCCTCGGCCGAATTCGGCCACCCGCCGGCCAAGTCGCAGGACCTGGACGGAGTCTGAAACCTCCAGCACTTCAGGCATGTTGTGGCTGATCAACACGACCGCCACCCCCTGATCGGCAACCCGACGGATGAGATCGAGGACGCGGCGGGTCTGTCGAACGCCCAGAGCGGCAGTCGGCTCGTCCATGAATACCAACCCCTTTGCCCACATCACCGATCGGCAGATGGCCACGCTCTGCCGCTGACCGCCGGACAGCGCGGCCACCGAGGCGTCCATATCCTTGACGTCGGTGCCGAGCGAGGTGAACGTCGTGAACGCCTCACGGCGCATTCGCTTCTTGTCGAGGACGCCCAACTTGCCGAGGAAACCGGGCATCAGGAGCTCGCGTCCGATGTAGGCGTTCTCGGCCGGACCGAGATCAGGTGCCAGGGCGAGGTCTTGGTACACGGTCTCGATGCCGCACTCACGCGCGTGCGTCGGCGATCCGAACTCGATCGGCTCACCGTTCATCAGAATTGTCCCGCCCTGCGGCGGCATCACCCCAGACAGGATCTTGACCAGCGTGCTTTTTCCGGCGCCGTTGTCGCCGATGAGGGCGGTCACCTTTCCGGAGGCGACATGGAAATCAGCACTGCGCAGCACCTCGACGTGCCCGTAGTTCTTGATGATGCCGCGGGCTTCGAGCAGATAGGACGTGTCGACCATCCGTTCATACCTCCGTCGCTCGGTCATGGACGCTTCGTGCATCTCACCTGTCATCAGGAAAGGCGTATTGCTCAGCCGCTGAGGCGGTCGGTGCGCAGCGTCGCCGTGGCTCGATGCGCGGACATTCCCTCCGACGCCGAGATCACGTCGACATCGTCGGCGAGTAGGGGCGTCGCGGACCTGGCCACTCGTTGGTAGGTGAGCGGCTTGAGGAATCGGGAGACCGACAGACCTGCGCTGTGTTTGGCGCCTCCGGCGGTGGGCAGGACGTGGTTCGTGCCAGCCATCCCCTTATCGGAATAGGCCACCGTGCTCCACGGGCCAAGGAACAATGAGCCGTAATTGTGCAGGTGGTCGTGGTACCAGTCGTCGTCCTCGGTCTGGATCTCCAGGTGCTCAGGTGCGAGATCGTCCATCAGGGCGACGGCCGTTTCGCGATCCTGCGCCACGATGATCGAGCCGTAGTTGTGCCAGGCAGGCCCGCAGATGTCGTTCGTCGACAGCGTCGGCAATTGCCGCTTGACCTCCAGCGCCACGGCTTCGGCCAGCCCGATATCAGTGGTAATCAGCGCTGCCGGCGAGTCCGGTCCGTGCTCGGCCTGGCCCAGCAGGTCGGCAGCGACGAGAACAGGGTCGGCGGAACCATCGGCGATCACAGCGACCTCGGACGGCCCGGCGAGCAGGTCGATCCCGGCCGTGCCGAAGAGTTGGCGTTTTGCCTCCGCGACGTAAGCATTGCCGGCACCGACGATCATGTCGACCGGTTCCTCTCCGAGCAGGCCGAAGGCCATCGCCGCCATGGCCTGCACTCCGCCCAGAAGATAGACGCGGTCCACCCCGGACACGTGCGCGGCATAGAGCACGGCCGCATTCGGCCCACCCTCAGGCTGCGGCGGGGAGCACGCGATGACGGTAGGGACGCCGGACACCTTGGCCACGTTGATCGTCATGAAGGCGCTCGCCGTCAACGGGAAGCGGCCGGCCGGCAGGTAAGCACCCACGCGCTGGACGGGGATGTAGCGCTGGCCAGTCACCAGGCCCGGGACGAGTTCGGTCTCGAAGTCGCTGAGGTGCTCGCGTTGGACGCGGGCGAACAGCCCGGTGCGCTCCGCGCCCAGTTCGATCGCCTTCCTCAGTTCGTGGCTGAGCTTGTCGCCACTGGCCGAGATAGTCGCGGCATCGAGTTCGAAGTCGGCGCCGGTGAAGTGGTCCAGCGCCTCGGCGTAGTTGCGAACGGCGCCGAGGCCCTTGGCCTGGATCGTGCTCAACATCTCCGAGACGGTCGCGATGACGGCCGGGTTGCGTTGAGCGGCCGAATCGGTCCGGGCCGGGGCTTTCACGACCGTGAAAGAGCCCTCCAGGTCTTCGAGGACGGAGCGCGTGAACTGCATGGCCGAGACCATACATACGTATGTACCATCGACACAACCCCTCTGGAACCAGTACGACCGACGCTGTTGCGTTGTCGGTGTTCGAGCATGCCTGACTCGGGTTGAGGTCCGTAACGTCGTCAGAGGCAGGTCGCAAGCTCGTCGAACGCGACGCGGACCCGATCATGTGTCGCCAGGTCGGCGGTGATCATGTAGTGGCTGCGTCGCAGGATCTGAATGAAGGCGTGGCTGGTTGAGATCGTGCGCGCAGGGCCAGTCGTTTCAGTCCGCGCATCGGTCGCAGCCGCGCCTTCAGCCGGCCATGATGGGCTCGACCGAGCTGTTGGCGTACTGCTCGGTGACGTGACGCGCGGCGGGCTCGAGTTCCTCTACGATGCGCGGGTAGACCGGCGCCCGGTCCGTGGTGACATCACGGGCAACGGCTGCGGCGGCAGGTCGAGGCAACCTGCCTGTGTGAGCTGACGAGGACGTTAGGCACCCGGACGCTAGGGAACATGACCGGGAACGCGCCGCCCATGCCATCGCGGGCAAGTTGCTGCACGACCCGACGATTGCGGTGAAGGCGGTATCGGCGACCGGAGGCACCGGTTGGCTGAAGCGGCTCTGTGCGGTCTTCGGAGTTCGGCCGTCCGATCTCGACCTGGCCGCCGTCCACCGCGGGCAGCGGCCGCGGTCTGCGGTGGATTGCCTGCCGGGCTACGCCGACAATCGACCAGACCGTCGTCACATATTGGCCACGATGGACAACCGGTCGGTCAACAGATCCAGACGGGTTGTGTCTGATGACGGCACAGGTGATCTCCCAACCGATTTTGGCCGCCCGAGGGTGCCGAAACCGGCGACGGCGAACCCGCCATTCGGGGTTCCGGATTGGTCAAGTCTTACGCGCGACGTCGTGCCCTCGACCGGCTGAGCCTCACGGTCGCGCGGGGTGAGGTGTTCGCGCTGTTCGGCCCGAACGGGGCGGGCAAGACGACAATCCTCGAAATCTGCGGAGGGTTCCGTCGACCGGACGCTGGCGCGGTCCGGGTGTTGGGACTAGATCCGATCCGCGACGCCGCCGCGCTCAAACCCAAGATCGGTGTGATGTTGCAGGACGGTGTCGGCACCTACACCGGCGCCAAGGCACGAGAACTGCTCGAACTGTTCGCGGCCTACGCCCGACACCCGCACGATACGTCCGAACTCGGGTCGGTGGCCGTGCCAGCGCGGGTCAAGGGTCCAATTTCGTGCCGGAGCGTGTGGCCCGGCAACGCACAGTCCCTGTGATTGCCGGGTTTCATGCCGCTCCGTGTCGCCGCGTGCCGCGGGCACGCCTTCCAGTACTGACTGACATTTGACTGACATGATCTTGAAGGGTCGGACGGCACTCCACGGGGGACCGCCGCCGGCGCCCGGTGGTTGGACGGCACGTTCTGGTTCCAGACTGGCACCGGGACGCGGTAGGGACGCACTGTCGAGCGCGCGGCGGTAGGTTTCCGGTGTGAATGGTGACCCGAATGCGCCGGGCAGGCAGCGCCCTGACCGGTTGCCGGACCGGCTGGTTCCGTTCCAGAGCCGTTTCGCCGACACCGGCGAAACCCGACTGCATTACGTGGATGAAGGCAGCGGGCCGACACTGCTGCTGCACGGCAACCCGACATACCGTTCCTCCACCGTGAGATCATCGCGGGTTGCCGGACCGGTACCGCTGCTTCGCCATCGACCATCCGGGTTTCGGGTTGTCCACGCCCCCGCCCGGCTACGGATTCACGCCGGCCGAACATGCCGAGGTCCGCGCGCGATTCATCGAGCAACCCGACCTGCGCGAAATCACGATGACGGTGCAGGACTGGGGCGGCCCGATCGGATTCGCAGCGGCCACCTGAGATCCCGGTCGATTTGAGTTGGCTACTCGATCATCGTTTGATCCTCGGCCCTTCGACAAGGATGTGCCATGCAGCCATTTGTTCTGAACCGGCACGATCGGATCGTCTTCCCCTCCAACTTCGTCCCCCAACTCGACCTCTCGGTCATCCATAGCCTCGATCAACTTGACAGCGTCATCCGGCGCGATTTCGAGACGAAAGCCCCAACCGGCACGGACATCCTGCGACGGGTCGAGGAAGGCGGTTACGGCAGTCGATACGAGCTCCTGCGGGACATCGCACTGAACATGTTCTGGGTGGGTCGCTTCGCCCTCACCATGTATGACAAGCGACCGACTCGGTGGAGTGACGTGCCACGTCATCGCAGCGACGTCTTCCTGCCGACCCACACTCCGTGGGTAGACGGCGACCGCAAGGTCGCTGCGGTCCGCAGTGCCTACGGCGCGTTGCCGGTGAGTTGGGACGCCGACGCGGAGGATCGGATCTTCGCGCTGCTGTTCGGCGTGTTCGGTCACCGTAAGCACCACGCCACCGAACTGTCGGCGATCAAGCCCAGCGTGGCCGAGAGCCTGTCCGCTCCCGGCAACCTGACTTTCCGGTTGAACGGCTATGACCCGGATTTCCCGACCTTCAGCTACAACGACATCATCGACTGCGCCGAGGACGCTCCGGAGCTCGAAGCCCTGCATCGCTGGGCGATGGTGCTCCACAACCAGTACCCCTGGGACCGCGCGCAGGCCGAGCTCGTCGAGGTCGGCCAACTCGCTGACGAGGACTACGTGGTGGTCCTTCACCCGCGCGACCAAGAGGTTCGCAGCTTCCTCGGGCGTCTGGAACCCGGTATCGCTCGCCCGCCCGGCGCGCCAGCGCCAGTGGCGGTCCAGCCGGTTCGGCCTTACCCATCGGTGGACGTGCGCGCTCACTTCTCGGTCATGCCGCGCATCGAGGCACTGGCGGTGGTACACGGGGAACTGGCTTGCACGAACGAAGACCTCGTGCGCAACTCCGCCTACAACTGGTCACCGATGTCCGCAGACGACATCCAGAGCAAGACGGGAATCGAACAGCGCCGCTACACCTCGAGCAGTCTCGAGGAGATCGCTCTGCAGGCGGCGCGCAATGCCCTGGCCCATTCCGGGCGCGGACCGGAAGACATCGGGGCCGTGCTGGTGTGCACCTGCACGAGCACCCGGCTGATTCCGTCGGTAGCTACGTGGATCTCCGGCCAGTTGGGGATCCAGCAGACCCACGGCTCCTACGACATCGTGGCCGCCTGCGCCGGGCTGGCCTACGGCTTGTCGGATGCGACACGAATTCTGCAGGAGGTGAAGCGCCCGGTTCTCGTCGTGTGCGTGGAGAAGTTCTCGGACAAGATCGGCAACGTGCGACCGTCTCGGATGATCTTCGGTGACGGTGCGGCTGCCATCGTCGTCGGCGTGGCGCCGGAGGGTGAACCGCCCGACATCGAATACCTGCAGACCCTCGCCAGCGGTCCGACCACCGAGGTGAACTCGATCATCTGGCCGAACCCGGACTTCGACAACAACATCACCGTCTATGGACCCGAGGTCAAGTCGCTGGCGGGTCGCTACCTCGTTCAGATGATCGACGAACTCAAGGCCCTGCCTGATCCGGACGGGAAGGCGGCTTCGCTCTTCGGCAGCATCGACCTCATCGTTCCGCACCAGGCCAACAAGACCATGGTGAGCGAACTCGCGACCCAGGCCGGCCTGTCCCTGGACAGCGTCTACTTCAACATCGCCCAAGTCGGCAACGCATCGTCGGCGAGTATCCCGTTGGCCATCCATGACGCGGTTCGCGACGGCGTCATCAAGGAGCCGGTCCGCATCTTCGCGCCGGGTTTCGGGGCGGGAGCGGTGGCCGGGTACGCGGTGCTGCGCATCGATCCGGCCGTGGTGTCCGTCGCGCCCTCATCGGCCAGCCAGACGCCGGTGGCACAGTCCGCCGCTGAGCTTCCTCTCGCTCAGACCTTAGACGACGTACGCCTCGCGTTCGGCTAGCCATTCATGATCAATAGTGAGCACGCGAAGCGGCATCGACAGAGGAAGCAACGGGGTCGCGCTGCCGCCCACGCCGGGTGCGTCGAAGCTGACGATGGTTCGACGGCTGAGCGCCTGCGTGAAGGGCGCCCAACTCTCCAGTGGTCGAACCCAGCCCGTTGACCAGCGGCAGCGGCGGACCGTCACCCTGCACGCGCATCCGGACGCGGCGGGCGCCGACCTCGACCACCTCGGGTTCATTCGCACTCGGTCGGCGGCTGATCACGCCCGCGTACGCACGTAGCTGCCCGGCGCGGGCTCGATCGAGGGGTGCTCCTTGCTGCCAAGACGCCGGGGCGCGGCCACCATCGGCCCGCCCTGCACGGCGATCCACTCGGCCCAGTCCTCCCACCAGGTGCCATCGTGCAGTTCGGCACCGTCCTTCCACTGCTGCGGGTCGGCCGGTAGCGCGTCGTTGGTCCAGTGCTTGGGTTTCGGGCCGGGAGGGTTGACGATCCCGGCGATGTGCCCGGACGTGCTGAGCACGTAACGGTTGCGGCCGCCGAGCAGCTGGGTGGTCTTGTAGCCCGCTTTCCACGGCACGATGTGGTCATCGACCGCGGACAGAACGTAGCAGTCGACGTCGACCTTTCCCGGCTCGAGCTTGTGACCGTCGACCTCGAATTCGCCCCGCGCGAATTCATTGTTCAGGTAGCACGCGCGAAGGTAGCGCGAGTGCATCTTGGCCGGCATCCGGGTGCTGTCCTTGTTCCACACCAGCAGGTCGAAGCTTGGCGGCTTCTTGCCGAGCAGCCAGTTGTTCGCGACGTACTGGAATATCAGGTCGTTCGCGCGCAACGCATCGAACGTGTGCGCCATCTTGTCCGCGTCGAGGAAGCCCTTCTTGGCCATCTGCTTTTCCAGACCGGCGATGGTGGCCTCGTCGGTGAAAACGCCCAGTGAGCCCGGCGCGGAGAAGTCGGTGAGCGTGTTCAGGAAGGTGGCGGACTTGATCGAACGGTCACCGATCGCGGCGTGGTGCGCCAGCCCGATCGCGGTCAACGTCCCGCCCAAGCACACCGAGACCGTGTTCACCTGCGGGGCGCCGGTGATCTCGCGGACCACGCGGACCGCGTCCAACGGGCCCTGGCGCAGGTAGTCCTCGAAGTCCAGATCACGCATGGAGGAATCGGGGTTGCGGTAGCTGATCGCGAAGCAGGTGTGGCCATGCTGCAACGCCCACTCGATCAGGCTCTTACCGGGAGCCAGATCCATGATGTAGTACTTGTTGATCCACGGCGGGCAGAACAGCAACGGCACCGCATGCACGCGCTTGACCTGTGGCTCGTACTGGATCAGTTCGATCAAATCGCTGCGGTACACGACGGCGCCGGGGGTGGCCGCCATGTTCACCCCGACCTCGAAGTCGGTGGCGTCGACCTGTGACGGCCAGCCACCGTTGTGACGCAGATCGGAGAGCATGTTCTTGGCTCCGCGCACCAAGCTCAGCCCGCCGGTGTCGAACGCCTCGCGCAGCGCCGCGGGGTTACCCGGCAGCGTGTTGGTGGGTGCTAGGGCGTCAAGGATGAACTTCGCGGCGAAGTGCGCCTTGCGTTCGCGTTCGGCGTCCAACCCGGCCGCTTCGAGCAGCTCGGTGACGAGCTGGTTGCCCAGCAGATACTGCTGCTCGAGCAAGAAGTAAAGGGGGTTCTGGGCATAGGCCGGGTCGGCGAACCGCTTGTCGCCCTCCACCGGAGATACCGGACCGGGGATGTCTTGACCGAGCATCCGCCCAGCCGTCGCGCGCGCCGCGGCCACCAAACCGATCACCAGCCGCGCGTTCGCGGCGGCCGTTCCAGCCGGATTCTTGACCAGCGCGACGCCGGCCGCGGCGAGCGAGCGCAGGAACGACACCGGATCGGCGGCGATAACCGGGTCTTCGGCGATTCCGAGCCGGTCGAGGACTGCACGGGCGGCTGATTCCGGGCTCTGTGCTGGCTTCACGGCGAGGTCTCCTTTGAGGTCGGGCAGCGCAGCGACGGCTCCACCGGCAGCGGGTCAGGACTTCGGTTCGGTGTTGTCCCCAACATAGCTTCGGTAGCCAGACAGCAGGCCGCGGCGCTGCGCCTCACTGAGCCGCTGGTCAGCCAGAATGGCCGACTCGGTGCATGTTCAAGCAGCCCCGGCCCCCCAGCTGCTACATGTCCATGCCGCCGTTGACGCCCCAGACTTGGCCCGTGATGTAGGCAGAAGCGTCCGCGGCCAGGAAGTGAACGACGCGGGCGATCTCTTCCGGCCGGCACAACCGGTTGACCGGAATCTTTGCCCTAAGGCTGTCCAGCACCTTTTCCGGGACGGTCGCCAGCATCTCGGTCGCCACGTAGCCGGGCGTCACGGTATTCACCGTGATGCCGATGCCCTCGTCGGTCAGCTTGCCCTCCCTCGCGAGGATGAAGGCCGCTTCCCTCGCCAGCGTCTTGGTCAGGCCGAGAAGGCCGGCCTTGGAGGCTGCGTAGTTCGCCTGGCCGATGTTTCCGGTCTCGCCGATGACCGACGAGACGAAGATGATGCGCCCCGACCCACGTTCGACCATGTGCTTCAGTGCCGGCTGAGCCATGTAGAACGAGCCGGACAGATTCACCGCCAGAACCGCGTCCCAGTCGGCCACCGACATCTTCATGGCCATCTTGTCGAGGGTGATACCGGCATTGTTGACCAGAATGTCGAGGCGACCGTGTACGTCCAGCACCTCCTGGACCACCCGTGCACAGTCCTCGGGGTGCGAGACGTTTCCCTGGTGAACCGTCGCGCGTCCCGCGACAGCGAAGTCCTCCTCGAACTTGTTCACGAACTGCTCGGCGCGCTCGCGGTTGCCGCTGTAGCCGGCGGCGACCGCAGCGCCCTGGCTGGCCAGGCTCCGGCAGATCGCGGCACCGATACCCCGGGTTCCGCCAGTGACCAGAGCCACCCGTCCCGCCAGCTTCTCACCGACCATCGGGGTGTTCTGAACATCGGACTGCGAGCTAGGAGCATTCATAGCGATCCTCCAGGTTGACGGTCATCGACTCACGTAGACGCGTGGCACGCTGCATGGTGTGGAACGTTTCGGAGCGCGACACGCCGACCAACTCTTCCTCTGGACAGCAGTCGGGGCTGGTTCATCGTCGGCAAAGCCGGCCTGATCCTCGTCGCCACCGTAACGTCTCGCGACCTCGGCGGCCCGTCCGGCTCGTACATCGGCCGCCGATGAGCCCATGTAGCGGCAGCCCGCCGGTGAGCCAGGTCGCGTATCGGTTGATGTTCACCACTCCGGCATGACCGCACCCGGTAATCACCACCCAACCCTTACCGCAGACGTTGACGATCAGTGCCTGGTCATCGAGCACGAGCGGGTCCGGGCGCCACTGGCACTCTAGGAACGCCAGCTGGATCGGGAAGCCAGGCTCATAGCCGCTCACCCTGGGAACTTCGCCGGTGATGAGCACGGAGTGATCGAGCAGGAAGCTGGGTTCGGCGGACTCGATGACATCAGAGCCGCTGTCGCGCAGCGCGGACGCGCTCATCGTCGGCAACTCCATCGGCTCGCGTCCGGGCAACATCGCCCGCCGGCGCCGCCAGAAATGCGGATGAATCACCACCGGCATCCGGGAGGACCCCAGCACCGCAACAATCCGGCAAGCCCCGGGGTGTGGTCGAAGTAACCGTGGCTGCACACGATCGCTTGGCTGTCGGCAGGATCGATATCCAACCGGCGCATGTTCTCATCACGCCATTCGGGCTGGCCCCGGCGTCGAAGAGCACGTGCCGTCGCGACTCGCCGTTCGTGACAGTCACCAGCGCCGAGAACCCATGCTCGGCGATCAGCGCATCCGTAACCTCCCGGTCGGCCATCACCGCACACGGCACCGACGGCGGCATCTGCGGTGTGACACGATGAGCCACCCCCTGATCCGGCATGAACAAATCGAGCGAGTCGTCCATCAACATGGTCACCGTCACCGCGTCCACAGGATCCAGCAACCCCACTCCGGCAAATCTTGGGCAGCCTCGTACCATCGCCGATCCGCGCGCGCAGCCGTCGATCTGCAGGCTCAAACGAGCATGCGTGCGTGTGGACAAACTCAACATATGAGGTGATGTGCTGAGTCGTTGGTTCGTTCCGGACCGAGTGGCTGTGTCAACTCAATCCGGACCACATGGGCAATCTAGGCGGGACCCAGGTTGACGTGGCCTCACCGCCTTCGATTCCTGGCAGGCGTGTCGTGGGCTCACGCCGGATGCGGCGCCTGCCGTCAGCCCGGTACGGTCTGCGCCACCCGAACGCTGCGTAGCACCGGACCCCGCCGGTCCCGGTCGGTCGGCAACCCTTGACACCGCTGACGGCCCGCGAGCAGGCTGACGGCACTCAAAGTTGGCCGGGCGTTTCGCCGTCGAGTGATGCATTGCTGGCCATGATGAGCAGTTCCGACGTCGAAAAGTGCCGTCCATGGAGGAATCATGGCTCAAGGGACCACCGTTACCATCCTTCCGTGCGGGGCAATGACCGCCGACCTCACCTGGCTGCTACTGGCGCCGGGCCGGTCGATCCGCAGACGCCAGGACAAGCAGTTGCCGGCCGAATGGGTGGACGTCCCGACCCACTGCGTGCTGGTCGACACCCCGGACGGACGGCTGCTTTGGGACACCAGTTGCCCACGCGACTGGGAGGAGCGCTGGGCCCCGACCGGGCTGCAGGACTTCTTCCCGTACG
>JBBQZQ010000063.1:0-24133 GCA_038207565.1 Mycobacteriales bacterium
CGCACGACGGACGACCCCGAATCCGACCGGGTCGACACGAGGGGGTACGCACCACTACCCCTGGCCAGCAAGGAAAGCGCCTGGCAGGGGCACGTCTCTAACTACGGCCAGATCGCATCAGAAGGAATTGGCCATGGAAGGGCCGATGATGCAAGAGGTGTGTGGCAGATGATCTTGCTGGTTGACGGGCGATTCGTCGGAGGCGACTACGGCGTCGGGGCTGGGTTGGGTTGGGATCGTCGAGCAAGTGAAGGTCATGCGGGACGGCGATCTTGAGGACCGTGACTGGTTGGGCAAAGGCGGTGACACTGGCGGATTCGGGCCAGCGGGCTCGTACCCCCCTGTTTTGGGACGCTGGTACCGCCTGGACCCCCTATCTCTGGGACGTCGCACAGCCTGTGCAGCTCCTTGGTGCCGGACGGCAGGGTGTCGGTCAGGTCGGAAGGCAGCTGCCGACACGCAGCGCACGATTGCCCGCGGGGCACGGCTGGCCACCGCTCCGCGAGCTTGCGCCAGCCTGTACCGCAAAATATAGTGTTCCACGTGAAGCGGAACAGACAGGTTCGCGAGACGGAGTTGCTACGCTCCTTGGGTGAGCAGCTCGGCGAGACGTTGCCGTCTGCCTGGTCTATCACGTCGAGGCCCGGAGCAGGTGCACCTGGTGGTCGAGTAGACGCCGTTTTTACGCTCGCCGCACCGGACGGAACCGCTGGCAAAATCTTTGTCGAGGCGAAGCGGGTGCTCGAACCTCGTGATGTGCCCAGCGCCCTGCGTCAGTTGGAGTCCTACCGTGACGGCGCTGACGCGGCGCTGCTTGTGACGGCGCCCTATCTCTCTCCGCGGGTGCGAGACCTGCTCGAGGAGGCCGGCGCGGGTTGGTTCGACTCGACCGGAAACCTGCGGCTTCAGCTCGACCGGCCGAGCGTCTTCATCGACCGTACTGGCGCAAGCCGAAGTCCGTTCACCGACGCTGACGATAGACGGCTCAAGTCGCTGAAGGGACCGGGAGCTGCTCGCGTCGTACGAGCCTTGCTAGACGTCGAGACGCCGCTCGGGGTGAGGCAGCTCGCCGACTTGGCGGAAGTCGGCGCGGCGACGAGTTCTCGTGTACTCGAGCTGCTGGTGCGCGAGGAGCTGGTCGAACGGGACGCTGACGGTCGCGTCGTCGACGTACGAAAGCTTTCACTGGCTCGACGATGGTGTGCGGACTACGGCCTCAGTTCGTCCAACCAAGCGGTGCCCATGTTGGCAGCGAGAGGGATCGACCGGGTGCTCGCCGGCCTCCGTCGCTACGAGGGGACCTACGCGGTGACCGCCGAGGCGGCGACACGTCCGTACCTACCGCGGGGACAAGCCGCGGTCGCACCGCTGGCGTTGCTGACGATCTACGTGCCAGACGCCACCGCCGCGGCTGTGAGCCTACAGCTGCGTCCGGTGGAGCGCGGCGCGAACGTGGTCCTGGTCGAGCCCTTCGATGCAGTGGTGTATCGCGGTGCGAAGGTCAAGGACCGACTCAGCTTCGCCGCGCCCAGCCAGGTAGTTGTCGATCTGCTCACCGGTCCTGGCCGCGCACCTGAGGAGGGGGCGTCGCTCATCGAAGTTCTGGCCGGCAAGGATGAGGGGTGGACGCGATGAGCTCTGTCCCGCCCCCGGAGTACAGGCTCGCGCGGTGCGTGCTGCTGGATGCCCTCGGAGCTCTCGACCCCCACCTGGACGCGTTGGTCTTGGTCGGCGCCCAGGCGGTGTACTTCCACACCGGCGACGCCGAGCTGATCGTCGTGCCTACCACTACCGATGCTGACCTTGCCCTGTATCCAGGCAAGCTCCTCGACGAGCCCCTGCTGGAAGACGCCCTTCGTGGCGCGGGGTTCGAGCTTGCCGCCAACCCTGGAGCGTGGCGCGGACGCTTCGGCGTCGCTGTGGACCTCATGGTCCCCGAGGCGCTCTGTGGAGGGAGTAGCCGGCGTTCGGCGCGACTACCGATTCACGGCAACCGCGCAGCGCGACGTACGACAGGCCTCGAACCAGCTTTGGTCGACAACGCGGTTCACGAGATCGTCGCGTTCGACGGCGCTGACCCGCGGATGGTTCGCCTCCGTGTTGCCGGACCCGCAGCCCTGCTCGTCGCCAAGGTCACCAAGATCGAGGAAAGACGCGAGAACCCCGCAAGGCATCAGCCCAAGGACGGCCTCGACGTGCTCCGACTGCTCCAGGCAACCCCGACTGAGGCGATGGCGCAGCGGCTCGTGGACCTCGCACGCGATCCTCTCGCTGGCGCCGTGACGACGGCTGCGATCGCAGCACTGCAGCGCGACGGGTGGGATGCGGCAGGACTCATCGCGAGTCTTGCCGGTGCCGGCGTTGGAAACCTCGCCGACCCCGACACCGTAAGGGGTTCGGTCGTTGTCCTGATCGCAGATCTACTTGACGCCGTGGATGACCTCGACTGAATGGCTGTTTCCTGGAACAAGACTGTTTGCTGTGCCAGCAAACAGGCGATCTGAGGAGACACCTCACCCCCTTTCGGCTCGCATCAGGTCGAGCAGCGCCTCCTCCGACACTGGTCGGAAGTCCCACACGTCGACGCCCACGTTGATCTGACGCTTGTTGAGCTTCCAGCTCTCGTGGACGTGCCCGTGAAGCAGCCAAGCTCCCTGGGGCACTTCGGGACGGTGATCACCGAAGCGGTCTTCGATCTGACTGTCGCCGGCAACCGGGAAGTGGCAGGCCACCACCGGGGCCTCCTGGACTTGGAGTTCCACCGACCCGGGGTGGATCTCGAACCCGACGTCGGTGTACATCTGCTCGTCTTCGGGACGAAGGCGCTGGTTGCCCGGCCAGCAGCGGTCGTGGTTCCCGGGGACGAGGTGCTTGCGTCCCGGTAGTGACGCGATCGGGGGCAACGTCTCGGCGATGCGTCCCATGGCGACGTCGCCGAGCACCCAGATCTCGTCGTCCTGGCCGACGGTCTCAGCCCAGTTGGACAGCAGCGCATCGTTCATCGCCTCGACGGAGGCGAATGGTCGGTCGCAGAAGCTGATGATGTTGGCGTGACCCAGGTGCAGGTCGGCCGTGAAGAAGCGCATGTGGCCCAACGGTAGAAGCCGCAGGCGTGAGCCTCCACTCCTTTGTTCACACCGCCCGCGGCTCGCCCCGATGCGCACCCGATCCATCTGACCGCAGGCCGCCGAGCGCGTGACTGTCGCTCCCCATCTACGAAAGGCGCTTGCCGAGCTCGCCACCGCCGGACTCCTGGTCAGCAACGGCTCGTCGCCGTACCGGCGGATACGTTGCCATGAACGTCTTCCAACTGATCACCTCCGCCGAGAGGCAGCTCGCCAGCATGCGTAGGGATACGGGCAGCGAACGGGGTCGCGGCCCACGCCGTACCCGCCACCGAATGACGCCAAGATTCATGCTGACAGCGTTGATCATCGCTGTTGCGTCAGACCACGAAGGGATGAGCGATGTCGAGAACCTGGCTGTCGGTGCGGGCGGACCTGGTGAGCGGCCGTGGCGCGGATCTCTGGCCGAGACCAGGGAGGATCTTCGTGGCGGCCCGCGCCATGACCTTCGGCCAACTGGCTGCAGCGATCGACGACGCGTTCGGACGGTGGGACCGGGCGCACCTGCACACGGTCGACCTCGCAGACGGAATGCTGCTCATCGGCCCCGGCGACGCATGGGACGACCCGCCGCAGGGGCGGCCGGTGGAGCGCAGCGACCGGACCAAGCTGTCCCGACTGGCCCTGGGTGAGCAGTTCGCCTACACCTTCGACCTCGGTGATGACTGGATGCACTTGTGCACCGTCGGTGAGGAGCGTGTCGATCCGTACGAGGTGCTGGGGCAGGTCCCGGATCGACCGACGGCGTACGGGGGGTGGGGGAGCCTGCCCGACCAGTACGGGCGGCGGTTCGACGAGGACAGTGGTGACGATGACCGGACGCCGATCCCGCCGGACCCACGGGGGTCTGATTTGCCACCGATCCACTACTCGTGGGGCCTGCGTCGCGCGCGTGAGTAGCTGATCGCCTTACGTACGCTTGCTGCAAGCAGGGATACCGCAGCTCGGAAACCGGTATTGCCCGCCCGCGGGGTCGCCAACCTGGACTCTCACCACGGCGAATCGAACAACCGTCAGCCGGTCCCTCGCCGCTCAACGCGAGTCAGCGCCTCCAGCGCCAGCTCTTGGGAATCGGGCAGGGTGTGCAGGTATTCTGGGTGGTCTGGATTTGGCTGTGCCCGAGGCAGTCCATGACGGTCTTGAGGTCGGCGCCGCCGGCGAGCAGCCACGACGCGTGTGCGTGGCGCAGGTCGTGCATCCGGACGTGGAAGCCGAGCCCGGCGGCGTCCAACGCGGGCAGCCAGTAGCGGGAGCGGAAAGTGTTGCGGCTCAGCGGGTGCCGCCGGCAGTCTCTGCCGAGGGGAACAGCAGGTCGTCGCGGCCCAGGCCGAGCCGCTCGATCTGGCGGCTCAGCACGCTGATCAGCTGGGGCCGGACTCCGACGACCCGCGACTCGTTGTCCTTGGGATAGTGCTTCACCAGGAATCGCTTCCCGGTGGGGGAGACCTTGCGGGAGACCTCGACGATGGTCTCCTCGACGGTGATGGTGCGCCGCAGGAAGTCCACATGCCGCGCGAGCGTTCCGGCGCTCGCTTGGGGGACGCGGGGTGTCAGGATCGGGCGGTCGACCAGGCCGTGCGGACGACCTGCAGGGCTTCCTCGGCACTGACCGTTAGGCGCGTTTGGCCGGATAGCTGCTCCTGCCAATCCTTTGTGGCCGGTGCACTGGTAAACATGTGGGTCCTGCGGCAGCCCGAGGCCGGTGTGCGTCGCGAACAGCTGGGCGGCCGAGGCGGTCAGCGCACCGACCAGGGCCAGCGCCCACAGGTCATAAAGGTCTCTCGGCGCATGGCGCTCGAACCATGCGGTGGCCTTCCAAGCGGCGAACGAGTCGCGCACCGGAGTACGCAGACGAGTCGGCGGGATGTCGCTGTAGCGCTGGCCGATGGCGTGCACGGCGGTTGGCCAGGGCGGGTATCCCTGCGCGCTGACAAGCTGGACTCGGACCATGAGACCGTCGGCGGTCACCAGGCTTGCCGGTTCGGTGTCGCGGATGTCAGCCAGGGCGACCGTCCAGTTGACTCGACCGTGCGTGACGCGCAGCGCGCGCTCAATCGTGCGGCTTATCGCGCGCGCCAGCGACCGTCGGTCGGTCACCGCGATCAGGTCGATGTCCTCGCTGAGGCGACCTGCCGGCAGGTAGGTGCGTGCTAAGGCGGTGCCGCCGAAGAAGATCAGATCGTCGGCATGGGCTTGGAGCGCGGCGAGGATCGAAGAGATCAGGTGGTCGCGGTGGACCTGATCGAGCGCGACACCGTACTGATGCGCGACGGTTTCTGCTTCGTCGCGTAGCAGCCCGCTCGGGTAGGTCATCGCGTCAGGTCCCGGGCGCGCGTGAGTGCGGAACGCAGCCGCTGACGGCGCGCAAGCTCCTCGAGAACCTCCGATTCGCACCGTGGCAGCAGTGCTCGCAGTGCGTCTGGTATCTGATCTTCGGCCACATTCAGCGCAGGCCTGCGAGCAAGGTCCAGCACGGTTTGCTCGATCGATGTGACCAACGCACCGCCCATCGCCGTCGTCACCGTCTCGACGTCGACTCGCGCCGTATCGCGCTTGACGAAGCGCACGATCGCCGGCCGGTCCAACAGCGTGATGGGCTCGTGCTGGGCTGGGGCGGCGACGATCGCGATGGCCAAAGCCCTAGGCAGGGCACCGTGCAGACGTGCTGCGGAGACGCCCATCAGCGGTGCTCGATCGGGATGAAAGCGCGCCGCTGCGATGCCCGCCGCTGTAGCCTCCAGCGTCGGCATCCAGTTGGTGCCGATCTGGTCCTGCGGAACCACTGTGTAGTAGCCGTGGGCGACCCGGTGCAGGATGCCCCGCCGCTCCAACCGGCGAAGTTGAGGGGCGGGATGGGCGTAGGCGACATCGGCATCCGCAGCGCGAAAGGTTCGCATCGGGAATCTTGCAAGCTGGGTGGGCACCCCGCTGGTTCGATGCTGCTTCATAGTCGAGAGAGTACCGGAAAACTACTCTTAGACGGTAGTCTTCCGGTACTCGCTCGTTCAGGGACTACCGCCGTCCGTTCCAGAGCTCGTTGGCGAGTAGACGGTGACGGTGAGGTCGTCGGGGACGACCTCGTCGAGGATGGCTCGCACGTCGTGCCAGTCCAGGCCGCCGAGTCCAGCAGCGATGCGGGGCATCGCGACAGCGTCGATGTGGTGCTCGGCAGCGTGGTCGGCCATGCGCTCAAGCGCTTGTCGGACCGCGCCGGGGGTGGCTTTGGTGCGCCATGTTCGTTGGGTGCCGAGGTTGAATATCACCCGCGTGTCGGCGGTCCAGACGAACAGGTCGCCGGGGTTGAACTCGCCGTTCTGGCACAGTTCGCGATAGCGGGCGAACATGTCGGGCCACCGTTTCCGGAACTCGACGGCGATGCCTCGTCCCATCGCACCGGCGCAGTTGCAGCCGTGGGCGAGCGCGGGTTGGGAAGCGTCGAAGAGGTTGCCCGTTCGCTCAAGGACTGGCATCCAGGGCTTCCCTACTGTGTGGGCGGTCAGTTGACGCGGCATGCAGGATACGAGCTTTACCGGTCGTTGCCGAGAAGGCGGCGGTCAGCGCGGGGCAGGACGATCAGTTCGACGTGGTCCGGTCTGGTCTTGGAGTGGGAGCCGACCGTCTGCACCCCGGTATGTAGGTCAGAGACATCCGTCAGCCAGTACCTCGCCGCTCAACGCGAGTCAGTGCCTCCAGCGCCAGCTCCTGGGAATCGGGCAGGGTGTGCAGGTACTTCTGGGTGGTCTGGATTTGGCTGTGCCCGAGGCGGTCCATGACGGTCTTGAGATCGGCGCCGCCGGCGAGCAGCCAGGATGCGTGGGCGTGGCGCAGGTCGTGCATCCGGACGTGAAAGCCGAGCCCGGCGGCGTCCAATGCGGGCAGCCAGTAGCGGGAGCGGAAGGTGTTGCGGCTGAGCGCATTGCCTCCGGCAGTCTCTGCCGATGGAAACAGCAGGTCGTCGCGGCCCAGGCCGAGCCGCTCGATCTGGCGGCTCAGCACGCTGATCAGCTGGGGCCGCACTCCGACGACCCGCGACTCGTTGTCCTTGGGATAATGCTTGACCAAGAATCGCTTCCCGGTGGGGGAGACCTTTCGGGAGACCTCGACGATGGTCTCCTCGACGGTGATGGTGCGGTGCAGGAAGTCCACATGCCGGGGGCGCAGCGCGATGAGCTCGCCCCAGCGCAGGCCGGTCTCGATCTCGGTCAGGACCAGCGGTACGAATCGCTGCGGGATGTGCGCGAGCAGGGCCTGGAACTCCTCCGGGGTGAGGATGCGGGACTTGGGCGCGATGACCTTGGGCAGCTCGGTGTCGGCGCACGGGTTATAGCCAATGACACGGTCGCGGACCGCCCGCTTGAACACGCTGTGCAGCATCACGTGGTACTTGACGATGCTCCGCGCAAACAGCCCGTCCGCAGCAGCCTTGGTGACCCAGGCCTGCACGGCCGACGGCAGGACGTCAGCGATCGGAATGTCGCCGAAGAAGGGCAGGAAGAGCCGGTCCAAATAGGACCGGTAGCCCGCCTTCGTGCTCGCCTCCAGGTGCCGGCTCGGCCACCACTGCTCCTCGACGTAGCGGCGGAAAGTTACCCGGCCGGCCTGCCGGTCGTACCAGGTGCCGTCCTCGACCTTGACCTCGTGGCGCTGCGCGGCGCGCAGCGCAGCACGTTCGGAGGTGAAGGTGCCCGCCGATCGGGTCTTGCCTGCCGGGTCGCGGTAGTAGCCCGTGTGCCGGCGCTGACCGTCGGAGTCCACCCGCTTCCGGGACCAGGCCACCGGTCGCCTCCATCCTCAAGATCACGTCCATGACCGCAGCTTGACCGCAAGCCTTGCCAAATCTCAGCGGACGGCGACGGACATCAGTGGAACGCCGAATAGCCCTCTGACCTGCGGTTATGTGACATTGTTGCACCCGATCGAGCGCAGGGGAAGAGACGCCAAATAGCCCGAAAATCCGGCTCATAACCCAGAGGTCGCAGGTTCAAATCCTGCCCCCGCTACCAGCACAAACGGCCCCCGGAAGATGCTTCCGGGGGCCGTTTGCTACCCGGATTTGCTACCCGCTGGCTCCACTAGCGGGACCTTCCCCTTTAGGGTGATCTTCGCCGGTCGTCGTTGACGTTGTAGCGGCAAAATGGCTGGGGTGACCTGGGTGGATGCCGCGTGTCGTGATCGACAACGGTGGTTCCCTGCTGTATTACCTAAACATGGCATCGGTGCAGCCGAAGGTGGTCAACGGGAAGACGTACTACTACCTGGTGGAATCGGCCCGGGTCGGTGGCAAGCCCCGGATCGTCTCGCAGCGCTACCTTGGCTCGGCACAGGACATCACCGCCGCACTCGATGGGGCGAGCGCTGCCCCGGCCCGCACCCGGCACCTGGCTTTCGGTGACCTGGCCGGGGTGTGGTCGATGCTGGCCCGGCTGGACTACGCCGGGATCATCGACGCGGTGGTCGGGGCCCGCCGCGCCGATGCGGCGGTGTCGGTCGGGACGTATCTGGCGTTGGCGTGCGCGAACCGGGTGGTCGCGCCGCGGTCGAAGCTGGCGTTCGCCCAGTGGTGGGCGGGCACGGCGGGGGACCGGATGGTCAAGCTGCCGGCTGCGGCGGCCGATCACCGCCGGTTCTGGGACGCGATGGACACCGTCGATGAACGCGCGCTGGTGACGGTCGAGCGGCGCCTCGCGGTGGCGATGGCGGCCGAGTTCGACCTGGGGTTGTCCTCCATGGCGTTGGACATGACGAACTTCGCCACCTTCATCGACTCCGCGAACGACCGGGCGCCGATCGCGCAGCGCGGACACGCCAAGCAGAAACGCACTGATCTGCGGCTGGTCGGGTTGGGGATGGTCGTCACCCGCGACGGCGGGGTGCCGCTGGTCGGGCACGCCTATGCGGGTAACCGGCCCGACGTCGCGGTCTTCTCCGCCGTGGTCGACGAACTGGTCGCCCGCTACCGGGTGACCGCCGCCGACGATGATGAGTTGACGGTGGTGTTCGACGCTGGGCAGAACTCGGCGGCGAACTTCGCGCACCTAGTCGAGGTCGGGCTGCATTTCATCGGGTCGCTGTCCCCCTCGGACTATCCGGACCTGCTCGCGGTCCCGGCGCGGCGGCGCACCGTCATCGACGCGGAACGCTACCCGGGGCTGACCGGCTATGAGACCCGGGTGCCGGCGCTCGGCGCCGACCGCCGGGTGCTGCTCACCCACTCCCCGACGCTGCACGCCAAACAGGCCCGCGGGTTCGACCAGACCATCGCCAAAGCCACCCGTGGCCTCACCGAACTCGCCGCCGTGCTGCAACGAGGCCACGGCCGCCGCGACCGGGCGGGGGTGGAAGCCGAGATCGCCCGGATCACCCGGCCGCGTTGGCTCACCCGGGTCCTGTCCGTCGAGCTGACCGGCGAGAAGGCCACCACGATGCGGCTGAGCTTCACCGTCGACACCACCGCCGGCAAGGCCCTGCAAACCGAGTTGTTCGGCAAACGCATCCTGGTCACCGACCGAGACCAGTGGCCGGTCGCCGAACTCGTCGCCGGCTACCGCTCCCAATCCGACGCCGAAGGCGGGTTCCGCCAGCTCAAAGACCCCCACGTCGTGTCGTTTTCCCCGATGTGGCACTGGACCGACTCCAAAATCCGGGTACACCTGTCCTACTGCGTCACCGCGCTCGCCGTCGCCCACCTGATGCGCCGCGAGGCCACCCGCGCCGGGTTGCCAATGAGCGTGCGTGAACTGCTCGGCCAGCTTGCCGGCATCGAAGAAACCGTGCTTCTCTACCCCTCCACCGGCGGACGGCCCCGCGCCCGGCGGATGCTCACCGAAATGACCCCAACCCAAAAGCAGCTCTACGAGCTGTTCGCCCTCGACCACTACGCGCCCACCCGATAAACCGACTTAGGTAATACACCAGACCATCCAGAAAACCGCCCCTGAGCAGCGCAAACACCAATGACGATCACGCTAAGGGGGAAGGTCCCGCTAGCGACTTCCCAGCTCCAGGACATGAGCGTGCCTGAGCACTCGTCCACCTTCCGCAGCATGGTCCGCAGCAGCGAACGTCGCTGCTGGGCAGGGTCCATCGGCACACGGTCCAGCGCGGCCGTCGCAGTTGCCAGCAAGCGTCGGCGCTCCTGATCGGACAGCGAGGCGAGTTCGATGCCGGCCCGCCGCGCGAACTCGTGCAAGACGAGCAGCGGACGAAGCCCGACGTCGATCTGAACCATGAACGCCCGGACGGAGGCGGTACGCAACAGGCTGCTCGCGACGAACGGGGCCAGGATCCCAACCCATGTCGTGGCAAGTGGCTCACCGCTACGCAGGCGTCGCAGAACTTCAGCTACCCGATTCTCCACCTCCTCGCTCAACCAATGCTCAACCACATCCTGGGGACGACCACCATCGTCGACGAAGGTATAGAAGTCGCGCTCGACAGTCGCACTCTTGATGTTCCTACGTTCCACGGTGCCCTTACGCGTGTGCATGCAGAACTGACCCGCGCCGTCCGCGAAGCCACGGAGGTACGCCTTCGCGGCGGTGTGCTGCCGGCGGACCCGCGAGCGCGGGCGCCCGTGCGGACCTGTGGCTTGCGACTCGGCTCGGCGACCTTCAGGCACCCGCCTAGTATCAGCGTTCACGAGCGCCCGTGGCGACGGACGACGTTGACCGTGCATCGGTTGCCTGATCACCCGACACCATCCACAACGCGGTCGCTACGCCGCCCGACGCACGCAAAGGTCGGAAGGCACCGACACCTGTAATCGCTGCTCTGCACGGGCGTTCAGCGTTTGCCCCCGACCGCTCCGTACTGGTGGTTCGTCGGGCTGGCCGCCGATCTACCCTGGCTATCGGTGAGATGTCTGCTCGTAGGGCGGCACGGGCGGTGTGTGCTGGTAGGTGACGTCCGGTCCTGTCGAGCTGTCGCCTAGTACCTCTTCAGCGCTGAAGAGGGCTTCCGTTCCGGACTTGGTGTCGCGACGGTCTTGGCGGCGGGCGCGCGCCTCTAGCCGCATGTCCGGGAATAGGCGGGCGGCCTTCCGGTACACCGACTTCATGATCTTGTCCCCGACCGGGTGATCGGTGGCAAAGACCATGTCGTACAGCGGACCGCCTTGAATGTTGGTGAGTCGGAGGGTGTGGGTGAACTTGTAGCGGAGGGTGTTTTCTAGCCGCCAGCGCATGAGGTTGGTCAACTCGTCACGGGTGCGCTCTGGGTCGAGGGCGCCTGAGCGGCGGCCGTCGAGGATGGGCCGCCATTCCTCGGAGCCGAACAGTGCGGTGACCTGCTGTTCAGCTCGCCCGAGGTCGGTCTCGTCGAGGCGGTCGTTGACGACCCGCCTGATCTGTGGAGCGACCAGCAGGAGGAACAGCTCGACCTTGGTCGCGGGTTCCGGCTTGTGGGCGGCGAGGGCTTGCAGGAGTTCCCACCGCGCCTCAACGCCGTCCGGGTCGATGAAGGCGAACGTCGGGCATCGACGGTAGGCGGATAGTGCGGTCAGGGCTTGCCCAAGCTGGTTGTGGACGTCGCCAGCGTGCACCGCTACGTCGCGACCCGGGAACTTCTCCAGCAGCAGCGCCTGCAGGCTGCGGGCCTTCGCCGGGCGGAGCTCGAAGCCCCTGACGACGGTGAACTGCGGTTGAGTTCGAAGTGCCCGCGGCAGGCTTCCCTCGATCGGCAGCCCGGTGTCCCGGCTGACGTTGTGTGCCTGACCAGCGAACAGGTCCAGGTAGACGGTGCTGGGCGCGCGCTGGCTAGCGATGGTGAACGCGGGCAGGTACTCGGAGAGCATGTCGAGCTTGCTCTTGGTCCAGAAGCCCCAGGGCCGTTCCGCCATGAGGCACATGGGTAGCACGTCACCGGTCAAACAGCAGCGCGACGCTCCGTGTCGCCAGTAACACCGCTCGCGAAGTCCCACCGAGCCTGTGGCTGTGGCATCGCATCCCATGTTCGACCCTGCAGGTGCCGCCCACCCGCCTTCGGGGTGCGCCCACCCCACTGCTTGAAGAAGAACGCAGCCCCCGCGCTCTGGCATTGATCTCTCAGCGACAGTGCCCATTGCTCGTCCATGATCCGGTTGTTCGGGCCGCTCTCACCGCCGGCGATGAGCCAGTCCACCCCGGCCAGGTCGAGGTCGAGGGGTCCGAGGAGCGGTTCGGCGGAGACGAAGCGGACGGCGGCCGGTACCTGCCGTAGTCGGTCAATCCGCCACGCCTCGGCCTGGCTTTCGACGGACACGCCGACCCACACGTTGCCCGGCCACGGCAGGGTGCCGGCCATGCGAGCAAGGCGGATCGGCCGTTTGGTGAGCAGCTGGTAGGTGTGTCGCGGTGTCTCCTCCATGACGGTGAAGACCTGCCGGATGAACTCGGCGGGCACCCGGGCATGCCACAGGTCAGACATACTGTTGACGAACACGACCCGTGGGCTGCGCCATCGGCGCGGGACATCCAGGGCGTCTTCGTGGACCGTGACGCCGAAGCCAGGTCCGCTCGTCCGGGGATCACCGTCGGTCTGATACTTGGGGTTGCCCATTGCCTTCAGCCGCTTAGCCAGCCGTAGGGCGTAGCAGTTGTCGCATCCGTCGCTGATCCGGTCACAGCCGGTCGTGGGATTCCAGGTGGCTTCAGTCCACTCGATGCCGCTGCGGTCAGCCACCATCGCAGCCTACGCTGACCGAACATATGTTCGAAGCCCATTCGCGTGGTGTCGACAGCCGGGCCCGGGTGTTCGCGTCGGTGGCGGCGGCTTCGGTGGCGCAGGCTGGCGGTCTGCCGGTGCCGTTCGGCGGTTCTGTCGGGGGTGCCGGCGAGTTCGTTAGCGAAACGCGGACTCGCATCCGTAGTGGCCCGGCCGGTGATAACCGTGCACATTCTGTGCACAGTTAGAAGTACGGGGCACTACCAAGCAAAGAAGCCGGGTCCTAAAACCGCTGGTCAGCAGGCTTAAAGCTGGTGGGCCGCCTGGGATTCGAACCCAGAACCTACGGATTAAAAGTCCGCTGCTCTGCCATTGAGCTAACGGCCCGACTCGGGAAGAGTATCGAGGTCGCGGCGATCGCCGAATCGGTATCGCAGGCGCACCGGGAAGCCTGCGCCGCCCACCACCCGCCGGAGGAGACAGCATGATCCCGGACCATGCGGGTAGCCACGGGGCCATGACCAGCAGGGTCCTCACACTCGCCTCCCCGACGCCGCCGGCGATCAGGTACGGGCGTATTCCGCCGACGAGGAACGTCCGCTCGGCGGCAATCTGCTGACCCTGGGGCGCGTACGCTGGCGTAGCGAGCGTGGTCACCGTCGCCGCACGGTTGACCGGGCGGCGGCTCCCCGAGCAGCTGTCGCCGTGGGATGTCGTGGTCCTATCGGCAGCGACGCACAAGCTGTCCCGGCGGGCACCATTCACCAGTATCAACGACCCGGCTCGCCCAATCGTGGTCGTCGGCCTCGATGCCACCCTGATCGAGGCCGACAGCAACAAGGCGGGCGCGGCCGGAACCTACAAGGGCGGGTATGGATTTCATCCCCTCACCGCGTGGTGCACCAACGTGGGCGACAACCTTGCGGTGATGCTGCGCCCGGGCAATGCCGGCTCCTTCACCGCCGCCGACCATGTGGCCCTCATCGACGCCGCGATCGCCCAGATCCCGGCCGCCTGGCGCGCCGACGTGCTCGTCACGGTCGACGGCGCGGGCGCCTCCCACGACGTCATCAACCACCTCACCGGGTTGAATACCCATGCCACACATGGGAAACGCGGCAGGCGGGTCGAGTACTCGATCGGCTGGCCGGTCGATGAGCGCACCGAGGGCACTGCAGGAGGTGCGTGAGCGCGACTGGAACGCCGCGCTTCACCCCGACGGCACCCCCGACCCGGACGTGGGCGTGGTCGATCTGACCGGGATCCTGCGTCACGGCCCGCACGGCGACCCGATGTCGACCTGGCCTACCGATGTGCGGGTGATCGCTCGCCGTGTCCCGCGTCCCGCCGGTGAGCAGGCCAAGCTCGGGTAAGACCCGCACTGACGTTACGGCGCGTTCGCCACGAACACCCCGGCCGGGCAGATCCAGTGCCTGGATGCTCGGCACCGCACCCAGGTCCACGTCGAAGACAAGATCAAAGAGCTGAAAGGCCTCGGGGCACAGACAGAACCTGCCCTCAATCGACAGGAAGACCGCAACAGCGCCTGGCTGCAACTCGCCGCCCTCGCCACCTCACTCAACGCCTGGCTACGCCACCTCGATCTCGACGGGCAACACGCCCGGGCCGAACCGAAAGCGCTGCGCTACCGGCTACTGGGCGCCCCCGCGCGACTCGTCACCCACGCCCGCCGCAGAATCCTGAAGATCCCACCCGGCTGGGCCCACCACGCCGTCGACGTCGTCAACGCATGGGACCGGCTCCAAGCACTGCACTCCGACTGACCGCAGCCCTCCACCGCCCCAACCAGCAGCACCACCCCGGCCGACCTGTGGAACCCGGCGCCCACCCGAGCACATCGGCCGAATCGCCACGCCCGGTACTGCCCGCAAGTCCCGGCAGCGCCAAAACCTAGACGATCATGGTGCTCGTACACCGCCATGACTCATCGTCACCGGTTTCACTATCGGGGCTCGTCTTCGCCCCAGGGGCGGCCCGGCTGGTTGCTGGGACCTTCGCCGCGCTGGCCGGGGCGAACCTCTTGCAGTTGTGCCCGGGCGCGGGCCGAGCGGGCGGAAGAATGACCTCCCAGGCCGCAGCCCGCCCGAATCGGTCGGTGCCGATCGTTAGACGCTGAGGGTGTCTCCCACCGCGATCCGCGAGTAGTCGGTGTCAGCCTTGAGGTTGAACCACCGGTCCACGATAAACTGCCCGATGTCGCTCAGCATCGCGTCATGCACGGGATGGGCCCGGGCCGGTGCGACAGCTCGGACGAAGTCGAGCGCTTCCGCCATTTTGAGCCACGGCGCCGTCGCCGGCACGAGCAGCGTCTCGATGCCGGCCTCCGGGACGAACAACGCGTCGCCTGGGTGGTAGAGGAGATCGTCGACGACGAAGCCGAGATTCGGGCATTGCGGCAGGCCCTCGTAGATCTCGGCGTGTTTGCCTCCGACGACCCGGACACCGAAGCCGGCGGCCTCGAAGGCATCCCCCGGCGCCACGGTCACGACGCGATCGTCGGGCTCGCCGAGCTGCTGGGCCACGGCGGGGTTGGTGTAGACCGTGAGCGCGGGATCCGACCCGAGTGCGGCGGTGACCCGGGCCAGGTCGATGTGGTCGGTGTGCTCGTGGGTGACCAGCACGGCCGATGCGCCGTCGAGCGCCGTCGGCTCGGTCCATTCACCGGGGTCGATGACCAGGACGCGGTCGTCCTGCTCGAGCCGGACGCAGGAATGCGTGTACTTGGTGAGCCGCACGTACGGGGACAGTAGCCGGTCTCCCGGAGGGGATCCGCGCCGGGCAGCCGTCGCCCGGCCGGCCGCCGGCGAGTCTCCCGAGGGGATCCGGCAGCCTGGCGAATCCGGCTGGACCTGACCCTTCCGAAGAAGGTGATCTTGTGCCAGGCTTTCCCGCGAAGGGCCGGGCACGCCGCACCCGCTATGGCGCACCAACGGTGACGCCGCCTCTAGCTTGGCGTCCCGGCCCTTCGCCAATTCTCTGGTCGACGTGGCCGCCGCCAGCGCAGGGTCGCAGTCGGCCTTCTCCGCCGAGCAAGGCCCTACCATCGGGGATTGTGACCGCGGGTTCGTTGGAGAGCAGGCTGCGTGCAGGGGGATACCGGATGACCCCGCAGCGCCAGCTCGTGCTCAACTCCGTGCAGGCACTGCAACACGCCACGCCTGAGGAGATCTGTGCCGACGTCCGCCGCACGGCAGCCGGGGTCAACATCACCACGATCTATCGCACCCTCGAGCTGCTCGAGACGCTCGGCATGGTCACCCACACCCACCTCGGCCACGGCGCCCCGACCTTTCACGCGGCCGGCGGTCAGGAGCACGCGCACCTGGTCTGCCAGTCCTGCCAAGAGGTGACCGAGGCGCCGCCCGGCCTGGTCGACGGCGTAGTCCGGAAGCTGGCGAGCCAGCGCGGCTTCGTCGTCGACGTCGGCCACTTCGCCATCTTCGGCCGGTGCGCCGCCTGCAGCCGGGAGCCCGCGGGTGGGCAGCCATGACCCTGCAACTGTCCGGAGCGGTGGGCGCCGAGGGCGTCGACCAAGGTGTCGCAGCGCACTACGGCAACCCGTACGGCGAACAACGCGCCCCGACCGAGAGCGTCGGATTCGTCGACCGCAGCAACCGGGGCGTTCTCCGCGTGTGGGGGGCTGACCGGCTGTCCTGGCTGCACAGCCTGACTACCCAGCAGCTGACCGACCTGCCGGCCTGGCGGGGGACCCAGGCGCTCGTGCTCAGCCCGCACGGTCACATCGAGCACCACCTCGTCGTCGCCGACGACGGCGAGAGCACCTGGCTCGATGTGGAGCCGGCCACGGCGGCCGCACTGGCCGGCTACCTGGACTCGATGCGCTTCATGCTGCGGGTCGAGGTCGCCGATGTCTCCGCCGACTGGGCCGTGCTGTCCCTCGTCGGGCCCGCGGTTGACGAGGCGATCGGTGCACTCGGCCCGCTGGGTGCCGACCTCGGAGGTCAGCCGTACGACGTCGCGCCGCTGACCGCCGGTGGCTTCGTCCGGCGGATGCCCGGGCCGGATCCGGCTGCCGACGTCCTCCTCCGGCGCGCCGACCTGATGCCGGTGGCCCAACGGCTGCGGGCGGCGGGCGGGCGGGCGGTGGGAGTGCTCGCCGCCGAGGCCCTCCGGGTCGCGGCCCGCCGCCCCCGGCTCGGCTGGGAGACCGACCACCGCACGATCGTGCAGGAAGGCGGCTGGCTCGAGACGGCGGTGCACCTGGACAAGGGGTGCTACCGCGGCCAGGAGACCGTGGCCCGGGTGCACAACCTCGGCCGGCCGCCGCGCCGGATGGTGCTGCTGCACCTCGACGGCGCGGCGGAGACGCTGCCGCCCCATGGCGCGGTGATCTCCCTGGACGAGCGGCCGGTGGGCTTCATCGGGACGGCGGCCCGGCACTTCGAACTCGGGCCGATCGCCCTGGCGATCATCCGGCGCAACACGCCGGACGGGGCCGCCCTGCGTATCGACGAGGTCGACGCATCCATCGATGCCGCCTGAGCGACCCTGGCCGGTAGCCCCGTCCGCTCAGCCGGTCCGCGTCCCCTGCGCTTGCCTGGTGCAGCGGACGAACTCACCGAGCAGCGGATGCAGCGGCCGGCCGGCCAGGGCACCGACCTGCGGCTGAAACAGCGACAGCATGAAGAACCGGTTCGCCGGCAACTCCAACACCTCGGCCCCCGCATCGTCGGCGGTGGCCCCGACCACCATGCCCCCCGCGACGAGCCGGTCGATCTGGTCCGGGTCGGGTGCGTAGCCGCAGTAATGCGTCCCGGTGAGCGACTGGTCCCCCACGAGGTGGTCGAGTGAGCATCGAGCGAAGCGAGGAGCGGAGCGAGATGACGGCCGGCAAAACGCGTTCCCGGCACCGGCCGTACCACTCGCTCCTCGCCCTGCAGGCTGCAGGCCAGCGCGGTGACGACGTTGCTGTCGTCCGCCCCGTCGGCCTCGGCGTGCGAGGCGCCGGTGACGCCCAGGACGTTACGGAAGAACTCCACCACCGCGTACTGCAGGCCGCCGCACGTCCCGAGGAAGGGCACGTCGTGCCGCCTCGCCCAGCTCACCGTGTCGTTTACGGCGTCGTCATCGGCGTACGGCGAGCCGGGCACCAGCCAGATGCCCTGGAAGTCGGCCAGGTCGTGCACCTGCGCGCTGTCGGTGGGTATCCATGCCGTCTCGACGTCGGCACCGAGCATGCCGCGTACGGCATTCAGCTCGCGGTGCGAGGGATGTGCGGAGAATTCGTCGCCAACCAGGGCGATCCGTGTCATCACCCGCGCTGAGTCTACGGCGAGGTGCCGGGTTCAGGTCAGCGGCCGAAGAGTCCCTTGCGCTTCTTCTGGTTGGCCGCCGAGATCGACCGCGGGTTCTCCGGGGCCGGCGCCTTGGCCGGGCTGGGCGGGCTGTCCGGCGAGTCGTCCAGGCCGAGGAAGGACAATTCCCGCATCAGAGCAGCGGTGTCGTTGTCGCGATTGACCGCAGGCATGTCCGCGACGACCGACATCGGCTTGGCTTCGACCGGGTCGGGCGGGACCTCAACCACCTCGGGGATGAGCTCGCGGGACAGCTCGGAGAGCAGCGCCGCCGCATTTCGCAGATCAGGCTGGAGGAGCGAGACGGGCGCCGACTCGACGGCTTCGGCCGGTACGACAGCCCCGGCAGCGAGATCGATGACCTCGACGTTGGGCGCGACGATCTCGACGGCTGCGGAGGCCCCACCGACGATCTCGAGGGACCCGCGGTCGACCAGGTCGGCCACCACGGACGTCGCCTCGAACATCGTGAAGGCGCATCGCTGCGCGATCTCCTGCAGCGAGCGCGCGCCGTCGGCCACGCTGAGCACGGCCCAGGCGTCGGCGGAGAGCTCGCGGTTGTCCACGGCCGTTCCGGCCCCTGGTAACTCCAACAACACCGACAACTCTGACAACCCCGACAACGCCGGGATCACCTGCGGCCCGGGCACCAGCCCGGCCAGCAGATCCATGGCGCGCTGCCGCTCCTGCACCTCGAGCAGCAGCTCCGCCGGCAGCACGCCGTCGGGTACGCCCCCGCGCATCGTCTCATCATCGATAAATTGCCACCGCCCGGCGGCCAGCCCGATCAGCTTCGCGCCGTCGGCGAGCAACTGCTCGATGGCGAAGGCTTCCACGGCGCTGCCGTCGGCCCAGCCCTGTCCCACCAGCAGCTCGCCCAGCGCCCGGTCCGGCGCGTCGGTGTGGCCGTCGCCCTGGCCCGAGAGGGCTTCGGCCAGCGCCTCCGGGCCGAGCGCACCCGAGCTGACCAGCCGGGTGCCCAACGGCCGGCCAGGACGCGGCATGACGACGACGCACAGCGCACCCGCACGCAGGTAGACCAGCGACTCGTCGCCGGCCGGGTCGGTTATGTGCAGGCAGCCGGTCGCCGACTGCAGTGCCAGGAACTCCAGGGTCACCGAAAGGGGGGTTTCCGCGACGTCGCCGTTGAGCACGCCACTCCTCCCCGTCCACCGCAAGCACACGTGACAGATGTCTTCTCTGTCCCTTCGGCAGACACGGGCGCGACGTTAAGGACCGAGCAGTTACGCCCGCTCAGCCCACAGCAGGCGCTCGACGTGCCACGATTCGACAGTGAACAGCACGCTCATCACGGTTGCTCCCACCGGAGCAGAGACGGCGAAGGTCGACGCACCGGCCCTTCCCGTCACGCTCGACGACCTCCTGACGACGGCAGCCGACTGCGGCACGCTGGGCGCCAGCGTGATCCACGTACACATCAGGGACGCGGCAGGACTGCCGACGCTTGACGGGGCCCGGCTACGGGAAACGGTTACGGCACTGCGCGAAAGCACCGATCTGATCGTGCAGCTGTCCACCGGCGGATCGGTGAACGACCCCGAGGAGCAGCGGATGCACGTCCTCGACGCCGAGCCCGACTCCGCCAGCTGCTCGATGGGCACCGTGAACTTCGGCCCCGACATCTTCGTCAACCGCTGGGAGTTCATAGTCGAGCTGCACCAGCGGATGCAGGATCGGGAGATTGTCGCCGAATACGAGATCTTCGACCTCGGTCATCTGGCGTCGCTGCGCCGGTTGCTGGACGACTTCGGCCCGCCGTACGGCGATCACGTGCACTGCGACCTCGTCATGGGAGTGCCCGGCGGCATGCCTGGCACGGCGGCGGCGCTGGTGGCCGCGGTGCAGATGCTCCCGGAAGGCGCGACGTTCAGCGCGACGGGTGTCGGCCGGTGGACAATGCCTGTCGCGCTCGCCGCCCTGGCGACCGGCGGCCACCTGCGGGTCGGCATGGAGGACACCCTCTCGTACGCACCCGGTCAGCCCGTGACCGGCAACGCACAACTTGTGGCGCGGGCCGCCGGCCTGGCGCGAATCGCGCTGCGTCCACCGATGGGCATCGAGGAGGCACGAGCCATGCTCGCTGTTAAGGATCGGCGTCCCGCCGCTGCCGGAGCGGGTGCGCGCAGCGCCCCGCAGGGCTCACGATGAGCGGCCGGCGCCCCGGCGGCAACCGGCGCATCGACCGTGTGCTCGACGAGGCGTTCGTCGCCAACCTGCCCAGCCTGTCGATGAGCGAACTCCGCGAACACCGGGCCGACGCCGAACAGGAAGAGGTGGACCTGTCCTATCTGCGGCGCCTGCTCCAGGCGCGGATCGACATCGTGCAGGCCGAGATCCGGCGGCGCGTCGGCGGGGCAACCGAGAGCATCGTGGACCACCTCGAACGGGTACTCGCCGACGAGTCTCCCGGGCGGCCGTTCGGCCTCGGCCGACACAGCGTCGTTGAGCCGACCCGGGTCGACGAGCAGCAGCGCCGGGTCGAGCGGTTGGTCGGCGACATCAGCCTGAGCGATGTGGGCAGCCAGACCGACGATGAGTTGCAGCAGACCCTGATGACCTTCACCGCCGAAGAGCGCGCCGTCTCGGCCCTGCGCCACGACGTCCAGCGAGTCATGGACATGTGCGGCGCCGAGGTTGGCCGCCGCTATCGCGAGGGCGAGGCCCACGTCGACACCCTGCTCGCGGAGGAACAGCGCTGAGCACTGTCCTGGCGCAGGTGGTGCGGTCCGGATTCGCCGAGAGCGAGCATCGGGGGTCGGTGATCACGCTCGCCCCGGACGGCTCTCGCGCGTTCGCCCTCGGCGACGTCGACCTGCCGATTTTCCCCCGGTCGTCCCTGAAGCCGCTGCAGGTGGTCGGGATGCTTCGCTCGGGCCTGTCGCTCCCGCCCCCCGACGTCGCGCTGGCCGCCGCGTCGCACTCCGGTGAGGACAAGCACGTCAGCCGGGTGCGCCACCTGCTGCACCAGGCAGGACTGCCCGAGTCGGCCCTCGGCTGCCCGCCCAGCCTGCCGCTCTCGGAAGAAGCGGCGGCCTTCGTGCTGCGGGCCGGCGGCGGACCGTCCCGCGTACAGATGAACTGCTCGGGCAAGCATGCCGCGATGCTGCTGACCTGCCTGGCGGCCGACTGGCCCGTCGACGGCTACCTCGATCCCGGCCATCCGTTGCAGAAGGCCCTGCTCGTCTCGACCGAGGACCTGGCCGGCGAAGGTGTCGCCGCGGTCGGGGTCGACGGCTGCGGCGCGCCGGTGTTCGCGATGTCGCTCTTCGGCCTGGCGCGGGCGTTTCGGCGGATGGTGCAGGGTGAGCCCGGGTCCCCCGAGCGTACGGTCGCCGACGCGATGCGCGCCCACCCCGATCTCGTCGGCGGCGAGGGTCGCGACGTCACCCGGATCATGGCCGGCGTGCCCGGCGTGCTCGCCAAGGACGGTGCGGAGGGCGTTTACGCGGTGGCAACGGAATCCGGGGCGGCCACCGCCGTCAAGATCGACGACGGCGCCGCCAGGGCGCGTATCCCCGTCGTAGTGCGCGAACTCCGGCGCCTCGGTGTCGAGGCCGCCATCCTCGATGAGCTGGCCGAGCAGCCGGTGCTCGGCGGCGGGCGGCCGGTGGGCGGCGTCCGGGTCGTGTACTGACATCGCGGCCGTCGCTGCGCGTGAGAGAGGTCGCGCCCGCCTGCTAGCTGGGGTGCTTGCAACTGTTAGCACCGAGTCGTACGGTCGAGTGATGCAACCGCTACGGAATCTCGGAGACTTCATCCGGGATCAACGCAACAGCTCGCAGATCTCGCTCCGGCAGCTCGCCCAGTCAGCCGGGGTCAGCAATCCCTATCTCTCCCAGATCGAGCGCGGGCTGCGCAAGCCGAGCGCCGACATCCTGCAACAGATCGCCAGAGCGCTGCGGATCTCGGCCGAGGCGTTGTACGTACAGGCCGGCATCCTCGACGAGCGGATCAGCGGCGCGGAGGTCACCGAGGCGGTCAACGCCGACCTCACGTTGTCCGAGCGGCAGAAGCAGGTGCTGATCGAGATCTACGACTCCTTCCGCCGGGAAAACGACGGGTCACCGACCGCCGGCCGGCCCACCCCCGCGGAGCCCGACCGGCCGGCGGCTCCGCCGGCCGCCAGCAAGCCAGCCAAGGCCCCGGCCAAGAAGGCTCCCGCCGCAAAGGCCCCGGCCAAGAAGGCTGCCAAGGCCGTCGCAAAGGCCCCGGCCAAGTCCGTGGCCAAGGCCCCCGCCAAGGCCGTAGCCATGAAGGCCACCGTCGAGTTGCCGGTCGAGGCCATCGCGCGTCCGGCCGCGCCGAGCACTCCCCCCACAGCCAACCCGAGCACCGACCCGAGCTAGGAGATATCCGCATGTCCAAGACCACCCCGATCACCCGGCCGCTCTACTTCGCCGCCGGCGCCACCGACCTCGCCGTGGAGAAGCTCCGCGAGATCCCGGCCGAGTACAAGCGACTCCAGGACCAGGCCCGCCGGCTCGACGCCGCGACGTTCCGCGTCGCGGTCGAGGACTATTCGAGCAAGGCCACCGGCAAGGCCGCGGAGGTCTACTCCGGCCTGGTCGGCCGTGGCACCAAGGTCGTCGACAGCATCCGGCGGCAGAAGGCCAGCCAGGTGCTCGGCGAGCGCCTGACCTTCACCCAGCGCCAGGCCAAGGGCACAGTCACCTCGGCCCGCAAGAACATGACCGCGACCCGCACCCGGGCGAAGGCCACGGCCACCTCGGCCAAGAAGACGACGGGGGCTGCTGTGGACGCCGCGTCGGCAGCCGGCGCCAAGATCGGCTGACCCGCCGCAGAGCAGCATCGGCATCCAGCCCCGGACCAGTTGGCAGACAGTTGTCCCGGGGCTGGTGCCTTGCTGGGGGCAGACCCCCCGCGCCACGTACCCTGCGGTCATGCAGCTTCTGCAGTTCGACCGTCAGATCACCTACGTGTTGCAACTCGCTGCCCTGCTCATCCAAGGCTTCGCTTTCGTCAACTGCCTGATCCAGCCGGCCGCCGCTTTCCCGGCGGCCGACAAGTGGAACAAGCGAGGGTGGGCGATCGTGACGTTCGTGGCACTCCTCGTCGTGCAGGCGCCGCTGTTCGGCGGGCTGCTCAGCCTGTTCGGCGTCGCCGGGATCATCGCGTCGCTGGTCTACGTGGTCGACGTCCGGCCCGCCGTACGCGAGGTCGCGCGGGGTCAGGGTGGACGAGGTGAGCGAAACACCGGACGCTGGTAAATCCGCGGCGGTAGCGTGCGCCGCATGAGTGGTGAGAAGCTCGGCCGCACCCATCGGCTGGAGCTGGCCGACGCCTCACTCCGTGAATGGGACGCCACCGTCCTCGACAGCGGACCCGATGGGATCGTGCTCGACCAGTCGGCCTTCTACCCTGGCGGCGGCGGCCAACCACCGGACGCCGGCGTACTCCTCTGGGGTGGCGTACAGACCCGGATCGTGGGTGTGCGCAGAAGTGAGGACCTCATCCTGCTGCCACACGAAGGCGACCCGCTGCCCGACGCCGGTGCGAAGGTGCGCGGCGCGGTCGAGGACGACCGGCGGACGGCCCTCATGCGGACCCACTCCGGGCTGCACCTGCTGGCCGGGGTGGTTTTCCGTGACTTCGCAGCACTGGTCACCGGCGGCAATATGGAGCCGCTGACGGCCCGGATGGACTTCGACCTCCCCGACATCCCGTCCGACTTCAAGCAGCGGATGGAGGACGCGTGCAACATCGAGGTCGCCAACGACCGACGAATCGACGTGCGGGTCCTGCCGCGAGACGACGCGCTGCGGATCCCCGACATTATTCGTACGGCGACGAACTTGCTGCCGCCGGACCTGTCCGAGGTGCGCATCGTCGACATCGTCGGGCTGGACACGCAGGCCGACGGAGGCACCCACGTGGCATCGACCCGGCAGATCGGCCGGGTCGAGGTAGTCAAGGTGGAAAACAAGGGCAAGGCCAACCGCCGGTTGCGGATCCGCCTGGTCGAGTGAGCATCGAGCGAAGCGAGGAGCGGAG
>JBBQZQ010000064.1:0-22979 GCA_038207565.1 Mycobacteriales bacterium
GCTACGGCCCGTGATCTTGCTCCCTCCGAAGAGGCTTTTGACACCCCGCTCAGCCCGCCACCTCTCGATGACGAACCGGGGTCTGCTACTGGGCGTTCCGGTACCTACCCAGGCGGGACTCACACCCGCTGGCCTAGTCCAACTTGCAGGACGCAACACACCCTGAGCCTACAGTGACTGAGAAGGAAACCGTCAGTACCTTTAGAGTCGCCCGTCGTCTAGCAAGATTGCAGAAGGGTTGGCTCCGCGGGCGCGGCGGGATCAGCATCACTCGCTGGGACCCGTACCCAATGACCAGCATGCCAGCAACGACGAACGTCCTTGTCGTGCCGATGACAGCGCGGTTGGGGACAATGTCCGTGTGACCAGAGAGCGAGAGCTGCTGTCAGAGACGATCGAGAACCTGCGCGGCCGATTCGCAGCAGCCTCGAATGAGGCTGTCGACCTGCTGTCGCGATTGGACACCTGCCTGGAGCTGGTCGCTGCCGGGGAAGACGGCGTCGCCATAGAGATCCTGTTCGAGAATCTCTATGAGTTCGGAATCTCGCTGTCGGCGGTGGAGGCAGCCCACCTCATGCATGCGTCGCAGCGCCTCAACGTGCGCTCAAAGACGATTGATCTCGTCGACGTGCATGACGCGGTCGTCTCGATCGGTCGATTTCGTCGTCAGATCGAGCGGCGCAGTCCGTCTTGGGACGCGGCCGGGCTTCGCTGGAAGGTCACCCTCTGGGAACCTACGGAGAAGCCATCGCGGCGGTGGGCTGCTTCAGTCGCTCCATGGCGGCAGCTCGTTGTTTCGCGCCCATACCGCCGCGCAGCACCGTCGGTGTGCGGCCTGGCTCCGACAGCGCCGCCGTTAGGTGCTCGAGGTGGCTGGTCCACTGGGTCAGCACCAAGCAGTGTCGACCTCGCTCGTGGGCGTCGAGGACGTCTCTGATGACTTGCTGAAGCCGGTCGTAGTCGGCGACGAGGTCGCGGTAGATCGCGGCCATGCCCCCAGGGGACTGTGGGCTCGCGTTGCCGGTGTAGCTGTACCCGGTTGGGTGGATGTGCAGCACCGGGTCCGGTACGGGCGCATCGACGGAGGTGAGGGTGTCCCGTGTGGCCCGCGCGACGGTGTGCCGGATCGGACCAATCTGGAGCGAGATGAGGTCGTCGAGTTGGTCGCGGCGGTAGGGCGTTGCGGTCAGTCCTAGCCAGCGTCTGGCAGGGATCTGCGAGATGGCGTGCGTGAACGCTGCCGCTGACACGTGGTGACATTCGTCCACGATGATGAGGCCGTACGCCTTGGTCCACGAAGCGACATCGGCGTCGCGCGCCAGGGTCTGCAGGGTGGCGATGTCGAGGATGCCGGTGGTCCTGGTACGGCCACCACCGCGCTGTCCGACCTTGACGCCTAGGTGATCTCGCAGGCGGGTGCGCCATTGCTCGCCCAGTGCCTTGCGATCCACCAGCACCAGGGTCGAGGCGGGGTTGGGCATTGAGGCAGCGTGGCGCAGCGTTGACAACAAAGCGGGCGGCAGCGAGGCCGCCTTCACCCTGATCGTGCCGCTGAGCTCTATCTCAATCGATCGAGGGACCGGAACGTCGATCTTGGTCGCGCTCGGCTTCACGACATTGTCGACGCCGCTGCCGGTGCGGACGGTGCCGAGGCGGGCGGCGAGGCGTGCCAGTTCGGCGGGCGTGATCCGGGGCAGCGAGGACAGGTAGCTCCAGGGGTCCTCGTGTGGCTCGAGCGTCCCGAGATCCAGGAACACCGTCGTACCCGTGCGGCGACGCCGGCCTTGCAGGGGTGCGGCGATCAGGTTGCCGATCCCGCCTGCGGGCAGCAAGTCCTGCGAGGGGAACAACCGGTCGTAGCTCGCCAGGTTCATCCGACCGGCCATCGCCATGGCTTCCCGCAGCAAGCCCGTGCCGAGCTGCCGTGCCTGGGCGGCGGGGACCGCAGAGGTGAAGAACACCCAGACGTGCGCGCCCACCCCAGAGCGGGACACCTCCAGCGCTGCGGTCACGGCGTGTGCGCGCGCGGCCTTGAGGTAAGCCAGGGCGTCGAGCAGCGCGGTAGGTCCGGTGAGCGGCAGGTACTGCCGGTCGGCGGGCCGCGCCCCTTTCCTGAACCCGCCTGGTACCGCAGGCATCCAGCCACCGCGACCGGTCCGGTCGCTGTCCCACCTGATCGCGTACACGTCAGTGTGAGCCCGGAACAAGGTCGCGTAGAAACCGACCTTCTCGCGTGCAGCGGAAGCAGAGGTCACCGATCCTGACGCGGGATCGAACATGACCGTGGGTGCCGCGCCCGGTCGCGTGCCTTCATGCTGCGAGAGCTTCAGCACCCCACGCAGGTGGGCGTTGTCCGCCTCCAGCTCGGCGAGCCGGGAGCGCATCGCAGCCAGATCCACGGTCAGGCTCAGTTGCCCGCTGTTACCGGACGTCTAGTTCTGTGGCTCCACGACCGCACCCGGTAAACGCGAGGTGAGGATCGACCGCGGCGTCGCTCCAGGCTGCGTGCTGAATCACTCGTGCCGCCACCTCGGACCAGCGCTGCCTGAAGCTCGTGCACGGCACCGAGGGCTTGACGGGCAAGTCGGACACGCTCGTTCTGTGTGGCCGTGGCCGGGGCCAAGAAGCGGACGAAGGAGGAGGGCCAAGCCCGTCGAGGCTCGAGAACTCCTCGAAGAGTCTGTCGACCATCTGAGAAGCGTCAGGCCGACCGAACGCGGGGCTGTCGCGGATGGCAGCGGCTGCCGCGGCTGGACCTTCCGGCCAGTTCTCGAGAATCCAGACGATGTCGTACGCGTCCTTGGGCTTGTCCCTGCCCGTTAGGGCTGCGGTCTTGGCCGCGAGGAAGCCCAGCAGCCCCGGGACGCGGAAGGTGAACTTGGTACGTCCTGCGGCATGCGGCAGGTCGACGTCAACCTCGACCTCGTGTACGTCCGCTTCGATGACCCCACCTGCGTCGAGCGCGATGGCGGTCAGCTTCGGTCCGAAGTTGTGCTTCGCGGTGGGGTTGATCGTTGCCTTGGGTCGGAACATCCTGCCCGCCGGGCGATCCTCGGATGCTGCGCAGAAGAATTCGACCTCGAGGTGCAAGCCGTCCCGTTGACGCCACCGGAAGCTGAAGTCGCTCGGTTCATAACCCGCAGCGGTCAGCCCGGTCTCGAGGCGTTCGTACTCTGCCGTGTTGCCCGTCACGATCGCCAGGCTGAGGCACAGATCCAGATCACCAGTGCCTAGCTAGGTGGGCTCCGCAGGCGGGTCGAGAACGAGCAAGCTCGGAACCAGCCCCCCTATCAGAATGGTGTGCTGAGCCGTGAACCCGAGATGGCGCAGAAGCCACGCCGCCTCGCCGAGAAGCAGCGTGACCAGCGACGGGTCGTACGCATCGCTGAGCGATTCGTCAGTAGCCAAGGATTGCCTCCCGGAACAAGGCAGCGGCATCCTCGCCGCGGGGTTCGCTCAGCATGTCAAGCCAGATCCGTGCAGCGGGTGCCAGCGACACGGGCCCGTTGTGCCGCGACCCGTGAAGGCCGACCTCGCCGACATCGGCTATCAGCTGCACGTTTGCGCCGACGTCGACAGCCTCCAGACCGAGAGCGCCCGCCAGTTGCAGCAGGTCCATGGCTGCCGGGACGCGGACCATGCTCACGGGAAGAGCCGTAACAACGGAGACCCCCGTCGCACGAGCAGCGGCGGCTCCCGTGAGCACCCACGGAACGTCGGCCTCCGTCGCGTCGTGAGCCAGACGTGTCACCACCGAGGTTGGATCCGCTGCGTACCGATAGGTCTTCAACTGCCGATGGACCCGGCGTGCCGCCGGAACGCGAGCAAGCCAGTCCAACAAGTCTGTCGGGTTCGACACCTGGCGGCGACGTTGCTGTCCCGACCCGCGATCCTGCAGGAACCCCTCCTGCTCGAGTCGCTTCAAAACGTTGTGGCTTTGCCCCGTCGAAGCTCCGGCGGCCTGGGCAAGGTCCACCACGGCCCACTCGCGCCCGGGGTCCTCAAGGAGTTGCTGCACGACCCTGACTCCTATCGCGCCCAGACCCTTTGGAGCGGGCACCGTCGTTGAGGTTCGCGCCGATTCCTTCTCCATATGCAACAGGAAGCGCGGGGCCTCCAGGTGTACGGAGCCCGCGCCGTCCGCGTACAAGCAACCAGCCTGCTCCAACTCATCACGGATGTTCGGCGAAAGCCTCTCAGCCACGACGATAGCCAAGCGATTCGGACCCGCGAGCTCGACAAGTGCCGGCGCCATCGCACGGGCGTACGGAGCAACTCCCGGGAACACCAGAAGGGGATACGACTCGTCGTCCACCCGCAAGAGCGATGCGGGTGCCCGTCGCACAGTTAGACCAGGGGTCGCTGCCACGATGTCGAGGACACGGTCAGGCACGGCGGCGTCCAGCTCCACCGTCGCCCTGACTTTCACTACCCGTACCTCTTCAATATGAAGTGAATCGGCACTGATAGTGAACCATAAACGGCGGTTAAAGATCCGGTAGGCCTACGGATCAAGAGGTTGGGGGTTCGAGTCCCTCCGAGCGCGCCGGCAAAGCCGCAAGTCAGAGCCCAAGTGTGACGCAGTAGATCGCCTGGTAGATCGTCAGCGGTCAGCCGGGTCGCGCGCCTACGCTGCTCTGCTACGTATCCCTTCGGCATGATCTGCATCCGTCGCAATACAGGGAAAGCGGCACCAAACCCGGGACGGTTCACCTCGCCGGGCGACCCGGCTACTGCCGGGCGCGGCGTAACCGGACGATATGCCGCCGCACAATCAGCGGCTCTTCGGGCATGCCGTAGCTTCACACGTTGTCATACCCACCATTCACACTCATGCTGCAGGGTCCTTACGTCGCCGGGTGACGGGTTGCACTTATCCGCAATCGGTGGCAAGGATGGACGCAGAGGACGGCTGAACTCATGGTCGCCCCCGCACCGACCCGCGGCGAGAGCTCGCTCTCGCCGGCCCGGACCTGGAGGGGGACATTATGACCTTGTCCGCTCACGTGACCGCCGAGATTGCCGCGCCGCTCACGCTTGAGGCGGCATCCAGCGAGATCTACGACGCCGCCCTCGCCGATTCCGTCGTGGGCACCGTGGGACTCGAAGTCGAGACCCACCTCGTGGACCTCGCTGCTCCCGCCGAACGCGTCACCTGGGCGCGGATCCGCGCCGCGGTCGACGCGGCCACACCACAACTGCGTCGCAGTGCGATCACCGTCGAGCCGGGTGGCCAGGTCGAACTCTCCGGAGGACCGGCAGCGGGGATCGCCGACGCGATCGCGGCGATGCGCCACGACGAGCAGCGGCTGCGGCTCGTCCTGGCCGAGCACGATCTCGGGCTGGCGCACCTCGGCGCCGACCCGGTTCGGGCACCGCGCCGCGTCAACCCCTGGTCGCGCTACCGGGCGATGGAACGCCACTTCGTCGCCACCGGGCAGGCCGAGGCCGGAGCCACCATGATGTGCTCCACCGCCGCGCTGCAGGTGAACCTGCAGGCCGGCCCGCGATCGTCCTGGGCCGCTCGCGTGTCGCTGGCGCATCGACTCGGCCCAACCCTCGTCGCGATTGCCGCCTGCTCCCGTTGGCTGGGCGGCAGCGACTCGGGCTGGGCATCGACACGGCAACGCGCTTGGTCCCGGCTTGACCCGCGCACGGCCGGACCGGTGCCGCTCACCGATGATCCCGCCGACGACTGGGTGCGCCACGCGCTAGCTGCACCGGTGCTGTTCGCGACGACTGAGTACGGGGACGCCGTATCGATCGCGCGCAGCGTCCCGTTCGGCGCGTGGCTTTCCGGCCGGGTGCGCCTCGCTGACCGTCGTCCGACCGTCGACGACCTGCACACGCACCTGAGCACGCTGTTCCCACCGGTGCGAATGCGCGGCTACCTCGAGCTCAGGTATCTCGACATCTGCGCACCGCGCTGGTGGCCTGCCGTTGCGGCTGTCACCACCACGCTGATGGACGATGCCGTTGCTGCCGATGCCGCGACAGCCGCAACAGACGGCACGGCAGGCAGGTGGGAAGCGGCAGCTCGTCGCGGCCTCGAGGACCCCGAGCTCGCCGCGTCGGCTCGGCGATGCATGGCGATTTCCGTCGACCGAGCGCCGCCCGAGCTGCGCACCGCCGTCGCGGACCTGGCCGAGCTCGTCCGATCGGGCCGCTCGCCCGGCGACCTCGTGGTCGACCGCATCCGCGAGGTGGGTGCACTGGCCGTACTCGAGGAGGTGGCCCGTGCGTGAGACCGTCGCGCGCAACCTCGACCAGGCACGCACGCGAACCCTGCACTTGACCGACGTCGACGACGCGACGCTCGTCGCACAGCACGACCCGTTGATGAGCCCGCTCGTCTGGGATCTCGCGCACATCGGCCAGCAGGAGGAGCTGTGGCTGCTGCGCGCCGGCGATTCCCACCGACCCGGGCTGCTCGACCCGGGTGTCGATTCGCTCTACGACGCGTTCCAACACCCGCGAGCCGAGCGCCTGCAGCTGCCGCTGCTGCCGCCGGTCGCGGCACGCGAGTTCTGTCACGACGTCCGCGGCCGCGTCCTCGATCAGCTGGAGCGCACCGCTGACGAACCGGATCAGCTCTTCACGGCCGCGATGGTGGTGCAGCACGAACAACAGCACGACGAGACGATGCTGGCCACACTGCAACTGCGCACGGGTCCGCCGATCGTGTTCGGCGAACCACTACCGGACGGGCGCGCGGTCGAGAGCGAGCGCGCGTTCGTCGACGGCGGCGAGTTCGTCCTCGGCGTCGGCGGTACGAACGAGCCGTTCTCACTGGACAACGAGCGCCCGGCGCATGTGGTGGACGTGGCGTCGTTCTGGATCGGCCGCGTGCCGGTCAGCAACTCACGATGGATGGATTTCATCGCGGCTGATGGTTACGACCAACCGCGGTGGTGGTCCCAGCGCGGCTGGACGCACCGAGCCGACGCTGCCCTGACGCGCCCGAAGTTCTGGACCGCGGACGGCACTCGAACCCGGTTCGGCGTCGAGGAGGACGTGCCGCTGGACGAGCCCGTGCAACATGTCAGCTATTTCGAGGCCGAGGCGTTCGCAGCCTGGTCGGGTGCACGGCTGCCCACCGAGGTCGAGTGGGAGAAGGCGTGCGCATGGGATCCGGCCGCACGCCGTCGCCGGACCTGGCCGTGGGGTTCGAACGGCTGGCAGCGCCACTTGGCGAATCTCGGGGGCACCGCTCTGCGGCCTGCACCGGTTGGCGCGTACCCCGGATCGGCATCGGCGTACGGGGTGGAGCAAATGATCGGCGACGTCTGGGAGTGGACGTCGTCAGACCTTCAGCCGTGGCCGGGCTTCCGTCCGATGACCTACCGGCAATACAGCGAACCGTTCTTCGGTGGCGACTACAAAGTGCTGCGCGGCGGATCATGGGCCGTCGCCCCGTCGACCATCCGGCCGTCCTTCCGCAATTGGGACCATCCGACCCGTCGCCAGATCTTCACCGGCGTCCGACTCGCCTGGGACGCGTGATCTCGATGTGCAGACACTTCGCCTGGCTCGGTGAACCACGCTCGCTCGCCGCCCTGCTTCTCGAGCCAGAACACGGACTCCTCGCGCAGTCCTACCGACCCCGCAGACAACGCAACGGGCTGATGAACGCCGACGGCTGGGGCGTCGGGTTCTACCCAGGCGATGGTGCCGCGCCCGCGCGATGGCGATCGAACCGCCCCCTGTGGAGCGACGCGTCGTTCCGGTCGGTCGCGCCGACGATCGCGTCCTCGTGCGTGCTCGGCGCCGTGCGATCGGCCACGGTGGGAATGCCGTTGGACGAGTCCGCGTGTGCCCCATTTCTCGGCGGACCGTGGCTCCTGTCGCACAACGGCGTCGTCGATCGAGACGTCGTGGGCCCGCAGCCGAACGCCGAGTCGGTCTGCGACGCCGCGCTGCTCGCAGCCTATGTCTTCGCGCGTGGGCCAGAGGACCTCGGCAAGATCGTCGCCGACGTCGGCGCCCGCGATCCACGCGCGCGTCTCAACCTGCTCGCCACCAACGGTGAACGCATTCTGGCGACCACCTGGGGCGACACGCTCAGCACGTTGACCACACCCGACGGCGTCATCCTGGCCAGCGAGCCACACGACGACGATCCGACTTGGGTCGACGTGCCAGACCGCCGCCTCGTCGAGGTGACGGGGCTGCATGTCACGATCAGCGACCTGGAGAGCCGATGACTGCCGATCTCGAAATCCACCTAGCACCGTCGGCATACCGTGCTGCGTTGCGCCGCGACGTGCGTATCGGGCTGACCGCGACACCGAAGAGGGTGCTGCCGAAGTACTTCTACGACGCGCACGGCAGCGACCTGTTCGACGAAATCACTCGGCTGCCCGAGTACTACCCCACCCGGGCAGAGACCGCGATCCTCGTGGAGCACTCGAACGAGATCGCCGCCTTGTCCGGTGCCCGGACACTGGTCGAACTCGGCAGCGGCACGTCGGCCAAGACAAGGCTGCTGCTGACCGCCCTGACCGCACACGGCACGCTCGAACGCTTCATCCCGTTCGACGTCGACCCTGCTGTCCTCGCCAAGGCTGCCGTCACCATCAACGCCGCGTACCCAGCGCTATCGGTCCGGCCGATGATCGGCGACTTCGATGAGCACCTCGGCGAGCTGCCCGAGCATCCGGCCCAGATGATCGCCTTCCTCGGCTCGACCATCGGCAACCTCGAACCAGTCGCGCGATCGCGATTCCTCCGCGCGGTCGCCGGTGCGATGCGGCCGGGGCACACGTTCTTGCTCGGCACCGATCTGGTGAAGGACGCGCGCCGCCTGCACCTCGCCTACTACGACGCCGCTGGTGTCACCGCCGCGTTCAACCGCAACGTCCTGAGCGTGATCAACCGCGAACTCGACGCCGACTTCGAGGAGTCCTGGTTCGAACACGTCGCGCTGTGGAATGCCGAGCGTGAATGGATCGAGATGCACCTGCTGTCGCTGCGCGATCAGATCGTCACGATCGCCGACCTCGGCCTACAGGTCCCGTTCGCGCGCGGCGAGCTCATGCGCACAGAAATCTCGGCCAAGTTCCGCCCCGAGGGCGTCGCCCGTGAGCTGAGCGACGCGGGCTTGGAGATCGTCCGCTTCTGGACCGACCCTGCCGGCGACTTCGAGCTCTCCCTGTCGCGACTGCGCCAGTGACCGCCACTGCGGCGGCGCTCGACGTGCCCTGGAGCGCGTGGTCGCTACGGCGACCACAGTTCACCGGGATTCACCTCGACTCGGCGGCGGCCGGACGCATGTCAACAGACGTTCTCGACGCGACGACCGCGCAGCTTCGCCGCGAGTCGCAGGTCGGCGCGTACGTCGCCGAGGGCGAGGCCGCTGAGGTCATCGACGCCGGCCGCGCGCAACTCGGCGCACTGCTGGGCATGCCGCCAGACGGCATCGCCTTCGTGGAGAGCGCCACGGCAGCGCTTCGCGCGTTGCTGTCGGCCTGGCCACTGCCGCAGCAGGCGAGCGTCGCCGTCGCGCCGAGCGAATGGGGCCCGAACCTCCGGACGTTTCGGATGCACGGCCTCGAAATTCGGCACCTACAGGTCGACGAGCACGGCCGCATCGATGTGCGCGCATTGGGTGAGTCACTCGCCCGGCGCGCACCGTCGCTCGTTCACGCTGACCTCGTCGCAGCGCACAACAGTCTCGTGCAGCCCATCGACGAGATCGCGGCGGTCTGTCGGCAGGCCGGCGTCGCGCTGTGGGTCGACGCCGCCCAGGCCCTCGGTCACGTGGATACGTCGTTCGCGGCGGACGCTGTCTACAGCACGAGCCGGAAGTGGTTATGCGGGCCCCGCGGTGTAGGGGTGCTCGGCATTGCCGAGCCGTGGTGGGACCGGCTGACCGTCGAACCGCTCGTACTCCAGCCGGACCGGTCCGTCGTCGGGCGCCTCGAGTCGGACGAGGCGAACATCGCCGGCCGGCTAGGCCTGTGCGTTGCCGTTCAGGAACACCTCGCGGCCGGCCCCGCTGCGGTCCATAGCCGTCTCACTGAGGTCGGCACACTCGTGCGGACCACGCTCCGCGACCTACCCGGTTGGGAGTTGGTGCCAAGTCCGCCGAGATCGGGCGCGATCGTCGCGCTTCGACCGACCTCCGGCCAGGACGTCTTCTCAGAACGGCTCCGCCTGCTGTCCGACCATCACGTCCTCGTCACCGCATCCCAGTCGGCGCGAGCTCCGCTCGAGATGCTGCCACCGACGCTGCGCATCAGCCCACACGTCGACGCCACCGACGCCCAGCTCGACGCACTCAGGCGTTCTTTGGGGGGCAAGCGCGCGTCGAGATGGACGTAAGAGATCCGCAACCGCGCCAGCACCTACTTCGCCCGGGAGAACGTCCTGCCAAAATGATCTTCCTGGTAGTCCGAGAGCTCACCGCCGGCTGTCATTGCGTTCTGCAGTAACAGGCGGATGAAGGTGGGGAGGTCGTGGGTGACCCGACGTCACGGCGGTAACACGGAATTCAACCTGGGTCTTCGAACGGCTGGCTCTCTTCGGCCCATGAGGACCAAACCCGCCTGGCTGAACGGGCAGTTGCCGTGGCGAGCAGCCGTTCTGCCATGGCGATGCTGGTTCGATGAACGCCGTCGCGGTCCCGGGGGGCCGGACCCCGTGACTGGTCCAACGTCTGCCAGTTGCCCATGGCAGTTGCATGTGGTTGCCGACGTGGCGTGGGCGCGACGGGTGGGGGAGACTGCCTAGATGGCTGCTGAATACGCCCATAGTGACCAGTTCCACGGTGCCCGCATCCACCTGTGCGATCTTGCCGGCCTCGAGATCCGCGATTGCGAGGTCAGCGGTCTGAAGATCGTCGACTGCTATGGGAGCGAGGTCTATCTCGGTGGGGACTTCGAGCGTCTCGTCGTCAACGACGTCGACGTGACCGCCTACGTCGAGGCCGAACTCGACCGGCAGCACCCCACGCGGGTGCTGGCGCGTGACGCCGCGTCCCCCGACGACTACCAGGCCGCTCGGGATGCCATCGAGACGATGTGGCAGGCGACGCTCGAGCGTGCCCGGCTGTTGCCCGAGGCAAAGTTGCACGAGCAGGTCAACGGCGAGTGGTCGTACGTCGAAACCCAACGGCACCTGCTGTTTGCCGGCGATGCCTGGCTCGGCAATGCCGTACTCGAGGAGGAAGCGCCGTACCACCCGTTGGGCTTCCCTGCAGGCGGGATGCCGCCCGACGCCGCGGCGAGGCTCGGGCTCACCCTGCAAGCCACCCCGACGCTCGACGAGGTGCTCGTGCCGCGGCTCGCCCGCATGGCCACGATGCGGCGGGTCGTCGACGCTCTGACCGAGGCCGAGCTCGACCGGGTATGCGGTCGCAAGCCGGCGGCCCCGTATCCCGACCAGGAGTATGTCGTGCGCCGCTGCCTCAAGGTCGTGCTGAAGGAAGAGGCCGAGCATCACCGCTATGCGGTGCGCGACCTGGTCGTGCTCGAGGCGGTGCCCGAACCGGGTGAGGTGCGCCCGCTGGCATCTGATGCTGCTACGGACCCTGCCGCGAAATGCGTGCCTTCCCATCCCGGCGAGTGACACGATTCGGCTGTTCCCGCACTGGACTGAGCCGGAGGAGCGCATCCGCGTTGACCAGTGTGGCCACCGCTCTAACCCACGGGTGACCTGTATTCCGTAGTCTGATGCGTTCAGCCAGGTGGGGGTTGCTCGGCGAATGGGCAGCACCCATGGTTGAACCGTCCTTTCCCGCACCTGTGGAGGAAGCGCATCGGCGGCGACGAAGAGCGAGATCACCTGGCAAGTTCGCGGATGGGGCCGCTGCTCGCCGGGGAGCAGCTTCCGGTCACTGGTGAGTCCGTCGGGTCCGTGCTGCGCAGTGTGCACCGGGCCGGCGTGCTTGACCTGCCGTTGCCGGGCGCCGGGCGCACGCTGGATCGGTGGCACGCCCTAGCTGAGTTGTCCGCTGTTGATCTGGTGCTCGGTCGGCTCGCCGAGGCGCATGCTGATGCCGCCGCGATCGTCACCGAGTTGGATGGCCCGGCCCTCGAGGGACTGTGGGGGGTGTGGGCGGCCGAGCCACCAACGGCTCGGGTCGAGGCCAAACTCACTGATGACGGCTGGGTGCTGAGCGGCCGCAAGGCGTGGTGTTCCGGCGCACTTGTGCTGGACCGGGCTCTGGTCACGGCGCACGCAGTGGATGGGAGGCGATTGTTCGCCATCGATGTGCCTGACGTCATCGCGGTGCCCGGCAGTTGGGCGGCTGTCGGGATGGCTGCAAGCGGATCGGTGAGCGTGGACCTGCCCGGACTGCACGGCGTAGCGGTCGGCGGACCGGGGGCCTACCTGGACCGGCCTGGTTTCTGGCACGGGGGTGCCGGCGTGGCGGCCTGCTGGTACGGCGGCGCCCTCGGCGCGGCGCGCGCATTGTTGGCGGCCGCCCGGTCCACCCCGCGCGACGGGCACGTCCTTGCCCACCTCGGGGCCGTCGATGCGCTGGTCGCTGGTCTGGCAGCACACTTGGCGGTGGCCGCTGCAGAGGTCGATGCCGATCCGTTGGGGGGAGCCGCGCAGCTGAGAGCCGTGCGGTTACGCGCACGGGTGGAGGCGGGTGCCGCTGAGATCCTCGACCGGGTCGGCCGGGCGCTCGGGGCAGGTCCGCTGTGCCTCGATCCGGTGCAAGCACAGCGGGCCGCCGACCTGCCCGTCTACTTGCGACAGTCACACGCCGAGCGGGACCTGGCGGCGCTGGGAGAGCTTGCCGTACGGGACGCGGCGTGGTGACCATGATCGAGGGTAGGGGGACGCCTGAGGAGGAATGGCTGCCGTATCTCGAATCGCTCGCCATGCCCCGGCTCGCCCTGGATCCGCGGCCGGCGCAGGCTGTCGTGGTCGCGCCGCATCCAGACGATGAGATCCTCGGTGTCGGGGGCCTGATCGCGCTGCTCGCCGCGGCCGGTACGCGCGTCGACGTCGTGTCGGTCACCGACGGCGAGGCCAGCCACCCCGGCGGCTCGGTCAGCCCATCCGACCTGGCACGCAGGCGGGTCGCGGAGACCGTCGCCGCACTGGGCGTGCTGGGCGTGTGCCGCACCGTGCGGCGCCTGCGGCTGCCCGACGGCGGTGGCAACACCCTTGAGCAACCGGTCGCCGAGGCACTGCGGGTGGTGTCCGGGACTTGGCTCTTCGCGCCATGGTCGGGGGACGGGCACCCGGACCACGCCGCGGTCGGCCGGAGCTGCGCGCGGGTGGCACAGCGTGACGGCGCCCGGTTGTTCGCCTACCCGGTGTGGGCGTGGCACTGGGCGTCACCCGGTGACCTACGGGTGCCGTGGGCCCGCGCCCTGCGGATCGACCTTCCGGCCCGCGTACAGGCTGCCAAGTCCCGAGCGACGGCAGAGTTCGTCACCCAGACCAAACCACTGGGGCCGGCGGCGGCGAACGCGCCAGTGTTGCCGCCGCACGTGCTTGCCCGCTTCGCGCGACCCTGGGAGGTGGTGTTCGGGTGACGCTGCCTGCCGGCTACTTCGATCGGCTGTACGCCGCCGACGCTGATCCCTGGGGCTTCGCCAGTCGCTGGTACGAACAACGCAAGTACGCCTTGACCCTCGCAGCGCTGCCGTCGCCGACCTACGACCGGGGCCTCGAGATCGGCTGCTCCATCGGCGTGCTCACCGCCGGGCTGGCCGCACGGTGCGACTCGCTCACCGCGATCGACCCGAGCCCGGTAGCCCTGTCCGCGGCGGGGGGGCGGCTACCGACTTCGGTACGGCTGATTCAGGGGTCCGTTCCCGACGACTGGCCGGCGGGCGCGTACGACCTGGTGGTTCTGTCGGAGGTCGGCTACTACCTCGACGGCGGCGACCTGGAACGCCTGCTCGACCTCATCGAAGACGACCTGGCGCCCGGCGGCACAGTGGTTGGCTGCCATTGGCGGCACGCCGTTGCGGACTACCCGCTGACCGGTGACGAGGTCCATGCGGCCCTGGCGCGGTGGCCGCGGAGCAGCCGGATCGAGGAGGCGGACTTCCTGCTGGATGTCCTGACGCCGAGCGGGGCGGTCAGTGTCGCCTGCCAGGAGGGGCTGATCTGACGCCGTCCGGGCCAGTTCGGGCCGTCGGCATCGTCGTCCCCGCCCACGATGAGCAGCAACTGCTCCCGGCGTGCCTGGCCTCGGTGCGGGTCGCCGCGCGGCACCCGACCCTGCGAAACGTGCAGGTGCACGTTGTCCCCGTACTCGACGCCTGCGGAGACGACAGCGGCACCGTCGCACCTGGCGCCATGGAGGTGAACGCCCATAACGTCGGCCGGGCGCGGGCTGCCGGGTTCACCGCAGTCCTCGCGCGTGAGGCCGGACGACCACCCGGTCAGTTGTGGCTGACGACCACCGACGCCGACAGCCAGGTTCCCGGCGACTGGCTCGCCGAGCAGCTGCGCCTTGCATCGCTGGGTGCCGAGGTTGTGGCGGGCACCGTGCGGGTCGAGGACTGGACCGAGCAACCGGCGGCTGTACGTGAACGCTTCTCGCGCAGCTACGGAGCTCCCGGCCGGTGCCACCGGCACGTTCACGGCGCCAACCTTGGCATGTCGGCCGCGGCCTACCTCGACGCCGGAGGGGTCCCCCCGCTCATGCTCGCCGAGGACCAGGCTCTCGTCGACGTGCTGCGCGCGCGGCACCGGCGCCTCGTCGCCACCGGCCGGATCCCGGTCATCACGAGTGGCAGGCGCGAGAGCCGAATCACCGGGGGCTTCGCCGACCACCTACGCGGACTGGCGACTGGTTTCCGTCCGGCTTGAGGCCATTTAGCACGGCGGCACGCCTCCTTAGCCCCTGCAGCACCTGACTTCGTGTGATTTTTCTACTACAGTCGGTCAGAGAATGGTAATTGGGCAGCAAAGTAGCCAAATCGTAGTCACCTCGCTATGGTGCCGTCGTTGCGCATGGAGGAGAGATCGAAGCTCCCCAATCGTTGGCGCACGCACCGGCCGAAAGGAATTCACCACATGCACACCTGGGCACGTAAGACGATGGTTGGCGGTCTCTTAGCCGCTGGCTGCCTCGCATTTGCGATGGCTGCGGCCCCCGCGGGCGCGAACCCCCTGCCCGGCACCGCGGCCTCGGGTGGCGCGGGCGGGTTGTTCGACATGTCAGCCCTGCTGGCCATGGCAAACCCCAATTCACTGCCGACGGGCGCCTTTGGCGCGCCGACGGATGCCCTCGGAGCGACCAGTTCCCTGGGCCGGCGGCACAACGGTTCGACGACTCTCATCAACGTGCCGGTGAGCGTGCTCTGCAACGCCGCTGGTGTGCTCGGCACGGCAGACGTGACGTGCGAATCGGCGAAGAAGGGCCACGGCAAGGGTCACGGCTCCGGCGGTTCGGGTCCGCTGATCAACGTCCCGGTCAACGTCTCCTGCAACTCCGTCGGCGTGCTTGGCACGTCGAAGGTGAAGTGTCACGGAGTGACACAGGGACACTCCAGTTCGGGTGCGCTGATCAACGTCCCGGTCAACGTCTCCTGCAACGCCGTCGGCGTGCTGGGTGACGCGGACGTGAAGTGCACCGGGGCGAAGAAGTCCCACGGGAGGGGTCATGGTTCGGGCGGTTCGGATGCGCTGATCAACGTCCCGGTCAACGTGTCCTGCAACGCGGCCGGTCTGCTGGGCGACGCGGACGTGACCTGCAAGGGGGCCAACAAGGGCGGCGGTTCGGGCGGCGGTTCCGACAGCCTGATCAACGTTCCGGTGACCGTCACCTGCAACGGTGTCGGCGTGCTCGGCTCGGCCGACGTGAAGTGTCACGGGGTGGCAAACCGTGGCGGTTCAGGCGGTGGCAGCCTGGTCAACGTTCCGGTGAATGTCTCCTGCAACGCTGTTGGTGTGCTCGGTCAGGCGGACGTGAAGTGCGTAGGGGCCCAGGGCCCGGGTCCGAGCCCGAGCCCGAGCGCGACCGATCTGACACCGCCTGCCGCTGTCCAGCCGCAGGCACGGGTCAACGCCCTGTCGCTGTCCAACCGGCTGGCGACGACGGGTTCGGACATCGGGATGTTCGCTGGGCTGGGACTGGTTCTGGTCGGCGGCGGCCTGCTGCTGCTCCTGCTTGGTCCTCGCCTAGTGCGCAGCAACTCTGCGATGCACCGGCTGTAGCAGCCGGCACAGGTACGTTGCGCCCGCACCCGACTTCGGTCGGGTGCGGGCGCACGCATGATCGCGGATCGTTCAGCGAGGATCTGCCGACGTGGCGGCGTGCATCTCCCAGGGCATGGAAGCCGGCAACTGCCGATCCGCTAGGGCGACAGCAGGATCGGCTTGCCGTCGTATCGAGCCCGGAGCCGGTGCACTTCCCGCCACAGCAGCGACTCCAGCGTCTGTCCCCGGCTTCGCGAGGGCCGAAGCCGGGGCACCAGACGGCGGCCGTCCGTGACGGGGATCGCGCCGAGGATGTACTGCGCCGGTATGGCGCTGGCATGCACCTGGGTGTCCGGTTGGCGCAACTGCGGGCTCGTCACCTCCTGCGGCGTGAGCGGGGCTGCCGTCCAATATTGCGGCAGGCCAGGGGCCTGTGCGGGGAAGGCGACGTACCAGTCTGACCATTGCCAGGTGGTCTCGTTCAGCAGCAGAAACCGCTCGATGGCCGATTGCGGATAGGTCGCGGTGTGCGCTTGGACGACGCGTAGCAGGTAGCCGAGGTTGTCGAACAGCGGGCGGCGCAAGCCGCCGTCGATCAGGTGAGGATCGTCGGCGTCCGGCGCCGCAGATGCGAATCCGCGTCTGCCGGCCAGTGCGCACAGGAACTCGCGGAACGGTTCGTAGGATGACAGGCCGCGAAAGGCCAGCCGGTAGTTGAAGATCGGCTCCACGCACATCCGGCACCCGCGGGTGTCGTAGTCGTCCGGCGGATCTTCCTCGATCCACTCCGGAAACCGAACCCCATGCCTGGCGAGGACGGCTTGACGGGCCCGCTCCAGGGCCTCCCCGTTGTCGAAGTCCGGGTAGCGGACATCTACGAGGTGGAAGTAGTCGTCCAGAAAGGCATACCAGCGGCGCGGTGTCAGATCGGCCGGAAGCGACTCAGGACACGACTTGACATGAGCGTCCACAATGGCGGCGACGGTGGCCTCGTCCGTACGCGACCCCTGGTGGTGGAGGAATCTCCCAGCCCAGTAGAGCAGGCACCACAGCGACACCCCCCACCGAGCCTGGGTCGGCGAGCCGTTCGGATAGACCGCCTCGGTGAGCCACCCGCGGAGCCTGGCAGCCTCCCGGTAGGCGTCGAACGCCAGGTTGGGGATGACCCGCGTGATCAGCGCGAACGCCGAGTCCGGCAGATCGACCACGATCACGTAGCCACGATGGGCACGACGATTTCGCACATGGCGGGCCGGCCACCCCAGCGCGAAGGACACCGGGTCACCGCCCTTGCCGGCAACGGGGCGCGTACTGAGGAAAACGCCACCCTGCGCGTCATCCGTCGGCGACACGAGGCCGTTGTCGAAGATGCCGGCGAGATGGTCTTCCACCGTGCCGTGGAACAGCCACACCATGAACGCATGATTGCAGACCTGTTCGGCCCGTGGGTCGCTGGCCGACTCAGGGCTTGCACTGGTGATCACGCGTCCTGGCCGAGGGCGGCTGCGCGTTCGACCCATTGTCCACACCGGACGGGTGCGCTCTGGGCGTGGCCCAGGAGGCGAGGAGCTGGAGCCCGGCCTCGGTCGCGCTGTGTTCCTCGGGGGTGAAGACGACCAGTCTCTGGCGTTCGTCGGCAAGCGACGCGAAGTGTTCGTAGTGCAGGCTCAGCACACCTACGGCCGGATGGCGGAAGCTCTTGGCTCCGAAGGTGCGCTGCTCGACGTTCCCGACGGTCCACCGGGCGCGGAATTCTTCGCTGCCGTCGATGAGCTCGCAGATCAGTACGGCCAGGGCGTGATCGGCGGGATGACGGCCGGCCGATAGCCTGAGCTGCCCGACGGTGGCGGCGGCGACCTCGTCCCATTCGACGTAGAAGTTTCGGGCACCGGCGTCCAGGAAGAGGTAGCGGGCGAGGTTGGCGGGCCCGGGCCCGGTGGTCGCGGTGTCGACGAACAAGCGGGTGGCTAGTGAGTTGGCGGCCAGCACGTCGAAGCAGTCGTCGATGATCAGCGCCGGGGTCCGGTCCATCAGCGCGAGCATCCGCCGCAACTCCGGTCGTACCGCAGCGCTCGACCTGGCGGCGTACGGGGCGACGACGCCACCCGGCAGGTTGGCCAGCGAGCGCAGGTGGTTTCGTTCGACGGCGCCCAGGCCGAGGACCCGGGCGATCGCGTCCAGCACCTCATCGGAGGGCCGGGTCGCCCGGCCCTGCTCCAGTCGCTGGTAGTACTCCACGCTGATTCCGGCGAGTTGCGCGAGCTCGGCACGCCGCAGACCGGGCACCCGCCGCCGCGAGCCGCCGTGCAGGCCGACGCTCGCTGGAGTCACCTGGGCGCGTCGGGTCCGCAGAAATCCCCCCAGACCCGGACGAGTTCCCATGTGGGCAGTATGCCCGCCCTCGGGTGGCGTGAAGGTGGCCCCGCCAGTACCCGTAACAGCAGTGGTCTGGGTAATCCGCGGCCGCGCGGGCAGTCTTGGAGTGCAAGAGCAACAACCGAAGGAGACCGAGCATGTGTCACCCGCCCGAAGCCCGCCCGCCGGCCTCACCCGTGGTCACCGGCGGGGTCGCCGAACATGGGCCGCTGGAGATCACCGCCGCCGACGGCAACCGGTTGTCGGCCTATCAGGCGAGCCCCACCGGCCCCAACGGCGGCAACATGATCATCCTGCCGGACGCGCGGGGTCTGCATCCCTTCTACGAGGCGCTGGCCGTCCGGTTCGCCGAGGCCGGTTTCCGCACCATCGCCATCGACTTCTACGGGCGCACGGCCGGGACCGCGCCGCGCGACGACTCCTTCGAACCGAGGGCGCACGTGCCGCTGCTCGAGGCCAGGCACGTCGACGTCGACGTCGGCGCGGCAGCCGCCCGGCTGCGGGAAGACAATCCCGGTGCGGTATTCACCGTCGGGTTCTGCCTGGGCGGCGGTCACTCCTGGCGGCAGGCGTCCACCGGCCTCGGCCTGGCAGGGGCGATCGGGTTCTACGGAGTCCCGCGGTTCTTCGGCGACGCCACCGGCCGGCTGTCCGCGCCGCTGCTGATGCTGCTCGCCGGCGACGACGCGGTGACCACACCGGCAGACTTCCTGGCGCTCACGGCAGGATTCGACGCGGCCGGCAAGGATTACCAGATGCACGTCTACGACGGCGCGCCGCACTCGTTCTTCGACCGGGCCTTCGGCGAGTGGCAGCAGGCCTGCGATGATGCCTGGCGGCGCATTCTCGACTTCACCGCCCGCAACGTCCACACAGGATCGCAAGATGACTGATCGCTACGCGCGTGGCCTCGCCCGCCAGGCCGTGCTCGACGGATCCGGCAGCACCCGGCAGAGCGCATACGACTCGTTCGCCGACATCGCCCCGGACCTGCCGCGGCTCGCGATCGAGTTTGCGTACGGCGACATCCATGCCCGGCCGGGCCTGGACGCCGCTCGCCGTGAGCTGGTCATCCTCGGTGCTCTCGTCGCCCTCGGCGGGGTTTCACCGGCGCTGGAAGCGCATCTCGGCTCGGCGCTCAACGCCGGCGTGCAACCCGGCGAGATGGTCGAAGCCATCATGCAGGCGCTGCCGTACGCCGGGTTTCCGCGGGTGTTCGCTGCTATGACGGTCGCCCGCCAGGTCCTCGCAGACCGCGACCTGCTGCCACTGACGTGAACGCGGCCGAGCGGGACTTTGCCGGCCGGGTGGCGCTGGTGACCGGCGGCAGCGGTGGCCTCGGCGCCGAGTTGAGCACCCGGCTGGCGGCAGCCGGGGCGGCGGTGGGAATGCACTATGCGGCCAACCGGTCGGTGGCCGAGCGGGTGGCCGCCGGCATCGAGGCGGTCGGCGGGCGGGCTGTCGTCGTCGCGGCCGACCTGCAGGACACCCCGAGGCGCCCGGACGCCTCGTGGACGAAGTCGAGGCGGCACTGGGACCGGTCGACGTGCTCGTCGCCAACGCCGGCCGCGGCCGGCCGGCGTCCTACGAGGACGTCGACGCGACCGCATTCGACGCGACGCTTGCCATCAACCTGCGGGCACCGTACCTGCTCGCTCGCCGGGTGCTGGTCCAGATGCGCGGGCAGCGGTTCGGCCGGGTCCTGTTCACCTCGTCGGTGGCGGCGTTCACCGGTGGCATAGTCGGCCCGCACTACGCCGCCTCGAAAGCCGGGCTGCACGGCCTCACCCATTACCTGGCCTCCCGGGTGGCCCGCGACGGGGTCACGGTCAACGCGATCGCCCCGGCCCTGATCGAGAGCACCGCCATGCTGCCCGGGGATCCAGGCGAACTCGCCGACCGCATCCCCGTGGGACGGCTCGGCACCCCCGGTGAAGTCGCCGACCTTGCACTGGCGATGCTGCGCAACGGCTACCTCACCAATCAGGTCGTCAGCATCGATGGCGGCCTGCATCCCCGCTGACCGGCGCTCAGTTGGTCGAATTGCCTAGCTGCGCCACCGCCTGCGTACTCGCGAATCGGTGGATTCCCGAGTGTTCTGTTACCTTTCGCCTTGGGCGGCCCGGTGGGACGGGTGGGCAGCGGATCGACGCGGGAGGCACCGTGCAGGACGGGTTCGTGGTATCACCACCCCAGATCCACCACGAGGCCGGGACCTTCACGCAGGGCAGCACCGAGCTGTCCGCCGCGCTGGATCAATGGCGAACATCGTTGAACGCGCTGGGCAATCTGTGCGGCACCGACCAGCCGGGGTTGGCGTTCGCGTCGTACCTGAATCCGAGCCGTCACGTGGTCGAAAAGAACCTGGAAAGCCTGGCACTGGGCATCATGAGCGTGCACGAGGGCCTGCACACGATGGCCGACAACTCAGCTGACGTCGACCAGGGCAATGCGTCCTCGTTGTCGGCTGGGCATGCCGTCGAATGACCGAACTCGACCTGCCCGCTGTGGTCAGGACGCTTGGCCTGTGGTGGCCCGACGCCGATCCGGCAGAGCTGCACCGTGCCGCAGATCACTGCGACTCTCTGGCCCTGGCCATCGACCCGATCAGCAAGCGGTGCACGGGGGCGGCCACCCGCCTCGCCGGGGCCAATGCCGGCCCCGCCGCCGATTCTTTCGCGGGCTTCTGGGCCAAGTACGACGACGGTAAGGGTGGCGGCTACCTGCCGGAGACGGCACGGGCGGCCCGCGAGCAGGCAACGAAGCTGCGCGAGTACGCGGAGCAGGTGACTCACGCCCAGCGGCAGGTGATCGAGATTGCGAGCACGATAGCCGTGACCGCGGCCGCCGGCCTGGCGCTGAGTTTCGTGACGTTCGGGGTGTCCGAAGCCGGGGCGCTGACGGCCGGCGCGGCGCTGGTTGCCGCGGCAGCCGAGGTCGGTGTGACGCTGTCCGCGACGGTTGCCGCGATCGTCGTCGGCGCGACCGAGGCGGTCCTCCTCGACGTGGCGATCGCCCAGCCGATGCGAGTCTGGGGCTTTTACGACGGCGGTTTCAGCCTGTCCGAGGCGGAGTTGTCGGCCCTGGGCGGTGGGATCGGCGGGGCGGCCGGCGCGAAATTGCAGGCGTGGCTCGCCGGCCGAGCAGCCAGCGTCGCGCCCCTCGACCCGGCCGGGAGCGGCTTGGCCCGGCGATTGCCCGGGGGCGAGGCGGGGTCCTTCGGGTTGGTCGATCCGGTGGACCCCGAGACGAACGCTGGCTTGTTCCGAACCCCCGCCGGTGCCCTTCAGCCGGCGTCGAACGGTCCTTTGCGGATACACCTGGATACGGTGAGAGCCGTGGCGGCACATTATGGGATCGACCTGGACGGCGTGCCGGTCGCTATCGAGTTCGACCTGCCCTGTCACGGGGCCACCGACTATGACCAAGCCATTGCGTTCGGGCCCAGCGCATTCCGCAGTGAGGAAGACCTCGCCCGCACAATCTTCCACGAGCGATTCCATGTCGAGCAGATACGTAACGGGTTGGAGTCGCCGGAGGTGACCGGCATCTGGGACCTGAGAATTGAACACGAGGCCTATGCCGCCGAGGACGCCTGGTGGGCGGTTCAGGCAGGGAGGCGTGCCGATGGCTGAGAGAGCGGCCGCCAAGCGTGAGTGGTACGACGCCTACTCGGCGGTGTGTGCCATGGTGCCCGCCGACGCACACACACCGTGTCCGAATTGCGGCACCGATGCGCTGCGCCTGGTGTTTTTCAACGGCCGCGGCAACCCTGTCGGCGCAGCCTGGTTCTGGTGTGACGGCTGCCTTTACGGCCTCCGGCTGTGTCGTGCTCTCATCCCGGCGGGGGCCGAAGTGATTCCTTTCGGGCCGGCCCTTGAAGAGAGAATCTCGGGGATGCCCGAGTTCACCGATATTGCGGGCGGCAAGAGATGATGCGGGGTTCGCACCGCCGAAGAGCAGCTGGTGCATCACGACGATGAGTCGCCAGGCCCACGGATGCCCGGCCGGTGACCGGGAGTAGTACGCGATACTGCTGCCCGACCGATGGAGAGGACTGCAAGGGCTTTGCCGGTAGTGCGCACGAGAGACGAGGCCCACCTGTACATGGACCTGCACCCGTGCGCGGAGCGCGGCTCGATCGACGTGACCTGGGATCACGCGGTGGTCAGCGCCGACGGGCAGCTGGGCTGCGAGTACTACGGCACCTGCCCGGGGGTGAGTGGGTCACGGCGGAGTTCCCCACCTTCGGCGGTCCCGACACCCAACACGCCCGCCGAGCGGCAGCAGCGACCAGCCCGCCTCCCGGTGGGCGTGCGCCACCAGGTCGAGCGGACCGGCTTTCACGGCTCTTCGAAGTTGAGGGGGAAGTGACCCTCATGTGACGGTTGCCAGGCGTTGTCGCCTGGTGCAGGCGTACCGTACCCGGCGTCGCTGGTTGTCGAGGTTGCGGAACCCGAACGCCACGCGGGCGGCGTCTTTGATGA
>JBBQZQ010000065.1:0-22532 GCA_038207565.1 Mycobacteriales bacterium
AACCTGCTCCGCATCCGAACCGCCCAGCCCGCCTGACCACAACACCGCACAGCACACAACCAGCAGCCCGCCCGCCGACAACATTCCTCGGCCAACAACCCAAAGAACCGTCCACACAAAGCGCCACACGATTATGCGACAAGCTCTGGGGCGCGCATTTCCTCGTGTTGATCACCGGGGCGACGGCTCACGCCATGGTCGGTGCGAGCGTGGCGGCGACGGCGGCGAGGCTCGGGTCGTCGGCAGACTCCTGGACGCAGCGGGCGAACAGCCACAGCCGCAGGCGAGCGGCGTCGAGGTCGAGCAGGGCGGCCATCCGGTCGCTGAACGCCGTCGGATCGGTGGCCAGTCGCTCCGGGAAGTTCAGCAGGTGCTGCAACGCGTCGTAGGTGGGGTCGCCGACGTAGGGCTTCGGGTCGATCATCAGCCACGGCTCACGCTGTGCGGCCAGGATGTTGCCGGGGTGCAGGTCGGTGCACAGCAGAGTCGAGGTCGGCGCGTCGCAGGGCAGCGAGCGGAACAGGTCGATGCCCGCGCGCACCAGCCCCGGATCGAGATCGGGTGGCGGCTTCGTCCAGAACTCGTCGGCCCACCAGGCACACATCTGTGCCTACGGCCGGAACGGGTGGCCGGGAGGCGGGGTCACCCACAGCCGGCGGGTCAGTCCGGCGAGCACCTCGTCCTGCCGCTCAGCCGCCATCGCGCCCATAAGTTGCCCGCCCGGCTCGCACGACTCGATCAGCAGCGCCGTGACGGTGCCGGCCACCGCGGAATCGAGCAGGCGGACCGCGCCGGCACCGTCCCACACACGCAGCCCGTCCGCCTCGTGCAGACCCTCGTCGTGCAGCTCGGCGATCTTGAGCACGCACGGTTCGCCGCCGCGACGCGCGCGAGCCACCCACGCCGTCATGCCGTCGTGCCCGAGCGGGGGGTCGAGCAGGAGCCCCCAGCGCTGCGTCAGGTCGCCGAGCAGCTCGGGCGGCGGGTCGAACTGCGGCATCGCATCATTGTGGTCGTAGGGTTGCGGGCATGCCGGTCGACACCCAGTACGAAGACCTGCTGCGCCGGGTGCTCGACACCGGCACCCACAAGGACGACCGCACGGGGACGGGGACCCGCAGCCTGTTCGGACACCAGCTGCGCTACGACCTCTCCGCCGGATTCCCGTTGATCACCACCAAGCGCGTGCACTTCCGGTCGGTGGCCTACGAGCTGCTGTGGTTCCTGCGGGGGGAGAGCAATGTGGCCTGGCTGCATGAGCACGGCGTCACGATCTGGGACGAGTGGGCGCGCTCGGACGGCGAGCTCGGCCCGGTCTACGGCGTGCAGTGGCGCTCGTGGCCCACGCCGGACGGTCGCCACATCGACCAGATCAGCAATGTGCTCGACCAGTTGCGTACCAACCCCGACTCGCGCCGGCTGATCGTGTCTGCGTGGAATGTCGGCGAGATAGAGAACATGGCGTTGCCGCCGTGTCACGCGTTCTTCCAGTTCTACGTCGCCGACGGCACGCTCTCGTGCCAGCTCTATCAGCGCAGCGCCGATCTGTTCCTCGGCGTCCCGTTCAACATCGCCAGTTACGCGCTGCTCACGCACCTGATCGCGGCGCAGGTCGGTCTCGAGGTCGGCGATTTCGTCTGGACGGGCGGGGACTGCCACATCTACGACAACCACGTCGACCAGGTCCGCACCCAACTGTCCCGCGAGCCGCATGAGTTCCCCCGCCTCGAGCTGCGCCCGGCGTCGTCGCTGTTCGACTACGGCTACGACCATTTCGAGGTGGTCGACTACCAGCACCATCCGGGCATCAAGGCACCTGTCGCGGTCTAGATGCTCGGCCTCATCTGGGCCCGGGCGGCGAACGGCGTGATCGGGCGGGACAACTCGATCCCCTGGCACGTGCCGGAGGACATGGCGCACTTCCGCGCCGTGACCGGTGGCTCGACAGTCGTCATGGGACGCCGGACCTGGGAGTCGTTGCCGCCGCGGTTCCGCCCGCTACCCGGTCGCCGCAACGTCGTGCTCACTCGTCAGCCGGCGTGGACGGGCGCGGGTGCCGAGGTCGTGCACGACGTGGCTGAGGCGCTGCGGCACGGCGGCGACATCTGGGTGATCGGCGGCGCGGCGGTCTACGCGGCTGCCCTGGCGCTCGCCGACCGCGTCGAGGTGACCGAGCTGCAGGAATCGTTCGACGGGGACGTGACGGCGCCGGTTCTCGGGCCCGAGTGGACACCCCGCGACGGTGAGTGGCTCGAGTCATCGTCCGGCCTGCACTACCGGTTCCGCAGCTATTCGAGATCGACGCTGACATCGTCAACGCTGAGATCGACCACGACGGGTGCGTGATCGGAGGGCAATGTCCCCTTGCGGGCATTGCGGTCGACGTAGGCATCGGTGACCGCACCGGCCAGGGCCGCGCTGGCGTACACGAGGTCGATGCGCATGCCCTTGTTCTTGTGGAACATCCCGGCACGGTAGTCCCAGTACGAATAGGGGGTGTCGTACTTCAGGGCACGCGGGACGACATCGGTGAGCCCGAGTTCGCGCAGCTCGGCCAGCTTCGCGCGCTCGGGTTCGCTGACGTGGGTCCCGCCGTGGACCGCGGCGGCGTCCCAGACGTCGTCGTCCGTCGGCGCGATGTTGAAGTCGCCCATCACGACGAATCGTTGGGCAGCAGGCAGCTCGCCGGCCACCGTTTCGCGCAACGCTGCGAGCCACTGCAGCTTGTAGTCGAAATGCGGGTGGCCGATCTCGCGACCGTTGGGCACGTATACCGTCCAGACCCGAACACCACCGCACGTCGCCCCGATCGCACGCGTCTCGTGCACCTCGAACATCGCGTCCTCGGGCTGATAACCCGGTTCGCCGGCCAGGCCGCGACGCTCGTCCGCGATGCCCACACGCGACAGGATCGCGACGCCGTTCCACCGTCCCGTGCCGTGTGCCGCGACGTCGTAACCGAGTGCGGCCACCTCGTCGACGGGGAAGCCTTCGGTGCTCACCTTGATTTCCTGCAGGCACAGGACGTCCGGTTCCGAGGCGCCGAGCCAGTCGAGCAGCCGGGGCAGCCGCGCGGTCACGGAGTTCACGTTCCAGGTGGCGATGCGCACGCCTGCGAGCCTCGCACATGAAGTGCGTCTCATACCCCTAGGGGGTAAGTGTAGGATGCCAGCATGGACCCGACGACGCCCGGTTACCACGACTCGAAGCAAGCGCACCTCAAGCGGTTGCGACGTATCGAGGGTCAGGTCCGCGGCCTGCAGCGCCAGGTCGAGAACGACACGTACTGCATCGACGTACTCACCCAGGTGTCGGCCGCGACGCGCGCCCTGCAGGCGTTCGCGCTGGGCCTGCTCGAGGAGCACCTCTCGCACTGCGTCGCCGACGCCGTGGCCAGAGGCGGGGACGAGGCGGACGCCAAGGTGGCCGAAGCGTCTGCAGCGATCGGGCGGCTCGTCCGGTCATGACCACTCGCCCCGATACCCCGCTGCGCTCGCCATTGCCCGGGGACCGCGGATGAGCGTCCAGCTGGACGTCAAGGGCATGACCTGCGCATCGTGTGTGGCGCGGGTGGAGCGCAAGCTCAACAAGCTCGACGGCGTACACGCGAGCGTCAACCTCGCGACCGAGACCGCCACCGTAGAGGGCGATGTGCCGGTCGAGGCGATGATCGAGGCGGTCGAGTCCGCCGGCTACCGGGCATCGGTCCATGAGGCACACAGCGGTGCGCCCGAGCACTACGACCCCCGCGGCCTGCTGCGCCGTCTGATCTGGTCGGCACCGCTCGCCGTGCTGGTGCTCGCGGTCGCTATGACGGCGCTGTCCGATCGCGGGTATGCGGGGTGGCTCGAGTTCGCGTTCGCAACCCCGGTTGCGCTCTGGGGTGCCTGGCCGTTCCACCGTGCGGCCGCGGTGAATGCCCGGCACCTCGCCACGACGATGGACACCCTGGTGAGCATCGGCGTGCTCGCGGCGTGGACCTGGTCGACGGTCGCCGTCCTCGCTGGGACGGGTGCCCACCGCTACTTCGAGGTCGCCTCGACGGTGACCGTGTTTCTGCTGCTGGGCCGCACGCTCGAGGCGCGGGCGCGCCGCTCGTCCGGCGCGGCGTTGCGCGCGCTGCTCGACCTCGGCGCCAAATCGGCCTCGGTGCGGCGGGGCTCGTCGTTCGTGGACGTCCCGGTCGCGGAGCTGCGGGCCGGGGACGAGTTCGCGGTGCGGCCCGGGGAGAAGATCGCGACCGACGGCGTCGTGATCGAGGGACGCTCGACGGTCGATGCATCGATGCTGACTGGCGAGTCGGTACCGGTGGAGACGACGGTGGGGGACGCGGTTGCCGGCGCGACGGTGAACGACGGCGGACGGCTGGTCGTGCGGGCGACGCGGATCGGCAGTGAGACGCAGCTGGCGCGAATTGCCGCACTCGTCGAGCGCGCGCAGACCGGTAAGGCCCCCGTGCAGCGGCTGGCCGATCGGGTGTCGGCGGTGTTCGTCCCGGTCGTACTCGCCCTCACGATGGTCACCCTCGCGGTCTGGCTGCTGCTTGGCTACTCCGCGGCGGACGCATTCACCGCCGCGGTGGCGGTGCTCGTCGTGGCCTGTCCGTGCGCGCTGGGCCTGGCCACGCCGACGGCGTTGCTCGCCGGAACGGGGCGGGCTGCGCAGCTCGGGATCGTGATCACCGGTCCGGAGGTGCTGGAGTCGACGCGCCGCGCCGACACCGTCGTCCTCGACAAGACCGGCACCGTGACCACCGGCACGATGCGCCTGCACTCGCTCGTCACCGATGGTTCCACCCAGGCCGAGGTGTTGCGCCTGGTCGGCGCGCTCGAGGCGGCGTCCGAGCACCCGATCGGGGCGGCGATCGCTGCCGCGGCCGGGGCAGTGCCCGCAGTCGACGATTTCGCGGCGACCGGCGGCCTGGGCGTGACCGGATCGGTCGAGGGCCGCGCGGTGGTGGCCGGCCGGCCGGCCTGGGCACGCGAGCGGCTCACGGTCCCGTCCAGCCTGGACGAGGCGATCGCAGCGGCGGGGGGGCGCGGCCGCACCGCCGTTCTCGCCGGCTGGGACGGCACCGCCCATGCAGTCGTCGAGGTCGGCGACGCCGTGAAGGCGACCAGCGCGGCGGCGATCACCGAGTTGAGGGCGCTGGGTCTGCGTCCGGTGCTGTTGACCGGCGACACGGCCGCGGCAGCCCGCACCGTAGCCCTGGAGGTCGGTATCGACGATGTGATCTCCGACGTCCTGCCGGCGGGCAAGGTCGACGCGATCAAGCACCTGCAGGACGGGGGACGCGTCGTGGTCATGGTGGGCGACGGCATCAACGACGCCGCGGCGCTCGTTCAGGCCGATCTCGGCATTGCGATGGGCACCGGCACGGACGTGGCCATCCAGGCGAGCGACCTCACCCTCGTACGTGGTGATCTGAGCTCGGCCGCCACCGCGATCCGGTTGTCGCGCCGGACTCTCGCGGTGATCAAGATGAACTTGTTCTGGGCGTTCGCGTACAACGTGGCGGCGATTCCGGTCGCCGCCCTGGGACTGCTGAACCCGATGATCGCGGGCGGGGCGATGGCGGCCAGCTCGGTGCTGGTCGTGACCAACAGCCTGCGGTTGCGGCGCTTAAGCTAGGGGCATGGCGAACTCGTACCGGTTCGCCGGTTCGCCCAGGTGGCTGGCCGGCCACCTCGCGGTGCTCGCCGGCGTTATCGCCATGGTGCTGCTCGGGCACTGGCAGCTGACGGTATCGGAGCGCAAAGGTTTCTCACTGCAGAACTTCGGCTACGCCCTGCAGTGGTGGGCGTTCAGCATCTTCGCGCTCGCGCTGTGGGCGAAGATCCTGCGCGACCGGTCGCGCTCGGACGGCCCGCCGGTTGCCGAGACCCCCGCCGGCGCCGTGGAGCCGGTCGCCTACCGTCGGTACGTGATGCCACAGAGCGCGGACGGCCCGGGGGACGACGTGGACCCCGAACAGGCTGCTTACAACGCCTACCTCGCCTCGCTGGACCCGACCGAGCAAGGTCCACAGTGAACGAGCTGCTGAGTGTCACCCAGCCCCCGGTGCCCGCCGCCCGGGTGGCCGCGGCATCGGGTGCGCTGCTGCGGTTCCGGATTATGGCCGTCGTCACCGGCCTTGTTTTGTTGACGGGCACGATCGCACTGATCCTGAAGGCCGTCGGCGTGCAGCACATGGAGCCGGGCACCGGCTACCTCTGGCTCGCCCACGGCTACCTGTACCTGGTGTACGTGATCACCACGGCGATCCTGGGGGTGAAGCTGCGCTGGCCCCTCGCGCGCTACGCGTTGGTGATGCTGGCGGGGACCGTCCCGACCATGTCGTTCGTGGCCGAGCACGTGGTGACCCGGGCCGCGCGTGCGTCGGCGACGGACTCGTTGAGTGACGTCCCGGCCCGATAATCGCTGCTCAGACGGCGTAGTCGCCTGGTTCGTCGCGTGCTGTGATGGCCAGGCGCTCCAGGGTGGACGGGTGCTCGCCTGAGTGCGCCGGATCCAGGACGGCGTGGAGGAAGTGGGCCGCGAGACTGTCGAACGTGCCCACGCGGCGCAGCATGGTGTGCTCGCCATCCGCGACCCGGACGAAGCTGACCGGGGCGCCCGCACGCCGCGCGGTCGCCGCTATCCGTTAGGAGGCCGTCGGGCTGGTCACCCGGTCGTCGCTGCAGCGCACGCTCAGAGTCGGTGTGCCGACGAGCTGCCTGACTGATTCCGTCCCGCCGAGCCACGGGGCGAGCGCCACCACGCCGCGCACCGTGTCCTGACCCGCGGCAGCCATCGCGACCGAGCCGCCGAGCGAGTGCCCAACCAGGCAGACCGGTACGCCGGGGTAGGCGTCGTGCCGCGCCCGCCCCGTCTTGGCCCCGCAGCAGGGCGACCCGCCGCCGCAGACCCTGCTGGGGGGCCAAGACCAACCGGGCCGAGACGCGCCGACGCGTCAGCCGGCGGCGCGTCAGCCGGCGACGCGTCAGCCGCCGACCCGTCAGCCGGCGGCGCCTCAGCCGGCGGCGCGTCGGGACTCAGCCCGTTCGCCGAACCCGTCGACCAGATCGGCGCGGGCGCGGGCCACCCGCGAGCGGATCGTTCCTACCGGACAACCGCACACGTCCGCGGCCTCGGCGTAGGACAGCCCGACGAGCTGCGTGAGCACGAACGCCGCACGCCGGTCGTCGGCCAACCCGTCGAGCAGCGCGTGCAGAGCCACCCCGTCCGACGGGTCGGGCGTACCGGCCGCGCCCACCGCCATCGCCCGGTCTCCTACGGCAGAACGAACGGTCGAGCGTACTTCGGAGCGCACGGAATCGGCGCACACCCGGCGGGCGATGGCGATCAACCAAGTCCGCGCCGACGAGCGTCCGGCGAAGCGATGCAGCGACACGAACGCCCGAGCGTAGGTCTCCTGGGTGAGATCGTCGGCCGTCGCCCGGGAGCCCAGGTGCGCACAGAGCCGCCACACGTCGGCCTGCGTCGCGCGGACGAAAGCGGTTGCAGCAGCCGTGTCGCCGCCGCGCGCCCGCAGCGCAACCTCGGTGACCTCGTCCCAGCCGTCCACGTCGCTGACCTTCCTGTGAGTCGCGGCACCCCGGGAACTGCACGGGCCGCGATTACGACCAATACAAGAGTGAGATGCGACCGATTTCGCGAGGCGGCGTCCGCCCGGCTCGATGGCGAGCCGCTCGGGATGTCTACTGCCGCGCTCGAGAACCATCTCACGACCTGCACCGAGTGTGCCCGCTGGAGCAACGCCACGACGCGGCTGACCAGGCTCGCCCGGCTGGGACTAGCCCGCGTTCCCGACCTGTCCGCCACGATCATGGCCGACGCGGTGCTGCCGGCCAGGCGCGTGCTGCGGCGCCGAAGGTGGCTGCGTCTCGCGTTGCTGCTCGTCGCACTCGGGCAGCTGGGTATCGCGCTGCCGTCGCTCGCGGGCGACGCTGTCGGCATGGTCATGTCGCAGCACGCGGCGCACGAGGCCGCCGCCTGGAATCTCGCTATCGCTGTCGCCTTCCTCGGCGCCGTGCTCGCGCCGCGCCGCGCTGCCGGACTCGTACCATTGCTCGCGACCTTCGTCGTGGTCCTCTCGGCACTGAGCGCCCATGACATCGCCGCCGGGTCGGCCTCGCCCGGACGCGTCGTCACCCACGCCGCGGCGGTGCTCGGACTCGTCGTGCTGCTGCTGCTCGACCGCGCCGAGCGGGCGTTGCCGCCGGGGAGCTTCGCCGCCGCGGTCCGCGACCCGGTCGAGGACGGGCGCCCGCTGCGAGGGGTCGCATGAAGCGGCTGGTCATGCTGCTTGCCGCGCTGTTCGCCGGCGCGCTACTCGCAGCTGCGCCGGCGTCCGCCCACGCCAGCGTCGTCGCCAGCTCGCCCGCCGACGGCTCGCGGTTGCAGACCGTACCGTCCACAGTGTCGATCGACTTCGACGAGCAGATCGGGCTCGGCGCGGTGGGCTACCTGCACGTGACGAACCAGGGCGGGGAGCGCGTCGAATCCGGCACCGCGTTCCACCCCAGCGGCGACGGCACGCGGGTCGCCGTCCGGCTCAAGCCCGGACTGCCCGACGGCACCTACGTCGAGAGCTACCGGGTGCTGTCGGACGACTCGCATCCGGTTGCCGGCGTGGTGCGGTTCGTCGTCGGGTCCGGTGCGCTGGCGCCAACGGCGGCGGGGACGCCCGGCGCGACCGTCGACCACACGGTGAGCGTGAGCCTGGACGCCGCGCGCTGGCTCTCCTACGCGGGCTTCGCCGTGCTCGGGGGGGCCTGGTTGCTGCTCACTGTCTGGCCGCACGGGCGTGGCGACCGGCGGGCCCGGCGCATCGTGTGGGCGGGCTGGGCGGCCACCGTGCTCGGTGCGGTGGTGGAGCTGCTGCTGCAGGGTGCGTACACGGCCGGCGGTGGGCTCGGCGACGCCGTCCGGCCCGCACTGGTCGACGCGACGCTGCACACCGACTACGGGCAGTACCACTGCGTCCGCCTGATGTTGCTCGGCCTGCTGGCTCTGCTGCTCGGCCGGGCGCTGCGGCCCGGGCGGGTGCGCACCGGGGTCGAGAACGTCGCCTGGCCGGCAGCGGTCGCCATCGCGTTCACGTTCTCGGCGACCGGGCACGCCCGCACCACCGACCCGAGCTGGCTCTCGCTCGCCGCCGACACCGCGCACCTGAGTGCAATGGCCGTCTGGGTCGGCGGACTGGTCATCCTGATCGGGGCTGTCCTGCCGCGCCGAGAGGCGGTCGAAACCGGCGCGGTGCTGCCGGTCTTCTCCCGCGCCGGATTCACCGCCGTCATCGTGCTCGCAGTCACCGGCACGTACGCAGCCTGGCGCGGTGTCGGCTCGTGGCGGGCGTTCGTCTCGACCGAGTACGGGCTGCTCGTTCTGCTCAAGATCGTGCTCTTCGTCGGGATCGTTGCGCTGGGCAATGTCTCGCGCCGTAGCGTGCAGCGCCGGTACGGCATCTCGCGCCCGGGACGTCCCGTCGTGGCGCACGCGATGACAACCGGGGCCGGCCTCGCGGACTGGGAGGGGGACCGGGACGGGGACGGGGACGGGGACGAGGACGGCACGACTGAGCCCGTCGAGATGGAACGGCTGCGCCGCTCGGTGCTGGTGGAGATCGCACTGGCGGTGGGGATACTCGCCGCGACCGCGGTGCTGGTCGGCCAGCCCCGCGGCAGCGAGGCGCTCGCCGCGCACGAGCGCGCCCCGGCCGGCGCGAGCATCGCTCTTGGCAACGGGCGCAGCGCCGCAGTCGCCGTCGACCCCGTGCTCGCCCCCGGATTCACCGCGGTCGGTACGGCCCGTCGAGGCGCCAAATGATGCGAATGCCATGGCCCGCGGCTGTGGCCGGAGTCGCGGTCGCCGCGCTCGGGGCGGCCGGGCTGATCCGTGCCGCGGTGCCGGTGTCCGCGAACGCCGGCCCGGGCGCGTCCGCCAGCTCATCCCTCGTGATCAGCGGTGCGTACGTGCGTCAGCCCGTCCCGCCCGATAACGCGGCGGCCGCGTACTTCACCATCGACAACACGACCGGAGGCGACGATCGGCTGCTGACGGTGGTCTCGGGCGCCGGGGCGACGACCATGCTTCACTCCAGCGGCATGAGCATGAACATGGCGGGTGCCGTCATCCCGGCACATGGCCGGCTCGTACTGTCGACCGGGCAGGGGCATGTGATGATCGAGCACCTGTTCCGGCGGTTGCGTGCCGGGCAGAGCGTCAACTTCGAGTTGACTTTCGCCCATGCCGGGACGATGACCGTCCTGGCGCCGGTGATCGCGTTCGGCACGCGCGTTCCGACATCGGCACCAACTGGAGGAAGCGGACCGTGAACCGATTGCGCCGCCTGGTCCTCGGCCTGGCGCTCGTCGGGGCGGCCGCGCTGGCCGGCTGCGCGTCCGGCGGTGTGTCGTCACACGGTGTGTCGTCACACGGTGTGTTGTCACACGGTGTGTCGTCACACGGCGCGGACCCGTCCGCGACCGCGTCCGGGCTCAGCGACCAGACGGGCAGCGGCCCTTATCACGGCATAGGCCTCGAGACCGCCCTGCCGCGACCGTCCTTCACACTGCAGGACCCGGCGGGCAGGACGTTCGACTTCAGTGCGCGCACCCGCGGACACCCCACGCTGCTGTTCTTCGGTTACACCGACTGCCCGGACATCTGCCCGGCCACCATGGCCGACATCTCGATGGCGCTGAAAAAGGTGCCGGTGGCCCTGCAGCGGCGGACCTACGTGGTGTTCGTGTCGACCGACGTCAAGCACGACACCGGCCCCGTCGTGTCCCGTTGGCTCGCGAAATTCTCCGTCGGCGGGCGCGCGAGGTTCGTCGGCCTGCGCGGTTCGCAGAACCAGGTCGACGCCGCCCAGGCCGCCGCGCACGTCTTCTTGGCCGAGGACGGCGGGCGGCAGCACTCGGCCCAGGTGCTGCTCTACGGCGCGGACGACTACGCGCGCGTGTCGTTCGCCTACAACAACACGGGCGAGCAGGACCAGATCGAACACGACCTGCCGCTCGTAGCTGGGTAGTCTGCCGTCCGTGACTTCGCAGACGATCAGGCCCTGGCTGGGCACCGTGGCCCGACTCGTCCTCGGCGTGGTGTGGGTGTGGGCCTCGCTGGCGAAGATTAAGTCCCCGCGCACGTTCGTGCAAGCCGTGCGGGCCTACGACGCGACGCCGGAGTGGCTGTCGAAGGGGATCGGGTACGGGCTGCCCGTGCTCGAACTTGCGCTCGGCGTGCTGCTGATCGTCGGCGTGGCGGTGCGGCTGTCGGCGGCGGTGTCGGCGGTGCTGCACGTCGTGTTCCTGATCGGCTTGATCCAGGCGGCGGCGCGCGGACTGAAGCTGACCTGCGGCTGCTTCGGTGGTGGCGGGACGACGGACGGTTCCACCAGCTACCTGATCGACATCCTGCGCGGCGTCGCGTTGCTCGCACTCGCGCTTTATCTGGTGAGGTATCCGCTGACGCGGTGGTCGGTGGAGGAGTACCTGGCCCGAAACGACTACGTGCAGCCGCCATCGGCGAAGCGGCTGCGCATGGATCAGGGACGGCGCAAGTACGAGCAGCAAGTTGCCGCGGCGCAGCAGCGCGCACGCGGGCGTACCCGCTACATCGAGGGGTCGCTCGCCGGGGTGGTCGTGCTCGTGTCGGTCATCGGGATCGGCGTCCAGGCCGGCCGTGCCAAGATCGATGTGAGCGTGCCCGCGCAGAACGCGTCCGTCAGCACCGGCGTCGTCTACGGCAAGAAGGCCGCGGCCGTGGTGGACGTGTATGAGGACTTTGGCTGCCCGAACTGCCTGAGCTTCGAGAAGCAGTCGTCCGCCCAGCTGGACAAGCAGGTGAAGGCGAACCTGGTGCAGCTGCGCTTCCACCCGATCTCGATCCTGGACGACAGATCGCCGAATCAGTACTCGACGCGGGCAGCCAACGCAGCCATTTGCGCCTCGGACGCCGGAGTCGATCAGTTCGTCTCCTACCACAATCTGTTGTACGGCTCGTACAAGGGCAAGCAGGTACAGCCCCGCGAGGGCACTGCCGGGGCCTCGGACTCGAAGTTCGTGACGCTCGCCCAGGTGGCGAAGTTCAGCACGACGCAGGTGACGGCGTTTCAGCAGTGCGTGTCGGGCCAGACCTACTTACCGGTCGTGCAGGCGATGACCGAGGCCGCCAGCAAGAAGGGCATCAACGCGACGCCGACGATCCTGATCAACGGCACAAGGCTGGCCTCCTACGACAACGCGACGGTGCAGAAGACGATCAAGGCGGCGGACGCAAAGGGGCCGGCCCCGTCGCCGTCGCCGACATCGTCGGCAGCGACCTCGGGGTCTGCATCGGTGACCCCGCCGTCGTCCCCGGTGTCCTCGTCCCCTTCGCCGTCGTCCCCTTCGTCGTCGTCCCCGGCACCGTCTTCCCCGGTGCCGACGCCTACGGTTGCGTCGACGCGGGCATCATCTTCGGCCGCAGGGTAGGTCGCCGCGACGTGCCGAAGGGCCGGGCGTCCTGGCGGGGCACCGGCCCTTCGGTCTGGTCTCGCTGTGCTTACTGATTACCTGTTGGCCGCGTCCTTCAGAGCACTGCCGGGGGTGAGTTTGACCGTCTTGGCGGCTGGGATCGTGATGGTCTGTCCGGTGGCTGGGTTGCGGCCTTCGCGCTCGGCCCGCTGGCCGACCGCGAGGGCAAAGAATCCGGGCACGCTGACCTTCTCGCCGGACGCCGCGGCACCTTCGAGCGTCGATTGCAGGCCCCGCAGAACGGCGTCGACCGTCTTCTGCTCCAGGTCCGCGGTCTCGGCGACAGCTGCCACCAGTTCCTTGCGGTTCACAGGGTTCTCCCTTGATCGTCGTGGGTGTAGTTGGCCCAGTATCGCCGACGCGCCGGAAACGCCCGTAAACCGGGGGGTGTAGCACCCCTGCGTGTCGTTCGTGGACGGTAGTCGTTGTCGGGGGCCGCGGTACGGCGTGTAGGGTTTCGTTTCGGTCCTGGGCACGCTTCGGGGCACAGAACGGGGCTGTGGCGCAGCTGGTAGCGCACCACACTGGCAGTGTGGGGGTCAGGGGTTCGAGTCCCCTCAGCTCCACCATGCAGACCCCAAAATACCGGGAGGCGACGTGCCCATGGTGATCAAGACGCTTGCCATGTCACCAAAATGTCACTGACTTTCGGCCAAGCCTGAATGCTGCAAGGCCCAAACAATGGGTCGGAGCCTCCACCCGATCGATCAAAGTGGGGGAGAATGTTCATTTCGAGTGATGATGACGAGATGGTCGACGGTCTGAAGCACATCGCCGTGATCCGATCGGCGTAGCGAAATCCTGTTCGACACCCCACAAACGCAGGTAGTCGGCACCGGCATACCACTGTCCCGGATCTCCCTAAGCCCACGACCGTCCGCGCAACGCCCACCCCCTTCGCTGCCCGGGAGCACTACCCCACGCGGATCGCCGTTGATCATGTCCGCTATCGCCTAATAGAGCGCGGTCGGCAGACTCGCCTTCGTAAGTGCTCGTGTTATGCGAGATCGTGCTCTCACCCGTTGTTCGCAACGAACCTCCACCGGTCTTGACTCCCATCAGACTTACTCCGGTTGCACGTAAATCGAAACGGAGGGTCCGCCGTCAGCTGTGGCGTTTGGGAGCAATAGGGGACGCTGTCGGTGATCTCGTCTGGCTCCCCTCTCCCGTCTCAGGAGGTGAATTTGGGCGCCGTGCGGATGCGTTTGGACGATTCAGACCGGTCAGTGGACCCAGAGCTGGTCTATCAGGGGGGAACCGAAGACGGAGTCCGCCTGAGCCTGGTAGTTGCCGACGCGTGCCGAGGTCAGGCTGGCGAAGCTCGGGGTGAAGAGCGGCACCCAGGGAGCGGCGTCGGTGAGTTCGTGGTCGATCGCCGCTGCGAATCGGGCGGTACCGGCGGGATCGTCTGGCTCCTCCTTCGCCAGCTGGGCGATCTGGGCGTCGATGCGACGGTTGCAGAAGTGAGAAGGGTTGGGAACGAAGTCGCAGCCCAACGTCTGGAACTGGTCGGCGGCGAGGGGGTTACCGAACCAGCCGAACATACCGGCTTGCGCGTCCGGGTTCTTGGCCAGTTCGTCGAAATAAGCCGCGTCGTCGGCGACGTAGTGCAGCGTCGCGTGGAAGCCGAGATGCTGCAACAGGACGACGAAGTACTGCGATGCCCGCTGGAAGTCGGGGAACGACCACAGCACCACGTGAGTGCCGCGGGTACCCGACGCATCGATGAGCGCGTTCGCTCTGATCAGGTCGGGCGCGATCCATTGGCCGCTCGCGCTCGGTCCGATGGTGTACGGACAGTACGGTTGGTAACCCGAGGCGGTTGGCGGAACGATTTGACAGGTGGGGCGTGCGAACGCTGCACCGGTGCTGGTCACGACCTGCTTTCGGTCGATGGCGTAGTTGAGTGCGTGTCGGACGCGAGCGTCGTCGAAGGGCGGCCGGCGGACGTTGAGGAACACGAACACCGTCGCCTGCTGGGGTTGCACGTGTACCTGCAGCGGGTGGTTGAGAAGGAAGTTGTTGACAGCCGTCGACTGCTGGGAGGCGGTGACAACGTCCGCTCTGCCTGCAAGCAGCTCGCGCACGGCGGCGTTCTGGTCCACCGCTACCCGGTAGACGATCTTATCCGGATATCCGTCCGGCCGCGCCGCGGCCGACCACACGTGGAAGTACCTGTTGCGCTCGAAGGTCAGCAGTCTGCCCGGCACATAGCTTTGGATCGCGTACGGTCCGGTCCCTGGGAGCGGACTAGCGCCCACGTCGTGGACCGGCGTCCCTTCAGGTACCGGCACAAGAGTCGTCAGCTCCAACAACAGACGAGGATCGGGCGCCGGCAGATGGAACGTCACGGTCAATGGGTCGTCCACGATCACGCTACGAGACAGGTCGCATGGTCGGCGTCGGATGCAGTCCCTTGCACCGGCGAGGTGCGCGAAGTACGGAAGGCTGAGAGCGTTCAGTGCTAGTTGGCGTTCCAGCGCGCGCCGGAAGTCGGCCGCCTGCAGCGGCCGCCCGTTGGAGTAGCGGATGTCAGGCCGCAGTCGGAAGGTGTAACTGGTGCCATGCGCAGTCGGCGAGGGGAGGGCAACCGCGAGGTCAGGAACCACCTGAGTGCCGGCGCTGCCGGGGGTATTTCGGGCGCTGGTCAACCCGTCGTAGGCGGCGCGTTGTAGGGCAGGGTCGAGGTCTCCCACTGCCGGGTCGATCGAGTTCAGGCCCTGGCCGAGCATGATGAGGCGGCCACCGCGGTGTCTCTCCCCGGAGGCCTGCACAGCCACCCAAACGCCGCCGTCGGTCGACGCTAGGCCTTGCGGCCGGTTGCCGATGGGCGTTGAGGCGGTGACCACGCTGCGATGGGGGTCGATGCGCACGACACGAGAACCGAACTCGGCGCTGACCCATACTGCGTTCTCCGTGAAGCTGACGCCCGACGGACCGCCGGGCACCGGAATCGTCGCCAGCCCGGAGTGCGTGGTGGCGTCGATTCGTGAGACGGTGTCATCGAGTGAGTTGGCCACCCATACCGAGCGGGCGCCATAGGCGATCCCCGCCGGCCCGGCGCCAACGGTCGACGTGGAGCGCACCTCGTTCCTCGACGGGTCGACCTCCACGACACTGCGGGTCACCTCGTCGGTGGCCCAGATCGAGCCGCCACCGACGGCCATCCCGCGCCCGACGGCATTCGTCCTTATGGTGGTGATGACAACGCCGGTGTTCGCGTCGATGCGTGTCAAGGTCCGGTCCGCGCCGTTGGTCACCCATACAGACCCAAACCCGTAGACGATTGCAATAGGTCCGGCGCCGACCCCAATGACCTTCACCACCGCGTTCGCCCGCGGATTGATCCAGGAGATCGTGTTGTCGTCATGGTTTGCGACCCAGATGCCTCCGCCGCCGACGGCTATGCCGCTCGGGCTGGATCCGACAGTGATCGTCTGAACCACGGAGTTGGCGTGGGGATCGATGCGCGAGACTGTGCCTTCGGTTGCATTTGCGACCCAGACGGCGCCCTCGCCCACGGCGACCGATGTCGGTGCCCCGGCTAACGAGACCTCGGTGCCCACGCGACCGGTGCGCGCGTCGATCAATCCCACATAGTCTCCGGCCACAGCGACGGTATGCGGACTCACACCGCCCCGAAGTACCACCGCGGGGATCCCCGCAAGAAGGACGACCGAGGCCAGCGCGAGGGCCAGGCGCGAACGACGGCCCGAGAGGAATCGACGCCTGCCAACTGTTGTGGCGCGACTGTCCGCATCTCGGTCAACGACCTGCGACTGGTCTGTCGCCGCGCTGCCTGACGGCGGCGGGACGATTGCGCTCGGTTGGGCTCGCGAACGTTCGAAATCAAGAACTCGGTCGTGGCGAAGGATGGCGGTGTGCAACTGTTGGAGCGATTCGCTCGGGTCGAGGCCGAGGTCGTCGGCAAACACCGTCCGAAACGCCTCGTAAGTCGCAAGTGCGTCTGCTTGCCGCCCGGCTCGGTAGAGCGCAAGCATCAGTAGCTTGAGCAGGCCCTCGCGCATCGGATGTTCGCGTACGAGCGAATCGAGCTCCGCGACGGCCTCTGCGTGTCGGCCTAGCGCGACGTCTGCTTGAAGACGATGTTCACGCGCTACCAGTCGAAGCTCTTCGAGCCGGCCGATCTCATCGAGCGCGAAGGCCGAGTAGCGGAACTCGGCCAGGGGCGGGCCACGCCACAGAGCCAGTGCCTCACACAGAACAAGTCCCGCCGCCTTCGGCTCACAGTCTGCGAGCAGGCCCTGCCCCCGGACGAGCAGACTCTCGAACCGCACGACATCAAGCGCGTCGGGCTCGATCCGAAGTAGGTAGCCGCCAGGCCACGTCTCGATGACTCCCGCACCGAGCGCCTTTCGCAGCTGCGAGACGTAGACGTGCACAACCTTCACCGCCGTCGCCGGCGGCTCCCCGCCCCACAGGTCTTCAATCAATGTCTCTGTCGGGACAAGCTGGCCACGCCGCAGTAGCAGCACGGTGAGCGCGGCCCGCTGCTTCGCGGCGCCGATTGCAACCTCGCGCCGGTCGCGCCAGACGACGAGGGGACCAAGGATTCCCGCCTCCACCGAGCCAGTTTTACCACTCCTTTACCGGCCCGTACCAGTTCTCTAGCGCTTCGGTGTGTGCTGTGCCATCCGATCGCGGCGGCAAATCGGCACACCGGCCCGATTGAGCCCAATCCAGATGAAGGGACGGTCGGCCTGGTCTGTTCATCGATACGCGAAGGCCGGGAATAGCCAAACCGAACTGCGTTCATCGCCAAGCACGTTCGGCGTCTCAATCTGGAGGACAAGCATGAAACGATCGCGCAAGACGTCAGGAACAAAGGTCGCAGTCATCGCGACCATTGGTATCGGAATTTTGGGGGTGTCGGTGCCGGCCGCAGCCGTTGCCACCGACGCCACTCCCACGGTGACCGGTTGCCCCGCCGCCTATCAAGCGTTGACGCTTACCTACCTCGCACAACAGAGCCCGAATTACCACCTGCCGGCGCTGCTTGATGACCCGGCCAACGGCGGGAACGGCGACGGAATCGTGTGCGGAAAGCCCCTCAGCCCCTTAAGGCAGGCTCATATCTGCGGCGGCCCGTGCGACGTGCCACTGCTCTACGCATTCTCCGACAACTCGCTCACCCCTGCGCATTAGGGCGGGCGTCAATAATCAGCCCAGTGCGAGACGACCTGCCGACAGACAATCAAATCCGCGCCGCGTTCGACAGACTGGCCCCGCATCCTGACCGCGGCCCGCGCCGCAACACCTGCGCGCCAAAGGCGCGCTGGCTCACCAACCCAGACACGAGCATGTCAGCGGCTCCGGTCAGGGGGAGTTCGCATTCCCGAGTCTGGCCGCGGCCGACCGGCCAACCCGAAGGAGATCACCATGAAGGTCAAACCGTGGATGTGCGCCCCGCTCGTCGGGGTGCTCGGGGTCGGCATCGGTGCTGCCGCTGAAGTTCAGGCGACCCCGAGCACGGCGACTTCGACTGTCCTGGTCCAGGCGACGGTCGCTCCGCTCGATATCGCTGCCCACAACACAACGGTCGACGGCAAACACTGGAGAGCAGAACTGGAGACGCATGGTCTGAGCGACGGTTTTGTCGTCGACAACAAGTTCCAGCCCGGCCAGAGCACCGGCTGGCACTCGCATCCGGGTCCCAGCCTGATCTTCGTCGTCTCAGGCTCGGTGACGAACTACGACAGCGCCGCACCGGGATGCGCGGGCGTGACCTACCCAGCGGGTACCTCGTTCGTCGATGCGGGGGGCAAGGACGCCCACATGCTGCGAGACGACGGCACCGCTCTGGCCGAGACGATCGCTGTCCAGCTCATCCCGAAGGGCCAGCCCCGGCGTATCGACCTGCTGGTGGCGCCGTCCGACTGTCCCGCGTAATACTGCTACCCGTGCCATGGGCAGCCGGCGCCGCCGTCGCAGAGCACTGCAACTGCATAGTCAGGTCGCGCATCGCCTAAATCGCGGCGGGGACCGGCAAGCCAACTCCGCTCTGCACACCGTCCTCCTGACCCGGATGCGCACCGAACCCCGGACCCGAGCGTATGTCGCCAAGCGCACCGCCCAAGGACTCAGCAAAACGCGAGATCATGTGATGTTTGAGCGCTGACATCGCCCGAGACCTCTATCCGCTGATCCTGCCCAGCCAGACAGGTTGACGGACATAGAAGCATCCGTTAGCGAGATAGACGCGCCGAACGTTCTCGGTGTGCGGTGGAGCCAGGAGACGGTCGTTATGCCAGGTGATCAAGGTCAGCCCGAAATACCCCCGAACGTCCATTATGCTCGGCGAGATCGACGAATTGACGCCGGTGTTGGGTGTTGGAGCGGCTGGCCGGTAGCTGACGGTAGGTCCGGTCGACGTCGCGGCCGACACTTCACTCACAGGGGCTGCGGTCGGGTGCGCACCGCGTCAGACCGGTCCCCAGCTGTCGGCGACGACAGCGTCCACGTCGTCAGAGATGGCTACGCGCTCGCGGTCGACGCCCCTCGACGGCACCCTTGCGGAGTTAGCGGACGCCGACGCTGCGCCGCAACCGGTGCGGGCGTGGCTCGACGTGCTGGCAGAGGTGACCCATGACGACGAGTCAACGGATGAACGCAGCATCTCCGACTGCCTCCGAGGCGCGCATACGGCCCCCTATGCGCGACAGCTGGCGATGCCGACAACGAGCAGAACGACGGCTCGGCGGGCGCTGAACAGTGCTACATCAGCGGCATGGTCGCGCTGCGCCGCGACAGCGGCATGTCCGGACGTTCGCGATCCACGCAATCAGGGCCAGCGTGGTGGCTGGGCAGACGCGCAACATCCGGGTCTTAAAATTCTGGCCAGGTCGCGGGCGCTCTGCCATAGTGTGATTCTCGTCTCAGCTTCACAACACTCGGTCAAGCCTCAGGGGGATTCCATGAGAGTTCGCGTCGCTTTCCTTGTCGCGGGGGTGGCCCTCGCAAGCCTGGTCACGAGCACGCCGGCCACCGCGGCGCCGCTCGACAAGGGGCACTTCCACGACGTCTTCACGTTCTCCTTCAACTGTGACGGCACCCCAGTCCAGGCCGACGTTGATGTGTCCGGCAACTTCCTGTTCAACCAGCGCGGGTCCAGCCCGTTCCCGTACTACCGGGAGAGCGTGCGGGGCACAACCGTGTTCACCAACCTCGACACCGGGGGCACCTTCACCACTGTCTTCACCGCCAACAGCCGGGACCACACAATCGTCGACAACGGTGATGGCACCATCACCATCACCAGCTTCGCCTCTGGCGGTTCGCGCTTCTACGACCAGAACGGCCAGTTGGTGCTCAAGGATTCCGGCCAAATCCGGGTCGCAGTCGAGGTGGACTACAACGGCACGCCGGGCAACCCCGACGACGACCAAGAGGTTCCCGGCTCGTTCCGAGTCGTCCGCGCCTCCACCGGGACCAACGACATCCAAAACGGCGACTTCTGCGCGGACGTGGTGCAGTTCACAACTTAGGCCAAGACGTGCCACGTAGTACGTGGCCTCGGCCTGAAGTTGAATGCTCGTCTCGGATGCCGGTGCGCCCACAGGCCGACGTCGAGCCCTCACGCAGGCGATTCCAAACGGAATGGTCGAGGGAAGCATCCTTCAGACCAGCGGCTCTCGGCATGAAGCTTGCATCTCGCGGACGCCCTCCTGGTTCGGTGAAATGTGACCATCGCAAGCCACATTCTCTCTACACAGCAGGGCATTCGTCCGTTACGACAGGCAGTAAGCAGCTACTTCATCGGTGGATCCAGGCTGAGCGACGGGGCCGTTGGCTGGCCGTCCAGCTGACCCGCATTGCGCAGCTGGAGGTGGGGGCAACCGCACCGGTCGAGCTCCGCTTGTCGGTCTTCAGTCTGCAGTCCGTCGCCGCCAGGGTTCGGTTCCTGTCGACGCAGCTTGCCGAGCTTGACCCCCAGCTGCTGACGCTGATCAAGCAGCATCCCGCCGGCCTGGCGTTGCTCGCCGAGCCGGGTGTCGGCCCCGTCGTCGCCGCCCAGCTGTTGATCTCCTGGTCGCATCACGGACGAGTCCGCAACCAAGCAGCGTTCGCCTCGCTGGCCGGTGCCGCGCCCATCGAGACATCGCGGGCATGATCGCCGCGCCGGAGTGGCTCAGCGCGGGGTGGCTTGGAGCAGCTCGACCGCGTCGGTGAGGCTTTGTGCCACTCGGGTGGCGGGGGATAGTGTCACGCCCTGCCAGCCTGGGCCTCCTACGATCAGGGTCAACGGTGGGCGGGTGGTCGGCAGCTCGAGGGCGGCGGCATCGATGGGGCGCTGTCGCCATACGAACACGGCCGACGCGTTGGTGCGGCGCAGCGCGGACAGGAGCGCTGCATGCGGTACCCGGGCACCGAGCAGTTGCACTGGTACCCGTCGCTCGGCGAGCACTGCCGCGATGATGTGTAGCGGCAGGACGTGCATGTCCTCGGGGGAGCAGGCGAGTAGCACGGGACGGCCGGGGTGTGGGCGTAGCTGGCATGCCCGATGTGCGCGCAGCGCCTCGAGGGTCGTTTCACTGAGCACGTGCTCGACGTCGATGCCCGTGCTGGTACGCGCCCACCGCGCCCCGGTCGCCACCAGCACGGGACGCAAGACCTCGTCCCACACGCTCAGGGCCCCGCGGGTCGCCAGGGCATCGGAGAGGATGTCGTTGATTGCCTGCGCGTCGAGCCGGCTCGCGGCCCGCGCCAGTCCACGGGCCTCGGCCGAGCCGCCCGGCACGGCCAGGACCCGGCCGCCCGGACCCCCTCGGCGACGGGGTTCCTGCTCCGGGACGGGGGTCACGGGCTGCTCGGGGTCCATTTCGAGCACCGACCGCGCGGCCCGGGCCGGGGAGATGCCCTGACCGATTAGATGTTGCATGCTCACCAGGCGGGCGAGGTCGGTTGCGGTGTAGCGACGGTGCCCACCGGCGGTGTGCAGCGATGGCACCAGACCGTAGCGATGGCCCCAGCTGCGTAGGGTCTCTGGGGCGACGCCCAGCCGACCCGCGGCGGCCCCGACGGAATAGGCGTTGTCGGTCACCTCGCGAGCGTACCAACTCGCACAGTTTGCGCGATCGTGCACCGCGGAAGGGTGAGCGCGGCGTGAGCCGCACCCGCCCGTCATATGCCTGTCGACGTGCAGCGATTCCGCTCAGCTGACGACGGCGGGAGCGAACGCGTTGTAGTCCGCGCGCGGGATCGACTGGGTCCGCAGCGCGCGTGCTGACGCCCGAGCCCGCCGGCGGGCAACTGCCACGCGGTGCCGATGCTGGGTCAAGCGGGGGTCGTACTTCGTGCCAATCAGCGGGTTGTCCCAGGAATCGGCCGGTCCAAGAAGGTGGATCAGGAAGACCTGGGTCCGGCTGATCGATCGGGTCGGCTGCAGGTGCGCCGGGTAGGTCATCGCGGTCATGAGGTTCCACCGAGTTCTCGGGTCGGACTGAGGATGTGCTTCGAGGCCGCAGGGCTGCGTACTCGGCCGGTAACGATTATCGATCGTGACCGCGGGTTGAGCCCGGTCACCTGTTGCATCAAGTTATAGGTGCCCCATCCCCGGTGCCAACTTGCACAGGTTTACGCTACGTCACGACGCAGCCATCGCAGGTCCTCGCCCACGGCGAGAGATGCCCCTCCTCGCCACAAGCGGGGCCTCGCCGCGGCGGACCAAGTCGCTAGCTGTGATGTCCAGCAACGTTGATCCGGTCTGAGCTGATGTCGGCCCGTCGTTGAGAGAGGCGAGGACCCCAGCTGTGAAGTGGAGCTGCCTCGGAACCCGTCGGGCTCAATAACCACGATGTGCTGCGTGAGCAGGTTCAAGCAGCGTCGACAGCGTGGCGGTATTCGTTGATCAGGTTGCGACACGAGGTCGCACGTTGCGAGCGAACTCGCAGATAGGAGGGCCGACGATGTCGGCAGCGTAGTTCTGGGTCCGTGCTCGTGGCCTGGCCCCGCCCTGACGTGCGTCTCTGGTGACGGAGGGGTTCGAAGCTC
>JBBQZQ010000066.1:0-22421 GCA_038207565.1 Mycobacteriales bacterium
CAAACCCACCACATCACCGACTACCAACACACCAGACGCACCAGCGTCGACGACGCCACCCTGCTCTGCACCCACCACCACCGCCACCACCACGCACAAGGCTGGACCTGCATCATGCAAGACGGGCGACCCCACTGGACCCCACCCACCTGGCTCGACCCCGACCGAACACCCCGACGCAACCACACGCACGACACGGTCATCTGAACCGGCCGGTCACACCTCGCCTGACCGCAAGCGGGCCACCCAGGTCCGCGCGCGGTCGAAGTCAGCGTCGGACATGCCGACGCTCACGTCGTTGGCCATACCGTCGGCTTTCGGGTACGAGCCGAGGAAGCGGACAACAGGACACACGCGGTGCAGGCCCATGAGCGCCTCCGCCATCCGTTCGTCCTCGATGTGTCCTTCGGCATCGATGGAGAACGAGTATCTGCCGAGCGCGTCGCCGATCGGTCGTGACTCGATGCGCGAAAGGTTGACACCGCGAGTGGCGAACTGCTCCAGCATCTCCAGCAGCGCACCGGCTCGGTCACTCGGCAGATGCACGACGAGGGAGGTCTTGTCCGAGCCGGTCGGTGGCGGTACGTCGCCGGGACGCCCGACCACCACGAAGCGGGTTACGGCTGCTGCATTGTCGGCAACCTGCTCGGCGAGCGCAGCCAATCCGTATGCCGACACTGCGGGCGGCGGCACGAGCGCCGCGTCGAACGGCACTGGCGCGGCAGGGTCGGCGAGTGCCGATGCCCCGGCGGTGTTCGACGCGGACGGGACGTGCTCGGCAGAGGGCACATGCGCCGACACCCAGCTGCGGCACTGCGCCCAGGCGTGCGGGTGTGCAGCAATGCGTCGAACGTCCTGCAAGGCAGTGCCGGCGCGCGCAGCAAGGCTGAACGACACCGGCACCAGCACCTCGCGAACTATCACCAACGGCGTCCCGGTGGCCAGCGTGTCGAGCACGGCTGTGACCGCACCCTCGACGGAGTTCTCGATAGCGACGACCGCGAAGTCCGCATCGCCCACGCGTACGGCGTCGAGGGCGGCGACGACATCCAGGCTGGGCAGGTACTCGGCCTCATCGGGGCCGGCGATCGCGCGCAACGCCGTCTCAGTGAACGTTCCGGCCGGGCCGAGGTAGGCGTAGCGGGGCAATCGGGCAGACGTCGGGGCCATCACGCCGTGAGCTTAGGACGTCCGCGATTCGCTACGTTCGTCAAGACTCGCTGCGCTTGTCGTCAGTGCGTCGTGATCGCAGCGATACACCGCTGCAGGTACGGCACCCAGTGGCCGGCGTAGCGCAGCTGCAACTGCGGGATCATCCAGTCAGTGCCTTCGATGACCTGCCGGCAGCGGTATGTCTCGCAGTGGCAATAGAGCACGAAGTCCGGATCCGCAGTGCTGGTCGCATAATCGTCGGTCAGCTCCTGTCCCGCGGCGACGTCGGCGAGCGTCACGAGCGTGTACTCGTCGGCCCAGCCCATCTTCGGTTCGCAGCTGTGGTTGGCGAAGTGGTTCGGCGTCCCGGTCGGCAGGACGAGATGGACGTCGTCCTCCACCACGATGCTGTCGACGAAACTACTGCCCGGGTCGGCGATCATCGCGCGCAGTTCGGCCGCCGACAAGAGCCGACCGCCCAACCGCGACACGACGGTCCGGGCGGGTATCGGCGCCGCGGCGAACAGCCCCCGGCCGGCGATCATGGAGACGTCGACGCGGATGTCCGGATGCAGCCAGCAGTCCGGTTCAGGTTCTCGCACCACCGCCTCAGCTTGCCGCGCGCCGCCGCCCATTGCGAGCCCGCAGGTAGTCCGCCACCACGTACTCGCCGAGCGCGCCGGGCTTGGGCAAGAACACCCGGCCACCGTTGCGGCGCCCGAGTTCCTGCATGAACGACACCAGCCGGGGGTCGTCGTCGAGCATGAACACGTTGATTGTCGCGCCGCGCCGGGTGCACCGTTCGACCTCGGCCAGTGTCGCCGCGATCGTCTCGCGGGTCGGTGGCCAGGCGAAGTCGGCGAACCCGTCGCGGGCCAGATGCGCGGTCGGTTCGCCATCGGTGATCACGAGGATGACGGGCTCGGATGCGCGATGCTTGTCCAGGTGCCGACGAGCCAACATCAGCCCGTGCTGCAGGTTCGTGCCCTGCACGCGGTCCCAGTCGTGATCGACCAGAGCACCGGTCGTCATGACCCGGGCGTAATCGCTGAAGCCGATGATCTCGATCGCGTCCTGCGGGAACTTGGAACTGATCAGCGCGTGCAGCGCCAGCGCAGTCGTCTTCGCCTCGCCCCACGTCCCGCGCAGCTCCATCGAGTACGACATGTCTACGAGCAACGCGACGGCGGCGGACGAGCGGCGTTCGGTCTCGATGACCTCGAAGTCCTCGGCCGCCAGGCTCAGCGCGCTGCCGGAGGCGGCGGAACGGCCGACCGCGTTGTGCACCGTGCGCACCACGTCCAACGGCTGCTCGTCGCCGAAACGCCACTCGCGGCTGCCGCCGGTGTTCTCACCTGCTGCGCCCGCGTCGCGGACGTCGTGCCCGCCGCGGCCGCGCGAGTCGAGCAGATCGAACACGCGGCGCAGCGCCGTCGAGCCGAGCCGGCGTAGCGCACGGGGGGTCAGCTTGAGACCGTCACTGCCGCGCTCCAGGTATCCCTGATTGCGCAGTTCCCGCTCGATGCGGCGCAGCTGCGACATGTCGTCAACGGCGGCGCGCCCGAGCGCGCGTTCGATGAGGTCCTCGTCGATGTCGTCGAGGCTTGCGCCCGGATAGTCCTGGCCGAGCAGGTCGTCGAGCTGGTCGAGGTCGGCGAGCTCGGCGAGCGCACCCGTCGCGTCGGACAGGCCCATCGGCTCGTCCCCGTCCATGCGTTGGCGCCCACCCCAGCGCAGCTCGGGGCGCGCAGAGCGCAGGCCCTGCTGAAGGCGGCCCATCTCGTCGGCCAGTCCGGCATTGCCCATCGCCTGCTGCATCAACGATTCCAGCTCATTTCGCTGATCCGGCGACAGCGAGTCGAGCAGCCGCTGCGCGGCCGCGGCGCGGCGGGCGAGCTGGTCGATGAGCTCGTCAAGATTCTGCGGCTGCTCGGGGAAGAAGTCGCCGTACTGCCGCATGAACTCGGCGAAGTCCTCCGGCGTGTGCTCACCGCGTGCGTCCGCGTCGAGCATCTCGTTGAGGGCGTGCATCATCTCGCGTACTCGTTCGAAGTCCTCGGGTGTCGCGTTCTGCATCGCCTGGCGCATCCCGGCGAACTGCGCGTCGAGCACCTCCTCGCGCAACATCTGCTGGATCTGCTCATAGGCCTGCCGTGCTTCGGGCGAGCGCCACCGGTAGTCCGCGAGCTGGCGCACGGCCCGCGCCGTGTCGTCGGGCAGGGTGTCCAGTTCCGCCTCGGCCATGCGCGCCGAGTCGGCCGGATCGGGGAACAATGCCCGCCGTTCGGCGTCGAGCGCCTGGTCGAGCAACTCCTTTGCGCGTTGCAGGGTTCCGTCGAGCTGACCACTGCGTCGCAACTCGCGAGCGCGCTCACGGGCCTGCCGGCGCAGGGCGTCCAGGCCGTTACGGTCGTTCGCACCGCGACGCAGCATGCGGCTCAGCGCGCTGCGCGGGGACGACCCGGACAACACGTCGTCGCCAATCTCGTCCAGTGCCTCGCGCACGTCGTAGGGCGCTTCGAGTGGATCGGGTCCGCCGTGCCACGCGCCGTACTGGTAGCGGCGACTGCGCTCAGTTGCCATAGATCGTCCGTGCACCGTCGGAGTCCTTGGCCAGCCGCTTGTTCAGATGCAGCCCTTCGAGCGCGAATTCGAGGACGGACGCCGCGATCCCGACCGCTGCAGGACCCTCGCCGATGCCGTCGGGCTCGAGCCGTTCGAGCAACGCCGACAGCACCGGGACAGGGCCCAGCTGCGCGAGCAGCGACTCGGCGCTCACCCCGTCGCCGGTCTCGACCGTCGTCCCCTGGTCGAAACGGTCCTGCAGTGGGCGCAGGTCGAGCCCGGCCAGATGCGCCCGGTAGGTCTCGGCGATGGAGCGACGCAGCAGATGCTCGAGGACGTCGAACTCGCGGCCCTCGTCGGCGTCGTCGAATTCGACCTTGCCGCGTGAGGCGGCGATTACGGCAGGGACGTCGGCGATCCGGGCGACGGCGATCGGCTCCCCGGCCACGGCAGCACGGCGCACCGCCGATGCGGCGACAGTCTCGATCGCAGCGATCGCGAACCGAGCCGATACGCCGGAGCGCTGGTCGACCTGGGGCGCGTCGCGAACATTGCGGGCGAAGCGGCCTACCACCTCGAGCAGGTGGGCGGGCACGACCGGGGCGGCGAAGTCGCAATCGCTCCACAGCACGGCGGCTTCCTGCGCGATCAACGTCAATTCGTCGGCCAGCGCCAGCGGGTAGTGCGTGCGGACCTCGGCGCCGAAACGATCCTTCAGCGGGGTGATGATGCGGCCGCGGTTCGTGTAGTCCTCTGGGTTGGCGCTCGCCACGAGCATCAGGTCGAGCGGCAGTCGCAGCTGGTAGCCGCGCACCTGGATGTCGCGTTCCTCCAGCACGTTCAGCAGCGCGACCTGGATCCGCTCGGCCAGGTCGGGGAGTTCGTTCACGGCGATGATGCCACGATTGGTACGCGGCACCAGCCCGAAGTGGATCGTCTCGGGATCACCGAGCGTGCGGCCCTGCGCGACCTTGATCGGGTCGACGTCGCCAATGAGATCACCGACCGAGGTGTCGGGAGTGGCCAGCTTCTCCCCGTAACGCGAGCTGCGATGCAGCCAGGCAACCGGCAGCAGGTCGCCGTCGGTGTCCGCCATGCTCAGACAGCGCGAGCAGGACGGGGCATAGGGATGGTCGTTGATCTCGCAGCCCTCGACGACGGGCGTCCACTCGTCCAAAAGGCCGACAAGGGTGCGGATGAGACGGGTCTTACCCTGGCCGCGCTCGCCGAGCAAGATCATGTCGTGGCCGGCGAGGACGGCGCGTTCGACCTCGGGGACGACGGTGTCGTCGAAGCCGACGATGCCGGGAAGCGACGGTTCACCGGCTGCGAGGCGGGCAATGAGGTTCTGGCGGAGTTCGGTCTTCACGGCGCGGTGCACGTGGCCCGTCGCGCGCAGGTCGCCGAGAGTGGCGATGGTGGGAGCTGCAGTCACATTTCGACGCTACGTCGCGGGTGGTGATCGCGCCACGTCGGCGCTCGCTACCGCGCGACGGGACGCCGCAGCCGTGTCACGCTGAACGCGTGCCCCAGTCGGACCGCAGCCGCCTCGACGGACTGGACGCGCGCCTGTTGCGCGAACTGGACGCCGCGCCGCGCGTCGGGGTGTTGGAATTGTCGCGCCGGCTCGCGGTGGCCAGGGCCACGGTGCAGGCCCGCCTGGACCGGCTGGTGGCGCGCGGGGTGATTGCCACCTTCGCGCCCACCCTCGATCCCGAGGCGCTCGGCTATGACGTCACGGCATTTGCGACGTTGGAAATCCGTCAGGGACGGGGGACTCAGGTGCTCGAGCACCTGCGCGGCATCCCGCAGGTGCTCGAGGTGCACACGATCACCGGCCAGGGCGACATGCTCTGCCGCCTGGTGGCCCGATCCAACGACGATCTGCAGGGCGTGCTCAACCGGGTCAACGAGTTTCCCGAGATCGTCCGCAGTTCGACGGTGATCGCGCTGTCCAAACCAGTCCCGTTCCGAGTGCTCCCGTTGGTCGGTCCCTGATCCGACGCTCGCAGGGAAACCGACAGGCCCGCCCGAAGGGGACGTGGCCCCGAGAAGCACGACTCAGTGGGTGAAGGGGTGCGCGCTGACGAGCGTCACTTTCATCGTCTTGCCGGTGGGCGTCTCGTACTCGACCGTGTCGCCCTCGCGGGCCCCGGTGAGCGCCTTGCCCAGCGGTGAAGCCGCCGAGTAAACCTCGACACCGGCCGTCTCGGATTCCTCCCGAGAGCCGATCAAGAACTTCTCGACGTCGTCGCCGTCCTCGAAACGGACCTCTACCAGCATGCCCGGCCCCGCCATTCCATCGCTGACCGGGGCGTCGCCGACCTCGGCGCTGCGCAGCAGATCCTGCAACTGCACGATGCGGGCCTCCTGCTTGCCCTGTTCCTCGCGCGCGGCGTGATAACCGCCGTTCTCCTTGAGGTCGCCCTCCTCGCGGCGGTCGTTGATCTCCTTCGCCATCGCGGGGCGGTTGGCAACCAGTTCGGCGAGCTCGCGCGACAGGCGGTCGTACGCGTCCTGGGTGAGCCAGGTGACTGGGCTTTCGGTCGTGGACACGTGGGAACTCCAGAGCTAGTGAAGGGAAGAAACTGCCCGATGTGGCTGCGCAGAAGCCTCGAACCTAACACCGGACCCCGGGTCGAGGCGAAGTGCAATGCCGCCAGGCCCGGGTGACGGGCGCCGGCGCCGATGTCGCAGGGATCGGGGACAATGGATCTGTGAGCCCGCAACGTCTCCGCCTGATGGCCGTGCATGCCCACCCTGACGACGAGTCGAGCAAGGGTGCGGCGACGATGGCGCGCTACATCGACGAGGGGGTCGACGTCCTCGTGGTGACCTGCACGGGCGGCGAGCGCGGCAGCATCCTGAACCCGGCCCTGAAGGAACGGGCCGAGATCGAGGCCAACATCGCCGACATCCGCCGCGAGGAGATGGACCACGCCCGCGCGATCCTCGGCGTGCGTCAGCACTGGCTGGGCTTCGTCGACTCCGGGCTGCCCGAGGGGGACCCACTTCCGCCCCTTCCCGACGGGTGCTTCGCGCTGGAGACGGTGGACGAGGGCGTGCGCCGCCTGGTGCGTGAGGTGCGGGATTTCCGTCCCCATGTCATGACCACCTATGACGAGAATGGTGGCTACCCCCACCCCGACCACATCCGCTGTCACGAGATATCGGTGGGTGCCTTCGAGGCCGCACCCGACCCCGACATGTATCCCGACGAGGGCGAGCCATGGCAACCCCTGAAGCTGTACTACGACGTCGGTTTCAGCGCCGAGCGGTTCGACGCACTGCACAGTGCCCTCATTTCGAAGGGTCTGGAATCGCCCTTCGAGGAGCGCCGCAAGCGCTTTGCCGAGAACAGGGGCGATGTCCGGGCACCCAAGATCACGACGAGGGTCGATGTCGGTGACTGGTTCGAGCGCCGCGACGCAGCGTTGCTGGCCCACGCGACGCAGGTCGACCCCAAGGGCTGGTTCTTCTCCGTTCCGCTGGATCTGCAGCGTGCGGCCTGGCCCACCGAGGAGTTCGAGCTGGCTCGGTCACTCGTCGACTCGACGATTCCCGAGGACGATCTGTTTGCCGGAATCCGCGAGAGCGCCGAGGCGGGCGGCGAGTGATGATCCTCGCCGGCGTCCTCGCCCGCAGCGGGGAGGGATACAAGTCCGGACCCATCGGGTTCGCCGTGATCCTCCTGCTCTGTGTCGCGGTCTACTTCCTGTTCAAGTCGATGTCCAAGCACCTGCGCAAGGTTCGCGACGAATTTCCGGTCCCGGCGGACGAAAAGGCCGCCACACCGGACGTCCCCGCACGAGGCGCTCACCCATCGAAAGCACCGATGACGGGCACTCCCACGTCGGGCTCCCCGACGACGGATATCCCCGGGCCGGATCAGTCCGACACCGGATCGCCCGCGTAGCGTCGCGTCGCCGCGCGCAGATCGGCCGCCACCGACTGCCGCAGTTCGGGCGGGTCGAGCACCTCCACTTCCGCGCCCAGTTGCATCAGCGCATGGCGGGCATGTACGAGCGACTCGATCGGGACGGTCGTGCGCGCCCATCCGGTGGCATCGGGGTCACCCATCGCAGCGTGCCCGGCGCGAGCGGCCGGAGAGCCGATGAGGAACAGCAGCGAGCGTCCCGCCTCCGAGAGCCGGATGGTCGCCGTTCCTCGGAAGATGCGCCGCTCGTAATCGTGCTGGTAAACGCTCCAGTGCTGCTGCAGGTCGAACCCGCGCGGCCGCTCGAACCGCTCGTCGAGCGTCGCCGCGGCCTGCATCCGGGAGAGCCGGTACGTGCGCGGCCCGCGCGAGTCGGCCCGGACGCTCGCCACGAGGTACCAGACCCCGGCCTTCAGCACGAGGCCGAGCGGTTCGAGATCGCGGTCCACCTGGCTGCGGTTCGCCCGCTCGTAGCGCACCCGCACCCGCTGCTGGTTCCAGACCGCCTCAGCGATGCCGGGCAGGCACGGCGGCGCGTCGTCTTCGCGCAGCCAGCCGGGCGCGTCCAGGTGGAATCGGTCGCGGATCCGCGCAGCCCGTTCCCGCAGTTCGGCGGGCAACGCGGCAAGCAGTTTCAGCTGGGTGGCGGCCAGGACGCTGCCGAGCCCGAGATCGGCGGCGGCGTTCGGCAGGCCGGAGAGGAACAGCGTGTCCGCCTCGTCCGGCGTGAGGCCGGTCAGCTTGGTGCGGTAGCCCGCGAGCAGCTGGAAGCCGCCGGCCCGCCCACGCGTCGCGTAGATCGGAATGCCAGCCCCGTTGAGCGCATCGACGTCGCGGTAGACGGTGCGTAGGGACACCTCGAGTTCGGCGGCGAGTTGCTGTGCACTGACGCGCCCGCGGGTATGCAGCGTCAGCATGATCGAAAGCAACCGACTGGCCCGCATAGCCTCATCCTCTCGCTAATCATGACACTTTCTGACAGGTATCGACGAGATGATGGCAGCTGTCCGTCCGGCACGACGAAGGAGCGACATTGCACGCCACCGTCACTGTTACCGGCAAGTCCTGGGACGAGTCGACCGTCTCGGGAGACCCTCCGCACTCCGTCGCCCGAGCCACCTTCACCACGACCTACTCCGGCGACCTGCAGGGCGGGTCGACCTGCGCCCTGCTGATCTGCTACATCGGCGGCGATCCTGCCGACCCGCAGTCACTCGTCGGTCCGTACGTCGGGTACGAGCTCGTGACCGGGACACTCGGCGGCCGCACGGGAACGTTCGTCCTTGCCGCCAAGGGTGAGCACAGCGGGGGAGTGGCAACAACAGAGGTCACTGTGGTCCCCGGCTCGGGCACTGGCGAGCTCGCAGGCATCGGCGGGTCGGGCAGCTATGCGGCGGCCGCGATGGAGTACACCCTGGAGCTGACCTACGAATGGGATGAGGACGCTGCATGGACGTCACCCGCGAGCAAGTGATCGCCTACCGCGTCGCCGCGCAACAGCTCGACCGTTCGGCGGGCGCCGTCGCTGAGCTCGCGGTGCTCGACATCGGGGTGCAGGACGCCGCGGGCGAGCAGGCCCGCTTGGCCTTCGACGCGCGCCTTCGCGACACCCCGCCCGTCGACGCGGTCGGCCCGGGCCATCAGTTGGTACTGGCGTGGACGCTGCGGGGCGCGCCGCATGTCCACCGCCGGGGCGACCTCGATGCCCTCGCCGCAGCGCTGTATCCGTTGTCGGAGCAGGACGCGATCGGCCGGCTGAACGAGACCGGCCCCAGCGTGGCCCGCAAGGGCATGACCGCGATGGACCAGTTCGAAACCGCCGTCGCAGCGATGCGCGACGTCGTTCGCGAGCCGACGGCCAAGGGTGCGGCCAGCACGGCCGTCACGAAACAGCTCCCGAAAGCGATGCGGCGCGAGTGCCGTAGTTGCAAGACGAGCCACATCTCCGATTCGGCGATGCGCTCGTCCTTGCTCGCGGCCGGGCTGGAACTGCAGCCAGGCACGGCGCCACCCGTGCTGCAACGCCGGGCCGGGGCCAAACGGCCGAAGAAGGCGAACGCTGCAGCCTTGCGCAGCCAGGTGATCGCCTACCTGACCCTGCTCGGCCCGGCGACCGCGGTCGATGTCGCGGGCTACTTCGAAGTGCGGCGTGCCGATCTGGACGAACTGTGGCCCGCCGACCTCGCCGAGGTACGGGTTGCCGGCAAGAAAGCCTGGCTGCCCGAGGAGCAGGTGAGTGCGCTGGAGCAGGCGCCGGCACCGGACCTGGTCCGGCTGCTGGGCGCGTTCGACCCGTTCCTGCAGGCTCGTGACCGGAACCTGATCGTTGCGGACAAGGCGGCGCACAAGACGCTCTGGCCGGTCCTCGGCCGCCCCGGTGCGCTCTTCGTCGATGGCGAGGTCGCCGGCACGTGGCGGCCCAAGTCGACCGGCTCGAAACTGACGCTGCAGATCGAGGCCTTCGCCGGTCTGCCGCCGGAGGTATGGGATCAGGTCGAGGCCGAGGCCACCCGCGTCGGCGCGGTGCGCGGCGCCACCTCGACCGCGGTGGCGCGCAAGCAGTGAGGCAGGCAGGCGCGTGCGCGTGGCGGTCCTTGAGGTGTTCTTGCGTTCGAGTTGCGGCGGCGTGCGGATGTGCCTATTGTGCTACAGGATGGCCGCCTAACAGCGTCTTTACATGACGCCTGGCCGACCACCATCGATCACGCGGGGGCTGATCACGCCGAGGTCTCGCCATGTACGTCCTACCCCGCCCGCTGCGCGTCGTGCTGACCGCGTTCGCCGCCGTGCTCTGCTCATTCGCAGCCGTGCTGGGCGTGGGTGCTGGAACAGCAGCCGCCGCAGCGCCGTCGGTGGCGCTGGGCGCCTATGTCGGCAGCGACTCGCCTGGCGCTGTCGCGAGCTTCGAGAACGTGCTCGGCGCTCACCTGGCGATCACCTCGAGCTTTCGCGGCTGGGGCGATGTCTTCCCTGACGAGGTCCAACGCCAACAGGCGGCCGGCGGGCACACCCTGCTCGTGGCGTGGGACCTCGGCGCGAGCGCCGTGACCCGCTTCAGCACCTTCACCAGCGGCGTGCACGACGCCTACCTCGCGCAAGAGGCCGACGCCGCGCGCAGCTACGGTCAACCGCTCTATATCCGCCCCTGGGCGGAGATGAACGCCGACTGGGTCGCCTTCCAACCCACTTCGGCCGGTGACCGTCCTGCCGGCGGGACACCCGTACAGTTCATCCGCGCGTGGCGCTACGTCGTGACGTTCTTCCGCAACCACGGTGCGAGCAACGTCCGCTGGGTATTCGATCCCACCACCGACACCTACGCCGAGACGACACCGGTACGCAGCATCTGGCCGGGTACGGAATACGTCGACGTCCTCGGCCTGGACGGCTACAACTGGGGCAACGGTGGCGTACTGACGTGGCGCACGTTCGCCGACATCTACGCGCTGCAGTACCAACGGCTCATCGCGCTGGCACCTACGCTGCCGGTCTGGGTGTGCGAATTCGGCAGCAAGGCGCCCAACGAGAACGACGGTGCCGCCGTCGACCCAGCTCACGCGAAGGCGAGTTGGTACTCCGGCATGTTCAGCTACCTGGCGCGGGCCGACCACATCACGGCACTGGTCATGTTCGATGTCGGCAAGGAACGTGACTGGCGGATCGAGTCGGACTCGGCGACGTTGAGCACGATGCGCGCGGCGGCGCGATCTGCTGTGCCAGCGCTGCGCTGATCCGCGTCGGCGCCTTCACGCCTCGCGCCGCGGGACCAGGCGCATGAGCGCCATGCCGGCGCCCAGCAATGCAAAGGCAGCTAGCAGCAGCCAGACGATGTTGAAGCCGGTCGCCGCGAGACCGGCGCCCGCGGCTCCGGTGGCGGTAGCGCCGAAAGCAGGGTTGTACATGTCAGTCACCAGTTCTTGTCGGAGTGGGTAACGGTGTCCCAGAGCGCTTTGGCTTGGGTTGCCTGCAAATAGAAGTCGAAGGCCATCTCGACCACGAGGATTGCGGCGAAGGCCATCTGGAGGCGACCGCGCTCGCGCACCGACACGACGCGCTCGGCCATGAAGACCAAGGTGACCGCGGTCCAGATCAGGTGGAGGTGGAGTCCACCGGTGAAGACGAGCGAACCGACCAGCGTGGCGAGGTACACCGCGGTGACGAGTACGCCGAGGTGCGTCAGCACCTGCCGTCCCCAGTAGCGCCACGTGATCCTGGTCAGCCCGTAGTCGAGCAGGTTCTCCAGGGCGCCACGCTTCCAGCGCAACCGCTGGTCCCACAGCGTGGACCAGGTAGTCATGATCTCGGTCTCGAGCAGGCACTCTTTCGGGCTCACGATGCCGTAGCCGAGATGCAGCAGGGCGAGGGTCAGCTCGTTGTCCTCGGTCAGGACGTTGGTGTCGTAGACCTGGGCCGACCCGCCCGGCAGCTCACCGGTCTCGCGTGCGGCCACGACGCGGCGCAGCACCTCGACCTGGAAGATCGCGGCCGTCCCCGTGAGCACGAGCACTTTGCCCTTCAGCCGGCGGACATCACGGGCATAGCGCGCGTACTCGTTGCGCTGCAACATGCCGACGAAACCGCCGCCGCGCCCGCCACGGAACGTCCCGCCGACACCGCCGACGATCTTGCCGTGCTGAGCGCCGGGAACCGGTGTGCCGAGCTTTGCGACGGCCGCCTCGAGAAACTTGTGGTCGAGCCACGAATCGGCGTCCATCACCATCACGGCGTCGCCTGCCTCGAGCAGCGGCAGCATGATCGCGAGTATCTGGTTGAGCGCTCCGGCCTTCTTGTGCACGTTGTCGCGGCTGGGGGCGACGACGGCGCCTCCGTGGGCGCGGGCCAGCTCGACGGTGCGGTCGGTGCAGTTGTCGGGAACCACGACGACGAGGTCGGGTCGGCGGGTCTGCTCGGCCAACGAGTCGAGGGCGAGCTCGATCGAGGCTTCTTCGTTGTGTGCGGGCAGCATGACGACGAGGCGACGCTCGTCAGTGGGTAGTTGAGCCAGGGCCAGGGCAAGGTCGACGTACTCCGCATGAAGCGAGGTCGCGACCTGGACACGCTGGCGCCCGGCCACGAGGGCCAAGGTCATCAGGTTCCTTTGGGCAGGACGACGCCGGGGTGGCTCGGCCTACGAGTGGTCGGGGTCCGAAACGGACCGGGGATCTCTGCTCGTGCGGCCCTACGGTCCGGTTGCCCGGATATGGCCCAGCGCTAAGTAAAGTCCTTGTTTAGAATTTTGCAAATCGAAATCGATGTGAGCTGGGCTAATTCGCACGAAACTCACGTCATTCTGGCCAGATCGTGCGGTGCTATTCCGGCGGCGGGCGGCGGCGGGCCTGTTTCACGTCGCCCCGACGGCGCTTGGCTTCGAGGCGGCGGCGTTTGGCGCTGCGCGACGGCCGGGTGGCGCGACGCGTCGGCGCCGGAGGTTGCAGTGCCTCGGCGAGCAGCATCCGCAACCGCGCGCGCGCCGCGAGCCGATTCTGCAACTGGGCACGATGCTCGGACGCGGTCACGCTCAGCACGCCGTCGACCAGCCGGGAGCTCCATTGCGCCATGAGACGGTCGCGCTGCGATGTACTGAGCGCGTGGGACGAAGTGACATCCCAGCGCAGCTCGACGCGAACGTCGGTGGTGTTGACGCCTTGCCCACCTGGGCCGGACGAGCGGCTGAAGCGTTCCTGCAGCTCGGCCCCGGGAATGACGAGCCCGTCCGGGAGCCCGCGCTGCGGCGGCAGCACCACATCACTCATGACCGTCTCGTGCTCGTGGGCCGGCGCTTACGCAGTGGCCGGAGTGCTCTGGGCCTCGAGCATCCAGGCGATGACCTCGCGCGGTTCGCGGGGCAGCATCGCGGAGAGGTTGACCGCAGCACCATCGGTGACCACGACGTCGTCCTCGATGCGGATCCCGATGCCGCGCAGCTCGGCCGGCACCGTGCGATCGTGCGCCTGGAAGTACAGCCCGGGTTCCACCGTGAGCACGTGACCTGCGATCAATGTGCCGTCGCGGTAGTGCTCGTTACGTGCTGCGGCGCAGTCGTGGACATCGAGGCCGAGCATGTGCGAGGTGCCGTGCAGCGTGTAGCGGCGGTGCAGGCCGGCCCCGGGCGCCTCCGGATCCGGATCGCAGGCCACCCCGGCGGTGACGGGCAGGATCCCCCACGAGTGCAGGTGATCCGACAGCACCCACATCGCGGCGCGGTGCGCGGCCTGGAAGTCAGCGCCCGCCTTGACCTCGGCGATGCCGGCATCCTGCGCCTCCAGCACGGCGCGATAGACCTTCAGCTGGGCGGGCGACCACTCGGCGCTGACGGGCATCGTGCGGGTGACGTCGGCGGTGTAGAGCTCGTCGGTCTCCACCCCCATGTCCGCGAGCAGCAACGAGCCCGGTTCAACCACCCCGTTGCTGCGCCACCAGTGCAGCGTCGTGGCATGCCCACCGGAACCGACGATGGAGGAGTAACCGACGTCGTTGCCCTCCAATCGCGCCCGGCGCCAGAACGTGCCCTCGAGCCACCTCTCCCCGCGGACGTCGTCGCGTCCGATCACCTGCGGCAGCTCGCGGGCCACATCGCCGAACCCGCGCGCTGTTGCCTCGCAGGCGTGGCGCAGGCGGGCGAGCTCCCAGTCGTCCTTGACCAGCCGCATCTCCTCGAGCACCTGCTCGAGCTGTCCGCCCGCGCCGGTCAGTACGGCGTCGATCTCGGCGTCGACGCCGCGAAGCACCATGGCGTCGGCGCCGCGCTGTCCGTCCAGCACGGCACTCAACTCGCCGAGGGGGCGGACCTGCATCCCGAGGGTGTCCGCCGTGTCGGCGAGGGAAGGGACGTTGCCGACCCACACCGCGCCGTGGGTGCGGCTGGTGAAGTACGCGACCTCGCCAGGTTGCGCGTATTCGCGCACGTACAACGTGCTGGCGTGGCCGCCGCTGGATGCGGACGGAAACATGACGAGGACGGCGTCGGCGACGGTCTCGCCGGTGAGCCACGTGAACGAGCTGTTTGCGCGGAACGGGTAGTCGGTGTCGTTCGACCGCCGGCGCGGCGGGCCCGCGGGCACGACGATCACGCGCCCGGCCAGGGCGGCGGACAGCATCGCGCGGCGTCGCGCTGCCGGCGCGGCGCCGTCGCGGCGGGCCGGATGTGGCATCGGCGGCGCAGGATCCCAGTCCGCGGCGATCGCGTGCTGCAGGTGCTCGGGCATCGGCAGATCCCGGGTGGCCACGCCATCCGGGCCCGTGCTGGGCGCCGCGGCCTCAGCGACGACAGCTGCACCGTCCTGCGAGTCGGTCATGGGTCGAGTCTAGGCAGGCCGATCGGAGTCGGCTGCCCGCGCGCCCCGCCGGAAAGTCTGTGGTGAGGACGTAGTTGTGACTAGTTTGGCGGCATGCACCCTGCCGGTTCGCACGACTCACCCCCGCAGCAGCCGGTCGCCGGCTGGCCTCCCGGCTCGTCCGGGCACCCGCAGTCGGCACCGCCGGACGGTCCCACGGTGAAACGCGGGCGGGTCGGGGTCATCGCGCTCGTGGCCGCGCTGAGCACGCTGATCCTCATCGCCGCCGGCGCCAACCAGTGGGTGAACGATTACGTCCTGCGGCACACCTTCGACAAGAGCGACAAGTTCGTCGTCCGGATGATCTATGCGGGGCTCACGTATCAATGGCGGTTCAGCCCGCGCGGCGGTGACGACCCCAACAATGTCCTCGCGGGCCAGTTCGTGCTGATCGGCGTAGTGGTCCTCGCGACCGCGCTCCTTGTGCTGATCCTGGCGCGCGGTGCAGTCACGTTCGGCCGGGTGTTCGTCGGCACGTGGCTGAGCGTCATCGTCGCAACGCAGGTCGGCGCCGTGGTGCGCGGTTTCGTCGTCAAGCAGGAGCTCTACGCAGCGACCGGCGTCTCGCGACCGGTCTTCGCCTTCTTCGGCCAGGCCGGTCCCAGCGGTTACACGTTCTGGGGCGGCGTCGGACTCGGTCTGCTCGTCGGACTGCTCACCGCGCTGGCCGCCATTATTTCGCGACGGGCGGTGGGCGTTCTCGTGCCGCCCGGGTCCGCGCCCGGCGCTCGCTCGGACTCCGAACGCAGCGAGTCGCCGTTCTTCGGCGGTCCCGAACGCGACGCTCGGCAACCCGACCCGCGCTCGGACAGCGAACGCCTCGACAACCAGCGACTGGGGTCCCCGCAGTCGCGGCAACACGGAGCCGTGCCATGGAGCGGGCAGAAGGAGGACCGGCCGAATCTCGACAAGTCCGATCGTCCGTCGGGAGCAGACCAGCCGACGCAGACCTTTCCGGCCGTCGGCCGCCGTGTCGCCGGTGACGAGCCGACCCAATCCCACGGGTCCAGCGCTCTCCACGACCAGTCGCAGGACCAAGCACCGGATGCGACAGTGCGACAGGCCGACCAGCAGGAGCCGGAGCGCCCGCAGGAGCCGCAGCGCCCGCAAGAGCCGGAGCGCCCGCAGGAGCCGGAGCGCCAGCTAGAGCCGCAGCGCCCGCAGGAGCCGCAGCGCCCGCAGGAGCCGCAGCGCCCGCAAGAGCCGCAGCGCCAGCAAGAGCCGCAGCGCCCGCAGGAGCCGCAGAACCAGCCGCAGAACCGGCCCGGCTCCGACGGTGCCGAGGCCACCCAGCAGTTCCCGGCCCCGCAGCAGCTACCGGCTCAAGAGCAGTCCCCGGCCCCGCAACGGCGCAGTGCGCAGGACGCAGCCGAGCGGACCACCGAGCTGCCGCCCATCCGCGAGGATCCCCCCCGCGAGAGGTAGCGCGGCCGACCAGGTCAGGCTGGTGCGCTGAGCACCTCGAAGCGCAGGCCCGCCCGCTGCAGCCGGTCGAGCAAGGCATCGCCCATGGCCGCCACCGTGGTCACCTGCCCGGCGGTGTGCGGCAGACCGGCGTCGAACGCGAGCGACAACGCCGACTCCGCCAGCATCTTCGCGGTCTCGTCGTAGCCCGGATCGCCACCGGACACGCGGGTGACGACGCGCTGACCGCCACCTTCGCCGACGAAGGTGACCTGGAACCAACTACGGGCTCGGATGGCCGCGGACGGCCCGGTGCCCTGCGGTAGCCACTTCTGCACTGCAACACGGGCGGGCCGGATCTGCGCCAGCGCGACCAGTGCGGCGACCCCGCCGACGATTCCGGCCGCCGTCCACACGTGCGGCACCGTGACGAAGTGCGAATAGCGGAAGTCCGGACCGTAGCGCGCGACCGCACGTCCCGAACGGGCCACGACCTGCGGATCGAGCGACGGGAACGGCAGCGCCCACCCCCCACTCACCCGGTCGTGGTGCGGACGTCCGGCGATCGCTCGCGAGCTCCGTCCGTCCGCACGGGGCTCGGCCCGCTCCCGGGCTCGCCGGGCGCTGATGTTCTGCCCTGCCCTGGCGAAGCCGGTCAGCGCAGAGGCGAAGGTCCCGCCCGACATCGCGGCTGAGGCGCGTACGTACCCGCGAACGGTCAGCGCGGCGTCCGCCGGCAGGTTGAGCACGGTGAAGTATGCGCCGAGGTCGTGCGGCACGGAGTCGAAACCGCATGCATGGACCAGGCGGGCGCCGGACTCGACAGCGCGGGCATGGTGGCGCAGGTACACGGTGTCGACGAACTCGGGCTCCCCGGTGAGATCGAGGTAATCGGTGCCGGCGTCGGCGCAGGCTGCCACCAGCGCCCCGCCGTGCAGCACGTACGGCCCGACCGTCGAGATCACGACCCGGGTCGCTGCAGCGAGCGTGCGCAGCGACGGTGCGTCGCCCGAATCTGCCGCGAGCAGCGGCAGGTTCGACAGGTCGGCGTCGATCGTGGCCAGCCGGGCGCGGACGATCTCCAGCTTCTGGCGGGTGCGGCCGGCGAGCGCCCACCGGCAATCGGGTGGGGCGTGGCGGGCGAGGTATTCGGCGGTCAATCCGCCGGTGAAGCCCGTCGCTCCGAGCAGGACGATGTCATACGAGCGCTCGACCACGCCCCGACCCTAATGTCGGGTTTCCGCCGCGGTCGATCAGGCCTCACTGCAGGACGAAGTACGTGACCGTCAGCCGCACCGAGGCGATGTCGAAGTCGCTTGTCCCGAACGGGCTCGTCGCGACGTAGCGGTTGTCGACGGCGACCCCGATCCGTGCCACGCGATGCGCGCCGACATATCCGGGGGCGGCGATAGTGCCGAGTGCATACGTCCGCTCGGCCAGCGAGCCCAACGTGCGGTACTGCGGGATCGCCACCGCGCTGCGGTCGGTGCGGTAGTACGCGCCGGACAGCTCGCTCGGGACGTAGAACGCCGACCCCCGCGCCTGGATGGACAGCGTCGCGTAGCGCCGAGCCGGCGGAAGCGTGAAGCGGTACCGGGCGACGGAGCGCTGCGCCCCCTTCGTGCGGGGATCACACGTCTGAATGAGGTACACGCCGTGGGAGTAGTTGGTGAACTGGGTGGTGGCGTCGCCGCACGATGCATCGTTGGCGCCCGCGGCGTAGAAGCTGCTGCCGGCCGCGCCCAGCACGATCGTGCGTTTCACCAGCTTCGCGACCGACGCGTACACGTGGAAGACGGAGGTGCTCGACGGATTACCGGCGCGGTCGACGGCGCTGAACGTCCACGTGTACACGCCTGGGGTGATCAGCTTTCCGGACCGGTCGCGACCCCACCATTCGATCGTCGCCCGGCCGGCGTGGCGGTATCCGGATCGGGTCTGCACGAGGTGACCACCCGCGTCCCGGATCGTCAGCGTCACCGTTGCCGGTTCGCTGAGCAGCGCAGAGGGGACGAAGTGGTCGCGGTAGCCGTCGCGGAGGGGATCGAAGTGCACGCCGCGCCCGACGACCGATGTGAACGCGGCTCCTGCAGTGTCCACCCGCACCGCGCGGCTCACCGAGCCGAGCAGGCCGCCGGCCGAGGTCGAGAGTTCGGCCGTGTATGTCCCGTCCGCGACGAAGTCCGTACTGGCCGGCCGGTGACCCCGCCAGCTCCAGGTGTGCACCCCCGCGCCGAGCGACCCGATCGACACCGGACCGCGCACGAGCGAGCCGTTCGCGGCGCGGACCCGGATCGTGACATTCTCCCGATCGGGAAGCGTGAAGGTGAGCAGCGTGCCGTCCTTGCGGCGGTCCGCGTTCGGGCTGAACAGAGGCGGGTCGAACCCGGCGATCGTCGGGTGCAAGGAGTCGGTGGTGACCGTCACCGGGCGGGAGAACGGGCCTGCGCAGTGCAGGTGGTCCGCCGAACACTGGCGCACGCGCAGCGTGTGCGTGCCGTCGCTGAGGGCGCTGCCGCTGAAGTGTGCCGTATAGGGCGCTGCATGGACGAAGGCCAGACGCGCGCCGTCGATCCGGAAACCCAGACCGCCGCCGCGCGACGCTGCCGTGACCACGAACGGGCCGCTGAGCGCCGCGCGCGGGGCCGGCGAGGTGATGACCGGTGCCGGGTTGGCCAGCCTCAGCGGGGCGGCGCTCGGCGCGGCGTTGCACTCGGCGTGAGCGCTGCAGTCGATCGCCGTGACGGTGTGCGCGCCGTTGGCGTACCCGTAGGAGGAGAACCGTAGCGACGCATGACCGCCGGACACCGTGATCGGTGCAGACCAGGATTCGGCATCGATGCGGAACCGAACGGTGGGGGCGCTCGATGCGGTGCTGAGGGTGAGGACGCCGGCTGAGCTGGATTGCCGCGGCGCGGCCGGGCGGCTGGTCGGCGGCACGTGGGAGAGCGCCTGCAGGAAGTCGACCTGGCCGGCCCCCAGCCCGGTCTGCCGGTAACCGTGCGCGGAAACGATCAGCTCGCGGCGCAGCGCTGCGGGGCCGAGGTGAGGGTGCGCCGCCTCGAGCAGCGCGGCCAGGCCGGCGACGATCGGCGCCGCGAAGGAGGTGCCGGCCGCGCTCGAGTAGCCGCTCGTCGTCGGGAACATCTGGGACCCCGCGGTGGGCGCGGTCGAGTAGATGTCCGTACCGGGAGCGGCGACGGTGACCCAGGAACCGTGGTTGGAGAAGCTGGCGCGGTGGCCGTTCGCATCGGTCGCACCGACCGCGATGACGCCCGCGAGCCCCGCGGGGTAGGCCCGGACGCTGGTGCTTTCGTTGCCCGCCGCGGCGACGACCAGCACGCCCTGGCTCTGGGCGTAGGTGATCGCCGCGCTCTCGGTCGGGCTCGGGTTGTACCCGCCCAAGCTGAGGTTGATGATGGCGGCGCCGTGGGTGACTGCCCAGGTGATCCCGGCTGCCTCGTCGTCGACGGAGATGAAGCCGTCCGGATCTGCGATCTTGACGGGCATGATCTTCGTTCGCCAGCCCGCTCCGGCGATGCCCACTCCGTTGTCGGTGTGGGCGGCGGCGACCCCCGCGACGAATGTCCCGTGTCCCACCTCGTCGCTCACGTCGGCCGACGCCGCCACGACGTTGCGCGGGAAGACGATCTTCCCGGTGAGGTCGGGGTGGTGGATGTCGACGCCGCTGTCGAGCACTGCGATGCGCACTGCCGGTGAACCGGTCTGTAGTGCCCATGCGAGCGGTGCGCCGACCGAGGACAGGTAACTGGCCTGGCGGGCGTAACGCGGATCGTCAGGAGTCGCGCCGACGTCGCTGAGCCGGCGCTGCACTGCCCGCTCGACATCGGTGACACCGGGTACGGCCCGCAGCCGGGCGAGCGCCGAGCCCACCTGTTCCGGAGCCACCCGAATGGATACGGCACGCAGCCGGGTGAGCGTGTGCCGCACTCCGAGGTCCCCGTGCCGGGCGGCCGCGACGACTGTCGCCACCTGCGAGCGGTCGGAGACGTGCGCGATGAGCACGACATTGCGCCTCGCCGTGGCGGCACGGGGGAGCCGGGACGCACCGGCGCCTGGGCGGGTCGGCCGCGGTGCTGTGAGGCTGCGGCGCAGCTGGTCCTTTGCCAAGTGCCTTGCCGGGTCGTGCGTCGTGGCGGGTGCAGCGCCGGCGGACGGAGCCGACGTACTCACCAGCAGAACTGCCACCAGTGCGAGCACGGGAATGCGGCGGTGGGCCATGTAGGAACGCTCCGCTCTGGGCAATCGCAGACAGTGGTGCGGGTGGGTGTCGGCATTGTCCCGGTTAGGTGGACTCTATGCCATGACACCGGGAACGCACTGTTCGTCCGTCAACCGCACCCGCGATCGGGTCGCCGGTACCGGCACCTCGGCCACCGAGTTGTGGGGGCTGGCAGGGTGTAGGACGTGAATTGACTCACGGCGTCCACCTCGCCGTATCTGCGCCAACGCGCGGACAACCCGGTCGACTGGTGGCCCTGGTCCGAGGACTCCTTTGCCGAGGCCCCGCCGGCGCGACATCCCCGTCCTGCTCTCCGTGGGTTACGCCGCCTGCCACTGGTGTCACGTGATGGACGACGACTGCGCGCTGCTGCGGATTGAGCCCTCCAGCAGCGAGGCGGGCTACTCCAACATCTGGCTTATCTCGCCGCCAACCCTCCGTCCGGGCACCGTCAGAACCGGCCGGTCGGCTCGCCGCGTTCCCAACGACGCGACTTATGAGTAGGTTTCGGCAAGAGCCGGCGAAGGGGACGCACGTGACAGCGACGACCAAGGGTGGAACGAGCGGCTCGAGCCCGCAAGGGGCGGGCGCGGAGGAGTCCGGCGGCGCCCCGCTGCGGCGCGACATCGGCGTGGTCGGTCTGCTGTTCGCCGGCATCGGGTCGATCATCGGGTCCGGTTGGTTGTTCGGGGCCTTGAACGCGTCGTCCATCGCCGGGCCGGCGGCGATCTTCTCCTGGCTCATCGGCGCAGCGATGATCATGTTGATCGGGCTGTGCTTCGCCGAACTGGGCACGATGTTCCCGATCTCCGGTGGGGTCATCCGGTTCCCGCACCTGTCCTTCGGCTCCTTCGCCAGCTACACCATGGGGTGGGTCAATTGGATCGCGGCAGCGGCGGTCGCCCCGATCGAGGTCGAGGGCGCGCTGCAGTACGCCACGAAGTACGCCGGGTTCACCAAGGCTCACACGGTCAGCGGCGAGACCGTCCACACCCTCACCGCGCTCGGTTATGTCGTCGCGGTGTTCGCCATGGCGTTCTTCGTCGCGGTGAACTACTTGGGCGTGCGCTGGTTCGCGCGGGTGAACAACGTGGCGGTGTGGTGGAAGCTGGCGATTATCACACTCGTCATCGTCGCCTTCATGGTGACCGAGTTCCACGGCAGCAACTTCTCCGACCACGGCTTCGCCACCGACGGGGTGCACGGGGTGCTCACCGCGATCGCCACCGGCGGCATCGTGTTCTCCTACCTCGGCTTCCGACAGGGCATCGAGCTCGCCGGGGAGACCAGTAAGCCAAAGCGCAACGTGCCCATCGCGGTGATCGGCTCGGTGCTGGTGACCAGCCTCATTTACGTGCTGCTGCAGATCGCGTTCATCGCCGCCGTCGACCCGAAGACGCTGTCCGGCGGCTGGAGCGGAATCGCGGACAACCTGACTAACAGCTTTGGGCCGCTGGCCGCGATCGCGACGGCGCTCGGCCTCGGCTGGCTGGCGACCCTGCTCTACATCGACGCCATTGTCTCACCGGCCGACACGGGCCTGATCTACACGACCGTCACCGGTCGGATCTCTTATGCGATGGCGAAGAACCGCAATGCGCCGCAGTCGCTTGCCAAGACCACCGGCCGGGGTGTGCCGTTGATTAGCCTGTTCCTGACCTTCGTCGTCGGCCTGATCGTGTTCCTGCCGTTCCCGAGTTGGCAGCAACTGGTCGGTTTCATCACCTCCGCGACGGTGCTGTCCTTCGGTTCGGGGCCGATCGTGCTCGCCGCGATGCGCCGCGAG
>JBBQZQ010000067.1:0-21526 GCA_038207565.1 Mycobacteriales bacterium
CGCTCGTCGTCTCCGGAGCCGGGGTGCCGCACGACAACCTCAAAACTGGGCGCGTCCTCACCACCCAGATCGCCCCGACCATCCTGAAACTGCTCGGCCTCGACCCACACGCACTTCAAGCCACCCGCAGCGAACACACCCACGTCCTCCCAATGCACTAAGCGACAGGGTGATTGGAGTGCCCGGGAGATTCCGGAAAGTCGCCATCAGGCCCAATCCGTCATAACGGCAGACTTGAACGGCATCAGGACGTTGAGCACGTCGGACGCGACGCGGCTGGGCGGTCGCGGCGGATCCGACAACCGCGTAGTGGGTTGGTGGTTGCGCCACCGGCGTCCTCCAAACAGGCGCGTTGAGACGTCGGGCTTGCCAGCAGGCTGAGCGGGGAGCAGCGTGGCATTGTCTGGTGGCGCCCACCGGGGGCGTCGCCTGCGGTCCGCAGGAGGTGGGCGGTGTTCGCTCGTTCGACATCGATCAACGCGCAGCTGTCGATGATTGACAATGGGATCGCGCAGGTACGGGACGCGGTGATGCCCGCAATGTCGCACATCGATGGCTACCTCGGCCTGTCCCTCATGGTCGACCGGAAACTGGGACGCGGCATCGTCACGACGGCGTGGCGTTCCGAGGACGCGATGCGTCATAGTGTCGACCGCGTGATAGCGATCCGCGATGACGCCGTCCGCGCCTTCGGGGCATCGGGCGCCGATGTCGAGGGATGGGAAGTCGCCGTCATGCACCGCGCCCACCACGCACGCGAGGGGACCTGGATGCGCGTGACCTGGCTTAGCCTGGGCGACGCGAACATTGCCGAGGCGATCGAGTCGTTCAAGCACGGCACTCTTGCCAAGATCGAGGACCTGCCGGGCTTTTGTAGTGCGAGTCTGATGGTGAACCGTCCCGCGCGACGCGCAGTGACGACGGTCGGATACGACGACCGCAGTTCCCTCGAATACAGCCGGGAGGGAGCCATCGCTGTGCGGGACCAGGCCGCGCGCCAGATGGACGCCCACATTCTTGAGATCGCCGAGTTTGAACTCGCGCTTGCCCACTTGCACGTTCCCGAGATGGTCTGAGCCCGAAACCGTTCTCGCATAGGCTCGAAGGGAAGGTCTGCACACGCCGGACGATCAGTATGTGCAGGCTCAAGCATTGCCCGAGGAGCACCTATCGAGACGGCTCTGCGCGCTGAGCCGAGCCAAACCCGCTTGGTTCCGTTAGGAATCGCGCAATATCTTGGTGGGTTCAGTGGGGCGTGTCGTCGGGTGGCGCTGGTGGTGTAGTTCCAGTCGCCGTGGAAGTCGTGCAGGTTGAGGATTCCGCTGCTGTGCAGGGTTTTCATCTGTTGGTCGGAAATCGAAGTCGTGGATGTCGACCTGCCGGGGATGCCAACCCAGACGGACACACCCAGCTAATTACTCCGCGAGTCCTTAGTGGGGAGGCCCTGTGCTGTCTTGCCCTCCACCTGGCGGAGGGAGCGCTCGATGTCACCGTTGTCGACCCGGCGAAAGCGTCGCTGGATGTTTCACAAGCCAAGCCTGGCGCCGATCGTATGCGTTCGATTCATGGCACCACATCCAACGCGCCAGGAGCTTGATGCGGCCAGCGGGTCGCAGTCACGGGTTGATCATCTTGTCGCACAAGCGAATCCGCATCCGGGCGGGCTTCCCGGCGTCACGCATGTCCGGACGTCTGTTTCGATTGGAGCCAGATGGCGGGCACGCCACACCACCCCGAGTGCAGGGTCTTCCGTAGGACTTGATTCGATCCGCTCCACGGCGAAACCCTCACGCGCATAGAACGCGCCGGCGCGCTCGTTGGCCACGAAATGTTCGATGCACAGCCGATCAGCGTTAGCGGGCAGCTGCTTGGTGAGGGCATCAAGTAACTGAGCGCCCAGACCACGGCCGCGATGCTGGGGGTGGATGTAGAGCTTGTAGACGACATGGTCGGCTCCTCTGCGGCCGCGCTGCCTGACGCCGACAAGCTGCCCGTCGGCCTCGGCGACGACCACCAAACCCTCGGCCACGGCTGCGCCGACGTGCGTCTCGTTCCACCACTTGCGGACCTGTTCATCCCCGGCCTCCGCGCCGATCAGCGGCGCGTAGTGGGGTCGAATGTGCGCCTCGCCGAACCGACAGATGGCCGCGACATCGTCGCGCTCAGCATCCCTTACGACCGGTTCGGCTCTCGATGCCATCGCGCGCTCCCTCGGCGAACCACACCCGATCTCGCCCTGACCAGATTAGGACAGCACAGAGATCGGGCAGCCGTACGGAGCGGCCGGCGCGCGCTATTCGTTGATCAGCTGCTCGCGCAGTATGTCTGCGTGTCCGCAGTGCTGGGCGAGTTCGCGCAGCATGTGGAGGTAGACCCAGCGCAGCGGTAGCGGGCCGCGCCGGTTGCCGTGGACCGTGTCGTCCAGGGCGAGCGACGAGGTCGCGCGCCGTGATGATTCGCATGCTTCGCGATGGGCTCGCTGGATGGTGGCGACGGTGTCGTCGTCGTCGATGATGTAGGACTCGTCCGGCGTGGCAGGGATGCCGATCTCAGCGCGGGACCGGCACGTGACGGCCTCGTCGCACCAGACCTTCTCGACGAAGGTTGCGTGCTTCACCAGGCCCAACAGGGTGGTCCGGGAGGGCACCAACGAACGGCGCACCTGCTCCTCGCTCAGCCCATCCAAGCAGCCATTGAGCTGAGCGCGGTGCTCATCGAGGAACACCTCGAACTGGACCCGGGCTGGCTCATGGATGACGTCATCGGCGAAGGTCATCGGCAGGGAAGACATGGGCGAAGCATTGCAAGATCATTCATCATCAGCAACCAGTGCACATCGGCCGTCTTGCCAACCGCGCACGCGCAACTAATCGCCGATCGGTGATCCCGATCAAGGTCCTTGCGGCACGTTTCACGCGTCCGCTGAGCCGGTTACGGCGGTCAGGGGTGGAGGTGCCCGGAGAGGGCATTGACGGCTCGGGCTACGTCGTGGGTGCTGGTGGAGATATGGAAGGACAGTCGCAGGCGGTTGGCCCGAACCGATCCGATGATTGCGGCCTCGTCCATCAGCTTGGCTACGTGGGGGTCCGCGTCCGCCGAGACGATGGCCGAGTCGCCGGCGGGCAGATTCACTCCGGCGCGGAACTGGTTAGCCAGGGCGAGGGCGTGGGCGTGCAGCGCGTGGGTGCCGACGCCGGTGAGCAGTGTCAGGGCGGGTGCCGCGCCGACCCAGGCGTGCCAGGCGGGTGAGACGTCGAAGCGGCGGGCGTCATCGGCCAGGCGCAGCGGCGTCCCGTAGATGCTGGTCCACGGGTGGCGCCCGGCGTACCAGCCGGCGGTGTGGGGAACCAGCTCGTCGAGCGGGTCGGGCTGGACGGTCAGGTAGGCGGTGCCGCGCGGGGCGAGCAGCCATTTGTAGCCCCCGCAGACGGTGTAGGCGAAGCGTCCGGCGTCGATGGGCAGCCAGCCCACGGCCTGGGTGGTGTCGAGCAGCACCCGCGTCCCGGTGGCGGCACACGCGCGATGTAGGGCGTCGAGGTCGACCAGGCGCCCGTTGGCGGACTGCACTGCCGAGACCGACACCAATGTGGTGCTGGCGGTTACCGCATCGGCGAGCTGCCCCAACGCAACCTCCCGGACGGTGACGCCGCGGGCGGCTTGGGCGTGGAAGGGGAACAGGATGCTGGTGAAGTCGCCGGTCGCGGTGAGCACCTCACTGCCCGATGGCAGTGCGGCGGCCACCAAGCCGGCGAACACCGACACTTGGCTGCCCACCGCCACCGACGTGGCCTCGACGTTGACCAGCCCGGCGTAAGCCTCCCGTGCCGTGGCCAGAGGCGTGTCGTAGGCGATGGGGTCGGCTCGGCCGGCCTGCCACTCTCGTAGCGCGGTGTGCAGCGCGGTCACGCTGGCGCGGGGAGGCAATCCCAGGGTGGCGGTGTTGAGGTAGGTGACGTCGGTGTCGAACTGGCCGTGGGCACTCTCAACGCGGTCTCGCTCGACGTCGGTCAACTCCGCTGGTGCGCTGCTACCCATGAGGCCAGAGTGCGCCGCTGGCTGCGCCTGGTAGGTGCCCGGACCTTGGCTGACGGAGGGAAATCTCGAGCGGGCGCCGTCCTGACGTCCCTTGCTCCGGAGCGAGCGTGGACCCGTGGCCCGGCCACGGTGATCTGGCTTCGGGTGATCCAGCCGGCGGGGTCGGTGCGCTGTGCAGGCCGGCGGCGAAGGTCGCGGCGAAGGCCCGCCTGCCGCCCTGGGCTGGGCTGGTGCCATCGGGGTGGAGGTCAGGCCGTAGCCGAGCCCGATGATCACGAAGGGCCACCAGACCGGGCCGTAGCCGCTGCCCGAGTTGACGAGCAACAGCAGCAGCGTGCCCGCGTCCATCAGCACGCAGCCGACGGCCATCGGTGCCCCATGCCCGACCCGGTCGATCACTCGTCCCACGAGTGGGCCGGCGATGACGAAGGCCATGGTCAGAGCAAGGGGCAGATCAGGCCCGGCGCCAGCGCCGGAGCGCGGCCAGCTCGGGGCTCAGCCGGAGCGGCGTGTCGCGGGAGGAGCTGCGCCGATGCGCGGTGGACCGGCGAACGCGCAACGACGCTACGCCGATAGTGCGCGCGGTCGTCGACGCGCTAAACGCCGCCGCGGCGGAGGCCACGCCGTGACCCGCTCAGCGTCCAGGAAGCTCGGCCGGCGTCCGTTAAGCACGATCCGCCGGTGACCGGGCGACATCTGCGCGCAACGCCCGGTTCCGGCTAAGCGTGCATCGCCTGGCGTTGGTCGCGCGCTGGCGCCGGTCCGCAACCGCCGGCTTGTTCTGACTCGCCCGATTTTGTCTGCAGGCCGGCCGCGCAGTGCGAGTGCCCCGCCCGTCCGCGTGTCATCCTTGATGCTCGTCATTGCGGCGTGTCGATCGAGGTCTGCGCTCACGACTTCGGGATGCCGCTGGAGCGGCAGGGGAAGGTGGCGGTGGCAGAAATTGCGGTAGAGGCGACCGCAGATGACGGCCGCGCAACCGGCGCCGAGGACCTCCTCGACGCGGGCGCGCGGTGGAGACCACCGCGCTGGCTGTGGTTGGGCGCAGCGATCGCGCTATTGGTGGGAATCGGTGTCCTGGCAGCGAACCGGCACGATCCGAGTCGGACTGCGCGGGCCGTCGCACCGACTCCGCACCGACCGACTGGGGTAACTCAGCTACCCGATGTGCCGGCCACCGGTCCGAGTGCACGCGATGTGGTGATGTTCGGTGCCGACACCTGGGTGCTCGGCGCTAGCACGCTGCAAGTCGTCGATGAGGCGGGGAACCGCCGTACGATCCAGCTGTCCGCCGCCGAGCTCGCCGGAATCGGAGGCACATCCGCCCTCGTTCCAGATCCGGTGAAGGCTCGCGTCTGGTTGGTCGGTGGGGGTGCGCGGTCGAGCCGCATCATTGAGTTCGATGCCGCGACGCTGAGGCGAATCCGCGACGTGGGCTGGCACGAAACGGTCGATCACGCCGCTGTCTTGGACGGGCATCTGTTCCTGAGCAGTGAAGACGGTGTCGCCGATCTCGCACCAGCGGCGCTCAGACCGCGGTTCATCCCAGGTCTGCTCGGTGCGGTGGGACCGATCGCGGCGGATCTCACTCGCGACCGGCTCGTGATCCTCGATCTAGGTTTTCCGACAGCTGTATGGACCTATCGTCCTGGAGAGATGCCGGTCGAGGCACCCCACTTTCTTCGCTTTACCGATGGGACGGTGGAGGTCGTCGACGGCGCCATCTGGGTGGGGGGCGTCGGTCCGGCCGGCGCTGTGCTGGTGCGGCTCGACCCGCACGCACTGACGCCGATCGCCGCGAGCCCCGTCACGGCGGCCCTCGGTGCTGGCGCTCACATGGTGGCAGCAGGAAGCCGTGTGCTCTGGGTGCGCAGCACCCGCGAAGGCGAGAAGCTGTGGTGCGTCGATGCACGGACGGGGATAGCACGCCAGTCGTGGAACGACGTGCCGGGGCCGGTTGCGTCGCAATTCTTGCCCGCACCGATCACCTCGCGCGCGGCAACCGCCGTCGTGGTATCGGCAGGCGTCATGCAGTCCCTGGTGTTGACCGCATGCGCGGGCTGACCCCGGTGCCAAGGTTGGCCGGTGACGGCGGCGATTGCTGCGACTGGTCCACTTGCCCGACGGTCACCGCTCCCGCTAGACCTCCTGAACCGATCGTGAGAGCAGGCAGAACTCGTTGCCCTCCGGGTCGCTGAGGACGACCCAGCTGACATCGGGTTGCTGGCCGACGTCGACACGACGTGCCCCCAGGCTCAACAATCGCTCGAGTTCTTGAGACGTCGCTACCCCGTCCGCGCGTAGGTCGAAGTGCAGCCGGTTCTTGACGGTCTTGCGCTCAGGAACGGCCAGCACGTCGATCGTTGGCCACGCGCCATCGGACGGCGCGATGCTGATCACTTCGGCGTCCTCCTCGACCACCTGCCATCCCAGCACGCTGCACCAGAAGCCTGCGATCAGATGCGGCTGGACGGCGTCGATGGCGACAACTGCAATGCGGCTCGGCATTGCGCCATTCTCGCCTGAAGTTTGTTCGCGCGTCAGGAAGCTGCCCGTTCGCCGGATCCGGTTACGGCACAGCGCTGGGTCGGCGAATCGGCTGTCGGTTCTTGCGCGTCGTCGATTGTGGAAGGAACTCGGGTGGGCATCTACAGGCCGAGGGATGTCCTCAGTCCGCGATCGATCTCGCGGAGCAAGCTCAGCGGAGCGCGGCCGGCATGCTGATCGAGGTCGAATGATCCATTTGCACACGCGGGGTCATCCGTGGCTGGCCATTTCAGAGCGCGAGGCGCATAACGGGACGAGACGCGAACGTCCGGCCGATCTCGGTGAAGCCAGTCGAGACGAACATGCTCATTGTGCCTGTGAAGATCGACGCGGCGGACGCCCGGTCGCCCTTGAGCGCTGTGACGTCGACCGGGTGCCCCTCGACAGACGTTGCGTCGTGCGCGCGGGCCTGATCGACGGCTGACCGAAGCAACGCCGCCCCGACGCCGCCGCCGCGGGACTTGCTGTCGACGGCGAAACAGGTAACCCACCAGGCTCCAGGATCGGGGTCGAGCAACCGCGCGAGGGCCCGGTTACCGCGCACCCCGTGGAACGAATCGCGCGGCCCGACCCGTGTCCACCCAACGGGACGGCCGTCGAGGTAGGCGATAAGCCCAGGCGGAAAATCGGCAGCGGCGATTTCGTCCCGCAGCGCAGCCCGATTGTCGTGTGTCTCGCGCGGCGCACCAGCCTGCTCCGTTGGCACAGCGACGAATCGACGACACCAGCACCACCCGGGATCATTCCCACGTCGGCCAAAAAGCGTGACAACGTCGTCCCACCGCTGGTGCGACACTGGGCGAATGTCGATGGTGGCCACTAAACCACCGTAGGGCAGTGCACCGACGACGCCGTCCGGCCGCGTGCGGGTATCGCCTGTCAAAAGCACGGACGCTGCAGCGCCTGGGATCGAGGTGCCCAGTGCGCGAACCTCGACGGCGCGCCGCCGGGCTTGGGCGGGGCCGTACTGTCCGAGGACCATGCTCGCCCCAGAGAACGCCCCGTCACCGGGCGCTCCGCTACCGCCCGCAGGGGATCCGCTGGCGAGAAGCTGATCAAGACATTGAAGCGGCCTGTCGCGGCCCCCGCATCGGCGCCGCAAGCGGTTGCCTATTCGGTGATCGATCCCAGCCAGAGTGGGTCGTCAGAGCGGATTGAAGCGCGGATTCATCGCATCCGCGCGAACCCTTTGACCGCGTCAGTGGTCCCAGGCCTGCACTCCGCGCTGCCAGGCGATCCGACCGTCGGCGAGGCCCGAGACTGAAAGGCACGCGACCCGGGTGCCGTCGGAGTAGTGGCACGCCACCTCGACGGTCAGCCGATCGCCGGCCACCGCGGCGGTGGTGACCTCATGGGTCATATCGCGCTGGCAGATGTCGGACAGGTGCGCGCGCAGCGCGTCGGTGCCTCGCAAGACCGCGGGATTGCTCGGCGAGTGCTCGTGGTCGATCAGCACGAGTTCGGCGTCGTCGGCGAACGCGGCAAGCTGGGCGTCAGCATCGCGGCCCTCGATTGCGGCCACGAACGCGGCGAGATCGAACGTCTGGGTGTCGGTGTGGACGGTCATGATTGTCTCCTGTTTGGATGAATTTCCCGGGGTTTCTTGGACGTCCATCACTCTGCTCAGCTGCCGTCATCCGGGCGTCAATCGCCCGTCAACGCGGTAGCGTTCGGCCATGCTCCGCATCCGCCTGGTGGGCGGGGTCGCGGTCGACATCGATGGCCGCACGCTTCCCGCGCCTGCGAGTCGGCGCGCCTGGGCGCTGCTGGCCTGGCTGGCGCTGCACCCGGGCCTGCATTCGCGCGCTGACGTCGCCGCGAAACTGTGGCCGGATGTCGTCGATAGCAGCGCCCGCCAGAGCATGCGCAGTGCATTGTGGTCGCTGCGCCAGGTGATCGACGAAGGGGGCGTCGAGTTGCTCGTCACCACCCGCGACCGCGTGGGTCTGAGCGTGGACGCGGACGTGGACCTACTCCGGTTTGGCGAACACCTCGCGTGTGACCGCCTTGCCGAAGCGGTGGCGATCGGCGACGGCGATCTGCTAGCCGGCGTCGACGACGAATGGGCGTTAGTGGCGCGCGATGCCCACCGCGAGCGCCTCGTCGCCACGCTCGGCGAGCTCTCGCGCAGGTCCACCGATCACGTCGCTGCCGTGCGCTGGGCGCGGCGCGCGTGCGCGCTCGACCCGCTGTCGGAGGAGGCTGCGCGGACGCTTATGGAGCGGCTCGCGGCGTCCGGCGATCGCGCTGCCGCGCTGGCGACCTACCAGCGCCTCGCCGAGCGGTTGCGCCGCGAACTGCGCGTTCCACCGTCCGAACCGACCTGGCGTCTCGCCGAGCAGGTCCGTACCGGTGGCGATGACGCTGGGCCGTCGCCCGGTGCGAGGCCGCACCGGGCACGCGCCGGGGCGTTGCCGCTCGTCGGTCGTCGCGCCGAGCTGGGCGCGCTCCGCGAGGCGTGGGCCGCAACTGCGGACGGGAGCGGCGGGCTGGCGGTCGTGCATGGTGACGCGGGCATCGGCAAGACCCGGCTCGTCAACGAGCTGAGCGAACTGGCCCGGCGCGGGGGCGGGACCTTTGCCGTAGGCGCGCCACCTGATCTCGCTGGAGAGGCGTTCACCCCGTGGGTCGAGGTTTGCGCGAGCCTGGTGAGCCAGCTGGACGCGTTACCCGACGCGCCCTGGGTCAGTGCGCTTGCGCCGCTGGTGCCCACGTTGGCGCCCTCGGCCGGTCGATCGGCTGCGCCGCCCGATCTGGAGCAGGCACGGCTGTCCGAATCGGTAGTGGCGCTGCTGGAAGCGTGCGCGGTGACCAGCCCGGTACTTGTCGTGATGGAAGACCTGCACGTCGCGGACGAGGCGAGCCTCGCGGTGCTGTCGCACGTGGCCCGCCGGGTGTCGGATCGCCGGGTGCTCATCGTCGGGACGCGACGTGAGCGACCGCTGCGCGATCGGCTGGCCACGCTGGAGCAGTCACATCGCCAACGGGGCACCCTGCGCGCCGACGTTGCGCTCGGCCCGTTGGACGGGCGGGCGGTCTCACGGCTCGCGCGGGCGGTCGGCACGTTGTCGGATGAGGCCGTTGATCAGGTCGTCGATGTTGCCGAGGGCAACGCTTTGCTGGCGGTCGAGGTCGCCCGGGCCTTGGCGGCGGGTCATCCGTTGCCGGTCGGCTTGCGCGGTGCGACGCGCGCGGCCGCGGCCCGGCTGCCCGCGGATGCTCGAGCGTTGATCGCGACGCTCGCGGTCGCGGGGCGCGATCTCGATGCGCGCGAGGCCGCTCTGCGGGCAGGGGTCGATCTCGCCGCAGCCCTGCCCCCGGCCGAGGATCAGGGACTGCTGGTGAGTGCCGGCCAGCGATTGGGTTTCCGGCACGCGTTGCTCCGCGAGGCCGTCTATGCCGACATGTCGGGTGTGGAGCGCGCCGAGCGGCACGAACGCGCCGCGGACCTGCTCCGGGCCGAGGGCTCACACGCCCGCGCGGCGGAGGCCGCGTCGCACCTGCGCGCAATCGGGCAGCTGGCCGAGGCGGGTCAACTTCTGATTCGGGCGGCGGCCCGGGCGCGTGCGTTGGGGGCGCTCGCCGATGCGACGACGTTGCTTCGTGGCGCGACAGCAGCACTGCCCGAGGATCCGTCGCCTGCCCTGGAGCTCGCCGACGTCTTCGCGTGGCGGGGCCGCGCCGCCGACGCGCAGGCGGCGTTCACCCATGCGCTGCCGTTGCTCGAGGCGACCGGAGACCCCACGTTGGTTGCCGACGCCCATCTGCGGTTCGCCGAGTGGCACTACGGGCCGATCTGCCAGCCGAGCGTGTGCGTGGCCGCCTGCCGTCGGGCGCTCGCCGTGCTCGACGGCGCGGGGCTGCCCGCTGTACAACTGCGCGCCCGGTTGTTGTCGGTCTATGCCTGGTGCTTGGCGATTGCTGGTGATCCGAAGGAGGTCGCACGCGTTCTGGGCATGCTCACCGATCTGGTTGGTGACGAGCCGGAGGACCCGCTGCTCAGGTCGGGTCTGGAACGGACCCGCTCTTTCGCTCTGCTGCGGCAGGGCAGATTCGTCGATGCCGTCACCCCGGCGCTGCGCAGCGCCGAGGTGTCGACGCAGCTGGGCCGCCCGGATCTCACCTACACCGTGCTGGTGAACGCGGCATTCGGCCAAGCCGCAAGTGGCGATCTCAACGCCGCCCTCGACCTGCTCGATCAGGCGGCGGCCGCGCTGTCCGGCCACGGCATGTTGGCGATCGAAGCGCTGGTACTGGTGTATCGGGCATGGGTGCTCGTTCGGCTGGATCGTCCGGCCGAGGCGGCGGAAGCGGCTGGTCAAGCGCGTCGTGCCGCGGAGCGCCTGGACGCTCCGGACCTGCAGGCCATTGTCGACGCCGAACGCGGCCGGGTGGCCATGCGCGCAGGCGAATACGAAACTGCGGCGGCTTTGCTCGGGTCTGCTCTGGCCGTGTGTCAAGCCAGTATCGGGCGCCCGTTGGCGCGGTTGCAGCGCGCCGAAGCGTTGGCCCGTCATGGGCAGCTGGACGAGGCCGAGGCCGAACTTGCCGAGGTCGTGTTCGAGCCGGTCCGCGAAGGCGATTGGCCCGAGACGCTCGTCATTCGGATGACCAAGGTCGAGGGGTTGGTCGCCGTCGGCCGAGGCGATACCGACTTGGCCCGTCGTCGACTGTGCGAGGCCGTCGAGGGATGGCGCCGGCTGACGCCCACGGACCCGGGCGGACGAATCTCATCGGTGATGGATCTCGGACGTCCCATCATCGGCCTCATCGTTCCGGCCGAGGAACTCGCTGCCACCGAGGCGGATCTCGCCGCGCTCGGCACCGTGACGGAGGTCTGAGATGCCCATCTTCGACGACGAGACGACGACAACCGCGGCGCCACGCGAGGTGTGGAAAATCCTCTACGATCCGCTGCGGTTCTCGGACTGGTGGAGCGGATTCGCCAGCGTCGCAGCTGGAGACGCCAGCGGCGGCCGCGGCGACGTCACCGTGTATCCAGATGGCTATCCGGACTTCCCGATGCCGCAAATCGTGGAAACCCGTGCGGTCGACCGTCGCGTCGTCGTGTCGTGCACGGTGTCCGATCTCGTGTTCGACTGGCGCCTCGAGCCACTCGACCCCGGTACCCGCATCAGCGTGCACGTCGAGATACCCGAGAAGGAGGTAGCCCGGCTGGCGACGCAGCGCGAGGTGGTGACCACGTCACTGGGTCGCCTCGCCGAACTGGCTGAGCGCTCCGAATTGAGCGGACGTCCTTGAGTCAGGGTCGCGCCTCAAATACCAGGTTGAACGGGGTCTGCGTCGCGGTTCGGAACGTCCCGAACCCGCCTTCGCGCACGACAGCCTCGATACGGGCGGGCCCGGCCTGCGCACCCAGGCACAGGCCGACGTCCTGCGACCGTGACGCCGGAACACAGAGCAGCGTGGACGCCGAGTAGAAGATGCGGCCGACCGGGTTGAGGTTGTCCTCGACGGTGTCGGCGGCGCGCGGTTCGACGATCAGCCACGTTCCGCCGGCCTCAAGCGATTGCAGGACGTGCTTCGTCGCACCGACGGGGTCGCCCATGTCGTGCAAGCAGTCGAACATCGCCACCAGGTCGTACCCGGTGCCCGGGTAGTCGGCAGCTCCGGCCACCTCGAAACGCACCCGGTCGGTCAACCCCGCCGCCTCGGCCGCCTGACGAGCCCGCTCGATCGACGCCTCGTGGTAATCGAAGCCGGCGAACGTCGAGCGAGAAAAGGCCTCGGCCATGATGATCGTCGACGCGCCGTGCCCGCAACCCACGTCGGCGACAGTGGCGCCAGTGAGCAGCTTGCCTTCGACGCCCTCGAGTGCCGGGAGCCACGATTCAACGAGGTTGGCTGTGTAGCCGGGCCGGAAGAAGCGTTCGGTCCCCTCGAACAGGTCAGAGTGGTGCTTGTGCCAACCCACACCTGCGCCGGTGCGGAATGCGTCCTGCACCAAGGTGTCGTCCTTGTACAGCGATGCGGCGAGCTGGAAGGCGCCGGGGACGTAGACGGGACTCTGCGGGTCGGCCAGGCAAGCGGCCTGAGCCGCCGTCATCGAAAACGTCTCGCTACTCGCGTCGTACTCGACGTAACCGCCGGCCGCCTGCCCGCAGAGCCACTCCTGCACGTACCGCGCGTCCGTGCCGGTGTCTTGCGCAATTTCGGCGGACGTCGAGCCTGGACGAGCCGCGAGCGCACCATACAGGCCGAGCCGATCGCCGAGCACGACGTTCGCGCCGGCCATCGCTGAGCCCAGATCCACGACGAAGCGGCCCAGAAATGCCTCGAGCTCCTCCTGCGTAGGTGCTGCGTTGGTGATAGTCATCGGGTTGCTCCTCGGAGTGCGGGTCGCCGTGCTGACGACCGGTACGAGCAGCTTGCGTAGGAACCGTCAGACCATCGTCAATCGAGCATCAATCGACGTCGAGCGGATGGAATCGGCGGGACCGTCTCCTCAATTGGTTCGCCCGTGATCCGGCAGGGAAAACGAGGTCGTGCTGGCCGACCTGTCGGCGGCGCTGGTTGGATCGGCGGACGGGTCCGGCGGCGCGGAGGTCTTCGACAGTAACGCCGTCCTGGCGGGGTGGACCGCACCCGCCGAGGTGTTGCCGCTGCTCGAGCAGGTGAATTTGGCGAGCACATCGGGCAGGGTTTGCCGCGGTAGTCCGAGTGGGCTGGGGGTGGGGGCGTCGACGGTGAGCACCCCGGTGTCCATGGCCAGCGCGGTCTGGTTCTGGCGGGCGAACGCTGGGCTGATCGGGCGGGCGAGGACAGACAGCGTCCGCAGCAGCGGTCGTGGCAGGTGGCGCGGTGAGCCGTTCCAGCGCCGAGCATCTTGCAGGGCTCGGGCGAGGTCAGTCATAGTCATCGGTTCGCCGGCGATCTCAAAAACCTGCCCGCGCAGCGTCGAGTCGGTGGCTGCCCGGCTCACCACGGCGGCGACATCGAGGGCAGAAACGAACTGAATCGGTTGTTCACCGCGGCCGAATATCAGTGGGCGACCTGACTTCCCGGCCGTCTTGGTAAGGACAGTCAGCCAGGTCTCCAGGTAGGCCGCTGCACGCACGATCGTCCATGGTGTTGCACTGCCGCGTAGGTGCCGTTCGGCAGCATGCTTGGCGCGGAAAAGGTCGACGGGACTGTCCGGTGATGCGCCGAGCACCGAGACGAGGACGACGCCCGCGCCGGCCGCGGCCGCAGCGTCGACGAGGTTGGCGTTGCCCCGCTGGTCGACCTCGACCGGCCCGGCACCGCGACCGCCGAGGAAGCCATGCACTGCCGAGACGACCAGGGACGCACCTGCCACGAGCTCGTCGAGCCCGTCTCGGCTGCGCACGTCGCCGGCGACCACCTCGACACCGTCGCCGAACATCGCCCGTGCGCGGGCGGCGTCGCGGACCAGTACCCGGACCTTCTCGTCACGGGCGAGGAGGTCGGTGACGACGTGCTGACCCAGCAGGCCGCCGCCACCCGCGACGACGATCACGTCGGGGCCTCCGCATGCACCTGGGCCCGCACGGCGTCATCGACCGTCGTGCTGGCCTCGTCGACCGGTTCGAGGTAGAAGCGGGCCGAGACGGCGCGGCCGCCCCGCAACCCGAAGACGATGACCCCGCGCATCAGGTGCTGCGTGCCGTCCACGCGGGTGCCGCTCATCTCCCACTCCGACCACACCTCGCAACCGTCGACAACGTGGCTCAGGACGCGGGATCGGACGTCGGGGACGAACTCGAAGATCTGCCGCCAGTTGGCGCGGACCTGCTCGGTGCCCTCGAACCCGCGGCTGGGGTGGGCGGGTGCGTCGTTGCGGTATTCGGGTGCGAAGCAGTCGACCAGCGCGTCGAGGTCGTGGTCGTTCGTCGCCTGCTGCAGTCGCAGGAGAAACGGATTGGCGCCGTCGGACATGGTCCCCCTAGATTCCGTTACAATGCTCTGTATCGATTAGTTGGAGTATGGGACGCGCGATGAAGGACGTCAAGAGGCGCTACGACGGGACTGCCCGCCGGGCGCAGGCTGAACGGGTGCGCGCGGGGTTGATCCAGGTGGCCCGCGACATGCTGCTGGGTGAGGGGTACGCCGCCCTGACTATCCCGAAGCTCGCGCTGGCCTACGGAGTGTCCGCGGAGTCGGTCTACAAGCGGTTTGCGGGCAAACCGGCCCTGATCCGCGCTGTCGTCGAGCAGGCGTTACAAGGCATCGGCCCGGTGGCAGCTGAAACACGTTCCGACGCTCTCGGCGCCGATGATCTCCAGGAATTGTTGCGTGGCTGGGGCCGGCTGTCTGCCGAGGTCGGCCCGCGTGTTGCCCCGATCCTGCTTCTTGTCCAGGTCGCGGCCGCACGTGACCCAGAGCTAGCGAACCTCGCGCGAGAGCTTGATGACAATCGACGTGCCCGGATGGCGGATAACGCGCACCGCCTCGCGGATGCCGGGCACCTGCCGGCTGGCCTGTCGCTTGCACAGGCCACCGACATCCTGTGGACCTACAGCTCCCCAGAGGTCTACGACCTGCTCGTAATACGCCGCGGCTGGAGTCTCGAGCAGTACGCCACCTTCATATCCGCCGGCCTCGCCGCCCACCTCGGCACCTGAGCCAGACGATGAATTCGGCGGCTAGGGAACGACGACGGAGCCTGTGAACGTCTCCTGACCGTTCGACGCCCCTACTCGCGGGAACTCCACCTTCATCTGGCCGGATCCGGTGACGCCCGCGAAGTCGCCACTTCCCTCCAGCACCTTCCAGTCGCTGGTCTGAATCCTGTGGTTCATCTGGCCAGGTCCTGGCCCGAAGCCGATCTTGAGTTGGCTGTCGCCGCAGGTAAATACGTTGATCGCCGGATAGCCGATCTCGGGGCTGCCGGATTCATGGTGCAGGGTGCCGCCGGCACAGAACGCCGAATCGCCGATGAGGGAACCGTCGACAACCTTGCCGTCGAAGTCGACGACTTGGGTCTTGATCACGATGGTCTTTCGCTCGCCGTGAGGGGACGCCGTGAGAGTGGTGCCGGTGCTGGACGTCGCCCTCGTCGTCGCCGTTGCCGTTGCCGTTGCCGTCGCATGAGTCCCGGCGTCATCGCTGCATGCGGTCAGGCTGGCCGCCGCGACCGCGAGTGCCGCCACTGCGCCTCGAGCTCGCATGACGTTCACCCCCTCCGACGGGCCAGCCGCCGAACAACTATTGTCGCGTTCCGCCTGGACTGGTCAAGGGTGTCAGCACCCCTGCGGCTCATTCGTGGCGCCGGCAGATCGCGCCATCTTGACGGTCCGGTTAACGAGGCGACTGCGTCTGGCGGATGTGGGCGCGCACGATCGCCTCGAGATTCTCGTCGGGCTGTAGGCCAAGGCGTGTAGCGCGGTCGGTGCGCAGCCGGCTGGGCCAGCCTCGCATGATCGACGCGATCGTCTGGTCCGGGCGCCAGTCGACGAGCGCAGCCACGTCGGCGCCGGCGACCTGCGCGAGCACCGACACCATCTGCGCCGCTGTCACGGTGATCGCCGGCAGGTTGACTGCGATCGGGGCGCCCCACTCGTCCGGTCCGGACGTGGCAGCACGCAGCAGTCCGCGGGTCGCGCGGTCGGGTGAGCAGATAGCTGCCGGGACGTCCGGATCGACCGGGCAATCTGCCCGCTGCCCGCTGAGCGGTTCACGGATGATGCCGGATAGGTAGCTGGAGGCGGCGGTGTTCGGCCGGCCTGGGCGCACGCTCACAGTGGGCAGGCGCACCGATCGGCCGCGCAGGAACCCCTTGCGGGTGTAGTCGGCTAGCAGTTGCTCGCAGGCGAACTTCTGAATGCCGTAGCTGGTCTGTGGCACCGGCAGCGTCTGGTCGGTCACCACCGCGGGCAGCGGATAGTCCACGGTAGAGCCGAACACCGCGAGGGAACTTGCGAACACCACGACCGGGGTACGGCCACTCGCCCGGCATCGGCGCAGCAGCGCAAGCGTGCCGTCCAGGTTGGTGCGCATCCCGAGGTCGAAGTCCCGTTCGCACTCCCCGCTCACCGCGGCGGCGAGGTGGAAGACAACGTCGGCGTCGTCGACCGGATGCGGACCGGTGGAGCCGGTGTCGAGCAGCGTGGCAGTGCTGGCGGCGACCCGCGAGTCAGCGGCGACGTCCGCGGCCGGCGCAGTTCGATCCAGTACCGTCAGCCGATCGATCCGAACCTCGGGCGCGCCGGCGGCGGACAGCGCGCCATCCGCCAATAGCGCCCGACACAGGCGGGTACCGAGAAACCCCGCGCCGCCGGTGACGACGATGTGCATGACCACCGCTTTCCTCGGTCGAAGCCCGCCGGTCAATACTTGCACGAGCAACACGGGTACCCCGCAAGACCGATCGCGAGGAGCTATGGCCGTCGACGACGCACCGGCGCAGCGGATCGCTGTCATCACCGGCGCGAGCAGCGGCATCGGCCGGGCGTGCGCTCGTGCACTTGCCACCGACGGTTTCGCGGTGGTCGCCGCAGGTCGCAGGCTCCCGCAGTTGCGCGAGGTGTGCGACGCCATCGACGTCGCCGGTGGCATGTCACTGCCGATGCGGTGCGACGTCCGCGATGAGGCGTCGGTGACGCAGTTGTTCGACGCTGCGACCGACCGCTTCGGCCGGGTCGATCTGCTGTTCAACAACGCTGGCATTTTCTCCCGGCCGACACCGATCGAGGACGTCACTCTCGACGAGTGGCAGGATGCGGTGGTGACGAACCTGACCGGCGCGTTCTTGTGCACCCGCGCCGCGATACGCCAGATGCGCGATCAGCGCCCGCAGGGCGGCCGGATCATCAACAACGGCTCGATCTCGGCGCATTCGCCACGGCCAGACTCGGTCGCCTACACCGCGACCAAGCATGCGATCACCGGGCTGACCCGCTCAACAGCCCTGGACGGTCGCAGGCACCACATCGCATGCGGGCAGATAAACATCGGGAACGCGGCCACCGCGATCAACCGACACGGTGCCGCACAGTTGCGCCAGCCCGACGGCACCACCCGGACCGAACCAACGATGGCGCTCGACGACGTCGCGCGCGCCGTCACCTACATGGCCAGCCTGCCGCTCGACGCCAACGTGCTGTCCCTCACCGTGATGGCCACCACGATGCCATTCGTCGGCCGAGGCTGACCGGCAGCACCCGACCCACCTGGCGGTCACGTTCGTCGGGGATGATTCCCACGTATGAGTGGCCGGGAGCGACGCGGTACGATGCGAACACTGCCGCGCCACCCCATGGGGCACCCGCTGGGTGCCCGCAGCCCTTCGGCTTCGGTGGCGCAGCGGGCGCCGGGTCGACGCTGATCGCGACGCAGCACGGTGCGGACCGACCGGCGCTAGCATGGACCTGCACCGCCGCCCACAAGGCGGGACGCTGTTGGGCTTGCGGCGATCTCCCGTCGGGGCCCGACCATCGACTGGCGGCTGAGGGCGCCCGAAGTGGGCGATCTGTCGGCCCGTGGTGTCGCTCTCGCGGGGTTCGGTGGGCCAGCGGCGTCTCGTGAGCACCACCCTGGGGCTCTGCTGGCGAACATCCATCGTCCGGCCGCGGGTATGTGTGCGGCAGTTCTTGCCCGGCCACCGAGCGGGGCGTTAGAGGAGGAGTCTGTGGCTCAACCAGGCCGGCGTCAGATGGGCGCTCGCCATTCCCCTTCGCCGAAGCAGCGACACATCCGCGCCCCCGAGGACGTCATCTCGGTGCTCGCGCGCGCCGTGCGTGAGGTGGAATCAGCTGTCGAGCGTCGCCGCGTGACGCCCGCGGTGCGCACGAAGTTCCAGGTTGTCGCACTGCTTGTGCGCGAGGAGCACGCCCGAGTCCGGGGGAAGCAGACCAGCAGCCAGACCTACCGGGCCGAGCAGCTGAAGCGCCTGGACGGGATCGCGACGATCCTCGCGAAGTCCGCCGTACGCGACCCCGCGCTCCTCGCGCTCCTGGCCGAGGATGCCGTCGTTTCGGACGCGGCCAGGTTGCTCAAGCGGGATATGTTGAGAGCGGTGGGAATCGAAGCGCCCCCCGAGGAGGCCACGCTGACGGAGCCCGCGGCCGCTTCGGCCAGCACCGAGCGTCGGGTCGTGCCCCAGTCGGTCGTTTCTCGACAGCTGGCCAACCCGTTCCTCGCTCCCGACTTCTCGTCCGCCCGGCCGAGCACGGTCGGTCCGCGCCGCCTGGCCGGTTGGGAGCTGCTCGGCCCGCTGCTCAGCTCGTTCGAGCGTGCCGGGGGCGGAGCCCCGGCGTGCATGGCCCTGCCGGCACCTGGCCGCCTGCGCGTGCCGGGGAACCGTGTGCCGGGGAACCGGGAGCTGATGCCCCACCAGGCGCGGTTGGTCGCCGCCGCCGCGGCCGGCCACCGGACCTTCCTACTCGCCGACGAGCCGGGCCTGGGCAAGACGGCTCAGGCGCTGCTCGCCGCACAGGCGGCGAACGCCTACCCGCTGCTGGTGGTCGTACCGAGCGTCGTCAAGACCAACTGGGCACGCGAGGCCGGCCTGTGGACACCGAACCGCTCGGCCACCGTGGTCCACGGCGACGGTGACACGGTCGACGGCTTCGCCGACATAGTCGTGGTCAACTACGAGGTGCTCGACCGCCACGTGGGGTGGTTCGGCGACTTCGGCTTCCGCGGCATGGTCGTCGACGAGGCGCACTTCATCAAGAACAAGACCTCCCAACGCTCGCAGCACGTCCTGGACCTCTCCGAGCGCATCCGTTCCCGCACCGCGCGCCCTTTGCTGATGGCCCTCACCGGCACCCCGCTGATCAACGACATCGAGGACTTCCGCGCCATCTGGCACTTCCTCGGCTGGATCGACGAGACCGAGCCGCTCGCCGAGCTGATGGACTCCCTCGAGCAGAGCGGCCTGACCCCCGCGGACCCGGGGTTCTACTCCGCCGCCCGCACGTGCGTGATCGACCTCGGCATCGTTCGCCGCCGCAAAGTCGATGTGGCTGCCGACATCCCCGCCCGCCGCACCGCCGACCTGCCCGTCGAGCTCGATGAGAAGGTCGGCCGATCGATCCGGGCGGCGGAGCGCGATCTCACGCGCCGGCTCGTGTCGCGGTACGAGACCGCACTGGCCAGCCGTCGCTCCGGCGTTGTCGAGGGCATCGATCACGACCTCGTGCGCAAGGTGGCCAGGTGGGAGCAGAAGGACACGGGCACGACGACGGCCGGCGAGAACGTGTTCAGCATGATGCGACGCATCGGCCAGGCGAAGGCCGGCCTAGCCGCCGACTACGCGGCACAGCTCGCGCGGAGCGCTGGCAAAGTGGTCTTCTTCGCCAAGCACGTCGACGTCATGGACGTCGCAGAGGAGGCCTTCGCCACGCAGGGGATTCGCTTCTCCTCGATCCGAGGCGGCCAGACGCCGGCGTCGCGGCAGAAGAACATCGACGCCTTCGTGAACGATCCGGATGTCGCCATCGCGGTGTGCTCCCTGACGGCGGCCGGCGTGGGCCTCAACTTGCAGGTCGCCTCCAACATCGTGCTGGCCGAGCTGTCCTGGACCGACGCGCAGCAGACACAGGCCATCGACCGCAGCCATCGCATCGGTCAAACCGAACCCGTCACCGCGTGGCGCATCATCGCCGCGCGGACCATCGACAGCAGGATCGCTGAGTTGATCGACAGTAAGGCTGGGCTGGCCGCGAGAGCGCTGGACGGCTCGGATGAGGAGGTGTGGTCGTCGGCCGACGTGCAGCACGAGGCGCTGGTCGCATTGTTGACGGACGCGTTGTCCGCGTTGTCGAAGGAGCGGGCAGTGTCCCAGCGGCCACTGACCCAGGCGCCTCGGGGCAAACCGGGCGCGGGCTGAGGCGTCGCCTGGCCCGGCGCTCGTCAGGCACTCGGCTCGCCGCCGTGCGCGACGGTCGAGTCGTGAAGAACCCGGCCGATCGGGTCGGGCTACCTCGTGAGCCGGAGCGGGACCGGCTGTATCTGACACACCAGTCCACGAGCTCGCGACTGCCTGCGCAGACCTGCCGGCCTTGGTGACGAAGCGACGAGTCGAACGTGCGCACGACTCAGCCGACTATGAGCTCGTCGTGCTGTTCCTCGCCTACTCCGGCGACCGGTTCGGTGAGATGGCCGCACTCCGGGTGCGCCGCCTCGACCCACTCAGGCGCCGCGTTGAGATCGCGGAGGCGGTCACCTCCGTTAACGGTGCGCCCGTGTGGGGGACGCCGACGGGCCACGCCCCGTCGCTGGGTCAGCGTCCCGCGCTTCGTCGCCGAACGCCTCGGCGAGCATGTCGCCGGCCGATCGCCAAATGATCTGGTCTGCACCTCACCCCAGTAAGTGCGTAGAGACTCCCTAACGGTTGTCAACCCCGCCGTCGGTTACGCGCTGTAGCCAGGTGGCATCGCCGTGACTGTCGGGCGGTCACGGTGGCGGGGTTCGTCTTTCCTCGCCGCGGGAGCGTGCGCCAGCGTTCGTCGCCGTCAACGTCGTTCGTCCTCGGCGGCCGTCATGGACGTCCGCCTGCGGGCGCTCGACGTTGACAGCTCCTCAGCACCAGTGCGAGGGGCAGCGATCGAGGAAAGGCGAAAGTGCTCGGGACTCAGCGGGTGAGGCGCCCCCGGTGCGTTGCAGCGCTGTGCGCCCTCGCCCGCTTGCGGACCTCGGCCGGGACGGTGAACCGTTCGGCGATCAACGTCTTCGCCGCCCTGGTTGTGATCGGCTGCCCGTTGGGGTCGCGCAGCTGATAGTTCTGCCCGCGGGCCAGCACGGTCCAGATGCGTGAATTCCCATGTTGGCGTGCGCGCGCTCGCACGACTGACCGAGCGCGTGATCGCTGAGCGTCGTGGATCATTGGTTTTCGCGTCGTTTGTAGTGGCAGTCGCGGGCTCGGGCTTGGTGTCTTCGGCGCCAGGTTGACCAGGTGAGCAGCGTGGTGAGGCTGTGTGGTGCGGCGAGCAGTAGGGCGTCGAACAGGCGCCGGAACTCG
>JBBQZQ010000068.1:0-21370 GCA_038207565.1 Mycobacteriales bacterium
GCCAGATCGGCACCGTAGGTGTAGTGGCGCACCTGGTCACCTGCGCCCAGGAGGTGCAGCGGGTCCTGGCCCTTGAGCACCTTCTGGACGAGGTCGGGGACGACGTGGCTCATGGCGAGCTTGACATTGCCCGACTCGATCTCGACATCACCGAGCGCCCGGCTCTCGCCGATGCCGACACAGTTGAACGGACGCACGATCGTGTATGGCAGCCGGTACTGGTCCCACGCGGCGTGGGCGAAGTACTCGACGGCGAGCTTCTGAAATCCGTAGGAGGATAGCGGCGGCGGGATCTTGCGCTCGTCACCCTCGGCCGAGGGCCAGTGTTTGGTGGACTCGAACACCATCGACGAGCTGAGATAGGTCACCTTCTTCAGCGTGCCGGCAGCGTGTGCCTTGATGGCGGCGTCGCAGGACGAGGCAATGATGCGCTCGTTGCTGGCCAGCAGGTCGTAGGCGTAGGTGTGGAAGTAGGAGATGCCGCCGATGAGCGCCGCGCCGGCGACGAAGTGGTCGCAGTCGGCCAGCAGTTCGACCATCAGGTCGGTGTCGCGAACATCGCCCTCGACCAGGCGGTAGTTCGGGTGGTCGTCGTAGGACTTCACGACCTTGCCGTACTTGGAGAAGTTGTCGACGCCGACGACGTCGTGGCCGCGCGCGAGGAGTTCTTCCACGACGTAGCCGCCGATGAAGCCGGCCGAACCGCTGACGAGTGTCTTCACTGCATTGCTCCGAGCTCTGGGGAGTTTGGGGAGTTTGGGGAGTTGGGGGACTGGGGGGATTCGCGGGTCAGCGAGCCGTCGGCCGCACGCCCGATCTGCAGGCGCGGACCGTAGGCGAAGAAGTACCACTGAAGGTACCTGGGCAGCCATCGGGTGACCTTGAAGTTGGAAACGCCCGCCGGCCGGTCGAGCCAGATCGTGGGGATCTCGGCGACGGGCAACCGCATCCGCCGTGCCTTCGCGGTGAGCTCCAGGCCGATCTCGAACCCGTCCCTGCTGTCGATGCCGACCGTCTCGACGAAGTCACGGCTGTAGGCCTTGAAGGAGTTGGTGGCGTCGCGAGTGCCGACCCGCGCGAACCAGTACAGCGTGCGTCCGGCGTATCGCGAGAGCACCCGCTTGACCAGGGGTCCACCCACCTGCTGACCGCCCGGCATGTACCGCGATGCAGCCGCGACGACGACCCCGCGCTCGACCAAGCGGGTGAGCTCATCGATCTGCCGTGGGTCGTCGCAGCCGTCGGCCATCGTCACGATGACAACCGCTGCCTGCGCCTGATGGATGCCGAACCGGATCGCCTGCGCCGGGCCCCGCCCGTAGTCGTTCACGAGCGCGCGCACCGTCGGCTGCTCGTGAGCGCCGTAGGCCTCGATCACCGCAATGGTGGTGTCCTCGGGAAAGTCCACGACGACCAGGACCTCGGATGGCAGGGTGACCGCCTCCAGCAACCGGTCCAGGACGGGCACGATGTCAGCGCCCTCGTTGAAGGCCGGGATGACGACCGTGACCCGCGGGGCATTCCAGGTCATGGCGCGGCGTCCTGACCAAGCACGTTCCACACGTCGGCGACCGGCTTTTCGGTGCGCACGCTGCGGTACTCGGGGTGCGGCGTCGCGACGATCAGCACGTCTGCATCGGCGAGCACCTGCTCCAACGGCACGAGCTCGGGGTCGGACGTGACGTACGGGTCCGTCATGAGCACGTGCTGCGCCCGGAACGCCAGAATCCGCTTCAGCTTGTAGGCCAGACTCGATCGGATGTCATCCGAGCCGGCCTTGAACGAGGCGCCGAGAATGCCGACGGTCAGCGAGGCGAGGTCGTGCTGCTCGGCCAGCCGGCTGACCACGTAGAGCGGCAACCCTTCGTTGACCAGCATCGCCGAGTGCCCCAGAGCGAAGTTGTTGTCGTTGAAGGCGGCGAGCTGCATGGTGTCCTTGAACAGGCACGGCCCGGCCGCGAAACCCGCCGACGGCATGTCCGCGGCGCGCGGGTAGTCCTGCGCCAGTGCCGTGCGGATGCGCTCGAAATCAAGGCCGCGGCTGTCGGCGATCATGTAGAACTGGTTGACCGCCGCGAACTTGATGTAGCGCCAGGTGTTGGTGAACAGCTTCGCGAGCTCGGCCTCTTCAGGCTCGAGTTCGACGATCTGGCTGGTCAACCGACCGAACACCTGAGCTGCGCGGTCGCGAATGCGCTCGTCGCGGCCGGACACGATCTGCGGCAACGAGTACAGCTCGGTCATCGCCCGTCCTTCGGCGATACGCTCGGGGCAGAAGGACACATCGATGTCCAGACCGAGCCCGGCGATCATGCGCTCCACCAGCGCCGTGACGCCAGGAAAGACGGTACTGCGCAGGATCAGCAGCTGGCCGTCCTGGAAGAATTTCGAGCAGGTCTCGAGCGCCCGGGGGATGGCCTGCGGGTCGGGGTTGAGGTGCTCGTCGACCGGTGTCCCGATGACCACGACCACGTTCTCGGCAGCACCGACGACCGACGGGTCGGTGGATGCGACGAGCGTTCCGGCCGCGAGGGCGGCGCTCAGCTTGTCCTGCGCACCGGGCTCGTCGAAGGGCAGGACCGCGTCGTTGACCAGGCGCACCGCGGTCTCGCTGACGTCGTAGACCAGCACCGAGGCGCCGGTGCCGGCGAGCGCGATGGCGAGCGGGAGACCGACGTGTCCGCATCCTCCGATGACGACGACGTCGTGGGAGAAGGTGTCAGGGCGTGGCATGCATCCTCATGGTGTCTCCGAGCGGTCGGGCACCGCTAGCGCATATACCCACGTTAACAGCGGCGCGTAGTACGCCTGCCCCCCGCACAGCTATCCCACACAGCGATAGGCGAGGGCACCCGCTCGACCAGGTCCTCGCCGGACGCGAGCCCTCGCCTCACTCGCCGGCGCAGTTCGCGGGCAGGGGCCGAAGGAACGCGTCGGTCGGGTAGGCGGTCGGCTCCTGGGTCAGCAGCACCCCCCGCTGCAGGCCGCGTCGTTCCGCTTGCGGGTCGAGGAAGACACGCCACCGACCGAGGTAGGCGGGGTGGAACCCGCTCGCCGACTCCAACCAACGGCTCATGCGCGGACGCAAACCGTCCGTCCAGCCGCCGACCACGATGGCCGCCGGGTGATATGACCGAATCTCGGCCACCCAGCCGCGAAAGCCCCCCTGAGTGTGCTCGGCTTTCCACCGGTCCACTCCTGAGTTCAGGTAGACAAAGCGATCGGGGTTGCGTCGTCCGGTCATCACCAGGGGCGCCGGGCTGCCCAGCGCGACCAGCGTGCCCTGCGGACCGAGCATCTGATTCAGCGCGCACGCCTCTGCGTGCTGCCCGACGAGGCCGGATCCGACAGGGGGGACCTTGTCGAACTGGTTCCAGGCGAAACCGACGAAGATCACCGCGCCGGCCAGCCAGCCGACGACCAGGGCCCCCCGGCCGGCTGGGGAACGCCCCGCGCCCAGCGTGACCGCGGCGAGACCGCCGAAGCCCAGCGCCGCATAGGGCAGCCCCGGGAACAGGTCGGGCGGGCCCTGAAAATCCGCGCAGGAGTACGCGGCAATCAGTAGCAGGCTGGGCAGGACGACGCCGAGAAGCGGATCGCGGGCGGACTGTCGAAGCTCGGCCCGCTGGGTGAGCAGCCGACCGGCAGCGAGCACGAGTAGCAGCACCAGTCCCGTCCAGAAAGGCCAGCTGCTGAAACCGGCGCTGGTTCGGGCGACGGTAGCGATCCCGCCCAGCCGGTCGAGCAACGTCTCGTGACCGCGCTTCACCCCGGTCAGGGGGAACACCAGCGCGGACTCGAGGAAGTGGCCCAGCGCGCCCGCCGCCCAGAAGTAGAGGGCAGTCACCGCGACAGGGAGGGCGACGCCGGCGGCCGCGACAGCGAAGCTCCGGCGCTGGCTGCCTTTCTCGGCGACGAGCAGCGTGTAACCGAGCACCACGATCGAATACACCGCGAAGGGCTGCCAGGCCAAGAAACTCAGCGACGCGGCGACCGCGGCCAGCAACCACCGCCGGCGGGTCAGCAGTGTCATCGACACGAGACCGAGCAGGATGCCCGGCGTCTTGGCGTCCGGCCCGCCCAACGCCTGAGAGGCGAAGTACTGGAAGGAACAGAAGACTGCGGTCGCGACCACCCCGGCGAGCGGCGAATTCCACAGCCGGACGGCGAGCTCGTAGACGGCGAGCACCGTCAGGCAGGCGCAGAGGAAGAATGCAACCCGGATGCCGTGCACCTCGTCGGCTCCGACAAGGCGGGACAGTGCAGCCGCCAGGCCGGCGAGTGTGCCGGCGAGCGGCGTCTTGGGATCGAAGATGCTCACGTAGATCGGCACGCCGTGGCTGAGCTGCTGTCCTTCGTACACGTAGATCGAGGGATCACGCAGCAGCGTGGCGTCCAGGCTGAAGCGCGTGAACAACAGCACCGCCATCACGAGCGACAGCACGGCCCCGCCCAGCTCTGCTGCGAACGGGGTGCGCCACCGCTCGACCGGCACGAGCATTGTCACCCGGGCGACTGTAGATCAGCCCGGTGGTCTCACCGCGGGCTTCTCAGCCACCCCGCACGTTTCGCGTCGCATCCGGCCGGGGCAGATCATCCGATCCACCTCGACGACAGCTGGCAGCTTGTCCACTGCGCGTAATTCATGCTGAGCGACGGCTGTGTAGGCTTCCGGACTGGTGAGAGGGGATGGCATGACCGAGATCGACCAGCGGATCGAGACCAGCAAGGTGGATGCGGACTACGCCCTGCGGGTTTTCAGCCCCGCCGAGATCGCCAAGGGCGTGCACCGTAACTTCGTGGGCGGCCGGTGGGACGATCTCGGCCGGCACCAGTTCGATTTCCTATTAGGCGAGGGGCTGCAGCCCGCCCACACATTCGTCGACGTCGGTTGCGGCAGCCTGCGCGCGGGACGGCACCTTATCGATTATCTCGACCCCGGCAATTACTACGGGATCGACGCCAACGTCTCGTTGCTGCAGGCCGGGTACGACGTTGAGCTCAGCGACGAGCAACGCAGCCGGATGCCGATCGCGAATCTTCGCGCCAACGATCGCTTCGACGCCGACTTCGGCGTGGAGTTCGACATGGCCATCGCGCAGTCGGTGTTCACGCACATCTCGCTCAACCACATCCGGCTCTGCCTGTACCGGCTTGCGAAATCGATGAGTCCCGGCGGCAGATTCTTCGCGACCTTCTTCGAGGAGCCCAGGTCGGTGCCGCTCGACGAGATCGTCAACAGACCGATGCAGAAGCAGCCGCGCTTCAGTGAGCGCAACATCTACTGGTACTACCGCGCTGACCTGAGGTGGGTGGCAAAATCGGGGCCGTGGGACGTGCGTTACGTCGGCAGCTGGGGCCATCCCGCCGGGCAACGGATGATCGAATTTACCCGCATTCCGGATGACGTCTGGCAAGCGCGCACGCGACGCCCGGCACCGACCAAGCCGAACGTCGTGACGCGCGGACGTCGCTGGGCAGCCCGGCGTATCAGCCCGGACTGAGCACTGCTGAGGTGACGAACGGCACGTGGCTGGTCACCGGGGGCGCTGGTTACATCGGCGCTCACGTGGTCCGGGCATTGCAGCACGCCGGGTGCGGTGTGGTGGTGCTCGACGATCTGAGCACCGGCCGGGCCGAGCGGGTGGGGGTGCCGCTCGTCCGCGGAGAGGCCGGCGACGGGCCGCTGGTTCGAGAAGTCCTCGACCGCTTCCACGTGCGTGGCGTGATTCACCTGGCGGCTGAGAAAGAGGTCGCCGACTCCGTGCGCCGGCCGGTGCACTATTACCGCCGCAACCTCGGCGGGCTCGTCGAGGTGCTCGACGCGGTAGCAGCGGCCGGGGTCGAGCGGCTCGTCTACTCCTCCAGCGCGGCGGTGTACGGAGCTGCCGAGGGCCCGCTGGTGTCCGAGGACGCAGCCACTGTGCCGATCAACCCGTACGGCGAGACGAAACTGGCCGGTGAGTGGCTCATCCGCGCCCAGGCGGCGGCGACGGGACTACGGTTCGCCGCCCTGCGCTACTTCAATGTCGCCGGCGCCGGTGCGCCGGAGCTGGGTGACCTCGGCGAGAGCAACCTGATCCCCCTGGTGCTGCGGGCGATCGAGGACGGCGCGCCGCCGCGCATCTTCGGTGACGACTACCCCACCCCGGACGGTACGTGCGTACGCGACTACGTCCACGTGCAGGACCTGGCGCGTGCGCACGTCGAAGTCATCAGCCTGCTCGACGCGCCGGGCGGGCAGGTGCTCAACGTCGGCACCGGCGCCGGGCATTCGGTGCGAGCGGTGGTCGACGTCGCCGCGCAGGTCACCGGTCGCGACATCACGCCTGAGGTGATTGGTCGCCGCGCCGGTGATCCGCCGAGCGTCGTGGCCGACGCCGCCCGGATCATGGCACGCACGAGCTGGCGCGCGAAGTACGACCTGCACGACATGGTGCGTGATGCTTGGACGGCCAGACGCGCGCGCGACGCTCCGGCGACCTAGCGTGCGCGGCTCGGCGTGGGCGGCGCCGCCGACCGCCTCGGGAACCCGTTCGCGTCCGCTGAGCTCACCGCCAGCACCCAGACGCCCGCGCTCGGTCTCGTGCTGCTTGTTGCGCGCCGGCGCATCCTCGCTGTGCGTGAGATGGCTCGGACGGTGGCGCGAATGGTGAGGACCAGCTAGCGCCTGAGCCGGTCTAGTCGGTCCTCGGTGCGGCGTCGTCGTCGGCTGAGACCGCGAGGGCTGTGTCGTCCGCGGCGCCGCCGATGTCGGCGTCGGCGTCGGCGTCGAGCACCGTGCCCACCGCACCGGCACGTGCGCCCTCGTCCTGCGCGATGCCGGTGTTGCGCATAGCATGTCCCGCGGTCGAGAGCTGCTCACCGAGGAACACCCGGCGCACCACGCGCTCGGCTGCGTGACCGTCGTCGAACTCGCAGAAGCGGCGGGCGAATTCCTTTCGTGCTGCGCCGGCACTTTCGTCGCGGTACCGGCCCGACGTGAACGCGTCGACGAGCTTGTCCTGCGTCCGTTCCACGACGCCGGGCGATTCGGTCAGCAGGTCGAAGTTGACGCCGCGCACGCGCCGGTAGGTGTCCCAGTCATTGGCGTACACGACGATGGGACGGTCCAGGTTGGCGTAGTCGAACATTATCGAGGAGTAGTCGGTGAGCAGGACGTCCGAGGCGATCATCAGATCCTCGATCGTCGGGTAGGACGACACGTCGCGCAGCACGCCGGATCTCTCGAGTGACTCCAGTGCCGGGTCGGACCCGGTGAAATAGTGGCCGCGCACGAGCACGGTGTAGCCATCGCCGAGCCGGCGACAGAAGTCACCGAGCTGGACGGGCGGGGTGAACGTCTTGCGCGACCAATCGCGAAACGTCGGGGCGTAGAGCACGACGGTCGTGTTCTCGGGAAGGTTGAGGCGCTGCCGCATCTCGACGCGATCGGCGGGTGTCGCCCGCACCAGGCGATCGTTACGCGGGTACCCCGTCTCGAGCGTTATGTACGCGCTGGGGTAGGAGCGTTCCCATACCTCGCTGGAGAAACGGTTCGCCGACAGCAAGAAATCCCACCGGTCGCAACGGCGCAGCAGCGCACGGAAGTTCATCCGCGCCGCACCCACAGGGAACTGCTGCAGGTCGATGCCCATCTTCTTCAGCGGCGTGCCGTGCTGGGTCTGTACGTGGATCATGCCCGGCCGCTTGACGACGTTGTCGGAGAAGTTCACGTTGTTCACGAAGTACTTCGCGCGGGCCACGGTGCGGTAGTAGTCGGGGCTGTTGAGCTCGACGTGGTCGATGCCCTCGGGCAGGTGCTCGACGTCGACGCGACGCACGACCCACACCCCGCGGATGTGGGGGGCGATGCGCTTGGCCGCTTCGTAGATCGCAGCAGGGTTGCAGGCGTACCCGGTGCTCCAGTACGCCGAGTACACGGCGAGGTACTCATCAATCGGCTTGCGTTGCTCGCGGCGGTAATACGCGTGGATGAGCGAGCGCTTGCCGTTGGTGACGCGCCGGCTCGTCGTGCGCTTGGTGATCGCGACACGCTTGTTCGCGCGGCGCACCACCTGGCCGCCGATGCTCACGACCTCGAACGCGGTGTAGTCGCCGCGGGCGATCGTGCGCAGCTTCAATCCCGCGCGGCCGGAGGGCAGCGTGTAGTCGTCGGTGGCGAAGCGCCGCCACGCCTGAACGAGCCGGTCGAAGAACTGATGGCGTAGTTCCTTGGAGACCCGGTCCGGGCTGCTGAGGATGAGCGTCAGGTGCGAGACCATGCGCTTGAACAGGAAGGTGCGCCACCGCTCTAGGTCCGGGTGCTCGTCGACGTAGGCGAAGACCCGCTCGTACTGTTCGAACACGTCGAAGTGCTTCAGGTTCTGACTGCGCAGGATGTTGCCGTGCCGGCGCTGACGGTAGTGATAACAGACCCGGTCGAGCACCGCGATGCGCTCGGCTGTGAGCATCGTGGGGTAGGTCCACACCAGGTCCTCGTAGTAACCCGGCGGGAAGCGGAAGCTATGCGTGGTGGCGAAGTCGCGGCGGTAGGCCTTGTTCCAGACGACCATCAACAGTTCGAGCAGTTCCGGTGCGTCCTGCGCCGCGAAAGCGTTCGCGCTACCCGCCGCGGACAGCGAGTCGGCCAACATGTTGCGGGTCACCCGACCCGTCCAGTACGTCCGGGCGTAGTCGAAGACCACGATGTCGGGACGATCGGTCTGCTCGATCCGCTCGGACAGTGCGGCCAATGTCCCCGGGGTCAACTTGTCGTCGCTGTCGACGAACAGCACGTAGTCGCCGATGCAGTCGGCCAGCCCGACGTTGCGGGCCTCGCCCAGGCCGACGTTGCGCTGCAGGTGGTGCACCTTCACGCGTGAGTCGGTGGCCGCGTACTCGTCGAGGATGTCGCCGCTGCCGTCCGGTGAGGCATCGTCCACCGCGATCAACTCGAAATCGGCGAAGGACTGGCCGAGGATCGAGTCGACGCACTCTCGAAGGTAGGCGCGCACATTGTGCACGGGCATGACGATGCTGAATTGGCACGCAGACAACGAAGCTGACCTCCTGGCCGAACTAGGGGACGACGCGGTAGATCATGTTCGTCACGCCGTCGCGGACATATCCAGATAGCCCCACTTCGCGCTGATGGCGCGCAGCGAAGCGGGAATGTCGTCGTCGGGTGGCAACGGCCGGGCAGCCTGGACGGTGCCGGACTTGATCGCCTTGCTCCAGTCGCCGAGGCCCGGCTTGAAATCACCGTGCTCGGCCTGGCCGTAGGTGATCATGCCCGGTTCCCATTCCAGACCGAGGAATTCGCAGATCCGGCGGGTTTCCTTCTCCGGCTCCGCCGTGATGTCCTCATAGCGGACGGTCAGCCCGCCGTATTCGGTGCGCGCCTGCTCGACTGCGCTCACGTACTTCAGCACGTCCGCGGCGGTCTCCTCCCGAGTCCAATAACTGCGCGCGGAGTTCCACGAGTCGACCACGGCGCCGGGGTGACGAAGCAGGAAGATGAACTTGGCGTCGGGCCAGCAATCGAGGATCGCGCGCCACATGAACGAGTCGCTGGGCGTCTTGTTGACCAGCACCTGCTTACCGCGACGAGTCAGCTCTCGGTGCAGAACGCGGTCCCAGAGCAGGTACTTCAACTCGCGCGCGTCGAGGCCCAGCTCGCTCATCGCGCCTTCGACGTACTTGTTCGTCAGCCCGACGCGGATGTTGCGCAGATGCAGCTCGTGCGGTGAGTAGATGCGCGAGTGGCTGTCGAGCATCACTCGGACCAAGGTCGAACCGGAGCGCACGCTGGACAGGATGAAGACCGGTGCCTGCACGAGCCGGTCCCCGGCCTCGCGGCGCTGCTGGAGGAGTTCGGCGAGCGACTCAGGGGTGTGCGTACGCAGTCGTGGCTCGCTGAGCGGGTTCCGCTTGGGCGCACCCTTCTTCGCGGGTACCGGCTGAGCGCCGCCAGGAACCGTGGTGGACGGGCGTACGCGATGCACTTCGTAGCCGGCCCGCTCGAGCGCGCGGGCAACCTTCAGCTTGACCGACATGGGGCCTGACCCTACCGGATCGAGCACCTCGCCCCGGCCCGCCAGCGTGCCCCGACACCCGCCCGTTCCAGGGCCATCGCGAGGGACTGCCGGTCACCAACCGCAGGTTGCCCCGCCCCACCTGTGGCAGGCGATGAGGGCGTCGCGGGGGGTCGACAGATCCGTCTCGTCAGCGTCGGAGTTGAGGATCACCGGCAGTCCAGGATCCCAGTAGACGTCGGTGCGGCTGCTGGCCCGATGCGGCACGCCGTGCACGATGTGCACGCGCAGGGTCGCTCCGGCCGCCACGCTCGCCCCTGCCGGGAACATGTAATTGAACGGCCAGCTGCGCAGCACCAGGTGCGTCAGACTGTGCCGGGCCGAGCCGTAGTTGTGGATGTCGATGTACTGCTTGTTCTTGCTGGACGTCGGGAATTTCACCCCGACGCGGGAGATGCGCAGCACGCCGGCGCGGTCGTCGCCGCAGCGCAACACGCACGGGTAGGTGTTCCACACCCGGAAGTCGCCCTGCGGATCCAGAAGGAACGCGCCGTCACCGACGCCGGCCGACTTCCGAAACGTGGTCGCGGCAACCTGGTTCCAGACCGACGCCGCCCGGCCCCAGTAGTAGTCGTGGGCGGTACGGGTGCCGTAACCGGTGTGCACCCGCAGCTCCGCGCCCGCTACGACAGAGGCGCCGGCTGGGAATTGGAACACCCGCGGGCCGCTCTCGCGAAGGAACCAGCCGGACAGATCCAGCGTGCCCGCACCCCCGGCGTTGCGCACGATCACGTACTCGTCGTTGCGGTGGGTGTTGTCCATGTCGTCGCCGTTGTTGGCGTCCCAGTGCACCCACAGCTGCAGGTGTGCCCGCTGCTGGGGCCCGTAACCACACCAGGTCTTGTTCCAGATCTGCTTGCCGGCGAGCGCGGCCTGGTCGGCGAGCTTGTGGTGCTCGACGTTGTGCGTGTTCTCGGGCAGCATGCCGAACCACACCACGTACCCGTCCCGGACCATCGAGCGCTGGACGTTGGCGTAGCGGCCGTCGGGCTGGCGGGCCCACACCGTGCGCAGCCGACGGCCGCCGCTGTTGGAGCTCTTGACCCGCGAGGCCAGGTGCACTTCGGCACCGATCGGCTCGAGCCGGCTCAGGCGAGCGGTGGCAGCGCGGGCGTGACACCAGTTCTTGCCCACCCACCCGCCGTGCACGTAGTGCGCGGATTCCGGCGCCTGGACGTCGATGAGCCGGATGGCCTGCTTGGTGGTGACACCGTCACCCCAGATGTCGACGTAGGGCGTATCGCCGTCGGAGAGCTGGACGACCCTCCCGCGCTCCCACTCGTGTTCGACCGAGGCGGCGGACGCGTCAACCTGCTGGACGGCTGACAGCGCGGCGCCGGTCGCCACCGCCAACGCACATCGAATGAGGCGGGAGCTGCGCAGCCGCATGGGGTTCCTATCGGCGGGGGACGATGGAAGCGAAATCGTAGACGACCTGTTTCAACCGTTCTGGCCCGAGGTCCAGGTGCTCGAGAATCGTGTAGCGGTCCGGGCGCGTCGACGGAGCGTATTCGACCGCCCGCACGAACTGATCCAACGACAGTCCGAGGTCTGCTGGAGTGCGGGCCAGCTCATGGCGGCTCAAGGTGTCGGCGAGAACCGCGAAGGCGGTCTCGTCCTCGCGCAGGAACGTGGTGAACAGGGCACCCACACCGGCCAACTCGCCGTGGTTGCTGGTCCCGGGGTACAGCTGGTCGACCGCGTGCAGAATCTCGTGGTCGCCGCCACTGCACGGCCGGCTCGATCCCGCGACCGACATCGCCAGGCCGGACAGCACGAGCGCCTCGGCGAGCACGGTCAGGAAGGCCAGGGACTCGATTCCGTCGCTTCGGTGCATCACTGCCTCGGCCGCGGTCCGGGCGAAGGCGATGGCCAGGCCATCGACCGGCTCGCCCCGCTCGCGATGGGCGAGCAGCCAGTCCTCGATCGCCGCGAGATTGCTCGCCGCGTCCCCGATTCCGGAACGCACCATCTCGACCGGTGCCTGCCGTACGAAGTCCAGGTCGACCACGACGGCGAGCGGCGTCGCCACGCCGAACGACCCTTTGCCACCGGCGTGCGTTAGCGAGCTCACCGGTGAGGCGAGCCCGTCATGGGCAAGATTGGTCGCCACCGCCACCATCGGCAGGGCAATCCCGGTCGCGGCGTACTTGGTGACGTCGAGGGTGCGGCCACCGCCGATACCGACGACCGCGTCGTAGGAGCTGCCGCGCAGCTGACCCTGCAGTTCGAGCGCGGCCTCGACGCTGCCGTCGCTGACCTGGAAGACATCGGCATTGGCGAGCGAGGGTCGGATGAGCTCGACGATGCGCTCGCCCTGACCGGCTCCGACCGCGACGGCGACCCGGCCGTCGCTGGAGATGCGTCGGTCGCTGAGCAATTCGCCGAGACCGGCCACCGCCCCTGCTCTGATGTCGACGAACAGCGGGCTCGTCAGCATCCGGGTCAGTAATGGCACGCGATCTCCCGGGCGCGGGCCAGGTCGTCGTGGTCGTCGACCTCGACCCACGTCGTGCCGCCGACCGAGGCCTTGCCGATCTCGCCGCCATGATCGGCGTAGGTCTGGAAACCGTCCTCGTAGTACAGGTCGGGATTGCGCTTCCAGGTCTCCTCGAGCGAGCTCGCCAGGCCCTCGGCGGCGGCTGCCGGGATGTAGGTGGCACCGATGTACTCACCGAACGCGTCCTCGGGCGGCATCAGTTTGGTGATCCGGCGCAGGAAACCGTTCTCGTCGAACACGGTCTTCATCTCTTCCTCAGCCAGCTGCTTCGCGTCGTCGATGGCGAGCACGATGCGGTCTCCGCGCGCGGCCAGCATCGTGTGCTCGACGCTGACCGGGTGCACGGTGTCGCCGTTGAGCAGCAACACCTCCTGCGCGAAGTGCTCGCGGGCGAGCCAGAGCGAGTAGCAGTTGTTCCACTCCTCGGCCTTGTCGTTGTGCACGAGCACGATCTCGACGCCGTGCCGCTGCTGCAGTTCGGCGCGGCGCTGCTCGACCGCCTCCGCGCGATAGCCGACGACGATGACCACCCGCCGCAGGTCGACCGCAGCCAGGTTGCGCAGCGCGATGTCAAGGATCGTCGTGTCACCGTCGACCGGCGTGAGCGCCTTGGGCACGGTGTCGGTGATCGGGCGCAGTCGGCGTCCGGCGCCGGCTGCGAGCACCAATCCGATCACGGTTACCTCCTGCTGGGCGGGTGAGGACGTCTCACCGTAGCCAACCGCCGGATCGCTCAGGTGCGCAGGAACACCCGGCGGACCACCTGCTCGGCGGCATGGCCGGTGTCGAACTCGCAGAAGCGCGCCGCGAACCGGCTGCGTGCCTGCGCTGCGTCCTCGCTTGTATATCGCGCGGACAGCAGCGCGTCGACGACACCGTCCTGGGTGGTCTCCACGACGCCGGGCGGTTCGGCGAGCAGGTCGAACGAGACGCCGCGCACCTGGACGTACTCGTCCCAGTCGTCGGCCAGGATCACGATCGGGCGGTCGAGATTCGCGTAGTCGAACATGATGGATGAGTAGTCGGTCAGCAGCACGTCGGTGGCGAGCAGCACGTCCTCCACCGTCGGATGGTCCGACACGTCCCGCAGTTCCGCGCGGTCGACCGACCCCTCGGTGCTCGAGCGGTGCGCGGGTCCCGTCGAGAAGTAGTGACCACGCACCAGGACGGTCCAGCCGGCGCCGAGCTGCTCGCAGAGGCGATCGAGATCGAGGGCCGGATCGAAGCGGTCCGGTCGCCAGTCACGGAAGGTCGGCGCGTACAGCAGCACCCTCTGTCCGGCGCTGACGCCGAGGGCGGCGCGTGCTGCGGCGACCTCGGCGGGCCCTGCGGTGACCAGGCGGTCGTTACGCGGCAGACCGACCTCCAGCGTCTCGTAGCTGCCGGGGTAGCTGCGTCGCCAGACCTCGGTCGAGTACCGGTTGGCCGAGGTCAGGTAGTCCCAACGCGCGACGTGCTCGAGCAAGCGATCGAAATCCATGCCCGCCGCCGCGACCGGGTGGCCGCGCAGCTCCAGACCCATCGTCTTGATCGGCGTGCCGTGCTGGGTCTGCACGTGGACCGTGCCCGGGCGCTTGACGACGACGTGCGGGAAGTTGACATTGTTGACGAAGAACTTCGCCCGAGCCATCAGGCGGTAGTAGGCGATGCTGTCGGGCACGACCGTGGCCACTCCCGGCGGCACGCTGTGCAGGGCCTCACGACGCACTACCCAGACGCCGCGCAGGTGCGGGGCGAGCTCACGGGCCTTCTCGTGGATCGCGGCCGGGCTGCATGCGTAACCGCGGAACCAGTAGGCCCCGTATGCGATCAGATCGTCCTCGATCCGGCGATGCAGCTGCGCGCGGTAGTACAGGCGGACCACGGCCTTGCGACCGAGCCGGCCGACGCGCCCACCGGACGCGTGCACGCGTCGCGCCAACCGACCTGCGCCCTGCTGCAGCTCGAAGGCCCTTTCGGCTGCGCGAAACGCGCGGTAGTCACCGCGGGCGAAGCTGCGGGCCCAGATACCCGACCGCCCCGCCGGGGGGACGTACCGGTCCGGTCGGAACTCCCGGTAGGCATACGCTGCCCGGCTGAAGAATTCGCGCCGCGAGCCCGGCGGCAGGCGGTCCTCCCGGGACAGGATGGTCACGAAGTGCCGCGTCATCCGCTCGAACATCAGCGGCCGCCACCGCTCGAGCTCGGGGTGGGCGTCGAGGTAGGCGAACACCCGCCCGTACTGGTCGAGCGCGTCGAAATGGCGACGGCTGCGCGTCGCGAGGATGTTGCCGTGGCCGCGCTGGCGGTAGTGGTAGCAGACGCGGTCCAGGGCGGTGATCCGCTGCGCGCTCATCAGGATCGGGTAGGTCCAGGGCGCGTCCTCGTAGTACCCGGGCGGGAAGCGGAAGCCGTGCTCGCGCACCCAGTCGAGCCGATAGACCTTGTTCCACACGACGAACAGCAGCCGGAGCAGCTCGGGGTGCCGGCCGAAGGGGAACACCTCCGGCGCCGCTGCGGCGATCGGGGTGATGGCGCCGTCGCGCTCCGCGAGGTTCCCGTCGTCTGTGCGGGCGTGGTCGAAGACGAGAATCTCAGGGTCCTCGGTGGTGGCCAGCCGCGCCGCGATGGCCGTGAGTGAGCCGGGCGCCAGCGTGTCGTCGCCGTCGACGAACATCAGGTACCGACCGCTCGCTTCGGCCATGCCGAGATTGCGTGCCGGGCCGAGACCGACGTTCTGGGCGAGATGCACAACCCGGACGCGGCGGTCGGCGGCTGCGAACTCATCGAGAATCGCGCCGCTGCCGTCGGGCGACGCGTCGTCGACTGCGATCAATTCAAGGTCGGTGAACGACTGTCCCAGCACCGAATTCAGGCACGCCCGAAGGTACTCACGAACATTGTGGACGGGGACGACGACGCTGAACCGGGGTGGTGGGTCTACCGGCGCCGACACGGGAACCGACGATAGCGCGCGCGACGGACCGTCCGGGTCGCCTTCCCGGCGCTCGGATCGGTCGGCGGTAAAGTTGCTCGTCGTGCATGACGACCGATCGAGCGACCCGCCCGCGGTATCGGTGATCATGACCGCGCTGGAGGAGGAGCGACACCTCGTCGACGCCGTGCAGAGTGTCTTCAGTCAGGACTACGCCGGCCCGATCGAACTCGTCGTCGCGGTCGGCCCGTCGGCCGACCACACCCGCGAGGTGGCCGACAAGCTCGCCATCCGGCACGAACACATGCAGGTCGTCGACAACCCCAGCGGACGCACTCCGGCCGGCCTGAATCTCGCGGTCGCGGCAACGGATCCGGACCGGCCGGTGATCGTGCGCACCGACGGCCACGCGAATCTGCCGCCCGGTTACATCCGCATGGCGGTGGAGACCATGCAGCGCTCGGGCGCCGCCAATGTGGGCGGAATGATGGTTCCGCAGGGCCAAACCGCGTTCGAGCGTGCCGTCGCCCGCGCGATGTCCGCCCGGATCGGCATGGGCTCGGTGTCTTTCCACACCGGCGGGGACGAGGGTCCGGCGCAGACCGTGTACCTCGGGGTGTTCCGTCGCTCGGTGCTGTTGCGCACGGGCGGCTTCGACGAGCGTTTCACCCGTGCGCAGGACTGGGAGCTGAACTACCGCATCCGGCTCACCGGCGCCAAGGTCTGGTTCGACCCGCGCCTGCAGGTGAGCTACCGCCCGCGCTCGGACCTGCACCGGCTGGCCGTCCAGTTCCACGGTGGCGGTACCTGGCGTTGGCAGATCATCCGCGCCTATCCGCGCACCGCGAGCGTCCGCTACCTCGCGGCACCTGCGGCCACGGTCGCGCTCGGGATCGCCGGGCTCGTCCTGATCGCCGACGCCATCGCGATCAACAGCGTCGCTCTCGCGATCGCCGCGGTGGCGGTTCCCGGCACCTACCTGACCGCTGTCCTAGCGGGGTGCGCGACCTCCCGCCGCGGCCTCGACGCCGCGGCCAGCGCATGGTTCCCGGTGGTCGTGATCACCATGCACCTGTCCTGGGGTGCCGGTTTCCTGACCGCAGCGGCTCGCGACGCTCGCTGTGCAATGGGGGCTCGATTCGCTCGGATGCGGACCCGAACACCCGCCCAGGCGGGTGCGCCGTCGTAGTGCGGAGCGTCGTGCTGCAGGGGCCGCGGCACGGACGCGGGACGGGTCACGCTGTGGCCGGCGCAGGACGGTCGGGAACGCGAGGCTGGGACGCAGCCGAGAGGCAAACCCCGGTTCCGGCCGATGCGCACGTAGCATCCGAGATCGTGAGGAGTCAAGGATGACCAGCATCTCGGTCAGCAGCCGGCCCACCGGATTCAACACGGGTACCGGTCGGCCAGGTTTCATCGAGCGGGTCAAGCGCATCGTCGCCTACCGGCGCATCATCGGGCTGCTCGTGGGTCGCGACCTCAAGGTGCGCTATGCCGGATCCGCACTCGGCTACGTGTGGTCGGTGCTCGACCCGCTGCTGATGAGCCTCGTCTACTGGTTTGTGTTCACGCAGATCTTCCAGCGCAGCGTGGGATACCAGCCCTACATCGTTTTCCTGCTCAGCGGCCAGCTCGCCTGGTTCTGGATCAGCAACAGCATCAACGGGTGCGCCCGCGGCCTGCGCAACGAAGCGCGCATGGTGCGCTCCTCGAATGTGCCGCGCGAGGTGTGGGTGCTGCGGGTCATCGCGTCCAAGGGCACCGAGTACCTCTTCAGCCTGCCGGTGCTAGCCCTGTTCGCCCTCATCTATCTGACCGGCCCGCGCTGGCAGATCGTCTTCATGCCGGTCGCGATGCTGATGACGATCGTGCTGCTCACCGGCATCGGCCTCATCCTGTCCCCGCTTGTCGTGCTGGTCCGCGACGTGGAGCGGGTCATCCCGGTCCTGTTGCGAGTGCTGTTCTATTTCTCGCCAGTGCTCTACAGCGTGCACGACGTTCCCGAGCGGCTGCGCACGGTTGCCTCGTTCAATCCGCTCGCGGGAATCCTGGTGCTCTTCCGGGCGTCCTTCTTCCCGCAGGAGCTGGGGTGGACCTTCGTCATCTACTCCGCGATCGGATGCGTCATCATCTTTGCGACAGGGGTGTTCGTGTTCTCCCGACTCGAGCGTCCCGTCCTCAAGGAGATCTAAGTCCGGTGAGCGAACCGATCATCTCGTTGCGCGACGTCGGCGTGCAGTTCTCGCGCGGCCGCAAGCGCCACCGCAGCATGCGCGAATTGCTCGTCAAGGGACACACCGGCACCAACCCCAACGAGTTCTGGCCGTTCCGCCACGTCAGCTTCGACATCGCGCCGGGCGAGGCCATCGGGGTCGTCGGGCCGAACGGCGCCGGCAAGTCGACGCTGCTCAGTCTGATCGCAGGGGTGCTGCTTCCCGACGAGGGCAGCGTGGAGGTCCGCGCCGGCGTCGCTCCCCTCATCCAGATCACCGGCGGTTTCGAGGGTGAGCTGACCGCGCGCGACAACATCCAGCTCGTCGCCGGACTGCACGGGATGACCAAGTCGGAGATCGCCGACTCCTTCGACGAGATGGTCGACTTCGCCGAGATCCGTGATTTCCTGGACACCCCGTACAAGCATTTCTCGTCCGGGATGAAGGTCCGCCTCGCCTTCTCCGTCGTGTCGCGCCTGCGCGAACCGATCATGCTCGTGGACGAGGTGCTGGCCGTCGGCGACAAGGCGTTTCGCAAGAAGTGCTTCGAACGCATCGAGTGGCTGACCGGCGAGGGCCAGACGCTGTTTCTCGTCTCGCACTCCGAAGCAGCCCTCAAACGCTTCTGCACCCGTGGCATCCTGCTCAACAAGGGCACCCTCGTCGCCGACGGCCCGATCGACGAGGTGATCGCCGTCTATGAGGAGATCTTCGATACCGCGGACGTGGAATCGGACGTCATCGATTCGACGGTCAGCTGACCGATCGCGATGACCCGTGCCGATGACCCGCCGATGACCCGTGCCGATGACCCGCCGATGACCCGCCGATGACGCGGTCGTCCGCCCGGTTGAGCATGGCCGAACTGCGGGCCGTCGCCCAACCGCCGTCGGTGATGGGGCGCCGCAACTCCGAGCACTGGGCCGGATCCCTCTACCTGCGTCGGCTGTCGATCCACCTCACCCGGCTGCTGCTGCCGACCGGGATCTCGGCGAACGGCGTCACCTGGTCGATGCTGCTCAGCGGGCTCGGCGCGGCGGCCGTCCTGGTGTGGCCGTCCTGGTGGGCAACTGCTGTCTGCGTGCTCCTGCTGAACCTGCAGATTCTGCTCGACTGCAGTGACGGCGAGATCGCCCGCGTGCGACAGACCTCTTCGCCAGCCGGGGTCTACCTAGATCGCATCGGGCACTACGTGACCGAGGCCGCATTGCCGATCGGCTTCGGCGTGCACGTCGACGGGGGGCTGGCCTCGATCGACGGCTGGACGACGGTGGGTGCACTGACCGCGGTGGTCGTCGTGCTCAACAAAGCCTTCGGGGACCTCATCCACGCTGCGCGCAGCCACGCCGGGCTGCCCCTGCTGTCCGAGGACGCCTCCATCGCGGCCGTCCGCGTCGGGCTGCTGCGACGCATCCGGCGCAGCTTCAAAGCATTGCCGTTCTACCGCGCGTTCGTCGCGCTCGAGTTCTCGCTGATCGTCTTCGCCGGTGCACTGCTCGACGAGGCCGTCGGCGGGCACCCGGTGCTGCGTACGTGGTGCGTGGTGATGTTGCCGCTCGCCGTGGTGCTCGCGGCCGGTCACCTGCTCGCGATCCTGCTTTCACGCCGCCTCTACGACTGAATCGGTGGCGACGGCCGGTCTCATACGATCGGGGGCTGGCCGAGCCGCGCCAGCTTGACGACGGTGCGCCACCGCATCGGCCGCCGACGCCCGGGATCGGTACGCCAGCCCTCGGCGAACCCGGCCCACCAGGTGCGCATCGCGGCCGGATGCCGGACCAGGCGCGCCATCGTGATCGCCGTCCAGATCGCCAGGTAGAGGGCGCCGGTGGACAACCGGGCGTTCCGCCGGACCAACCACACCCGATTGCGCGCGTTCAACCGGTAGAAGTGGGAGTGCCGGGCAGGGGGGGTGGACGGGTGCCGCGCGAGCAGGTCCGCCGCGTAGTGCACTTCCCAGCCCGCGTCCCACAGCCGCCAGGTCAGATCGACTCCCTCGTGGCCGAAGAAGAAGGCGTCCGGCCAGCCGCCGACCTGCTCGAACGCCTCGCGCCGCACGATGCTGACGCCCTCCACCAGCGTGAATGCCGGTCCCGACCGGGCGGGATCGCCGACCCGGGCACGTGGCACCCAGCGACGCATCGTCGTGCCGTCGGTACCCAGAATGCGCAGCGCGAGCGCGCCGAGCGCGCGACGGTGAGCGAACAGAGCGGCCGCGCTGCTCAGCACGTCCGGGTCGTCCAGCCAGGCGTCGTCGTCGAAGAAGAACAGCAGGTCTCCGCTGGTTGCGCGGGCGCCGGCATTGCGACCCCCGGTGACGCCGGCGTTCTCGGCCAGGTGGACCGTTCGCACAACGGCCCCGAGATCCGGCGGACTCCAGCCGTTGCCCACGACGACGACGTCCACGTCGACCCCGCGCTGGGCAAGCACGCTCGCCAGGCAGCGGCGTAGCTCATCCGGGCGATTGCCCATACTGAGGACGATGACGTCGACGCGCAGACCCCAGCGGACGGGGGAGTGCGGGAACGGTGTGGTGCTCGGACTCATCGCCCGTCCGCGCCGACCGCCTCCAGGATCGAGGCGGTGACCGCATCCTCGCCCTGCGCAGCGTCGATCACGTGCAGCAACCCGCGCCCTCGGTAGTAGTCGACGAGCGGCTCGGTCGCCTCGGCGAACACGCGCAGCCGGTTCGCGACGGTTTCCTGGTTGTCGTCGGCACGGCCCTCGTCCTTCGCACGTCCGAGGATCCGCCGGATGAGCTCGTCACGGGGAGCGCCCAGGTAGAGCACCGCGTCGGGGTTGGCTCCCTCCTGCTCGGCCAGTTTGCGGGCTTCGACCGCCTGGTCGACCGAACGCGGGAAGCCGTCGAGCACATAGCCGTTGCCCGCCGCCGCCTCCAGCACCTTCGGCAGGATCAGCCCGAGGATGATCTCGTCAGGAACGAGGTCACCACGGCGCATGATGCTCTCGACCTCGCGCCCCAGCGGCGTTTGTGCGGCAACTTCGGCTCGGAGCAGGTCGCCTGCGGCGATGTGTTCGATGCCGAAGCGCAGCGCGAGGCGCTCGCCTTGTGTCCCCTTGCCCGACCCGGGCGGCCCGATGAGCAACACCTTCACCGGTGCAGCCTTTCACCCCGCCGGGGCAACGAGCACACCGGTCCGGCTCGCGCATGGAACCGCCCGCCTCCACCTGCAAGCTGTCGTTACCCGCCGCGTTCGCTCGGCGTGCGTTGCCGCGGCCGAGCCGACGTGGATCGAGCGGTCGGCTCACTTGACTTCACGCGGACCACACTTCATAGTTACCCCATCGAGCTAACACGAATCTAACGAAGACCTTCGGGCGACCGGTGTTCGTAGTGGCTCGAGACAAGGAACCGAGAACCCGGGTGTGCGACGGATCCCCCGCTTGTCGAGCGCCCGAAAGTTCCGGTTTTGGTCGGCCCGCGACGTACCCCCGCACATCGCGCGTCGACAAGCAAGGAAGCCCCCGGCGGAACCCCCGCCTGCCGGGGGCTTCGCTGCGTCCTGAACCGATCGTGGTTCCTTACCCCGATCCTGGCTGGGGAAAGAACCACGATCGAGGTAGCGGGCCGTCAGGCCTCCTCGTCCTTGGCCGCGCTGCGGCGGATGATCACCTTTCCGGACTCAAGATCGATGCGCTTGCCACC
>JBBQZQ010000069.1:0-19170 GCA_038207565.1 Mycobacteriales bacterium
CCCCCGGTGCGAGGACCAGGGTGCTGAGGAAGTTGGGGTAGGCGCGGCTGCGTGGCCACTCGCTGATCCACAGCACCGCCGAGGCCGAGGCGTCGGACTCGAACCACGACCAGTGCTCACGCAGTCCGACCGGCCCCGCGGAGGGTAGTCGCTGACCGACGTTCGTACCGTCGACCGCCGCGGCGCCGCACGGGTCATAGGCGCCGCGAACCAGCCGGACGAGTTCCGCCTGCCCCAGCCAATGCTTCGGATGCAGATCGGCGGCGCGCAGCGCGGTCTGCAACGAGGCCATGTCCGCCCGCAACACCGCAGCGCGCCGTGAACGACGGCAGGGCTGCCGCGGGTGCAGGTGTCGATGCTTTACTCCGTGCTCGCCGTTGAGCAGACTGCTGTGTCATGCGTGGAGCCACGCTGTTACCGGCCCGCGTTGTACCGGCGCGGTTGCGATCTCTTGGGGCTGGCTGTTCAAGCATCGTCCAGGCTCATCGGCTCCACCGGCCGGCGACAGCCTAGCCATCCGGTGTCGGCGGAAGACCGCACGGCGATTGCCGTCGCATGCGAGCGGTATCTTCGACCTGCTTCGCGAGGCGGTTCATGCGTTGGGCGGGTGCGTTTGATGATGCTTTCGCTGAACGACGCAGATCGGGCCTGGTCCCGATCGCCAAGTGATACGGTCCGGCGTCGTTTACTGATGCGGGAGACGCCCGCGGACATCGGAGGAGGCATCGTGGCTGTGCCGCTCCTTTGGACGTCGACACCGGTATTGACGACGCGTACGCGTTGCTCTTCGCTGCACGCGCATCCCGGTGTCGACTTGCTGGGCGTCTCGTGCGTGGAAGGCAACGTCGACGTGGATCAGGTCGTGACCAATACCCTGACCGTCCTTGACGCGGCTGGCGCGCGACACGTACCGGTCGCACGGGGCGCCGAGCGACCGCTAATCAGTACGCCGTTCTACTCGACGGACGTGCATGGTGCTGATGGGCTGGGCGATCTGCAAATCGCTCGATCCACACGAGCTCCGGTGGGTGTGCATGCTGTCGAATTCTTGGCCGCGTGGATCGCCGAATCGCCGCAACGGGTGATGTTGGTGACACTTGCGCCGCTGACGAACATCGCGCTGCTGTTGCGCACCTATCCCAAGGTGAGCGCCAACATCGAGCGGATCGTCACGATGGGCGGCTCGGCCGGTCAGGGCAACGCGACCCCGACTGCCGAGTTCAACGTATGGCACGATCCCGAGGCAGCGGCCGTCGTCTTCGGCGGTGACATTCCTATGACGATGTACGGGCTGGACGTGTACTTCAGCCTGGGGGTGCCCCTCGCGCAGGTGGAGGTGCTCATGGCCTCTCCCCAGACGGCAGCTCGCCTCGGCGGCACATTGCTGATGTCCCAGATTTATCGCGCGGCCGATCCGACGAGGGAGGCAATGCTCACGCTTGGGGACTACGGTGCTGTGGCCGTCGCCGCCGACACGGCCGGCGCTCGCTTCGAGCGGGCCCCGGTCGAGGTTGTCACGGACGGCGGCATAAGCCGTTGGCAAACCGTCGTCGATCGTCGGCCTCACCGAGATAGTGAACCCGCGGAGCGCCGGCTGGCGGCTCAACCGATGGACATCACGGTAGGGGTGGACGCGGATCGTTACGTCAACCTTTGGGTCAGCACACTGCTTTCCTCACGAGGCACTTGATGGGTGTCGTTTGGGTAATCGGGTCACTCAACATCGACCTGGTGTCTCGCGTGAAGCGCCTACCGATGCCAGGTGAGACCGTGCCGGGCAGCGATCTCGAGCGCTATCCCGGCGGGAAGGGCGCTAATCAGGCGGTGGCTGCAGCTGCGGCTGGTGCGACGGTGCATCTCATTGGCCGGGTCGGCGACGACACCGACGGCGCGCGCTACGTGGCTGGGCTGTCCGACCGCTCGGTCGATGTCGCAAGCGTCATCGTCGAACCGAACTGTGCCAGCGGGCACGCCGTTGTTTTCGTCGATGACGAGGCCGAGAACTGCATCGTCGTCATGCCCGGCGCGAACGGACGACTGGCCAGCAGCGACGTAGCGCGGTTACGGCCGGCGGCAGGCGACGTCGTCTTGCTGCAACTGGAAGTTCCGCCGCTCGTGATTGCCGAGTCGATCGCCGTCGCCAATCGTGCACAAGCCGTTGCCGTCCTGAACCTCGCGCCGTACCGCGACCTCGATGCCGCATTGATCGGTGCCTGCGATGTCGTCGTGGTGAACGAACATGAAGCTCGACAGCTCGCGGCCGCAGGCAGTGTCCCCGACTCAGTCGTGATCACCCGTGGTGCCCAGGGCGCGACGTGGGGCGAACTATCCGCCAGGAGAGCGGCCGCAGCAGTCGTTGACACCACCGGCGCCGGCGACGCGTTCGCCGGATCTCTCGCAGCGGCACTCGCCGACGGTGCGGACCACCAATGCGCGCTCGAGCGAGCGGTGTCGGCGGGAGCCCGAGCCGTGGGGCAGCGCGGCGCGCAGGGTTGGACGTTCTAGCGGGGCAGGATCTCGTCGATGTCCTCACCGTGCGCGCGGGCGGCACGCAGGCTGCGCGGCCGGTGGTCGTAACCGAGCTTGTCCAGCGGCAGGTAGCCGCGCCAGGCGTCGGTATGCACGGTGCTCCCGACCGCGACGTTGTCGCGCACGAATCGGGTCCGTGTGGCAGCGCAGGCGTCATCGATGACGGCCATCCGCACCCGACCACTGCCCGCGCCGCGAACCTCAACCCCCACTGCCACAAAGGCTTTCGCGCCGCGCGCGCGTCCGCCGCGCAGCCCGGCCTCGTACCCGCCGACGAAGCACTCATCGATCTCGACCTCGTCGACCAGATGCTCACGCTCCGGGTTGACCATCGCTCGGCGCAGCTTGAGCAACATCGTCCACGCCGTCTCGTAGCGGCTCAGGCCGAGCTGGCGCTGCAGTTGCAGCGCCGACACGCCGGGCGTCGGCGTGCCCATCAGGTAGGCCGCCCAGAACCACAGGTGCAGCAGCGTTTGCGTCTTGTGCAGCACCGTGCCCGCAGTCACCGACGTCTGCCGGTGACAGGCCGCGCATTCCCACACCAGCCGACGCTTGGCCACCGGCCACGCCTGCCCCCGGGCACAGCGCGGGCAAATGAACCCGTCAGGCCAGCGCGACACGAACAGGTACTCCGTACAAGCGTGATCATCCGGGAAGCGCTGCTGGAACTCCACGATCGAGCACGGGAAGTCCCGACGCGGCATTCGCCCATATCACCTGACGTAACCGGATAAGCATGACCGAAATAATTGGCCGGCGCTCGTGCAGGGCAGCAATCCGAACTCCCACCTGACTGGCGGCACCACGTGTGTCGACCCCCTGGGTGGAGTCAGTCAGCTGATGGCACTGCACATCAGCTGTGTCAGACCGCTTTCAGGGGGCGCGTTGCGGTTTGATGACGCTCTTGAGCGTCCCCGGTACGGTGGTAGCGGCGAGCGCGGCGGACACGTCGGCAAGACCGAAATGCCCGGTCACCATGGCGTCGAGGTCGACGCGACCGCGCGCCACGAGGTCGATCGCGGTCGGCCAGGTGTTGGCGTAACGGAACACACCGGTGAGCTCGAGCTCGCGGTTCTGGATCGCCGCCACCGGCAACGTCATCTCCTGCCCGCCCATCCCGACCAAGACGACCCGGCCGCCCGGCCGAACCTCGCGGATTCCCTGCGAGACCGCGCTCGGCGCCCCGGACGCGTCGACGAACACGTCCACGTCGAGCCCGAGCGTCCCGATCGAGTCGACCGCCGGGTCGAGCACCCGGTCGACACCGAAGGCCAGCGCCCCGGCCCGGCGGCCGGCGTCGACGTCGGACACGATGATCTCGCGGGCACCGTAGGCGCGGGCGACCTGCGCGGTGACGATCCCGATCGGGCCGCCACCGGCTACAAGGACCCGGGTGTCCACGCCGAAGCCGCCCTTGCGTGCCGTGGCGATCCCGACCGACAGCGGCTCCAGCAGCGCCGCGGCGTCGTCGCTGACCGAGTCGGGCACCGGCCACGCGAAGTGGCTCTGGATGGCGACGTACTGGGCGAACGCACCGTCGACACCGGGTGTGGCGTAGAAGCGCATCGACGGGTCGAGGTTGTAGGCACCGCGCATCGACTCCGGGGAGGTCGAGTCCGGGCACTGCGGTTCGATCGAGACCCGCTGACCGATCCGCTCCTGCGACACCGCGGAGCCGACGGCGACGATGCGCCCGCCGGACTCGTGCCCGAGCACCAGCGGATCGGTGACCACCCAGTCGCCGAGCCGTCCGTCGTGCCAGAAGTGCACGTCCGAGCCACAGACCCCGACCGAACCCACCTCGACGAGCACCTGATCGGCCGCCGGGGTCGGCACCGGGCGCTCCTCGACCACGAGTTGCTGTGGGGCCGTCAGCACGCAGGCCGTCATTGTCGCGGGCAACGTCATGAGCTGGTCCTCCGACTCGGCTGGCGGGGTCGCGAAAGCGGCGCGACCACAACGTTGATGCCGTGTAACCGCATCCGGTCGAGGTGCTCGGCGTCGGTGCCGTCGTCGACGATCACGACGTCAAAGTCTTTTACCGGCACGAGCGCGTGCAGCGCCTGCCGCTCGAACTTGCTGTGGTCGGCGAGCAGGATGCGGCGGTTGGCCGACTCGAACATCGCGCGCTTCACCTCGACCGTCTCGAGGAACTGGTGGTACACGACGTCGTTGGTGATCGCCGGGGTGGACATGATGAATGTGTCGGCGCGTAGCCCCGCGATGAGCTGCGTCGTCATCGGCCCCATGAAGGCGCTGCACCAGTTCTGGTACTGACCCCCCAGCCCGAGCAGATCGACACCGGGCGTGTCGCGCAGCTCGTTCATCAGCGTCAGAACGTTGGTGATAACGGTGATCGGGGCCTTGGTGTGCAGGTGGGGCGCGATGCGCAGCACGGTCGTGGAGTCGTCGAGCAGGATCGCCTGGCCGGGTTCGATGAACTCCATCGCCGCGGTCGCGAGTGCCTCCTTCTCCTTCGACTGGCGCCCGAGCCGGTACATGTCGCTCGACTCGACGAGGATGGTGGACGTCGCCGTCGCCAGGCCGCGCCCCTTGCGCAGCAGGCCGCGGCTCTCGAGTTCGTCCAGATCGCGGTGCACAGTCATCAGACTGATGTCGAACCGCTCGGCGAGCTGCTCTATGCGCACGGATCCCTCAGCCATCACGGTTCGGGTGATGGCCTGCTGCCGCGCGAACTGGCGTGACTGGCGAACGTCGGCCGCGACTGGCTCCGTCGTCATGGCTGCATCTCCTGTCACGTTCCGCGATGCGCGCGCGGTCACCGCGGTTGCAGTATTTCATCGAGGACGGCCGGTAGCGCAGCAACGTCGTGGACGAACCGGCCGAGAAAGAGCCCGTCGGCGACGCCGTCGAGGCGATCGAGCAGGCCGGCGCCCGCGCTCCCGCCGTAGATCACCGGCGCCGCCGCGACGGGCACGTGCGCGTCGAGCCAGGCCCTGATCGAGCCGACGACCGGGGCGATGTACTCGATCTCCGCGGGGCGGTCGGCGCCGATCGCCCACGTCGGTTCGTAGGCGACGACGAGCGGCCGGGGGCCGTCCGTGACCTGGATTCCGGCCAGCGCGCTGTCGAGCTGGCGGCCGCACTCCGTCGCGGCCTGCTCGGGCGTGCCGTGCCGCTCCTCCCCGATGCACAGCAGCGGGACGAGGCTGTTGCGCCAGGCCGCTCGCACCTTGAGGTTGATCGTGGCGTCGTCGTCGCCGAACACCCGCCGCCGTTCGATGTGCCCCACCTCCGCGTAGGTGCACCCGAGGTCGGCGAGGTCAGCGCCGCTGACCGCACCGGTGAAGGCACCGCGGTCCTCGTAGAACAGGTCCTGCGCGCCGACCGCGATATCCGCCGCGGCCAGCAGGTCGACGACCGCTGGCAGCGCTGGCAGCGCGGGCAGCACGACGAGGCGCACGTGCCCTTCCTGTACCGCGCGGTGGGTGCGCGCGATCTCGGTGACGCCTGCGCACCACTGCTTCGTACGCTCGGCGTCGAAGTACATCTTGAGACTTATGGCGATGAGGACCTGACGGCCGGCACTCATGCCGGCGTCTGCTGCCCGGTTATGTTGTCGTGCTCGTAACCCGACAGCACGGCCACCTTCGCCGCCGAGGCGGAGGTCTCGTCGAAGGTGTAGGTGAGCCACTCGCGGGCGAGCCGACGCGCGAGCTCGAGGCCGATGATCCGCTGGCCGAAGGTCAGGACCTGCGCGTTGTTGCTCAGCACCGACCGCTCCACGGACAGGCTGTCGTGCGCGGTGACGGCCCGGATGCCGGTGACCTTGTTCGCCGAGATGGCGACGCCGAGCCCGGTGCCGCACACGAGCAGCGCCCGGTCGGCCAGACCGGCGGCGATCAGCTCCGCAGCGGCGATCGCCACCGTCGGGTACGGCGTGTGGCTCGCCTCGTCGACGCCGATGTCGACCACCGACGCGACGCCGGGGTTGTTCTCGAAGTCGGCCTTGAGGGCTTCCTTGTACTGATAGCCCGCGTCGTCCGCGCCCACCACGATCCGCAACCCGCTCATGAACCCGTCCTCGTGTTGGCGAAGCTCCCGGCGGCGGCGGCCACGATGTGCGCGAACGACACCGCACCCGGGTCCGGCGTGCCGATGCTCCTGGTCGTGTGTGTACGTGCGCGGCCGCGTCGTGGCACCAGGTCGGCGCTCGCGTCGGCCGCCGCCTGCGCCGCGACGGTGGCGACGCGCCAGGCCTCGAGCGGGGAGTGCCCCGACCCGACGCCGTCGGCCAATCGGTCGGCGAAGGGCAGCATCGCGTCGAGCATCGTCTTGTCGCCGGCCTCGGCGCCGCCTGCTTCGGCGACCGCAGCCACCGCGGCGCGGGTCGCGGCGACGAGCGCGTCGGCGTCGATCCCCGCGTCGTCGCCGATCAGTTCGCCCGCTGCACGCAGGAAGCGACCCCACAGCGCGCCGGACGTCCCGCCCGCGCGATCTGCCCACGCGTCCGCGGCGCGGGTCAGCACAGTGCCCGCACCGGCCCCCGCCTCGGCCGCCGCCTCGGCCGCACCCACGGCCGCCGTGATGCCGCGCTGCATCCCGATGCCGTGGTCGCCGTCGCCGGCGATCGCGTCGAGGCGGCCGAGTTCGTCGACCTCCTCGTCGAGGCGACGGCGTACCTCGCGCAGCGCACGCACCAGCACCGCCGCCGCCTCCCGGGAGGTGCCCGAGCCGCGGGCCAGCCGCTCGTCCGCCTGCACCGGCGCATCCGCCACGACCGCGGCCACCGTGGTCGTGATGGCGCCGCGGCGGTACCCTGGTGCCGCCGCGGGCGCGCACCAGGACTGCTCGAGTTCGTCGTCGAGCCACATCAGGCTGAGCGAGACGCCGGCCATCTCGAAGCTGGTCGCGAACTCGCCGATCTCGGGGTGGACCTGCACAAGGCCAGCGTCGTCGAGCAGCCGGGCGATGCTCGCGTATAGGACGTACAGCTCCTCGCTCTTCACCGAACCGAGCCCGTTGACCATTACTGCGACCCGGTCGCCGATGCTGAGATCCGTGTCGTCCGGTCGCTCGGCCAGCAGCTGGGCCACGAGCACCGCCGCGACGTCGTCGGCGGAGCCGAGGGGACGCTCCTCGATACCTGGCTCGCCGTGGATGCCCATGCCGACTGCCATCGTCCCCGTCGGCACGCTGAACAGCGGTGCGTCGGCGCCGGGCAGCGTGCAGCCGGAGAAGGCGACGCCGAGCGTGCGGGCCGAGCGGTTCGCGCGGTCGGCAAGGGTCCAGACCCCGTCGAGGGAGCGACCCTGTTCGGCGGCCCACGCCGCGGCGCGGAATACCATAAGGTCGCCAGCCACGCCGCGGCGCAAGGCACGTTCGCCCGAGGCGGCACTAGACACGTCGTCGGTGACCGTCACCGTCCGGGTCGGGATGCCGTCGGCGTTGAGCCGGGCCTGCGCCTGGTCGAAGTTGATGACGTCGCCGGCGTAGTTGCCGTAGCTGAACAGCACCCCGGCGCCGGCGTCGGCCGCCGCTGCGACGGACCGGATCTGCTGCGTCGACGGCGAGGCGAAGACGTTGCCCATCGCGGCGGCGTGGGCGAGGCCGAGTCCGACGAGCCCGGCGAAGGCCGGGTAGTGGCCCGATCCGCCGCCGATGACGACAGCGACCTGTCCGCGCGGCGTCCCGGCCGCGCGCACCACGCCACCGTCCACCCGACGGACCATGTCGGGATGGGCCCGCACGAATCCCGCGACCATGTCGTCGGTGAATCCGACGGCGGTGTTGAGGAGGTAACTCATCCCGGCCTGCCTGCCTTTCCGTCCTGGCTGCTGCGATCTGCACACTCGCTGGTTACGTGCTCCGGCCGGCCCGGGAGGCCGGCCGGAGCCTGGCGGCTAGGACAGGGTGAAGGGGGCGGTGTACTTGCTGATGTTGGCCTTCGTGATCAGCTGGCAGTCGAAGGACTGCTTCTCCGACGACCCGCCCGTCTTGCCCGTCTTCAGGAAGGAATCCGCCTCGTCCACGGCCTTCTTGGAGAAGACGGCGACCGGCTGCAACACCGTGTACTGGAGCGAGCCGGCCTTGATGGCGGTGACCGCGTCGGGCGAACCGTCGAAGCCGCCCACCTTGACGGTGCCGAGCTTGCCGGCGGACTTGAGCGCAGCGATCGCGCCGAGGGCCATCTCGTCGTTGCCCGAGATCACGCCGCGGATCCCCGGGTGCGCGCGCAGCAGGACCTGCATCTTGTTGTAGCCCTGCGTGCGGTCCCAGTTGGCGACCTCCTTGCCGACCTCCTTGAGGGTCGGGTACTGCGAGAGCACTGTCTTGTAGCCGTTGGAGCGCGTGGCCGCGTTGTTGTCCGACGGTGCGCCGAACAGCTCGACGTAGTCGGCCTTTTGGCCGATGTCCTTCACCCACTGCTGCGCGCCGAGCGCGGCACCTTGGGCGTTGTTGGACACGAGCTGCGCCTTCGCCAGGCCCTGCTGGTTGATCTCGGCGTTCACGAGGAACACCGGGATGCCGGCCGCGTTGGCCTTCTTAACCGCGCCGATCGAGCCGCTCGCATTCGCCGGGTCGAGGATGATCGCGCGGGATTTGTTCGCGATGGCGGTGTCGATGAGGTTGCTTTCGGTGTTCGTGTCACCCTTCGACGCGCCCACGTTCGCGGTGTAGCCGAGCTTCTTCGCCTCGGCCTGGGCGACGTTGCCCTCGGTCAGCCAGTACGGGTTGGACGGGTCGTTGACGATGATCGTGATCAGGCCGCCCTTTTTGGACGACCCGGCAGGCGCCGCGGCCGAGGTGGAGCCGGCCGGTGCTGACGACGCGCCGGCGCCGGAGCCGGAGCTGGTGGTGGACGCGGATCCGCTCGACGAGCAGGCGGTGGCGACCATGCCGACCGTCGCCATGGCGGCGAGGGTCAGATGCGATGTGCGTGACATGCGGGTGTTCCTTTCGAGGTGGACGAGCATGACGACTTCAGCTGACGGAAGACGGGGCCTTCGCGAGCGGATCTGCGACGGCCGAGCCGGACGGGACATCCGTGGTGGACTTCTTCGACCGGCGGCGCCGGCCGTACTGGGCGGAGTTGAGCAGGACAGCGAGCACGATGACCGCGCCGGTGAAGACCGTCTGCCAGTAGGACGAAACGCCGATGATCACCAGGCCGTCGGACAGGAAGCCGATGACGAAGGCGCCGAGCAGCGTGCCCCGCACGTTGCCGCGTCCGCCGGTGAGGGCGGCACCGCCGATGACCACTGCGGCGATTGCGGTGAGCTCGTAGGACGTTCCCGCCGTCGGCCCGGCGGAGGTGAGCTCGGAGGAGAGGATGAGTCCGGCGAGCGCGGCGCAGAATCCGGAGATCACGTAGACGCGGATCTTGACCCGCTCCACCGGGACGCCGGACAGCTCGGCGGCCCGCTCGTTGCCGCCCGACGAGTACAGCCAGCGGCCGAAGATCGTGCGGCTCAGCAGTGCGCTGATCACGACGGCGACAACGACCATGATGATCACGCCGATCGGGACGCCGAGGAGCTTGTTGAAACCGAGCCAGTCGAAGCCGGTATTGCCGAGCTTCGCGTTGCCGCCGAGATTGTCGTAGGTGAGGCCGTTCGTCTTGAGCAGGCCCGCTCCGCGGACGACGTAGAGCGTGCCCAGCGTGGCCACGAACGGGGCGACGCTGAACCGGGCGATCAGCAGGCCGTTCACGTAACCGACGAGCGCGCCGGTGAGGCAGCTGATGATGACGACGACCCAGACCGCCGGGTAGAACCGCATCCCGGCGAAGTGGACGCCTTGCATCAGCCAACCGGCGACGACGCCGGACAGTCCGAGCGTGGACCCCACCGACAGGTCGATCCCGCCGTTGAGGATGACGAGCAGCATGCCGAGCGCCAGCAGCGCGTAGATGGCGACGTGCGACGACATCGTCAGTACGTTGTCGACGGTGAGGTAGTTCGGCGACAGGATCGAGAAGACGACGATCACCACGAGCAGCGCGAAGAACGCGCGACCCTCCAGCAGCAACCGGGTCAGGCTGACGTCGCCGAAGCGAGCCTTCGCGGCCGCTGCGACCGAACCGGACGAGGAGCCAGATACGGCTCGCCTGTCGTTCTCGCCGGCTGCGGCTCGACGCGCGTGATCGTGGTTGGTGGGCATCGTCATGTGCGTTTCCTTCGCTGCGCGCATCACACGACCACTGCCTCGCCGGACGCGGCCATGATCGTTTCCTTAGTGACGGTCGAGTCGAACTCGGCCGAGATGTGTCCGCGCCGCATCACGACGATGCGGTGCGCGATGCTGAGGCACTCGCCGACCTCGGACGTCGAGTAGACGACCGCGAGGCCTGCCTTCGCGCGTTCGGCGAGCAGGCGGAACACCTCGCCCTTCGCGCCGACGTCGATGCCGCGACTCGGTTCGTCGAGCAGGATGACGTCCGGATCGGTGGCGAGGATCTTGCCGATGACGACCTTCTGCTGGTTGCCGCCGGACAGCGATCCGATCGCGGCGCCATCGCCCGCGGTCTTGACGTGCACCTTGCCGATCGCGTCGTTGACGAGTACGCGTTCGGCGCCTCGGGAGAGGAACAGGCCGCGCACGAACGAGCCGATGCTCGCCAGCGAGAGGTTGCGTCCGACGCTCATGGTCTGCACGAGACCGTCGCGCTGTCGGTCCTCCGGCACGAGCCCGAGACCGTCCTCGATGCGCTGGGCGATCGTGCGGTCGGACACATCGGTGCCCTTGAGCACAACCTGCCCCGAGGTGGTCCGCAGCCGCCCGGCGGCTGCCTCGAGCAGCTCGGTGCGGCCGGCACCCATCAGCCCGTAGATGCAGACGATCTCGCCGGCGCGGACCTCGAGCGTCACGTCGTCGACGACCGACCGGCCGGGGTTGCGGATGTCCGGGACGGTGATGTGCTGCAGCGACAGCGCGACCGGCCGGGCGTTGTCGCGCTCCGGCGGTTCACCGAGGTCGAAGTGGGCGCCCACCATGTTGCGGACGACCCACTCGAGATCGATGTCGCGCGCCGGCGCACTAGCGATGATCGACCCGTCGCGCAGCACGACGGCGAGGTCGGTGATCTGCAGGGCCTCTTCCAGGTGGTGGGAAATGTAGACGATCGACACCCCGCGCGCGGTGAGGTCGCGGATCACCTTGAACAGCACCTCGACCTCCGCCGCACTCAGCGCGGACGTCGGCTCGTCCATGATGAGGATGCGTGCGTTGATCGACAGCGCCCGGGCGATCTCAACGATCTGCTGCTGGCCGAGGCGAAGCTGCGACACCGGCGTCAGCGGATCGATCTCTTCCTCGAGTTCGGTCATCAGCACCCCGGTCTGCCGGGCCTCCTCGGCGAAATCGACACCGCCGCGTGGCGAGCGCAACTCGCGGCCCATGAAGATGTTGTCGCGCACGCTCATGTTCGGCGCGAGGCTGAGCTCCTGGTGGATGATCGAAACGCCGCGGTCGCGTGCATCGACGGTCGTCGCGAAGCTCACCGGTTCGCCGTCGAGGACGATCTCGCCCGACGTCGCCGTCTCCACACCGGAGAGGATCTTCATCAGCGTCGACTTGCCCGCACCGTTCTCGCCGAACAGGGTGGTGACCTGGCCGCGGTGGATGTCGAAGTTGACGCCCTTCAGCGCCCGCGTGCCGCCGTAGGTCTTCACCACGTCGCGGGCGCTGAGCACCACGTCCGAACCGACGGCGGTCGCGGCGGTCATGACGTGCTCATCGTGGCCGGAGTGATCAGCCACCCGTTGGGGTTGATGAGCTGGAAGGCGCCGACCAGGGTCACCGTCTTGCCCTTGAGATTCTGCGGGTCGACCTTCGCGAGCACCTGGGTCTTGAGCTCGGTGTTGAGCGCAGACGCCGCGTTCTGGTAGTCGATCTGGTTGGTGAACTGGCCGAAGGTGAACAGTCCCGAGGCGTCGCGCAGGTCCGTCCCGTTGATCGCCGGACCGGTCTGCACCCGGACGATGAGGCTGGCCGGCAGGCCGGCGACCTTCAGTGTGTAGATGCCGTCCTGGGCCGCTCCGGCCACTCCGGTGAGGCGGACGCACAGCTCCGGCCCCGGTGCGCCCGCGACGTCGATGCCGTACTTCTTGACCGCGCTCGTCTGGTTGGCCTTGACCGCGGTTGCCAGCACTGCGGCCGGCGCCGCCCGCTTCGTGATCGCGGCCTGCACCTTGGCGAAGTTCGCCTTGCCAAAGGAGGCGGCAGAAAACGTCTTCGGCCCGGATGCGAGGGCGGACTTGTCGCTGACCACGTGCGTGCCGAGTGCGATAGCGATGATGACGGCGACCGGCACCGCGATTCTGACGATCAGGTTGCGACGCCGCGAGGCAGCGCGACGGTCGGCAACGTCCTTCGCCGGGGGTGTCATCGTGGCGCTCACGGGATGAGGACCCGGGACGTGTCGTCGTTGGGCCGGATCTGCAGCTTGCGGCCGGTGCCCTTGCGGAACATCTCCAGCGCGTCGGCGTAGTCGTCCAGCGTGAACGAGTGGCTGATCATCGGCTCGGCCTCGACCGCGCCGGCCTCGAACATCTCCACCGCGCGGCCGAAGGAGTTGAGCACGGCCATCGTGCCGACGATCGACACCTCGTCGCGGTAAATACGGAACGGTGAGTACTTGGCGGCCGCGTCGGCGGCAGCGACCCCGAAGTGCTGGAACGTCCCGCCGGCCTTCACGCGGGGCAGGCCGTCCTCAATGGCACGCACGTTGCCGGTGCAGTCGATGACGACGTCCCACTCGGACCGGTCGGCCTCGTCGGCGGAGACGAAACGGTGCTCGATACCGACGTCGGCGGCGGTGAGCAGGCGATCGGCGTTGACGTCGATGATGGTCACCGAGGCGGCGCCTGTGCGCGGCGCGAGCTGCGCCATCAATAGGCCCATCGTGCCCGAGCCGTAGACGAGGACGTGGTCGCCGAGTCGGCGCGGCAGCACGTCCCACCCCCGGATCGCGCAGGCCAGCGGTTCGATAAGCGCGGCGTGGAAGAGGTCCGTCTCGGGGCGCAGCTTGAAGACGTTGGCCAGCGGTGCGACGAAGCGTTGCTGCGCCGCGCCGTCGGAGGCAACGACGCCGAGACCGTTCCACGACCTGCAGAGGTTCTGCCGCCCGGTGAGGCAGAACTCGCACTCACCGCAGGTCGTGCTCGGGTTCACCGCGACGTGGTCGCCCACGCGCAGGCCCGCGACATTGTTATCGGCGCCCGGACCGAGCGCGACCACCGTGCCCGTCGCCTCGTGCCCGGGAACGAGCGGGAACACCGTCCCCTCGAACTCCCCGTCGAAGACGTGGGTGTCGGTCCCGCAGATGCCGACGGCGGCGGTCTCGACGAGAACCTCCCGCTCGCCCGGCGCTGGCTCGGGGCGGTCTTCCAGAACCAGTGCACTTTCGGTGGTGAATACGACGGCCCGCATGCTCGACGCTCCCTCGCTCGCAGATGTTAACTCTGCGATATAAACCTCGCTGTCGCTGTGGTTGATACCATAGACATAGCGTTACGGGTGCGTCAATAGCGTCTTTCGCAGCGGTGACATCGCGACAAATAAGAATGTTCGGTGCGCATCGACGTCGTAGTCATCGGATCGATCAATGCCGACACGATCGCTGGGTGGCACACCGTCCTGCTGCGGGTGAGACGGTGCTGGCCCAGGCAATCAGTGAGCGGGCCGGCGGCAAGGGGCCCATGTGGCACGAGCAGTGGCGCCGGCCGGCGTCGAGGTGACGATGCTGGGCGCGCTCGGCGCCGATCCGGCGGAAGCGGCGCAGCGCCGCAGTCTCATCCACGACGGCGTGCGGGACGACGCGAACGTGGTCGTCGCGGACGCGCCCACCGGTAGCGCCTTCATCACGGTCACCCCCTGACGGGGAGAACTCGATCGTGGTCGGTCGCGCTGCTCACCGAAGAAGTCGCCGGCCGGGACCGCTCATCATTGGCGACCCGCCGCGCCCGCGCGGCGTTCCCAACCGGAAAGACCTTCGACGCGTGGGACGAGAAATTGTCGTCCCTGCCGGTCGCAACCCAGTCCGCGCTACGCACCCTGGAATGGATCGACCGGCGCGAGAACCTCGTCGTCTGCGGCCCGGCCGGCACCGGCAAGACATTCATGCTCGAAGCGCTCGGCCAAACCGCCGTCGAGGCAGGCAAGAACGTCGCCTGGTTCACCCTCGAAGCCCTCGGCATCCTCGTCCGCCGACACCGCGCCGACGACTCGCTCACCAAAGCGATCAGCCGCATCCTGCGCGCCGATTTGATCATCGTCGATGACATAGGGCTTCTCGCCGTCGGCGCCGACGCCGCCGAAGGGCTCTACCGCCTAGTCGATGCCGCCTACGAACGCCGCAGCGTCGCCGTGAGCAGCAACCTCCACCCCTCAGGATTCGACGAACTCACGCCCAAAACACTGGCCACCGCCACCGTCGACCGACTCCTGCACCACGCCCACCTCTGCCAAACCAGCGGCGACTCCGTCCGCCTCTCCCAAGCACTCAACGGCAAAGGGGTCAGGCCCCTGAACTGACCGGAGATGCAGAACCAATGGCCATCAGCGTTCAGTTCTGTTGTCCGCCAGCATGCAGCTCTCATGGCCGCCGGCATTCAGTTCCTGATGTCCCTTGACAGCGCTGCGGGCCGTTCACGACGACTCGGCGGGGACTCCGACGAGTGGGGCTACCTGCTCGACGCTGAGTCTGTCGTCGCGTCGGCGTCCCTCCTGGCTCGCATTTCGGCGCGAAGCGCAGACACTCGCCTGATGCGTCCGTCGCGCGTGAGAAAGCCATGTTGTGGCGATCCCCGCCTACCAAACATTGATAAAGCCGGTTCTCGAAGTTCTGGCGGATTCCGACGTGCTGTCGACGAGCGACCTGGCGAAGCGAATCTCGCTGAAGCTCAACCTTTCACGACAAGGAACGCCGCGAGACCATCACATCGGGAATGAGCCTGATCGCCAACCGAGTCCACTGGTCGGTCACTTACCTCTTCAAGGCGAAGGCGTTGGACCGACCACAGCGCGGGCACGTCCAGATCACCCAACGCGGCCGCGAGATCCTGGCGGAGGGCGGCGACATTCGTAACACGACCTTGGAGCAGTTCCCTGAGTACTGGGAGTTGTACGACAAGTACCGGAGCAAGAAGGCCCGCGCCAACACGGCAGCATCGCCCCTCCCAACAAATGAAGTGGAAGAGAAGGACGAGTCGCCCGACGACCTGATCGCGCGAGCCGAGGCTGGCGCGAGAGCCGTGCTCGCCGCCGAGTTGTTGGAGAAGGTCCGCTCGATCCACCACACCGACTTCGAGTGGTTGGTGCGGAAGCTGCTCGGCGCAATGGGCTACGGCGGACTTGGCGAGCACCTGCACACCGGCCAGTCCAACGACGGGGACTCGACAGCATCAAACGAGGACAAACTCGGTCTCGATCGCATATACGTGTAGGCGAAGCGCTACGGTGAAGGAAACCCTGTCGGTTCGGAGCCGATTCGCGGATTTCTCGGCGCGATGTTGGGCAAGAGTGACCGCGGCATGTTGCTGACTGCGAGCACCTTCACCAAGAGCGCTCGTGAGGCCGCAACGGGCGTCCCTGCGCGGGTGGTTTGATCGACGGAGACGAACTAGTCGAGTTGATGATCGACCATGGGGTCGGGGTGGAACCGGTCCGGGTGGCGACGCTGCTCTGCGTCATCGAAGACTTCTTCGAGGCGCTTTTGAGCCGCTATCTGCTGCAACTGCAACGGCTCGGCGCTGAACAACCTCGAGTAACCCCGACGCTCGCACCGTCACGTGCTCGATACCGCGATACGCATTCGGTGCCATGCGAAGGCGTGTCAGTTGCTGGCGGCCGCCGCAGCACGCCAACGTTCGAATCGGGACGTCGGAGGCCCGGCGCGATTCGCGCACATTGGCGGCTGCGGTTTCCACATACGGTCGTTTCTGCAGGCCCCGCTTATAAGCCCCGATCTTGGACGGACGCCAGTCGGCGCGTGCGGCCCTTCGGATTGCGCTCGTTGTTGCCGTCGTGTGCTTGTTGACCTGCCGTGCGGCGCAGGCCGTTTGTGCGCAGTCCCATGATGTTGCGGTGACGCAACGCCGGGGTGAGGTGGCACATCGATTGCGCAGCCGGCGTCGATGGTCTTCGACAGCAGCGCCGGGCCGGAGAAGGCCCGCTCGTGCTGGAAGCCGATGCCGCTCGCCGGCGGGGCCATGCCGATCACGCTGAAGGCACGACCGAGCCGGGGGGTGTGTGGGTGGGGGCAGTGTCGTTAGCGCGGAGGCCACCACGACCGCCGCCTGACTCATCCCGCAGGAGCCTCCGACCACAGCACAACGGCCGGGTTTCCGCGCTCGTTTGACCCATAGTCAAGCGCTGCCTGAAGCGCTAGCGTTGTGTCCCCAAAAAGACGGAGGCCAAGCGATGGCTACCAAGCCAGACCAGGTGATCGTCGAGTTCACGAAGTACTTCAACGCGGGTGACACCGACGGTCTTCTGTCGATGTACGAAGACGGCGCGCTTCTCCTGCTGGAGCCGACTTCGAGGCCCGAGGAGTGTCGAGACCTGCGCAGCGTCGTTCAGACCTACCTGGATATGAAGGGAACGATCACCATCGAGGCGTCCTCCGCGCTGGTCGTTGGCGATTTGGCGTTGACGCACAGCCGGTGGCGGTTTGCGGTTCCGGGCGATGAGCCGCTGGTGGCTGTCTCCGCTGAGGTTGCTCGGCGGCAGCCGGACGGAACGTGGAAGTACGTCATCGACAACCCGTACTCCGGAGATATCCTCGGCTGATGAACCGACCCAGTCGTACTCGGACCTGACGTCAGATACGACCTACACGGACGGTGTGACCGCCGCCCAGCGGCCACCAGCTCGGTTACTGACTCTTTACAATCGAGGGTGTAGTCGAGGTCTGAATCTGCCGTTCTCGAGTAGAGATCAGGCGATGTAGTTGGTGACTTGCGGAAGCCCAGGCCGCTGCTGCGGGGTGTTCGAGCCTGTCGTTGATCGCCTCGGTCGGGCCGTTGCTGGTGCCGGGGCGCTGGAGGTAGGCCAGCACGTCGGCAGCTCGTCGCTTGAGGGCCCGGCCGAGCGTGATCAGCTTGGTCAGAACAGCGGGACATCGTGGCTGAGGGCGTCGATGAGCGCGCTCATCATGCTTTGAGCCCGGGCGCGGTCGGGCTGTTGGGCCCGCACCGCCGACCGCGCCGAGGCCACCGCGCCAGCCCGCCGTGACCTACGGGCGGAGTTCGAACGCGAGCCAGGCCCCGATGGCGTCCTGGCAAACCGGACGAGCGCGCACGGCGAGCAGACCGGCTTCTCCGCGGGCGCAGATGCAACTCAATCGCACCGCATTCCGCTGTCGCAAGGCGCCGATAGCCTCACAGCTTGTCCCCGAGCCCGAGACGGCGGTGCGCGTCGCGGGCGCGCTCGTCGGCGCGGACGCGCCGTAGCGGTGCAGCATCGCCGGGGACTTCCAGCCCATGATCCGCATCAGGTCGGTCTCCGACCCGCCGTCGGCCAGCCAGCGGTGCGCGGCGGTGTGCCGGAACATGTGCGCGTGCAACCCGGGAATCCCGACCGCGGCCCCGCGGCGGCGCAACATCAGCTTGATCCCGTTGGCCTTCAACGGCCCGCGGTTCTTCTCCCCCAGCCACAACTCCGGGCGCGCCGCCCAACGGTCCCGTGCCCGCGCCCGCAGGTACCGGCCCAGTGCGACCCCGGTCTGCTGACCGAAGGGCAGCGCCCGCCCGCGGCGGCCCTTGCCGATCACGTGCACCACGTCGTCCTCGAAGTTCACGTCCCCCAGCGTGAGCCCGGCGACCTCACCCGGCGCCCGCCGCTGTCCACCAGCAGCCGGATGATCGCGGTGTGTCCCCGACGGTCCAGCAGGGCGTTGGACTTGCAGGCGGCCAGCAGGGCGCGCAGCTGCACCAGGTCCATCTCGGGCTCACCGAAGTCGCCACCCCTCGAGCGCCGACACTTCACGATCGTCCGCCCGCGCACACACGTCGAGGCGCTGACGCTGCTACTGTGCACGACTGGCCCGGCGGGCTCACTGCCGCCCCGCCGAATCCCGCCGGAGCGTGCACCACGGACGTGAGTGAGGGCATCCCCGCTCGTCGATCCGCGCCGTCAAATTGATCTTCGCGGCGGTTACATGGCGGTTACCATCACCGGAAATCACCCGTCATCACCGGTGAGCGATCGCAACTATGGCTGCAAATTTGCACGCAAAATAGCCGAAAAGGTCGCCGTCGGGGTCCCGATCGGCTTATCCGTAGGTTGCGGGTTCGAGCCCCGCGGGGCCCACCACCAGTTTCCCCGTACTTGCTGGCCTCTAAGCGGCTCACTCGAGCTTCGGACCTTGATCGACTTCGGTTTAGTCCGCAAAAAGTCCGCACACGCTCACTTCACACGCCTCTTTTGGACGAACAAACCGGCCCGTCCAAGATCAACGGGACACGCGCATCCGCCGCCGGACCGGGGTGGTCGCGCACCCGGCACAATGGCGTCGTGTCACAGCCCTGGCCGGTGATCGACGTCACCGATTGGCGACGCGCGGGCGTGGAGACCCAGGGCATGCACTCGCACGACTGGCTGGAGCACGGATCGCGAGAGCGCACGTGGTTGTTCAAGCCGAATCGCCCTGAGCGTGATCGATCGTTGGGCGAGGAC